>JBNKBO010000209.1:0-500 GCA_050287265.1 Sideroxydans sp. | reverse complement strand
GGGTTAGCATAGTTTAGAGCCCACTCTATGACTTCCTCTGTACAATATCCTTGTACCATGCCACCCTTAGGGTAAGCTCAATTTCTAACGAATGACTTTAGTATGCCATTGAATATGTCATACTCATACATCTGGTGAAGGAACACAGGGCCAAGTAGCTTTATCTCCTTAATAAGATGAGTTGTGAAATGGACGCTGATGTCGCAAAATTTGGATGAAAAATACATCTCTAGGAAGCATAAAGTTTCATAGTGCCTTTTTCCAATGACTCGAGAGCTTCTTCACTTAGTACTTTTTGACCAATTGCATTGAAGAAAAAACAAAAGTTCATTATAGCCTCCCAAACATTGACCGGTAGGATATTCCGAACTCCAACAGCAACCACCTGCATAAGCAATATATGGTAATCATGAGATATCACGCTAGGAGCTACTTTTAGATCTGGAAATGAAATAAGCCATGAGACGTTCGTGGTGTAGCCGGATGGTACTTCCACATTT
>JBNKBO010000208.1:0-504 GCA_050287265.1 Sideroxydans sp. | reverse complement strand
GGATCACCTGAAGGGTGCGAGCCAGTCCGAGTGGGCCAAGCAGTTTCTCGACGGCCTGCCCGATGGGCCGGTGCCGTTCCACTACCCGGCACCGGATTATGCCGAAGACCTGCTGGCTGGCAGTGATGGAGGGCGACGCTGATGTTGGACTGGTTGCAGCGCCTGGGTCAGAGCGGCCTGAAATTCTTCGAACGGCTGGGTCGTGGCCACATACTCTTTTATTACATCCTCGCCGGGATCCCCAGCGTGCTGGTGCGGCCCCGCCTGTTGATTCAACAGATCTATTCGGTCGGTGTGTTGTCGCTGCTGATTATCCTGGTCTCCGGGCTGTTTGTCGGCATGGTGCTGGGCCTGCAGGGCTATAACACCCTCTCCGATTTTGGTGCCGAGGAGTCGCTGGGCACCATGGTGGCACTGAGCCTGGTGCGCGAGCTGGGGCCGGTGGTGGCGGCGCTGCTGTTTGCCGGCCGAGCCGGTTCGGCACTGACCGCGGAGATCGGCCTG
>JBNKBO010000207.1:0-504 GCA_050287265.1 Sideroxydans sp. | reverse complement strand
ACCATGGGCGTGGCCATGCAGGACATTGCCCAAGGCGAAGGTGATTTGACCCGACGCCTCGACGTGACCAGCAAGGATGAGTTCGGCGAGGTCGGCAGCGCATTCAACCAGTTCGTCGAGCGAATCCACGCGTCGATTTCCGAAGTGTCTTCGGCAACGCGCCAGGTGCACGATTTGTCCCAGCGTGTCATGGCTTCATCGAATGCGTCGATCATCGGTTCTGACGAACAGAGCGCGCGTACCAACAGCGTGGCTGCAGCCATCAACGAACTGGGTGCTGCCACCCAGGAAATCGCGCGTAACGCCGCGGATGCGTCCCAGCACGCCAGTGGTGCCAGCGAACAAGCTGACGATGGTCGTAAAGTGGTGGAGCAAACTATCCAGGCGATGTCCGAGTTGTCGCAGAAGATCAGCCTGTCCTGCACTCAGATCGAAACCCTTAATGCCAGTACCGACAACATCGGGCACATCCTGGATGTGATCAAAGGTATTTCCCAACAAACC
>JBNKBO010000206.1:0-506 GCA_050287265.1 Sideroxydans sp. | reverse complement strand
CCCGATCAGAAGGGAGCATAGTTTGAAGAGTCTTTTCAATATTATCCTCCTCTGATGGTTCATTCTCACAAAACCACAATTTTGCGTAGACCATATGAATAGCGTGGTTATAGTCCTCAATAGACTTAAAATCCTGAAGATGAATCTGAGTTCACTCATGGTTGGCCTCTGGCAACAGGATTGACTTTTGCTATTTATAACGTCCTTTCAGTGCCACCTAAAGACTATGAGTGTGACGTCTCACCCTTAAGTAAGGATGATTAGTCAAAATCAGGATCATTATGAGGTATCATTATCAAAGTAACAACACTTAATACATCACATACAAGAATTTAACAAATGAAATTCTCTGAAAGTTAAACTTTATTACAAATTGAGTTTTGAATTCGATTACAGAGTTTTGAGCGAAAGATTAAGAAATGAAAGACAATTGCGGAAGTGGTAACTCGACGAATAAGAATGACACCTTGCACTAAAGATGCCGACCTCAGAATCGGCTTACGCCG
>JBNKBO010000205.1:0-506 GCA_050287265.1 Sideroxydans sp. | reverse complement strand
TTTCTGTTTTCGCAGAACATGGTATGATAAGTGGTATCAGAGCTGTGTTGACCATAGGACACCAGCCTAGCTAAACCAGACGCTCTTAAGGACATATATTACAAAACTATTTTTCCCTTGTCCCTATTTCTAGGGGTGCTTTAAATTTTTTTTTGTTATCTTACACTCTTCTTGTTTCAATAATAGATGGCTCGCACTCGCCTAACCGCCCGCTAGAGCATCGGCTGTCAGCCCACTGGTCAGTTGGCACCTCGGGACGTGCCACCGCCATAGGAGCCACAACACGACTCACCACCGTGCACATCTCAGGAGGAGGAGCCTTTTGAGATTGAGCTAGTGGTACCTGGTAGCCTGGCTGCTCAAGGCACACCTAGTGAGGAGCAGCAGCAGCAGGAGGACCATGACGTCAACAATGAAGACGAAGACGATGAAGAGTACTCTCCCTTGAGTGACAATGAGGGTGAGAAGCTGTACAGAGATGCTGATGAAAGGGAATCCTTCGGTGC
>JBNKBO010000204.1:0-506 GCA_050287265.1 Sideroxydans sp. | reverse complement strand
TGTTTCGGGTCATGCAGCGCGTGTCCCTTGAGCGCCGCCTCGTAAGGACCGTCCTTGCCCTCACTATCACGGGGACCGGCATTCCAGGTAGAGGGAACCACCGCCTGGTAGTTATCGATCTTGCCATCCTTGATCACGATCCAGTGGCCCAGCGCACCGCGTGGCGCCTCCATAAAGCCAACCCCTTTTGCCACCTTCGGCCAGGTTGAAGGCTCCCACAGCGCCTCGTTGAAGGTTCTCAGGTCGCCTGCCTTGATGTTGGCGATCAACTGCTGGAACCAGCCAAACATGGCGTCGGCGATGATCTTGGTTTCCAGGGTCCGTGCCGCTGTACGGCCGAGGGTAGAGAAGAGCCCCTGCACTGGCAGATCGAGCATCTTCAGGGTCATGTCGACCAGTTCGCGGGTCTGCTCATGCCCTTTGGCATGCAACATCAACACCCGCGCCAGGGGCCCCACCTCCATCGGCTTGCCTTTCCAGCGCGGCGATTTTAACCAGGAGTAACT
>JBNKBO010000203.1:0-509 GCA_050287265.1 Sideroxydans sp. | reverse complement strand
CATGTGTCGAAGTGATTTTGACACTTCCACCGACACTGCTACAAGAGCAGCCCCGCTGTGATTCTTTGTTGGAGTGGGCTTAAGTGTCTAGGGCTCGCTATGGATGAACACGGTGAACATGAAGATTTACGTGGTTCGGGCCGCCGGAGTGTAATACCCTACGTCCACGGGAGAATTGAGTTGTATTGCTCAAGCCTGCCCTGTCTGAGCCTGCCTTTTTCGTCCGTCCCCGTGAAGAGGCGCCTGCCCGAGCCTTTTATAGCTCAAGGTCGGGCAGTTACAATGAGTCATGAGGCCTGACAGGTGGCCTCGGGGCAGGTCAAACCCTATGGTGTAGGACACAATGGCTAGGAGTAGCAAATGATATCCTCAACGGTGTGGGCATGCCTGGTCTTATCTCATCAACCTGTTGTACTGAACATGGTCAGCGTCGTGGTGCCGTCCTGTCGGGTTGTATCACCACTGTATCCATGTCTAGGAGTGGTCAGCTGGGCCAGCGCTGCACTATT
>JBNKBO010000202.1:0-510 GCA_050287265.1 Sideroxydans sp. | reverse complement strand
GAAGACATGGACACCGGGGAACTCCTGGAGCGGCTCATCCCGCTGGCTGTGAATAATCTCCTGGTTGGGCCGCACAATCTGAAGGCGCTAATCCATCACATCCAGACGTTGATCAGTGCACCGACATGTGGCAAAGATACCCCAGAGCATCTTCAAGATGCCGGAGTTGGTAGCAGGAGCGGAGGGGGCACCACCACTACGGGTAGTGCAAGAATGAGCGGCAGAAGAACCAGCATGAGAAGCCCTTGGATCCTTGGGCACTGCGGGGTGAAGTGGCTCATGTGCTACATCCTTATAGAACTTCTCATGAGTCACCACCTCAATCATGTACTGAATAAATGGTGCAAATCCACATGATCTCAGTGGGATGGTGGCGATGTTCCAAATCTCATCCACAATGCACTCAAAAACATCAAAGCACACGAGCTTCATGAGGGCATCTAGCAAGTTCCTCTCATAGGCCAAAATAGCCTCTGAATAGCCAATCCTCTGTGCTAAGGTCTTCCTCAT
>JBNKBO010000201.1:0-510 GCA_050287265.1 Sideroxydans sp. | reverse complement strand
GATGCCGCACTAGTATTACAGGCCTTGGAAATCGTTAAACAGGATTTTATTGTCAAGCAGAAGTTGGGTGGCAACCCCACCAGCCACATCCCGGCACATACATCATAAACTGTGGCTGCTTCCTTCCGGACCTGACCAGGTTCGCTTACTAGTATTGCGAGAGGACCAATGGGGCTACCATTGAACTGCTAATCTCTCAGCAGGCGCGCATTATGCGCAAAAGCCCCGCCGGTTGCAAGCCATGCTGCGGTAAAAATCAGGGCTGCTGCAACAGCTTTTTGTACTCACGCAGCAACGTCTTAATCTTTTGCTGGTTAGCAGGGCCAAGCCGCAGCATTTGCTTTTGTGCTGCAGGTAGCTGTTCTAATTCGGCATCAGCAAATTCATACACCACGGACGGGCGCACTAGCGCAATCGGGTAGCTGACTTGTGGTGTGTCGAGTAGCAAATCTATAGCAGCGACTAATTTGTGTTTAAACAGCTCATCCGGGTAACCCAGTTCCGCATAGG
>JBNKBO010000200.1:0-510 GCA_050287265.1 Sideroxydans sp. | reverse complement strand
TACTTGGCGGCGGGTTGCTTCAACATGATGGGACTCCTCGATTCACATGGCGCCATGTTATTGGTCATCGAACGAAATGTGCTTGCGTATTGTGACTGCGGGATGGGATAATTCGGCAGGAAATTGCGCAATTAATCACATATAGAGCATAACTATGGTAATAGACCGATACGACCGCCAGATTCTCGCCGTATTGCAGGAGGACGGGCGGATCAGCAACCAGGATCTGGCCGACCGCATCGGCCTTTCTCCGTCACCCTGCTTGCGTCGCGTGCGGGCGCTCGAGGAGGCCGGCTTCCTGATCGGCTATCGTGCGCTGGTCGACCCCAAGGCGCTCGGACTGTCCCTGATGGCCCTGATCCATATTTCGATGGACCAGCACACGCCCGAGCGCTTCGAGGCCTTCGAGTCGGCGGTGCGCGAGATTCCCGAGGTGCTCGAATGTCTGCTGATCACCGGGCAGGATGCCGACTACCAGCTCAAGGTGGTGGTGAAGGACATGGATGCCTA
>JBNKBO010000199.1:0-508 GCA_050287265.1 Sideroxydans sp. | reverse complement strand
CACCTCAACCGCCGCGTACTCTTTGCCGGTGCCGAGCACCACCTCCATCTCGCTTCAGACTGGAGCCGCCGCTTGAGACCGGAGCCGTTGCGTACTCTGACATGGCCTTCCAGATTTAGACATCCTCCGTGAGCTCAAGGAGCGCGCCGCTGTTAGTGTGCCATGGCACGCGACACCTCGCGCAGTGGATGAGGACGGATGTGAGTGGTGGGAGAGAGAGAGGGTGGCGCCCGAGCAGGGGGAGCTTACATGAACATGATGATGCCGTCGATGAAGGTGGCCCAGAGGGTGGCACCGGATCCCGCGCACCGCTGGAGCTTACTTGGTGGAGGAGCCGGATCCCGCGCACCGCTCGCCGTGGTGGTGGAGGAAGGGCCACCTTGCGCTCGACGGTGACCCACCCCTCGACCGTCGAGGGCCACACCGACCTCGTGCTCCACGTTGGCCTCCGCGTGGACCTGCGAGAGAGAGACGGAGAGAGATCGAGAGAGAGCGAGAGAGGATAAGG
>JBNKBO010000198.1:0-514 GCA_050287265.1 Sideroxydans sp. | reverse complement strand
GGTCACATCTATACTGGAGACGGATACCATGATGGAACAACATGTATCGTAACCAAAGCAATGTGACACAGAGCGAAGAACAAATCAAGCCGCACAATAAGCAAGAATAATGTGACTGATGCACTCCACAAGCGGCAAACAAATCAAACCGTATAAGAAGCAAGATACAAGATAGAGCAATTATCATACATGCTACGATATCAAGTGAGCACAAGAGCAATTTCACATTTAAAATAAGCATACAGAGAGAGTGTATGAGAAAGCTCACAGAGTAAGTGAAAATGTCACATTGCAAACAGGGAATTGAAGTCCATAAACAAGGATATGAAGAACCACCCATATCTCAATCACTCCAAGCAAAAGACCGAGATCGTCAAAGCTCATGTTCTCCATCTCGAATCCTCCTTTCTACATATGACAAGAGAGAGACGTCCGAGTTTTGGATTCCAAAGGGTTAGTCGGTAAATACTTGGGAACCCAAGACTTGAATACAACACAAATGTACTCAACTTAT
>JBNKBO010000197.1:0-514 GCA_050287265.1 Sideroxydans sp. | reverse complement strand
CATCGCCCATCATCACGTTCCCGCTGCAGCCGGCAGCCAAAACCTGGGTGGACAAGCCAATCAGCAAGACCGCCGCGAGCGGCTTCAGACGATGAGACATGGGTTGGGCTCCTCACATTGGGGTCTGTGTTCAAGAACCCACAACGCTAACGAAGCCCGATGACACCCGGTTTTCCCCCATACGGCAAGTCGGTGACAAGCCTGCTGATCCGTTTGGGTCGTGTTCAGCGCACGCGATGAGCGCACCGGACACAATGCCAGCGCTCGACATGCAGAAAAGACGGGAAAATACTCTGGCGGAGGCGGTGAGATTCGAACTCACGAAGGGCGCAAACCCTTGCCGGTTTTCAAGTTTTCCGGTCTCAGACTTTACACTTCCTTCCGCCACTTTAGTAAGCCATGCGCCCCTTTATGGGTCAATGGGTTGCGTTCGCTTTTTGTTTTGTGGAACTTGTCGTAACTTTATACGGCGCGCTTACGAACTGCTTATGAGCGCCTGAAAAGATGCGGCCGG
>JBNKBO010000196.1:0-518 GCA_050287265.1 Sideroxydans sp. | reverse complement strand
ATCTGCGTCAGCCTTGCTGCTGCCTGTCTTTGCGGAAAGTGCATCAATCAGTTCTTTACGGTTCATACGTTTCTCCTTTGTTTATCGGGTGGAATCAACTCAGAGGCGGATTGTTCTAGATATTCTGTGCTTTTGCAATAGGTAAAAATATATAGACCACAAATTTTTTCATCGCCGCTATTCCCCGTCATTACAGGGAAAAACGGGGTTGTGCTGGAAGAAAAGATTCAAGTGCAGGATTCTGAAACGACTTTTTCTGGTGCCCGGAGCCGGAATCGAACCGGCACAGGAGTTTCCTCCCGACGGATTTTAAGTCCGTTGTGTCTACCAGTTTCACCATCCGGGCTGGAGACGCAAAAATCTGTAGAGATTTTTTTACATTGCGATGGGGCGCGCATTATACATATGCAAAAAACTATTCGTGAAATTGCGGATTTTTTCGCATCATTGTTGACACAAAAATCTTTCTCAATATAATGCGCACCTTCTCTTCTGCGGGAATAGCTCAGTTGGTAGAG
>JBNKBO010000195.1:0-520 GCA_050287265.1 Sideroxydans sp. | reverse complement strand
TGTAGCTTTACATTTCTTGTTCCTGGCCAGCTGGAGTTTTATAATAAAACTCCAGGTTTCAGTCTTCACAATTTATATCACAGAGGAGCTGATCTTATAGAATGTCAGGAAGCACTAATATTGCAATTTCACAAATTAGTTATGCTTTAAGAAATGGTATGGCTACATGTTGGTCATGAGACCCTCAACAGTGCCAAATTCCTCAGGGACAACCTGCTAGACGACACCTCCTCTACCAGCTCAACCATAAAACTCAGGTGATATGGAAGGAGCGAGGGGGCCTATTATGCTATAGTCCAACATTCCCCCTCCTGCGTGTGAGCCGCGGCTATTGGCGCTGCCTGCTCCCGCTCAGGCGCGGTCATGTCTGCGGGCCCAGTGGATATTAGTGAGGGTGAAATACGCGCAACGAAAAATTACGGGGGGAATTGAACCCAATACCTCAATTTTGGTATCATGCTAGACGACACCTCCTCTGGTCAGTCTAACCATAAAACTCAGGTGATATGGAAGGGGCGAG
>JBNKBO010000194.1:0-520 GCA_050287265.1 Sideroxydans sp. | reverse complement strand
ATTATACTGATTTTGTATTCTTCATTTAGGCTGACAATATTTGCCTTAAAGAAGATAAGCAAAAGAAAGCAACGTAGGTTGGGTTGAATGCAATGAAACCCAACATTCTGGAAGGCGAATTTTGTTGGGTAGGGCTGAAGAAATTTAATCTTGTGGTGCCGGGTTTGGAATTTTGGGTCAAAGGATGGATTCATGTTGGGTTTCGCTGCGCTCAACCCAACCTACACGCTCCAGCAGGTATTTGTATTACGTGCTGTTAACCGAGACGCGTAGGTTGGGTTGAGGAACGAAACCCAACACAAATTTCGTGATACCCGCACCAGCGCATTATCACGAAATGTTTATGAGGAAGATGGTGTTGTTGGATTCGATAATGCTGTCCCTTGAGCATGTTGGGTATCGCTACGCTCAACCCAACCTACGGAGAAACGGGGGCAGGGGTTGAATTGTGAGGTATCGGCGGTCTCGAACGGAAGGTCTGATAAGATCAAAGATCGGAAGAGCGTCGTGTAGGGAAAGA
>JBNKBO010000193.1:0-521 GCA_050287265.1 Sideroxydans sp. | reverse complement strand
TTTGGGATTAGGGATAATTAATTATAGATTAATAATTAATTAACAAGGATTAGTAATTAAACAATAATCAATGGTTAAACAAAATTAATTCATAATTTTATTTCATTAGTTAAGTTTGAATTCCAATTATGGAATTTAATTTATAATTTTATTTAATTTATTCAATTCCCTATGAATTTCAGAAGTTTGAACTTGATTTGAATTTATTTGAATTAATCAAGTTTAAACAGATGGAAAATTGGTAAAGTGTGCTGTGCACACAAACCGAAACTCGCCAGGCCATTTCAGGCTGGCCCAGCCACTTGGGCTGCTGGCCCAACATGATGGAAACAAGGGACGGCGCTCGGCCACGGCGGCGCTGATGGCGGTCGGGGATTCCAGCAAGCCGGTACCGGAGGTCGGTGGGGAACAGGTGCTGTGGCAGGGCAGCAGTGTGGTGGATCGGTTTGATGTGAAAAAGAGGTCAGAGGGGGCTCACCAGTGCTGTCCACGGTGGTGCTTGCATGTGACGGGGAACCGGT
>JBNKBO010000192.1:0-521 GCA_050287265.1 Sideroxydans sp. | reverse complement strand
AACATCACATTTATTCGTGGACCAGGAGCATCCAGACCAGGTATGATGAGACAAAGGAACATGAACTCAAACTTCATACAAAGAGATGGTGGTAGGTTGTACGGGATAGCAAAGATGGGCCAACAAGGGTATGGTGCAGAGTTAGTACTGAATGCATGAAAACCATCTGTTACCAACCCGAAGCGAACATTTCTTGCATCACTGGCAAAATCTACATCAAATCTATCGAGCACCTTCCATGCCTCACCATCTGAAGAATGCACCATGACTTCGTCATTTTCACATATGCCTTTTTTGTGCCACCTCATGTGTCTCGTGGTTCTTTTAGAGATAAACAACCGCTTTAAGCGAGGAGTGATAGGAAAGTAATGAAGCTTCTTTTGTACGACTTCTGTCGTCACCTTCTCGCCATCCTTGATCACAATTTCGATAAATCTTGATTGACCACACTCTAAGCACTTCTTCTCATTGGCATGCTCTTTTCAAAAAAGCATGCAGTTGTCTGTGTAGACATCAATCTT
>JBNKBO010000191.1:0-521 GCA_050287265.1 Sideroxydans sp. | reverse complement strand
GCCGACCTACTGGAAGAAAAGAACATCGGCCGTCGCACCGTGAGCTTTCGGTTGAGAGACTGGGGTATATCGCGTCAGCGATACTGGGGAGCGCCTATCCCCATGATTCACTGTCCGGATTGCGGCCTTGTCCCCGCACCCGAAGAGGATTTGCCGATTTTGCTTCCCGAAGATGCTGCTTTGCTGCCGGGAGGCCAATCACCGTTGCCCACCCTGGAGGCATTCAAATCGACCACTTGTCCTGCGTGCGGCAGTTCAGAGGCGCGGCGGGAGACTGATACCATGGACACCTTCGTGGAGTCTTCCTGGTATTTCGAGCGTTACTGCAGCCCTGATTGCCATGATGCCATGTTCGACCGCCAGGCCGTTGACTACTGGATGCCGGTGGACCAGTACATCGGCGGTGTGGAGCACGCCATTTTACACCTGCTGTATTCGCGGTATTTTACCCGGGTGTTGCACGATATCGGGATGGTCAAATTTAAAGAGCCGTTTACCCGGTTGTTGACTCAGGGCATGGT
>JBNKBO010000190.1:0-523 GCA_050287265.1 Sideroxydans sp. | reverse complement strand
TTCTATTCTGCTGATAGTCATCATGGTCTTTAGAGACACTATTTATGTAATAATAATCATACTTTATTCGTGACATTTGGTTATCGGTGAACCCTTTTGACCATATGTGTGGAAAAATTGATCCTAGGTCATGGATACGATGAGTACTTGGTTTTGGCATAAAAACCGGGTATGACAGAAGTGGTATTAGAGCCATGTCAACCATTGTAATGCTAGCCTAGATAGAAGAGTCCTTTCCTTAGTCTTATTTTGAATATTTGCAAAAATATTTTATTCTAATCTTTCACCTTTGTTTATGATTTACAAAATCTAATTTTAATGGTTATTTACTTTTGTCTTCTTCTCTTTTTCTAGATGGCAAGGGAGGAGCTGACAGCGAGAAAGCACGTTGGCACGCCACCGTGTAGGATTGTCGTGCCTATGGAGTCCCACAACGATGGTCAGAATGTTGGATACTTTCTGAGGACTCTACAGACAGTGCTCCTGGCACTGGGGTATAGCGAGCCCCCACTTTTTGTCGGTG
>JBNKBO010000189.1:0-523 GCA_050287265.1 Sideroxydans sp. | reverse complement strand
AGTCCAGCAAGTTGCGGCCTTAAGGCGCGCAACCCGGAATATAAGATTAGGGAAAATGAGCTTTCATTGTCGTATGACCTATATGCGGATGGTCCTATCGCAGCATGTTACTGTAAATACGAGTCAGAATATTCATTTGCAGGTTTGCCCTCCAGTGAAATGCGAGTGACATTTGAATCTCATGAATGAGCATGCCTCTAACAATCAGCTCGTGTGGGACGCGGCGCCGCGATGCGGCTCGCGCCCCACAGCTTGGCGTTAGAAGCTATGGGACAGTACTGCTGCCAAACGATGGAACATCAGCTCTCCCGGAGGTGCGACATGCACCCCGATCCTTTTGAGTGCCCTGATGCTCTTATTCATTACTCGCCGAAGTTTGATGAATATGGGCTCATTGTTCATGATGGCGGCGGCAGTTCAATTACGATTTCTTTTTGCCCATGGTGCGGAAAGAAACTTCCCGAATCTAAACGCGACCAGTGGTTTGATGAACTTGAGGTGCTTGGTTTTGATGAGCCTCTTT
>JBNKBO010000188.1:0-525 GCA_050287265.1 Sideroxydans sp. | reverse complement strand
ACTATTGATGCGCTGGGAAGAGTGCTGTAGCGGTACTGCCTAACTTATAACAAAGGGATCATGTATCAGTTTTTCCCTTTACGTATCATGTTCCCTGACCCTGTCAGTTTTCCTGCCTCTTCCAGCAGGAATTGTTCAAACTCCTGCGCCGCAGTCGAAGGCCGTTTGTCCTTGCGGTGCACGATATACCAGTGACGCACGATGGGGAAGCGATCCACATCAAGAATGACCAGCCGTTTTGTTTTCAGCTCCAGCTCGATGCTGCACTTGCGGTACCTGAGTCGAATTGTTTTGGGTGAGGCTGGAAAAAATCGACCCCGGTACTAAACTGCTTGGGACTCCATTTATTTTTTTACCCCATTTATTTTGATCGTCAATATTTCCAAGTGAGCTTGGTCCAGAGTTGATTACTGGATTGTTTGTAATAATTGAACGTATGACGTTCGCCAAACAACGTATTCTTGTTGTAGTGTTCCGCGCCTAAAGACACATCAGACTCTTTGCTCAGGTCTATTGTCGCCGACG
>JBNKBO010000187.1:0-532 GCA_050287265.1 Sideroxydans sp. | reverse complement strand
ACTGATTGGTGGGATGCTTGCGTGAAAGCTCATGAAGAATCTGAGAGTATCAATTGGCCTGAGTTTAGAATTGCTTTCCATGCTCACCATGTTCCCCAAGGTGTGATCAAGTTCAAGAAGAAGGAATTGCTGGATACGAAGCAAGGAACCATGTCTGTGAATGAGTAGGTCACTAAGTTCACCCAGCTATCTCGCTCTGTGCCCAATGAAGTCGACACTGATGAGAAGAAGCAGGAATGTTTCTTGAATGGCTTGAATGACAGACTGGCCTATGCTATGGAGGCTCAAGACTTTGAGAACTTCCAAGGGATGGTGAACAAGGCTCTTGTGCTGGAGAACCATAGAGGCATGATGGAGCGCAAGCATAAGTTGGTGCGTCAGCATCAGCTAGGTAGTAGCTCCAGGCCGCATGTCGCTATGCCTTCAACTGGCCATGTGTTCTGTCCTTCTTAGCTGCTATTTCAGCCGCAGTCGCAGGTAGCTGGGCAAGGATATTCTACCCCACATCGCCAAGTGATGCCACGCCCCAACA
>JBNKBO010000186.1:0-532 GCA_050287265.1 Sideroxydans sp. | reverse complement strand
GCTGTGAGCAGTGCACGGTGCTTAAAGGTATCTTGAACCCAGAACAGGATGCACAGGTAGAGGCCAATAAGATAGCCATGGTCAGGCAGGGGAATTCGCCGGATCGCGAATACCTGCTCGACCTGCGGCTGGAACTGACCCGCTCCATCGATCCGCTCAACAGTCCGAATACACGGCTGAATACCTTCATGCTGGAGAACCGTGATGCATGGGTAGAAGAGGGCAAAAAGCGCAATGTGCTGGAGGTTCGTCCGAAATCGACGGCTCATTTGTCTAAGTAGTATCTTCACCAAAAAACAGGAGAACGATATGACAAAGAGCGCTTTAGAGATTGTGCAGCAGTACCAGCAATTGATGGAAGGCGGCAATCAGGCGTGGACAGACCTGATCGCGGATGACGTCATTTTCACCGGGCCGGCTGTGGGAGAGGTTCGCGGTAAGAGTGCGGTAATCGATCTGAACAACGGTTTCTTACCTCTGATAAGGGGATATGAGCCGGTTTCGCTTTTGGACAGGAGAAGCAGGCCTTGCT
>JBNKBO010000185.1:0-537 GCA_050287265.1 Sideroxydans sp. | reverse complement strand
GTTCAAGGGCACGCTTATCTTCGTCAGCCATGATCGCGAATTCGTCGGCTCACTGGCCACGCGCATCTTCGAAATCAGCGAGAAGGGAGTGACGGATTATCATGGGACGTATGAGGAGTATCTGAGGTCACAAGGATTGACAGCGTAGAAAGATAAACCATGCTCACGCGGAGGCGCGGGGACGCGGAGAAATACGGAAATGGCCAGCAGATTTACCGTTCAGACAAAGAGACACCAGACAGGCATAAGGTTCGCGGGCCATAATTGGTTGTGTTTGCTTTCCTCCGCGACTCCGCGTGAAATGGTTTTTAAACAGGGTTATCAGTGAACACACGCATAATAGGTGTATTCGATTCCGGCGTAGGCGGTCTTTCCGTTCTGCACCACATCCGCGAGGCATTGCCCGACGCCAACCTGATCTACGTCGCCGATTCGGGACATGTTCCCTATGGTGACAAGTCGCCCGCTTTCATTGAAACTCGCGCGCTGACCATTACGCGTTTTCTCATCACCCAGGGCGCGGAAGCTATCGTCATC
>JBNKBO010000184.1:0-538 GCA_050287265.1 Sideroxydans sp. | reverse complement strand
GGCCGGGCAATGTGCGCGAGATGCAGAACGAGATATTGCGCGCCATCCTGTTGTGTGACGACGAATTCATCGGTGCGCACCTGTTCTCGCCCAAGGTGTTGCGTGCGGCGCCGGAAGAGCAGTCGCAGGACATGAGCATCCTCGCCGGGCTGGACGGCAGCCTCAAGGATCGTATGGAAGCGCTGGAGGCGCGCGTGCTGCGCGAATGCCTGATCCGCCACCGCTGGAACAAGACGCGTGCCGCGACCGAACTGGGCCTGTCGCGTGTGGGTCTGCGCAGCAAGCTGGCGCGGTATGGACTGGAGAAGAAGGGTGAGTGAGCTGACAAACCGATTGTCCACGAAATACACGAAAAGCACGAAAGTGTGGAATGGGATGGTGCCACTGAAAGAGAATCGGTTTTGGTTTTGTTCGTGTCCTTTCGTGTATTTCGTGGACAAAATGAGGTTTTGTTTATGACAGGGAGTAACAATCTCAATCTGCTCTGGCTGCAATCCGGCGGCTGCGGCGGTTGCACGCTGTCGTTGCTCAACGCCGA
>JBNKBO010000183.1:0-540 GCA_050287265.1 Sideroxydans sp. | reverse complement strand
CACCGAACAGTTCGGTAACCCGTCATCGTTGCACAGCTTCGGCAACAAGGTCGGCGCCGCCATTCGCGATGCCCGTCGCCAGGTACAGGCACTGCTCGGTGCCGAGCGTGACGATGAGATCGTCTTCACCTCCTGCGGTACCGAATCGGACAGCACCGCGATCCTCTCTGCGCTCAAGGCACAGCCGGATCGCAAGGAGATCATCACCACCGCGGTCGAACATCCGGCGGTCCTGACCCTTTGCGACTATCTGGAAAAGGACGGCTACACCATTCACAAACTGAAAGTGGACGGCAAAGGTCGCCTCAACCTGGACGCCTACCGTGCGCTGCTCTCCGACAAGGTCGCCATCGTCTCTGTGATGTGGGCCAACAACGAAACCGGCACCATCTTCCCGGTGGAAGCCATGGCCGAAATGGCCCACGCCGCCGGAGTCATGTTCCACACCGACGCGGTACAGGCAGTGGGCAAGATCCCGCTCGACCTGAAGAACACCAAAATCGACATGCTCTCGCTGTCAGGTCACAAACTGCACGCTCC
>JBNKBO010000182.1:0-544 GCA_050287265.1 Sideroxydans sp. | reverse complement strand
CGAGTTCACGATTGAGGAAGTTCTGTGCGATGTATGTCGTCTTGGCCAAACTCACTCCTTTGGTGGCACGTAGCCCTCGGGCATCTGCGCCTCGCCGCCGAAGAAATAGTTCTCCATCTGTTGCGCCAGATACTGGCGTGCGCGGATGTCGGCCAGATTCAGCCTGTTCTCGTTCACCAGCATGGTCTGGAACTTGATCCAGCCCTGCCAGGCTTCCTTCGACACGTTGTCGAATATGCGCTGTCCCAGCGGACCGGGATAGGTCGGGCGCTCCAGCCCCTCTGCCTCGCGACCCAACTTCACGCATTGCACCATTCTTGTCATTGCTTTTCTCCATAACCGGTTGATGATAGGCGTGCAATGTTACACGCCGATGAAACATGCAAAGTCATTTCAGGCTCTTCACGAACACCTTGGAACGACGCTGATAGTTATACAGCGCCATCTTCTCCTTGGGCAGCTGGCTCACATCCGCCTCCTTGAAACCGCGTTCGATGAACCAGTGCGCAGTGCGCGTGGTCAGCACGAACAGCTTCTTCAGTCC
>JBNKBO010000181.1:0-544 GCA_050287265.1 Sideroxydans sp. | reverse complement strand
ACTCTTTCGGATCGGCCAGCAGATCCTCTTCCAGCGCCTTGTCTTCATGTTCGTCCTTACCGCGCGGACGGGTACCGGCGATAGGACGCACGGTCACTTTGTTGTCCTCGTAGCGCACCAGGATTTCCGGCGAGGAACCGACCACGAAAAAGTCTTCCAGATTGAGGAAGAACATGTAGGGCGAAGGATTGAGGCATCGCAGCGCACGATAGAGATCGACCGGCGGCGCGGCAAAGGGAATAGACATGCGTTGCGATAGCACCACCTGCATGATGTCACCGGCGGTGATGTATTCGCGCGCCTTCTCCACCGCCGACTCGAAACCCTCCTGGGTGAAACCGGAGACGAAGTCTTCTTCTTTCACCTCTGCCGGTGCCGTGTAGGCATCGCGCTTCACCGGCTGTTGCAGCAGTTGCACCAGTTGGTTGAGACGGGCCTCGCCCTTCTCCAGCGCCTTCGACTCTGCCGGGTCGACGTGGATCACGATGAACAGCTTGCCACTGAGATTGTCGAACACCACCACCTCGTCAGAGAGCATCAGCAG
>JBNKBO010000180.1:0-546 GCA_050287265.1 Sideroxydans sp. | reverse complement strand
AAACACTCCTATTTCTTCTCATCAGAGTTGATCAGAGTTGACTTCATGCGGGGCGTAATGAGACAGTTGAGTGAACTTGGTGATGTACTCATTCACAGACATGGACCCCTGTTTCAGATCCTGAAACTCCTTCTTCTTTATCTTGATCACTCCCTGGGGAACATGATGTGCATAGAAAGCAGCTCTGAACTCCGGCCAGTTGATGCTCTCAGGTTCCTCATGGGCTTCCACGTAAGCATCCCACCAGTCGATTGCAGGACTAGAAAGCTGGTGAGAGGCTAGCAGCACCTTCTCATGATTGTTGAACTGTACCACTTGCAACTTCTTCTCAATAGACTTGAGCCAATCATCAGCATCCATTGGCTCCACAGCATGAGAAAAGGAAGACGGCTTAGTGCGCTAAAAATCTCCAAGCCTATCCCTCGGCAGCGGTGGCGGCATTTGAGGTTGAGCAGCTTGCATGATGACCATGGTATGTTGCATAGTCTGAAGCATTTGTGCTTGCATAGCTAGCACTTGCTCAATAGTAGGAAGAGGGGGTGGCAG
>JBNKBO010000179.1:0-548 GCA_050287265.1 Sideroxydans sp. | reverse complement strand
AGTCTTTGATCAACTCTAACCATCTTCGTTGCCTCATATTCAAATCTGGTTGGGTAAAAATGTACTTCAGACTTTTGTGGTCCGTATAAATGTGAATCACATTTCCAAGTAGATAGTGACGCCATGTCCGTAACGCCATCACTACCGCTGCTAACTCCAGATCATGAGTAGGGTAGTGCTCTTCATGACGCCTTAGTTGCCTCGAAGAATATGATATTACTCGGCCTTCTTGCATCAAGACACTTCCCAGACCAGTGCCAGAAGCATCACAATAGACATCGAAAGGAATGGTGATGTCGGGCTGAGCTAGCACAGGTGATGTGGTCAACAATTTCTTCAGAAACTGGAAGGATTCATCACAACCATCACTCCAGACATACTTGTTTCCTTTCCTCAAAAGCTAGGTGATCGGCTTTGAAATCTTTGAGAAGTTTGGAATGAACCTTCGATAATAGCCAACCAACCCAAGGAAACTTTGCACTTGGGACACAGATGTTGGCGGCTTCTAATCCAAGACCTCTCTCACCTTGCTAGGGTCCACCGTGATT
>JBNKBO010000178.1:0-549 GCA_050287265.1 Sideroxydans sp. | reverse complement strand
GCGGTAGATATCGATGACACTGATAAGAAGCTTCGCCTCAGCATGGAGCTTGAGGCCAAATAGGAACTCGCGCTCGTCACTCTTCTTCAGGAAAATCCGGATGTCTTCGCATGCCAGATATCAGATATGCCCGGGATCCCTAGGGAGGTGATTGAGCACAAATTGGGAATTGATCCAGCGTTTAAGCCAATCAAGCAAAAAGAAAGGAGATATACATCAGAAAGACGCGAGACCATTAAGAAGGAAATTAATAAATTACTTGGACCCAGGTTCATCAGGACAGTAGATTATCCAAGCTGGCTAGCAAACCTCATTCTTATAGAAAAGCCTGACAAATCCTGGCATATATGTATCGATTATACTAGTCTAAATAAAGTATGTCCTAAAGATGAGTATCCCCTACCCCGTATTTACCAGATCATGGATTCCATGACGTCGTGTGAACTTTTATCATTTCTGGATGCTTATTCGGGCTATCATCAAATCAGCCTCACCGTGGATGACAAAGAAAAAACAGCGTTCATTACGTCATTTGGGATTTTCTGTTAG
>JBNKBO010000177.1:0-552 GCA_050287265.1 Sideroxydans sp. | reverse complement strand
CTGTGATGACTGAGCAACTTGGATAGTTACTCCATATGGACATTAGCGGTCCCTCTCGGGTTCGCTCCATGGACGACAAGTGGTATGTTCTTATCATCATTGATGACTATTCTCGTTACTCTTAGGTTTTCTTCCTGGAAAGCAAGCATGAAGTATTTGAACACTTTCAGAGTTTGGCTTTGAGGTTGAATAATGAGCATCCCAACTATTTAATAGCTATTCGTAGTGACAGTGGGACCGAGTTCAGAAATGCCTCTTTCGATCAGTTTTGCCTTGAGCATGGTGTTGATCAGTAGTTTTCTGCCCCACATATTCCTCACCAGAATGGAGTTGTGGAATGAAAGAACCGCACCCTAGTTGAGATGGCTAGGACGATGCTCGATGAGCATAGGACTCCTAGACGCTTTTGGGCCGATACGATCAACACTGCATATTATATCTCAAATTGAATCTTCCTACACTCGATATTAAATTTGACTCCCTTTGAGCATCCCTTTGGACACAAACCGTCAATCTCTCATCTCAGGCCTTTTGGTTGCAAGTGCTTTGTCT
>JBNKBO010000176.1:0-553 GCA_050287265.1 Sideroxydans sp. | reverse complement strand
GAAAGAATATGGGTTGCAGTATTTGATTTTCTTAATTTCGGTTCAAAGTTTGAGTTCAAACCAAATACGTTTAAGAATATTCAAAACAAATTTTAACTGGATTTATAATAGAATAAAATCAAATTAACTTTTTCGGGGACTTTTCAAATCTAAAAATTTGAAATTTGATTTTAATATTCAAATTTAAACCAAGAGCTTTAAACAAAGAGATTTTTTTAAAAATAAACCGAAGCAAGTTTTGAAAATTCAAAAGAAAATTTGAATCTTTTTGAAAAGCAAAACCAACCTAGGGCTCAAAAATAAAAAATATGCATACTATGAAATGCAACCTATCAAATTATTCAAAATTTTCCTATTGCTATTTAGGTGAAATGCATTAACTTGGCAAGTTTTAAATTTTTCTAAAAATCAGGGTGTTACATTCAGCAGCGATGTCGGCGACGATCAAGTCATCAACATCGACTCCGATGATCAATCGATCACCTCCCCTGCTCCTCGTCTACACACCGTGTGTGGAGCAGCTCCACTGGAAACCAAGCCCGGCGAGTGTGGC
>JBNKBO010000175.1:0-554 GCA_050287265.1 Sideroxydans sp. | reverse complement strand
CTCCGGCGTTCACGGTGGTCGATGCCGGGGCGGGGCCGGGCACGCTGGCCCGCGCGGTGTTGGCCGCCGAGCCGGCCTGCGGCGACGCCTTGCGGTATGTCGCGGTCGAGATCGCGGCGCGCCAGCGCGAACAGCAATGCCATGGTTTCTTCGGTAACGAGGTTTTTGGAATAGTCCAGTAACAAATCATCAAGACGCAACGAAAAATGTTCGAAACGGTCTGGATCGTCAGCAAACAGCTGACGCATCGAAAGCTGCCTGTTTGCGGCGTAATGCGCAAGCAGATCCTGCCATGCTTTTGATTGTATCAATGCAGACACATCGTCTCCTTTTGCAATCAGTTTACCCGTTGCAACACGATACCCGCCAGCGGCGGCAATACGAGTTCCAGCGATTGCTGTTCGCCATTCCAGCCAATGTCGGACGTGTCCAGCCCGAGTCCGTTGCCCATATTTGACCCGCCATAATAGTGCGAATCACTGTTGAATATCTCCCGATAGCAACCCTTGTGCCGAACACCGATACGATAGTTCATGCGTGGTATCGGCGTGAAA
>JBNKBO010000174.1:0-554 GCA_050287265.1 Sideroxydans sp. | reverse complement strand
CTGGTAAGATTCCCTTTGTTGGCGCGCACACCGTTGTTGCTGGTTTCATTCTCCATCGCGTAGTTGAGATAAAGACTGGTACGATCCGAATAGAGGTATTCGGTACCGAGACTCCCCGCGGTACCGAGATCGCCGCCGGAAATCTCGCCGTTGACCTTAAAGCGTTCGCTGAGACGATAACTACCGCCCGCACCGACACGACCGTTCTCTTCACGATTACCGCTACTGCTCACCGTATCCTGAACAAAAGTGTAGGCGCTCCAGTCGGCTTTCGAATCATAGGCGGCCTGTAACAGCATATCGGTGCGCTCACCCTCCTTCTGTGTGACCGGTACACTGGCGGAGTTATCCTTGCGATCGTCCTGACGTACACCGCCGCTAAGGGTCCACTGATCGGTGAGCGCGTAATCCACATCCACTTCATTGGCAGACGTACTCAGGCTCTGCTGACGATCGGTGACATCCGACTTGGCGCGGAGTTTGAACTCGGTGTTCAAAGGCAGATTGATGCTGCCGCCATACTGTTTGGTTTCGTATTCGGTCAGTAGACCCGG
>JBNKBO010000173.1:0-555 GCA_050287265.1 Sideroxydans sp. | reverse complement strand
CCGTGCGCGACGAACGCAACGAAGTACGTCAACGCATCGCCATCTTCTCTGACATCACCGACAAGAAACGCAGTGAAGAAATCATCTGGCGCCAGGCCAACTACGATGCGCTAACCGGCCTGCCCAACCGCCGCCTGTTCCATGATCGACTGGCGCAGGAACTCAAACGCGGCGATCGCGAGCAAACTTCGCTGGCGCTGATGTTCATCGACCTCGACCACTTCAAGGAAGTAAACGACACACTGGGCCATGAGGCAGGCGACAACCTGCTGATGCAGGCCGCCAGGCGCATTGCCGGCTGCATCCGCGAATCGGATACGCTGGCCCGCCTGGGTGGCGACGAGTTCACCATCATCCTGCCGGGCGTTGCCGATCCCAAACGCCTGGGCGCTCTGGCCGACACGATCATTCAAGCCGTTGGCAAACCGTTCATGCTGGGAGAATCTTCGGCTTATGTCTCCGCCAGCATCGGTATCACGCTGTACCCGCAGGATGCGGACAATCTCTCTTCGTTATTGAAAAATGCCGACCAGGCGATGTACGTCGCCAAAAACA
>JBNKBO010000172.1:0-556 GCA_050287265.1 Sideroxydans sp. | reverse complement strand
ATAGGAGCGAAGTCATTTGTCAATGACGTAGTTATCGGCGTTGGCAAGTTCATGGACGCATGCAAAGCAAACCCCGAGATGATGGGGTTGGTGGAATCTCGCCTAGAAAGTGTATTTAACAAAGTCCCTGTCCGTCATGGCGCAACCGACGCATAACCCTGCGGTTCACCGGACGCTGCGCGATAAAGCCGCGCAGCGTCGGTTACCTCCACGTTTGCCCTCATCAGCAATGCGTATCTTCTACTCACCGTCATCTGATCCAATGCTCCTTGGTCCCGGAGCAGAGTTGAACGCGCTCTATGCGCATCTCTCCGAGTTCTTAGCGTCCTCGGAAACAACCATTTCACTTCCTGCCTCGGTCACAGGCAGTCCGGGGCCTTACCAACAGTTCCTGCCGGGGTTACGGCTCAAGAAGACCCATGACGTCGTTTGCCTTGCCTTTGCCGAAGATGGCTGGCTTGAACTGTCTGGCTCCGCTTCTTATCTCTCTCAGTATGTCAGTCACTTTCGGTTTGACCCTCCGGACAATGATGGCCACCACCACCCAGACCCTCCC
>JBNKBO010000171.1:0-556 GCA_050287265.1 Sideroxydans sp. | reverse complement strand
ATGTAAAATTATTTTTGCGTGAGCCCATAACGTTTCATTTTACGCCAGAGGGTTGTGCGGTCCATCCCCAGTGCCTGGGCCGTCTTGCCCCGGTGGCTGCTGTACTGGCGGAGGGCTTCTCGAATGCGGCGGATCTCCTTGGGCAACGGCCGGCCTGTCGGATTATCGGTCTCCTTTGATGTAACGGGCTGCGAATGGCTGACATAAGCGGGCAGGTGTTCAAACTCGATGGGGCCTTCCCGGCCAAGGATCAGGGCGTGTTCCAGGATATTTTCCAGTTCGCGCACATTGCCGGGATAGGAATAGTTGAGCAGGACCTGCAATGCGCTCGGGGAGACGACCGGCAGGTTGACACCCCGGGCCGCACAAAGTTTACGCAGTATATGTCGGATGAGCAAGGGCAGGTCGTCCCGGCGCTCCCTCAAAGGGGGCAGCTCTAGGCGCACAACGTTCAAGCGATAGAACAGGTCTTCGCGAAACAAGCGTTGCCGGATTAATTGATCCAGTCCACGGTTGGTGGCGGAAATGATGCGCACGTCCACCTTGCGGGTGTGCC
>JBNKBO010000170.1:0-562 GCA_050287265.1 Sideroxydans sp. | reverse complement strand
GTGGTCGATTTCGCCGAACTGCTGCTGCGCTGCTACGAACTGCTGTCGCGCAACGAGGCGTTGCGCCGCCACTATCAGGAGCGCTTCCGGCACATCCTGGTCGACGAGTTCCAGGACACGAACGTGCTGCAGTACCGATGGTTGAAGCTACTGGCGGGCGATCAGGGTTGTCTGTTTTGCGTTGGCGACGACGACCAGTCGATCTATGCGTTCAGGGGCGCCGAGGTCGGCAACATGCGCGACTTCGAACGCGAATTCAAGGTGCCCAATATCATCCGCCTGGAGCAGAACTACCGCTCGCACGGCAACATCCTCGACGCCGCCAACGCGATCATCAAGAACAACGACAACCGGCTGGGCAAGAACCTGTGGACCGATGCCGGCGCCGGCGAGCCGATCCGGGTGTTCGAGGCCTATTCCGATCTCGACGAGGCGCGCTGGATCGTCGAGGAGATCCAGGCGCTGGCGCGCGACGGCCATGCGCGCAGCGAGATCGCGCTGCTCTATCGTTCCAACGCACAGTCGCGGGTGCTGGAGCACGCACTGTTTTCCGCGGGGCTAC
>JBNKBO010000169.1:0-563 GCA_050287265.1 Sideroxydans sp. | reverse complement strand
GCGGAGATCGAATACAAGGACGAGACCTCGCCTTCGGTGTTTGTCAAATTTCCTTTGCTGGACGATTTGAGTGACCAGTTGCCCGCCTTGGCCGGTAAATCCGCGGCCGTGGTGATCTGGACCACCACGCCCTGGACCTTGCCCGCCAATTTGGCCATTGCCTTGCATCCGGATTTTGACTACCAGGCCGTGGATATGGGCAACGATCAGGTCGTTATTATGGCCACCGGTCTGACCGAGTCCTGCATGCAGGCTTTCGGCGTATCGGAATATACGGTGTTGGGGCCCCTGGATCCGCGTAAACTGGAGAACAAGCACTGCCGGCATCCCCTGTACGACCGTCAATCCCAGATCATCCTGGGAAAACACGTCACTTTGGAGGCCGGCAGCGGCTGCGTCCATACGGCGCCGGGCCATGGCGGGGAAGACTACGACGTGGGCCTGAAATACGGCCTCGATGCATACTCTCCGGTGAACGACCGCGGATGCTTTACCGAGGAAGTCCAGGGATTCGCGGGCCAGTTTGTATTCAAAGCCAATGACGCCATCATCGAAGCGCTGGA
>JBNKBO010000168.1:0-572 GCA_050287265.1 Sideroxydans sp. | reverse complement strand
CGAACGACTTGTTATAAGGCATTTTATATTTCCTCGCCGGGCGCTTTTGCCAGAGAAGTAAAATACATATTGTCTTCTTGTGTGTCGGTCTTTACAAAAATTTCGACACCGCCGAGACCGGGCTCGCCTTTGCAGTCACTTGAAATATGAAAATGCTGGTCGTTGTCTTTTCGTATTTCTTTTAGCAGCGATATTAAATGATCAATTTCATCATTCCGGAGGCCAAGCGATAATCCTAGCCAGCCTTCTTTCCACTTCTCTAATTCTGCAATCATGATCTGACTATTATTGCCTTATGATGTTGAACTGGAATAGTCTAGTACCGTGTCGATTTCTTTTCTAGCCTCACCCAAAACAATTCGACTCCGAACATCCCTCTGGAATTTTCAAGTGGTTTTTGCATTCTAGCTGTTTGGTAATCGATAGTCGCGGTTATCGGACAGCATCCTGAAGAGGATGCGCACGATGTGTCGCGCCAACGCTCTCAATGCTTGCATGTGGGTTTTTCCCTCAACGCGTTTGCGATCATAAAAGACTTTTGAAGTTGCTACGGCCTGCATATGATGCACCAT
>JBNKBO010000167.1:0-575 GCA_050287265.1 Sideroxydans sp. | reverse complement strand
CGACGCCCAGTTGCGCTAGCCCGACCACATCCATGTAGCCTTCGACGACGATGACAGTGTCGGCGTCGTGAATCGACCGGCGCGCTTGGGGTAAGCCGTAGAGTTCACGTCCCTTCTCGAACAGCGGCGTCTCGGGCGAATTGAGGTACTTGGGTTCGCCCTGGCCGATGACACGGCCACCGAAGCCGATTACGTTGCCGCGCTGGTCGAGGATGGGAAACATGATGCGGTCGCGGAAGCGGTCGTAGCGCCGCCCTTGCTCGTTGACGATCACGAGGCCGCACTCGACCAGTGCCGCGTCCTCGTAGTCCGGGAAGACCTGCTGCAGCCCTTGCCAGTCGTCGGGCGCGTAGCCGAGGCCGAACCGTGCGGCGATTTCGCCCGTCAGGCCGCGGCCCTTTAGGTAGTCGATGGCTTTGGGCGATGCCTTCAACTGCTCCTTGTAGAAGCGGGCGGCGCGCAGCATCAATTCGGTCAGCGGTGCCTTTTTTGCGCGGTCGTTCTGCACCCGCTCGGAGACGCGCGGTACCGGCATACCGACCGACTGAGCCAGTTCCTCGACGGCTTCGATGAAG
>JBNKBO010000166.1:0-576 GCA_050287265.1 Sideroxydans sp. | reverse complement strand
CACGTAACGCCACTGCAAGTCGCGCAGGCGATCCAGCAGGTTGGTGGCCCAGCGCAACCATTGCTGATCGACCACGGTTTTTTCCTGCGCGGCGTCGATGCTGTGGCTCAGCTCGGAGAGGGTCAGGTCGCCTTCACCGCTGGCCGCTTTCTTGATGCTGGCGGTATCGGAGAGATCCAGACCTTCAGAGAGTTTCAGGCGGATGTGCTTTTCCAGTTTGGCGATCAGATCATCCAGTTTCGCCAGTTGTTTCTTGACGCGCGGTTGCATCAGCGCCGAGACGGTACCGGTGAAGAGGTGGATAACACTTTTCTCACCGCAACCGAGGCAGGCGCCGTCGCCGCAGACCATCGCGCCGTAGTTGCGCTTGTCGAGCAGCAGGGTTTGCAGCGCACCGATCTTTTCGTCCAGATCGTCGATGCGGTTGAACTGCTCGGAGGTGGTCGGCAGATCCAGCCACAGATCCCAGTCGGCACGCATGCGGGTGACATCTTCCTCATGCTGCTTTTGCGGGCGCAGGGCGTCGTCGCCACAGACGTCGACACACTCCATGCAGCCTTTACAGGTGTAAGGATT
>JBNKBO010000164.1:0-582 GCA_050287265.1 Sideroxydans sp. | reverse complement strand
AACAATATATTATTGCTTTTGTTGGTTAAGCTTTTTGTAAAACTCTATGACCAAACCAATTAGAAGTACAATAAATACTACAAACAAGGCAAAAAGACTTGCCTCTGCCATGTTACCTGAAAGATGCATTTTTCCTTCTGTATTTGCTACATAAAGTTTCCCAGTTCTTTGATATTCTTCTAACCGACTTAAAAATCCATAGGCAGATAGCGCTGTAATTATTGACCAGATAATTAATCGTGTCCTACTCATAAATTTACATGCCCTTATTGCACATAACGTTTAAGGTAAGGAGCCGAGGGTGAAACCCGAGGTCCCGCGCAGGGCCGAAGGCCCGGAGTGAACTTGACCGAATTGTTATGCATTATCTTTTTTCTACTTTAGTTAAATTATTTGTTACTTCTACAACTTTATTTCGTACATACGGATTTAAAACAAAAATGTAAAAACAGCACGCCGTATCTAATATAGAAATAATTACTTTATAGTCATCCGCTGTACTCACGCTTAATGCCAAAGCTACTAGCAAACCATTCACGGACGCATAAAGCGCGTAATATGTTGCCATTGATTTTTCGCTAC
>JBNKBO010000163.1:0-584 GCA_050287265.1 Sideroxydans sp. | reverse complement strand
CAACGGCTGCTCGCTCTCCAGTTCCAGGTAGAGCCGCGCCCCTGTGGCCAGCCAGTTGTTCTCTGCCAGCAGTTGCAGTGCCGGTTGCAGCAGATCTCGGCGGAAGGGGGGATCGAGAAAAACCACATCAAACTTACGTGATTCGCCGCGTAGATAGCTCAGTGCATCGCCACGCTTCACCTCGCCATTCTCGGCCTTGAGCAGGGCGAGATTCTCCTTTAACGCGGCGATCGCTGCCGGGTTGGTATCGACGAAGACCACCTCACCGGCACCACGTGATAATGCCTCCAGGCCGAGGGCACCGCTCCCGGCAAAGAGATCGAGACAGCGTGCGCCGTGGATCAGCGGTGCCAGCCAGTTGAACAGGGTTTCGCGTACCCTGTCAGTGGTGGGACGCAACCCCTCGCCATCGGCGAAGCGCAGCTTCCGTCCACCCCACTCGCCACCGATGATGCGCAGGGTATTGCTGCCGCCGGGACGCCGCGCCTTTTTCATCTACTGCTTTTTACCCACGGTGACGGTGACCATGCGCGCCGGATCGACCCGACGCTGGAAGGCGTCGCGGATCTGCTGCACGCTCACCG
>JBNKBO010000162.1:0-587 GCA_050287265.1 Sideroxydans sp. | reverse complement strand
CTCTACAGCAACCACCTGGAACAGGCGACGCTGCAACTGTCGCGCAAGCCACGGCCGCTGCCGACCATGCGCCTCAACCCGGAGGTGAAAGACATCTTCTCCTTCCGCTTCGAGGATTTCACGCTGGAAGGCTACGACCCGCAGCCGCACATCGCGGCGCCAGTGGCCGTGTAAGCGATGGCCCCCCACGCTCACATTTGTTCGCTGCCCCCCACAGGGGGGCGCGTGGCGCCTTCGGGCGGCCGGGCGGCGCCACAATGATCCTGCTCGGCGACCTTGGCGGCACCAATGCCCGTCTGGCGCTGGCGGAACCCGGTACCACCGATCCCGTCTCGGAGTGGCGTGTCGCCACGGCTGACTTTTCCGAGAGCACCAACAAAAAGGCCCCGCATGCGGGGCCTTTTGCATTGAGCGGAGATGCTCAGAAGTTCGGCGTTTCGACCGCGGCGGGCGGCGGCGGGGGCGACAGCAGGGCGCCGGAGGCGGCGTAGGCGGTTCCGGCGGCGATGATCACGGCGGCGACGTGAATTAATGGGCCAGGCTCGAATTCCCACGGAAAGTCTGCTTTCTAGAGATATCTAAAGCGG
>JBNKBO010000161.1:0-588 GCA_050287265.1 Sideroxydans sp. | reverse complement strand
GATGGCGACTTCAATGTCGGCACGGTCAACCACGAACAGCTCATCGACCTCATCGAACAGAAGCGTGCCAACGACATCTCCCTCACTACCCTCGGCTTCGGTCAGGGCAACTACAACGATCAACTGATGGAGCAACTTGCCGACAAGGGCAACGGCAACTACGCCTACATCGACACCATCAACGAAGCGCGCAAGGTGCTGGTCGAGGAGTTGAGCGCCACCCTGGAGACCATCGCCAAGGATGTGAAAATCCAGATCGAATGGAATCCGAATGTGGTCGCGGAATACCGCCTCATCGGTTACGAAAACCGGGTACTGGCACGGGAAGACTTCAACAACGACAAGGTGGATGCCGGTGACATCGGCGCAGGCCACACCGTCACCGCCCTGTATGAAGTCACCCTGGTTGGCAACAAGGGCCGCCTCGATCCGCTGCGTTATGGCGAAAGCAAGTCGGCGGATGCAGGCAAGAACGGCGAAATTGCCTTCCTCAAACTGCGCTACAAAGAACCGCAGGGCAGCAAGTCCAAACTGATCAGCCAGCCGATCCAGACCCGCGACATCATCGACAACCTGCGCAACACCAGC
>JBNKBO010000160.1:0-588 GCA_050287265.1 Sideroxydans sp. | reverse complement strand
TCTTTTCAACGGAAAATACGGTGAAGGGCCAACAACAACATTCGCAATAGAATTCGTGATCCCTGATGAACAATTGATGGCGGTGCTTGGAATGAACGAAGATCGATTCAAATACTTCCTCGAATTAAAAGAGAAGCAATTATGAGTGGATGTAGAGGCCATGAATAACTCATTGCCCAACCAATCATTCCGCCGGACGCTGCGCGATAAAGCCGCGCAGCGCCGGTGAATTCAAACGTGTGTGCCGGGCATGGCACTTAACTAGAGAGGTGTAAGTCCTCTTACCAGGTATACGCAGAGCCGAAGGTTAGCCAAAGGGCAAGGGCGTCACTGTGAGGTGAGGTCTGAAGGAAGCTCAAGGCAAAATCGCGGGGCGATGAACAAGAACCCAATATGAGGTGTGACGTAAGTGAGGCCAGTGGGCACGTGACCACTAAGCCTTCCATCTGCAAACGGCTTACGTTTTATAAATTGGGCGTTTACGCGATGAAAGTTAAGTGTCTTACCCTGGGAGGTCTGTGCTGTGTTGAAGGAACAACTGACAATCGAGAGATCGATTGTGACCGCAGTACAGAAGTCAGCAGATGG
>JBNKBO010000159.1:0-590 GCA_050287265.1 Sideroxydans sp. | reverse complement strand
GGGTTTAACCGAATATCCTTAATGGGTATAATAACAGGTTCGGGTCGGGTTAGTCTCTTATCAGGTCGGACTCATGCTTAACGGGTGCATGCCCGGTGGTCTGCTGGGCCACGGTGGCCGACTGCTGGGCTGCCTGGAGAGTGGCTGGCTGGGCCGAGACGGTGGGCAGGCTGGGTTTCGGCCTAATAGGCTAGGAAAAATAGAAAATCCCTTTTCTTTTTCAAATCTATTTTATAAATTACAAATCAATATAAATTCAAATCAAATTTGAATTTCAATGACTTCAACTCACACAATAAAATACAAGAGCACTTCATCACACCAAAAAAATATGCAACGTTATGAATGCAACAAATAATTATTTATGTAAATAATTAATTTCTAAAGTTTTATTTCTTTTTGAAAATTAGGGTGCTACAGGGGAGGATGATGGCGAAGGTGATGCCCTGGTTGTTGATGATGGCGCTGATCCATCATGTGCTAGCGATGCTGAACAGGCCCCACGAGAGGATGCTGAAGCTGTGCAAGATGTTGCCGAAGGTCAAGGTGAGGAACTTAGTGCTGATGCCGAGGGCGAAGCTCACGAGGTG
>JBNKBO010000158.1:0-591 GCA_050287265.1 Sideroxydans sp. | reverse complement strand
CGTATTGCGGGAAACCCATTCGCTGCAGCGGCAGCCGTAGGCGCTCGGCACTGCTGGCGCAATGCGAATTGCCGATAAGCATCTCTGCCTGCCGTTCCTGCGCCATCTTTTCCAGATCTTCCAGATCGCCAATCTTTACCTGCGCCAGCGGCAACGGCTCCAGTGCGGGACCACGGGTACTGGTCACCGCGGCGATCACCTCCATCCCCATGCCCTGTACCAGTTTGGTCATCGCCAGCAGTTCGTCTGGTTCACCGGCGATTGCGACACGACGCAGACCGAGCATGAAATGGCAATCGAGCATCGCGTCCTGCAATTGTGAGCGCTGCCGTTCCAGCTTTGCCGGTACGGGGCGCTCGGCAATCTGGCTCAGGGTGTGGATAAAGGCATCCACCGCATCCAGTCCCAGCAGAGAGTCAAAATGGTGGACCGGCACACCGGTTTTCTGCTGTAACAGTTCAGCCGCCTTGTACAGCGAAGGTCCGATGGCCAGGGTGGCGATCGAGTCACCCATCAAAGGCAATTCGCTTAACGGTGTACCGCCGATGGTCAATGGATTGCTGTCACCTGCGGTCGGGTGACCATCAAGGG
>JBNKBO010000157.1:0-592 GCA_050287265.1 Sideroxydans sp. | reverse complement strand
CCGTCAATTCCGCCGAGTAGCGGAGTGAAGGGAGGAATAGCCCGACAGGGTTGCGCACAGGAGGTGCGCAACGTTGCAGTCAGGCCATGGACGGCCTGTCTGCAACGCCCGACCGGAATGAGCAACGCAGGGAACCCCGAAGGGGCGAGAATTCCGGGAGCGTTTTTTGGGTACTTTTTGTCGCCACAAAAAGTACCTCGACCTGCGGGGGCGAGTCCCCGCTTTCCACTGCCTTTAGCTGTCGCGAAGCGACACCTCTGGATTCCGGCCTTCGCCGGAATGACGATCCAATCATGCTGGGCATGACTGCCCAGCCTACGCCCCCTTTCGATAAACTCGTCGCAAAGCGACACAACCCTCCCAAAATTCCCCTAGCGTAGCCCCCTTCTTGGTGCTAGATTTCCGCCGTCAGTTCTGACCTCACCCTCAGGGAGGGTGACCCATGATTCGTAAGGCTACCTTGCACGATCTTGAGGCGCTGATTGCGCTGGAGGATCGCAGTTTCGACACCGACCGGTTGTCCCGCCGGAGTTTCCGTCACCTTTTGACCAAGGCCAATGCGGTCACGCTGATCGACGAGCGCGACGGCGAG
>JBNKBO010000156.1:0-593 GCA_050287265.1 Sideroxydans sp. | reverse complement strand
CATCAAATATCTCCACCCGGGAAGCTTCCCTTCCCCCGAAGTTCACCACCACCTATCACAACAATAAGACATGACGGCACCTGGCAAGTAGGCTCTGTCCCCTCAGCTATTAGCTATGGACCATAGGTCGGTGCAGAGGGTAGGCTAGCCTGTCCACATCGACCGCCCACGTGGGAAGGTTTAGCCGCCAAGTAAAGCCGCTTCAAGAAGCTACCTCTCCAAGAATCATCCCGAACACCAACAACCTCAGCGCCAAGAATGCCCGGAAGACAAAAAGAACACCCGGGAGGCAAGAAGAAGGCCCTGGTAGCCCCAACCGACCTTCTCAAGTTTAGGCCCCACTGGTCATGTAAATCTTCTTCTGGATATAAAAGTAATTAGTTCGTAGTTATTCGATCACTGCGCCGGTCTATAAAAGCCCCCTACCCTTTAGACAGGGGGTACAAGATCATTTCTTTCTTCACCATGTGAACTTCTCAATCTTTCTGCTAACCCTATTGTAACATCTGTTCATCTTCAATATTAAATCATTGGACGTATGACTATTATCTCTAAGGAGGGGTCTGAACCATGATAGATCATAGTTTGCTTTG
>JBNKBO010000155.1:0-596 GCA_050287265.1 Sideroxydans sp. | reverse complement strand
GTGAAGCGCTGGAAGAACTGAAAGAGCGCGCCAACGCCGTCGGCGAGTGGCATACCGGCGAAGTCGTGGGAATCGGTACTCTACAGTGCAAAAGTTGTGGCGAAGAGATGCACTTCCACAAGACCAGCCACATCCCACCCTGCCCCAAATGCCACAGCACCAAATTCCGGCGTATCGTGTCCTGGGATGAGTAAAGGACACCACTAAAAATCCACTCAAGCCGCGATTGCTGCGTTGGAAAGCGCCTCAAAATGCTCATTTACTACATGTAAACTCCGCTTTTTTGTCGCTTTTCGTCTTGCACCGATCACCTTGATTAAATTTTTAGAGTCACCCATTTGTCTGAATCATGAGAAGTAGAGGGCTGTCCCTTGTCTAAGCGTCGCGTTGTCATCACCGGTATGGGTATGGTCTCACCCGTGGGTTTGAGCGTTAAGGAATCCTGGGAGAATATCCTGGCCGGCAAGAGCGGTATCGCTCCGATCACTCATTTCGATACCACCGGATTCTCCACCACCTTCGGCGGTTCGGTGAAAAACTTTGATGTCAGCAATTACCTGTCGCCGAAAGATGCCAAGAAAATGGACCCGTTCATC
>JBNKBO010000154.1:0-599 GCA_050287265.1 Sideroxydans sp. | reverse complement strand
ATGCTGCAGAAGCATAAACGCGCACGCATCAACATCCGCTCGGTCCTGAATTGTGACGGACAACAGACCGGCACGTTCGAAGGCGACTTTGTCGCGATCATTCTCTAAATATTATTCCCTCCCCCTTCAACTGTGAACCGCCTCAAGACGGTGAGCTTCAACTCCTTCCCCCTTGCAGGGGGAAGGCTGGGATGGGGGTAGAAATTTGGACTGTATTCATTCATGGTTTCTACCCCCACCCTAACCCTCCCCCTGCAAGGGGGAGGAATAATGCAGCGAAATTCAGATATTGATTGTATATACCGACTGCATCAGCCCTTCTCGCCGATGAGCTCGATCATGTAGCCATCGGGATCGCTGGCAAACGCAATAATGCTCGTCCCGGCATTCATCGGACCTGCCTCGCGCACCATCTTTCCGCCCCGCCGCTTGATCTCTTCGCTGGCGGCGTAGACATCGTCGACTTCGATCGCGATATGCCCGAAACCGGTTCCCATGTCGTAACGCTCCGTACCCCAGTTGTATGTCAGCTCGATCACGGCATTTTCTTTTTCGTCGCCATAGCCGAGAAATGCCAGCGTAAACCTTCCTTCCGGATA
>JBNKBO010000153.1:0-600 GCA_050287265.1 Sideroxydans sp. | reverse complement strand
CGTCAAGCTTCTGCTTGAGAATGGCGACGCGTTCGCGCTGTGCTTCCACACCGGCCTGCTCACGCATGTCGGCATTCGCCAGATCGTCGTACATCTCCGGCACCAGCTCTTTCACGAGAATGAGCGCATACTCACGCAGCTTGTCGGCAGTCAGACGCATGCCCATACCGAACTCGGCGTTATCTTCAAACAGCGAGTTACTCCAGGTCGGGCCGCGTCCGTCATCGTTGCAGGCCCATGGGGTAGTAGGTAAATTGCCGCCATAAATGCTGGAGCAGCCGGTGGCGTTGGCCACAATCATCCGGTCGCCGAAGAGGCGAGTGAGCAGGCTCAGGTACGGTGTTTCGCCGCAGCCGGCGCAAGCACCGGAGAACTCGAAGAGTGGCTGTAGAAGCTGGGTATATTTCACCTGGTTCATCGGAATGATGGTTCGGTCGATTTCCGGCAGGGTGAGGAAGAAGTTCCAGTTTTCCCGTTCCTGTTCGCGCAGCGGCGGTTGATCGGCCATGTTGATGGCTTTGAACTTGGGCTGCTGCTTGTTTTTAACCGGGCAAACATCGACACAAAGAGTACAGCCGGTGCAGTCTTCCGGGGCCACCT
>JBNKBO010000152.1:0-614 GCA_050287265.1 Sideroxydans sp. | reverse complement strand
CGAGCGAACCATCTCCGGACAGCGCAGACTCCACTCCAGCCCCCGGAATCCGCCCATGGAGCCCCCGGCGATGGCGTAGAGCCGCTGGATCCGCAGGTGGTCGATGAGCTGTTTTTGTGCCGCCACCATATCCCCGATGGTGACCACCGGAAAGTCCAGCCCGAAGGGTTTTCCGCTGGCAGGGTCGATGCTGCCCGGCCCGGTGGACCCCTTGCAGCCGCCGAGGATATTGGAGCAGATCACCCAATACCGGTCGGTGTCGAACGCCTTGCCCGGCCCGATCATGTTGTCCCACCACCCGGTGTAGCGGTCGTGGGGGGTATGCACGCCGGCGGCGTGATGGTCGCCGGAGAGGGCGTGGCAGATCAGGATGGCATTGGCGCGATCCTCGTCGGGTTGCCCATAGGTCTCATAGACGATCTCCACGGGACCCAGCTTGTAGCCCGATTCCAGCACCAATGGGTTCTCCCGGCTCCCGAAGATGAACTTCTGCGGCGTTACCTGCCCGACTGAATTTCTATCCATGATCCGTTTTCTTTTTTAAATAGCACAAGTGTCGCAGGCATTCAGCGCCTGATCCAGATCCGCGATGATATCTTCGATATCCTCGATGC
>JBNKBO010000151.1:0-618 GCA_050287265.1 Sideroxydans sp. | reverse complement strand
CCGCTCGGGCGCCGATCTGTTCATGAAAGACCGCGAGCAGCAGCAGACGAAACAGCTGCAGCGTGACGGTGATGTAGAGCCAGAGCTGGAAATCCTTGCCCCATTGATGGAACAGGGCCTGCCGCCCCGTGCGCGGCAGGCTTGTTTCAACGCCTGCGATCACTTCTCCTGATTTTCCAGATAGCGTTCGACATCCAGTGCGGCCATGCAGCCACTGGCAGCGGAGGTGATGGCCTGCTTGTAGATGGGATCGGCGACGTCGCCGGCGGCGAACACACCCTCGACGGAAGTGGCAGTGGCATTCCCATCACGACCCTTGCGCGTGACGATATAGCCGTGGTCCAGCTCGAGCTGGCCTTCGAAGATATCGGTGTTGGGTTTGTGGCCGATGGCGATGAACAGGCCGGTCAGTTCGATCTCCTTGGTGGAGCCATCCTGACTGTTTTTCAGACGCACACCGGTAACACCGCTGTTGTCACCCAGAACCTCGTCCACCTCCTGGAAGGTCTCCAGTTTGATGTTGCCGTTCTTCACCTTCTCCATCAGTTGATCGATGAGGATCTTCTCGGAGCGGAAGCTGTCACGGCGGTGGATCAGGGTCACCTCGGCGGCGATGTT
>JBNKBO010000150.1:0-619 GCA_050287265.1 Sideroxydans sp. | reverse complement strand
GACCGGGTTGCGGAACAGATTGTGCGGCCCACCGGGCTGCTGGACCCTGAAGTCGAGATCAGGGATGCCAGAACCCAGGTGGACGATTTGTACGAAGAGATCCTGAAACGGGTGGAGGCACAGGAAAGGGTGCTGGTGACCACGCTGACAAAACGGATGGCCGAAGATCTCACAGACTATTACACTGATCTGGGGGTGAAGGTAAAATACCTTCATTCCGATATCGGGACAGTGGAGCGGATTGACATTATCCAGGACCTGCGGCGGGGGCTGTTTGACGTGCTGATCGGAATCAACCTGCTGCGGGAGGGGTTGGATATCCCTGAAGTCTCCCTTGTGGCGATCCTGGATGCGGACAAGGAAGGATTCCTGCGCTCCTTCCGGTCCTTTATCCAGATTTTCGGGCGGGCAGCCAGAAATGCCTTTGGCCGTGTGATCATGTATGCTGAAAATGAAACCCGCTCCATGAAACAGGCATTGTCTGAAACTCAACGGCGACGGGAAATCCAGAAAGCCCACAACAAAAAAAATAAAATTGTTCCCACAACGATCAGCAAAAAGCTCAATAGCTTTGATTATACCGCCCATGAGGCGGAATTTGCGGCTGAAGGATCGGTGG
>JBNKBO010000149.1:0-628 GCA_050287265.1 Sideroxydans sp. | reverse complement strand
CGCTACAGCTGCAATGCGATGAACAATTCCGCGCCAGTGAAAGAGCGTTTTTCCGGTTGAGCCCAGCAGCTTGATGGCCCAGTCCTCGCCCATCAGCATGAAGCCGGTGATGATCAGCAAAGTCGTTGAAACAAAAAGAATGACATGTTGAATTCTTTCGCTCTTTGTGAGCCGGACGAAAGTCCTTTCGTTATTACTGTGACTGTTCATCTCAGTGTCCTCCTTCTTTTTTCCGGTCACGGTATGTAGCATATAAATCCAGCAGCCTGTGACCGCCAAGCCCGATTACAACCAATGCAATGAGGATCTGATAGAAAAGTTTGATCCAGTGCAAAACCTTGGCTTGAAAAGCCGCTTCCTGAATCGAGAGATCGGGGCTTTTGCTGTTGTCCTTTGGCGTCCGTATCGCTACATTGACCAGGGATGGATGAGTTTTGCCTCCGGTTGCAAACTCCTGTGTTGCCGCGGTATGACAGCCAGCCTGGGCGCAGGTATTGCGTTTGTTTGCCGGATTGACCGGCGAGTTATCCTTTTTCCGCGAAATGATCCGGTGCGGTGAGAAACCCAGTGCATAGGGTGCATGGCAGTTCAGACAATTCGCCACTTCCTCATCACCATAGCGGATTGC
>JBNKBO010000148.1:0-632 GCA_050287265.1 Sideroxydans sp. | reverse complement strand
CATATGAGGAACAGTAAGTATGGACATAATATGCATATATGCGTGACGACGGAGTTGTATCAGTTTGGAATCGCGTTTGATGGGATCGGAGCTTTTGCATCATCGATCGATCAGCTGGTGCCGATGTACTTGTCGATGAGCGTGGTGAGCGTGGTGATGGGGACGGCACCGATGACGCTCTCCTTCTTCTCGCCATCCTTGAAGATGAGGACGGTGGGGATGCTGCGGATGCCGCACTGGGACGACACGTCGGGGCTCTCGCCCGTGTTCACCTTGCAGCACTTCATCTTGCCGGCGTACACCTTGGCCAGCTCGTCGATCACCGGCGCGATCATCCGGTAGGGCCCGCACCAGGGCGCCCAGAATTCCACCAGCACCGGCGTGTCGCACCCGATCACCATCTCCTCCCAGTTCGCATCGGTGGCCTCGAGGATTGCGCACCATGCACCATCATCCACACCACAGGTAAAATTACTGTAAACTTTGTTATATATATATATACAAATATATGTAGTTATTACAGATGACAAGTTTGTTCTAGTGTGTAGAGAGGTGGTGGCGTACCTTCGTTTAAGGCGTTGCTGGCCTGGCAGATGAGGCGCGCTCGCCGCACGGTGGTTCTCTTGTTGGAC
>JBNKBO010000147.1:0-633 GCA_050287265.1 Sideroxydans sp. | reverse complement strand
GCTAGACCGGGCGGCAAGGGGGAGCAGGTATGGACAAGATGAACCTCGGGCAACACATCTCACAACAGTACAACGCGGAACTGGAAGATATCCGTAACCGCGTGATGGCTATGGGCGGTCTGGTAGAGCAGCAACTGACGGGCGCCATTACCGCACTGGTGGAGACCGATACGGAGATCGGTGAACAGGTCATCAGCGGCGACTACAAGGTCAATGCACTGGAAGTTGCCATTGATGAAGAGTGCAGTCGAGTACTGGCACGTCGCCAACCGGCTGCCAGCGACCTGCGGCTGATCGTTGCAGTGATCAAAACCATTACCGATCTGGAACGTATCGGCGATCAGGCTGAGCGCGTTGCACGTATGGCGGTGCGTCTGGCCGATGGCGAGATCAACAAAAGCCAGTTCGTCGAACTGCAGCACCTGGGTAACCACGTACGGCAGATGCTCAACGATGCACTCGACGCCTTTGCCCGCATGGATACCGAAGCGGCACTTGCCGTTGTGCGTGAAGACCTTAAGGTCGACAAGGAGTACGACTCCATCATGCGTCAGTTGATGACCTACATGATGGAAGACCCCCGCACCATCTCACGTGTGCTCGATGTTATGTGGGCCGCTCGTGCTCTGGAAC
>JBNKBO010000146.1:0-649 GCA_050287265.1 Sideroxydans sp. | reverse complement strand
CGCGACATTGGCTATTGGCCGCAATCTTGCAGGCAACGCGCTGCCCCTGATTTTTTTGCAACATGGACACGCTTTCGGTTGACACTCTGTTTTACAGAGTAGTACGCTCTGTAAAACAGAGTTGGATTCAGGTAAAGGATTTCCTGTGGGAGAAACAGTACAAAACCTGGTATGGGAGGTTGAACAAAATGACCCGTCAGCGAGCCTGGCGTTGCCGTTATTGTTTTCTGTGATCCTGCATCTGGCTGTACTTTCCCTGTTCAATTGGGATGATTTGCGTATCCGCAATAGCGGACAGCGCAATTTGACGGTCACTCTGGTTCTGGCTGCATTAACTGAGGATCGCCGTATGCAAGATCTGGCCGGACAAGTATTGAAATTTCCAGGTCAGGACGAGGTTATTGAGGCACTTGATTCGGACAAGAGTGATTATCGTCTCGATCTGGATCAGATTCGCACTCAGGCCAGAGCGTATTCCAGACAGGAATTAGCCACTTCTGGCCAGACTTTGCCGCAATATGGCGATTATTACGGTACATACACTGGCGATGACAGCGGCGTATTTTCCTTTCATTTGGATCACACAGGGCAAGTGTCCGGTTCGGGAGAGTCCAGTGGTACCGGTTTCGTTTTTTTCATCTCGGGAAAT
>JBNKBO010000145.1:0-649 GCA_050287265.1 Sideroxydans sp. | reverse complement strand
AAAATTGGTGTTCATGCAACATCGACGGTTCTTAGAGAGAAAACATAAGTACCGTAAGATGAAAAGACATTTTGACAATATTGTCGAGAAAGACAGTGCCCTAAAATGGTATACTGGAAAACTTCTATTTGAAATGGTAAAGAACATTCAAGTTGTATTTGGGAAGGGAATAGTAAAGGGACAAAAGAGAAAGAGAAATCCAACTCCGACTGACATACCTTTCAAGAAGCAATCAATTTTTTTCAAGTACCTTCCATACTGGAAGGATCTTGAAACTTGCCACAGCATTGATTTGATGCATGTAACAAAGAATATATTCGACAACATCATTGGAACATTGCTGGACGTACCGAGGAAGATGAAAGATGGACTGAAATCACGTAATGACCTAGTACAGTTTGGTTTGAGATCAGAGCTTCATCCTATGTTAAGAGTCAATGGGAAGCATTACCTACCCCTATCTAGCTACTCACTAACAGTTGAAGAGAAAAAAACATTCTGTTAGTGCCTGCGTGGGGTGCGAGTACCCACAGGTTTTTCATCTAACATCAGCAAACTAGTCTCAATGAAAGACATGTCTATGTCCGGCTACAATTCTCACAACTGTCATATAATGATGATGATTTTTCTCACAATCACAATAAGGGCC
>JBNKBO010000144.1:0-652 GCA_050287265.1 Sideroxydans sp. | reverse complement strand
CGGATCTGAGGCGGTGAGCGACCCACGCACGGGCACTGTCAGCTCGCTCCCCTTCCCATGAGTGCTTCGCTGGTGTGTATTGGTGCTCCTTCGAGCCGGTCAATTATTTGTGGTGCTGCATTTTGGTTCTCGATCTGATGGTGGTTGCTGTTGCGGTCCAGGAATCATTGCAATTCGAGGGTGTCGCGCGTTGCCGGAGTCTTGGGGCGGTAGTGTAACACCCCGTGTCTCTAATCCACATGATTATATTAATCACATGTTTAAGAGACCCTAAGTGTTGATGAAATTCCAAGTCTAGATTCAAATTCTGAAAAGTGTGGACCATTAAGCTCGGTTGTCGATTTTTAAGAAGCAAATAGCGGAGTTGCAATTAAAGGGATTCATCCACCCTAGTTCATCCCCTTGGGGAGCACCCGTGTTGTTCGTGGAAAAGAAAGACGGAACACAACAGATGTGTGTGGATTATCGTTCATTGAATGAGATTACCATTAAGAATAAGTATCCCCTTCTGAGAATTGAAGACCTATTTGACCAGATGAAAGGAGTAAGCGTCTTCTCAAAAATTGATTTGAGATCGGGATACCATCAATTGAAAATCCGAGAGTCGGATATTCCAAAGACCGCATTTCGCACCCGGTATGGACTATATGAG
>JBNKBO010000143.1:0-654 GCA_050287265.1 Sideroxydans sp. | reverse complement strand
CATGACAATGATCGCTTCGACGATCGCATGGTCGCTGTGGTTGGTGCTCATGTTGCATATGAAGGATTGGTCGATCTTGAGGTAGTCGATGTCGAAGCGTTGCAGATATGACATCGCCGAATATCCCATGCCAAAATCATCCAGCGATATCTGAATGCCTGCATCGCGGAATGACAGCAGTTTTTCCTGCACCTCGCTTCGGTCGTCCATCAGCAATCCTTCGGTGATTTCCACCACGATGCAGCTTGGCGATATGTCCAGCGCGCGCAGCCAGCTGAGCAGGGTCATATTGCCGTCGCCGGTGACGAACTGGCGCGGCGATTTGTTCACGCTGATTCGCAAGGCCATCAGAAGACGGTTTTCGCTGGCGCACCATTGTTTGGCTTTGAGCGCGGCCTGACGGAATACCCAGTCCCCGATGTCATTGATAAGTCCGATCTCTTCTGCCAGCGGGATGAAGACAGAAGGGCTGACCAGGCCAAGCTCGGGATGATGCCAGCGCAACAAAGCTTCGGCCTTGACCGGTTGCCCGTTGGACAGATCGATGATGGGCTGGTAATGAACTTCGAATTGACCGGCATCGAGCGCACGCCGCAGATCGTTGCTGAGTTGCAGCCGTGTCTGAGCGGCTTCCTGCATGGAAGAGGTGAAGTA
>JBNKBO010000142.1:0-656 GCA_050287265.1 Sideroxydans sp. | reverse complement strand
TCAAAGCAGTTTTCTCAAGACGTGCAGTCAAATAGGCAACCTCTTGCTGAAGCTCGGTGTTCTCTTTGATAGCATGAAAAAGCTTACCCTTGAGAGAAACACATGCTTCAAAATGAGGGGATAAGAATCATCACTTACATTAGAGTCGGAGTCAGAGATATGCCGTGATGACTTGCCCATGAGGCAAAGGCCGGTGAAGTCGTCCGTCTGACGCTCGGGCCTCTCATCCTCCTCAGAGCTGGAGGAGTCATCACTGGAGAAGTTGAGGTCGCTGATGGCAGCACACGCTCGAGACATCATCTTCTGGAACTTCTTCTTCTTGTCCCTGAAGTGGTACTTTTTCTTGTCGTCGCCCTTGCTGCAATCGTTCTGCTTGGTGTAGTTGTACCTGTTGGAGGAGGAGTCAAGCTTCTTCCTCTTGGGGCAGTCGGCGATGAAGTGGGTCGTGTCGCCGCACTCGATGCTGCCCCTAGGTGATCTCCTCCTCTCCTCACGAAACTTGAACAAGGCTCAGAAGTTCCTCACTAGCAGGGCAATGTAAAACCCATGTTACTAAAACCCTAATCGTCTTCATCAAGACCTTAATTAGGGATTTAATAAAGTGGTTAATAATTCTTTAGGCAAACCAAACCTCAAAAAACAAATTAAATTAGTTC
>JBNKBO010000141.1:0-659 GCA_050287265.1 Sideroxydans sp. | reverse complement strand
GCCTGCGCGCCCTACGACAAACTGGACGTGCAGATGGCGACCTACCGCAACGGCGATGTTGCATCGCGCGTCATCGTGCGCTTCGGCGAATTGTTCGAATCATTGCGCCTGCAGCGCGACATCCTGGTCAACCTGATCCAGGAAGACGAAGCAACACAGCCGATCGAGAAATTGCCGGCTAACGGTTTTGGCATCGGTATGGTGGAAGGCTGGCGCGGTGAAGTGATGGTGGCGATCCATACCGATGCCGAGGGTAATCTCACGCGTGTGCATCCGCACGATCCTTCCTGGCAGAACTGGCCGTTGCTGGAGCATGCCATCATCGACAACATCGTGCCGGATTTTCCGCTCATCAACAAATCGTTCAACCTGAGCTATAGCGGACAGGATCTTTGAAACAGATGAAAACAATGGTCCACGAAATACACGAAACTCACGAACAAAGCCATGTGGAGGCATGGATTGCGGCCGGAGGGAGGTTCCCCGGACGTTTTGCTGCGAACAGTCTTTCGTGGTTTTCGTGCCTTTCGTGGACACTTGCCTTTTCTGAATTTGAAGGATAGCGATGTACCAGATACTAAAACAGATCATCCGTACGGGCATCAAGACCGAAACGCCGCCGCAGGCGGACGAATCCATGCGCTTGATCGAGCAGCGTT
>JBNKBO010000140.1:0-666 GCA_050287265.1 Sideroxydans sp. | reverse complement strand
GACTTTACATCTGGCCGCCTGAATTCCAAAACACCGATCTGAAAGCGAAACCCTAACATCTCAACATGAAGAAGTGGGGGAGCATGCTCCCCCACTTCCTGCTTATCGTGTCAAGGAACAGGAGGTCTTAGATGACCGTGATTCTGGAAACAGATAATGTGGTGAAGACGTTTGGCGGGTTAACGGCCGTTGACCACGTCTCAATCTCTGTTCAAGAAGGCCAAATCTTCGGCATCATCGGCCCCAACGGCGCAGGTAAAACCACATTTCTCAACTCAATTGCCGGAACCTACAAACCCAACGGCGGGCACGTTCACTTCCTGGGTCAAGAAACCACCGGCCAGCCTTCCAACGTTATGTGCCGCAGAGGGATGGCCCGTACCTTCCAAATATCCCAGCCATTCCCCAAAATGACGGCCCTGGAAAACGTACTCGTCTCCGCCACCTTTGGCAACAAACCGGGCGCAGTACGTAATCCCGTCCAACACGCCCACGAAATGCTCGACTTCGTGGAATTCCCCATGCCTCAAGACACTCCGGCCCAAAGCCTCAACACCGTCCAACTCAAACGACTCGATCTGGCCCGCGCCCTGGCCAGCAAACCGCGCCTCCTGTTGTTGGATGAACTGGCCGCCGGGTTGGCCACCGGCGAACTAGGCGATCTTA
>JBNKBO010000139.1:0-666 GCA_050287265.1 Sideroxydans sp. | reverse complement strand
GTATCAGTAATTGCAGCATGGTGATGCGTGTTGCGCGGCGGAGATTAGCAACAATACCCACACGAGAAAATATGCCTTTAGGCATAGACCTTAGCCTAGTACGTGAGCTGTACGGTATTGATAAGTAAAAGGAGTCTGCTGAATACACTGACTAATGCAGTCGGATATTGAGCGAAAAAAACGGACACTTGATTCAAGTGTCCGTTTTAATTCAGTGAGCAAAACCCTTGGTAAAAGGGGAAGGTGCAGCCGCCACGCCGTCATTCCCGCGCTGCGTGTGTTGTTGGGGCTTTAGCCCCTTACAACCACGGCGTACCCCTTGCGGGTGCAGGCGAGAATCCAGTTACCGCGTAGCGGACAAAATTGTGCTCTTTCAGCGACAGACCACGGTTTCCGGTTAACGAATTCGAAAGCCGTGGTCTCATTCTGTTACTGCCTGCAACTAATACTTCAGTCCGGAAGCAAAGAACTGCGGGTCGCCATCGATCAGGTGTGTGTATGCGCCTGTCCCGGTGGTCATGCCAATCCCCGTGACCGTGCTTACTCCGGAAGTTACGCTGAAGGTGCTTAAACCGTTCCATGGCGAGTTATAGTTTATCGTTCCGACGAACCCGAGGTCGTTGGAGTAGGCGCCGCCGCTGATGGTCAATATGCGCTCTGAACTTT
>JBNKBO010000138.1:0-667 GCA_050287265.1 Sideroxydans sp. | reverse complement strand
CGGGTCTCTGCTTAGTCCTGCCACGGCGAGTAATTTCGTGGATATCACAGTTAACTCTGGCACCGCTACTGGGTCCTATTACCCTGTTATAGCTATCACAGCCAATTCACCTGTAAACAGCGGTAATGAGTATTACCTTAACCCCTATGCATCTGGCACCAATTACAGTTATGCCGAAGTGATTAGCGGCTCCAGTTCAGTCCCCGTAGTCACTAATTTCGCTATCCCTGTATTACAAGTGCAATAAGAAAAGGCCGCACAAGGCGGCCTTTGCGGATACCAGGTTTCGTCATTCCGGCGAAGGCCGGAATCCAGTTTCATCTAAGTTACTCTGGACCCCGGCCTGCGCCGGGGTGACGAGATGTCGTTAAGCATACTTAGGTACAAATGCCTGTTCCGGATTTTCTACAGGACCATTCTCTCCCCAGTAAGGAGACAGCTTGCGCAGACGCTCGACAATCGGCGGTACTGCAGCAATCACCCGCTCCACTTCGTCCATTGAGTTGTAACGCGAGAGGGAGAAACGCACGGTGCCGTGGGCGGCGGTGTAGGGAATGCCCATCGCTTTCATCACGTGGGACGGCTCCAGTGAACCGGAGGTGCAGGCGGAACCACTGGAGGCGGCGATGCCTGCCTTGTTCAGCATCAGCAGGATGCCCTCCCCTTC
>JBNKBO010000137.1:0-674 GCA_050287265.1 Sideroxydans sp. | reverse complement strand
CAAGCCCCCAAACCAAAGCAGAGGAGATTATCCCGATGAACAAGCTCTTCACCGTCGTCTGGCCTGCCTTCATGATCGCCGTCGTCGCCGAATTCCTGTTCGTGCTGGTCATCGACCCTCAGGAACTCTACCTGTTCGGCCAGTCGGTCAAAATGTCGAACGTCGCAACCTATTCGATCGGCGTGTTTGCGTTCTGGCTTATCGCCGCCGCGTCCAGTCTGGGTACCTGGTATCTGATGCGCAGCCCGGCGTCGATCAACAAGGAAACTGCGGATCACACCCATCCGGAGTGATTCGCAGCCTACCTTGCAGTTGGTTCAAACGCAGCCGGTAGGCTTGGGCATGCCCGCGTAGCGGGCGGCCTGCTTGGCCGGCCCGTAGGGGAAGAGGTCGAACAGGTACCTCTTGTCCGCCCATTCGTCGCCCAGGTCGCCGCCGATGGTCTTGGTCATCACGCGCAAGTTCGGCGCGGTGCCGTTTTCCTCGTAGTAATTGCGGATCCACTTCAGCAACTGCCAGTGGCGCTCGGTCAGTTCCAGGCTGTCCTGCCTCGATAAATACTCGGCGACGTCTTCCGACCAATCGTCGAGGTTGGCGAGGTAGCCTTCCGCATCGGTCTCGATCTCTCTGCCGTTGATGGCAATCATGATTGTTGCCTCTCTGTTGGGGTTGGG
>JBNKBO010000136.1:0-676 GCA_050287265.1 Sideroxydans sp. | reverse complement strand
AATGTTGATTGCAGCGCGCCAGCCAAAAACAAAAGCGGTCATTACGATTGCTGCCAATCTGGATACGGAACGCTGGGCAGCATTGCACAAGCAACAGCCCCTGACAGGTTCGCTGAATCCTGCAACCCGCCCGCCATTGCTGCCGAGTGTCAGGCAGATGCATTTTGCGGGCGCACTGGATGACAACGTGCCACCTTTTCTGGTGCGTGATGCGATCGCAAAGCAGTCAGGGACAACATATAAGGTATTCCCGGAGCAGGATCACAGTTGTTGCTGGCGGGATGTGTGGGGAGAAATACTTGGGGAAATACCGAATTATTTCCTTGCCGGTATTGAAAAAGACTACTTTCGTTCGTCTCCTCTCCCGCTTGCGGGAGAGGATTGAGGAGAGGGTACATCCGGAAGAGGGGCGGCATGTACTTGCCTTGATCAAGGGAGGCAGGGAGGGGTTAGAGTTTCAATAACAACTAACCCCCTCCAACTCCCCCTTGTCAGACTGAGAGTGAAAAACGGTAGCACTTTAAATTAATCTTGGAGGCAGTGATGAATGCACGTTTAACGACAACCAGTGTAATGCAGCAATTCCGCAAACTGTTGGGAGTGCTTATTCTATCCATGTTTTCGTTGCAGGCGATGGCGGCTGAGTCCCCTGTCGTTGTCAATGTCGATAATCGTG
>JBNKBO010000135.1:0-676 GCA_050287265.1 Sideroxydans sp. | reverse complement strand
ATTCTCCTGCTCTCTCTCATCGATACCAATCCCCGTATCCCAGATCTGGATCCACAAACGCTCTCCACGGCGACGACAGGCCACCAGCACCCCCCCTTTGTCGGTATAACGAATAGCGTTGGTAACCAGATTACGCAAAATATTTCCCAACAGATTGGGATCGGATATGACGTTATAATTGCACCTGCGTTGGCGTAATTTCAGTCCCTTATCCCAGGCCAGTGGACGTGTCTCATTCAGCAGCGCATCCAGCATGGGTTTCAACGGCATCGGTTCACTCTTGTTCTCCACCACCCCGGCATCCAGTTTGGAAATATCCAGCAAGGACCCTAACAATTGATCCAACGCATCCAGTGAATTGCCCATAAGACCCAGCAGTTCCTTGCGTCGCGCTGCATCCTTTTCATGATCCATGGCCTCACGCAGCAATGATAGAGAGTGCACGGGTTGGCGCAGGTCATGACTGGCGGATGCCAGAAAACGGGTCTTGGAACGGGAGGCTGCCTCAGCCAGATCTTTCTCCAGACGGAGTTCACCTACCAGTGCCTCATTTTTTAGCCGCAACATCAGGTTGTCTCGATAGGAGCGGTTCATTTTGTATGCCAGAGAACCCAGCATGAGGAGATAAACGAAAGTGAGAAACGCCAGTATAATTTCCGTATCGCCACCACGAAAC
>JBNKBO010000134.1:0-695 GCA_050287265.1 Sideroxydans sp. | reverse complement strand
CCTGGTTCATATCACCATGCAGTGCTGCACTGCGGTGACCCTTTTCGGTCAACTGTTTGGCCAGCTCATCGGCACTACGCTTGGTAGCGGTAAAGACCACCGCCTGCGTAACGACTTCCTGGCCCAGGTGGTGCGCCAGCAATGCATGCTTGTGGCGAATGTCATCGGCCTGGTGGATGTGCTGCACGATGGAGTCGTGGTTGGATTTGACGCCAGCGATCTGAATCCGCGCCGGATCGCGCAACAGGCGCTTGGCCACATTACGCACCTCACCCTCAAGGGTGGCGGAGAAGAGCAGGGTCTGACGCTGTGCTGGCAGGGCGGCGGCAATGCGTTCTACATCATCGACAAAACCCATGTCCAACATGCGGTCGGCTTCGTCCAGCACCAGTACTTCCAGACGGCTGAAATCGAGACGGCCGCTTTCGAAATGGTCGATCAGACGACCCGGTGTCGCCACCAGCAGATCCAGCGGCTGACGCAGCATTTTGATCTGCGGCGGATAAGGGGTACCACCGACGATGCTGGCAGAACGCAGACGGCTGAATTTGCCCATGTCGCGGATCGACTCGCTCACCTGAGTGGCGAGTTCACGGGTTGGGGTCAGCACCAGAACACGTGGGCCGATACCGGCGGCGGGCTTGTTGCTCAACAGGCGATGCAGCGCAGGCAAAACAAATGCCGCGGTCTTGCCG
>JBNKBO010000133.1:0-698 GCA_050287265.1 Sideroxydans sp. | reverse complement strand
GTGCATTCTGATCAAACGACAGCCGCAGAGGGGAGGAAAGCGCAGCCTGGGATTGATTATTAATACGCACCAGAGTGATATAGATACCCTTCTTTGCATCGAACTGAACCTTGGAAAAAGAGACCTTCACACGATGATCGACATTGACAATGACAGGTGAATCAGCTGCCAGCACCTGCAACGAGAATATTGATAGAACAAGCACCCCCAACAATTGGTGGAATCGTCTCATCATGCTGGTTGTTGTTGAACATGCATTCATCACTGCCTCCAGGATTAATTTAATATGCTACCGTTTTTCACTCTCCGCCTGACTAAGGCTGCCCCTCACCCTACCCCTTGAATGTGCCCTCTCCTCAATCCTCTCCCGCAAGCGGGAAAGGAGGCGAATGAGAGTAGCCTTTTTCAATACTGGCAAGGGAGTCATTTGGTATTTCCCCAAGTATTTCTTCCCATACATCCCGCCAGCAACAACTGTGATCCTGCTTTGGGAATACCTTAAAAGTTGCCCTTGGCTGTTCCGCGATCGCATCACGCACCAGAAAAGGTGGCACGTTGTCATCCAAGGCACCCGCAAAATGTATCTGCCTGATACTCGGCAGTAACGGCGGACGTGTTGCAGGGTTCAGCGAACCTGTCAAAAGCTGTTGCTTGTGCAATGCTGCCCAGCGTTCCGTATCCAGATTGGCCGCGATCGT
>JBNKBO010000132.1:0-699 GCA_050287265.1 Sideroxydans sp. | reverse complement strand
GTGGAAGGGGTGACCGCCTGAAAAGCGACGATAATTTATTCAGTGGCCTGTTCTGGAGTGGTGAAGAGAGCATCAAACTCGGACTGGCTGATGCACTCGGTAGCAGTAGCTATGTTGCGCGCGAAATTATCGGGGCTGAGAATATCGTTGACTATACAGTTAGTGAAGACGTGTTCGAGCGTTTCGCAAAGAAGGTGGGAGCCGGTGCTGTATCCGCCTTCACCGATGTGCTTGGAGTAAGCAAGGGCATCAATCTGCGCTGAAAGATTACAGGCCTCATCCCGCGGCAGGCCGCTGGAATGAGGGCTGTTCTTCTCGTTTATTGACAGGCAATAGGGTGAAGATGTGCTGTTTGGTGGGCGGTACTGGGTTCGAACCAGTGACCCCTGCCGTGTGAACCGAAAAAAACACTCGTTCTGTGTCAAGGACTTACAGAATAACACATTAAATAACAATAACATAGCGTATTTTGCCATAACGCCGAATCACCCTAAATCTCGTTACGAGTGTGACAAAATTGTGACAAATCCGGGTTCTTTCCCTGCTGCCATTTCGTTACTAAAAAAACCACGACAATAGTTGATTTGATTTTCTATGGTCATTGCGTGATGCAGCGTGTTTCATTGTGCCTTTGAGATAAACGGAAATATATACCGGAGGCATTCGTGACATCTAAGCAACTGCCAAACAATGGAAACT
>JBNKBO010000131.1:0-708 GCA_050287265.1 Sideroxydans sp. | reverse complement strand
TCGGATGTCTCTAAGATTCTGACAGGGTACTCTTGATATGACAGATCTTCCTTGGCATTCAAATCTTCCATGGGTATTTGCTCTTCGGGTACACGTAGATATTTCTTCAGTTGAGAGACATGGAACACGTGATGCACATCAGACAACTGTGGCGGCAGCTCTAATTGATAAGCTACTTCACCTCTCTTCTCCAAGATCATGAATGGTCCAATGAACCTCAGTGCGAGCTTGCCTCGTACCTTGAAACAACACAAACCTCTCATAGGTGACACCTTGAGGTACATGAAATCTCCAACTTCAAAGCTCAACTCTCTTCTCCTATGATCAGTGTAGCTCTTCTGCCTTGATTGTGCAACTCACAGGTTCTTCCTAACCATATGAACTTGCTTCTCGGCTTCCTGCAGCATGTCGGGTCCGAAAATCTTCCATTCTCCAGTCTCATTCCAAAACTACGGGGTTTGGCATCTACAACCGTATAGCATCTCAAATAGCTCAATCTTCAAACTCTCCTGATAACTATTGTTGTAAGAGAACTCAGCCAACGACAGTCACTTGTCCCATTCTCCTGATTGTTCAGCAGACAAGCCCAGAGCATATCTTCAAGAATTTGGTTCACTCTCTCCATCTTACCATCGGTCTATGGTTGATAAGCTGGACTATGGATCAGATGTGTCCCCAAGGAAGCATACAGCTGCTCCCAGAAATGAG
>JBNKBO010000130.1:0-723 GCA_050287265.1 Sideroxydans sp. | reverse complement strand
AATCAATGGGGTCAGACTCGATTGATTCTGAACTGCTCTGATTTCCGATCCCGCCTTTTGCATTTGGCTCAACACGTCTTTCTAGTTGCTTTTGTATCCGCTGTTTAAGCCGGTCATTGCCCAACACCCATGCCTTGTTGGTCATCGATCATGCACCGGATTGGTGAAATGCAGATGGGCCGGCTCATCCGGACTGAGGGTGGCTTCCAGCCCAATTGCCGGAAAGCGGTATAGCGTGATCTCCGGCGCCGGATGGAGTATCTGCCCCGGCGTGCCGAAACGGGCGCTCAGACTTTCCTGCGTGATCTTCGCACTGGGAATCAGGGTCAGCTCACTCACCACCATTTCCGAAGCAAGCTGATTGTCTTCAGGCGCCATGCTCAGACGTGCCACCCGATTCGGAAACAGTTGCGGCCTTGAAGCCCGTTTCTCCATCTGCTTCAGCATTTCAGGCGCGGCATCCAGCAGCAAGATCACTTTGGTATGGTCGGCAATGGAAGGGAAATAGGCTTCCAGCTTCATGCCTGCCTTCGGATGTTCGACAGGATAGAGGTATAACGCTACCTCGCTGCGGCTCTGTAGGGCTCGTTCTGCCTCACGCAGGCTGCTTTCGCCGAGCGTAATGCCGAGTACATAAATCAATGTAAATCAATGGGGTCAGACTCGATTGATTCTGAACTGCTCTGATTTCCGATCCCGCCTTTTGCATTTGGCTCAACACGT
>JBNKBO010000129.1:0-725 GCA_050287265.1 Sideroxydans sp. | reverse complement strand
CCTCGTAGCGCGATTTATAGTGCTCGAAAATACTCATATGCACCTCCAGCTTTATAAACATCGAAATAGATTGGCAGCCAAGCTGTTACGTTAAGGTTAGACAGTAAAGCGCGTTCGCGCCTTACTAATTGACAGAAAAATCTAGCAATTTATTTTCTATGGCAGCCGCAGGGCTCTAGGGTTCTGGCGATGATTTTATCGGATCTGTAAATTTATGCGGACAAAAAACCCGGCTATTGCCGGGTTTTGTCAGTGTAGCGCAGTATTACTTGGCGAAATTTTCGCTGGCGAACTGCCAGTTAATCAGTGCCCAGAATGCATCCAGATAGGTTGGGCGTGCATTGCGGTAGTCAATGTAGTAGGCGTGTTCCCACAAATCCACTGTCATAACTGGCGTCAGGCTAGTGTCAGTTAATGGCGTTGCCGCGTTGCTGGTGTTAACGATGTCTAAAGAACCATCAGCTTTTTTCACTAACCAGGTCCAGCTTGAGCCGAAATTGTTTACTGCTTTATCATTGAATGCGGTTTTGAAAGCGGCAAATGAGCCCCATTTTGCATTGATTGCATCAGCTAATGCGCCCGTTGGTTCACCGCCACCATTTGGTGATAAACAGTGCCAGTAGAACGTGTGGTTCCAAACCTGAGCCGCATTGTTAAAAATGCCACCTTCAGATGTGCGAACGATTTCTTCCAGTGATTTACCGGCAAAAGGGGTACCTTCGATT
>JBNKBO010000128.1:0-744 GCA_050287265.1 Sideroxydans sp. | reverse complement strand
AGAATGTTCTGACCGTTGAACTGGGTGGAACTGGAAACCCGGTTGATCTCGGAGATCAGCTGGCTCACCTCGTTGTTCAGCGCCTGACGGTCTGAGGATGAGTTGGTGTCGTTGATAGACTGTACGGCCAGTTCACGGATACGCTGCAGGGAATCACCAACGGTGCTCAGCGCACCTTCAGCGGTCTGGGCAAAAGAAACACCGTCGTTGGCGTTACGAATAGCCTGGTTCAGACCACGGATCTGGGTAGTGAATCGCTCGGAAATCGCCAGACCGGCCGCGTCGTCCCGGGCGCTGTTGATGCGCAGACCGGAAGACAGACGCTGCATGGAAACAGACATGCTGGTCTGGTTCCTGTTCAGGTTGCGCTGCGCGGTCAGCGACAGAATGTTTGTGTTAATAATCTGGGCCATCTTTCTTCTCCTCTCCCGGCGCACACGCGGCACGGCGGGAAATGGTTTTGACTATGGCGGATATATCCGCAGGGATATTCACCGCCTCCGGTCATAGATATCGGCCTTCCATGGGAAAACTTTACCCCTTTCAGGAAAAAACCCCACCCCGGTTTACTTATTATGATTCAATGCGTTACATACCGTCGCGCGGAGTAGGCGCATGGTAGGAAAGAAGTGTTCCGAAAGACCACTTCATGGATGAAGGGATATATAGACGTGGTCACAAAATTAGGATTCGTGCCCTGAGACAAGGCCCCGTAATGCCCTTGGACACGCAAAGCCTGCGAGG
>JBNKBO010000127.1:0-752 GCA_050287265.1 Sideroxydans sp. | reverse complement strand
ACACCGATCTGCGTGTGGATGATAATCCTGCCCTGCGCCCCGAGATGATCGAGTGCGCCAGTGGCCGCACCTCGGTACCACAGATTTTTATCGATGACTTCCACGTCGGCGGCTTCGACGATATGGCTGAGCTGGACGTGGACGGCGAACTGGATCAACGACTGGGACTGTAACGCCCGCCATGAGCGAAGGCCTGCACATCGTCTGCCCCCACTGCCACAGCGTAAACCGCGTGCCGCAGGAAAAGCTGGCGAGCGGCGGCAAGTGTGGCAAATGCAAGGAACCGCTATTCGATGGCAAACCGGTCGAACTGAAACAGGCCTTCTTCCGCCTCCACCTTAATCGTAACGACATACCCGTTCTGGTAGACTTCTGGGCGCCCTGGTGCGGACCGTGCAAAATGATGGCACCGGTCTTTGAGCAGGCCGCTGCCGCACTTCAACCACAGGTGCGACTGGCCAAGCTGAATACCGAAACGGAACAGGCGCTGGCCGCCGACTTCGGCATTCGCAGCATTCCGACCCTGGCACTGTTCCGTGGTGGTCGAGAAATAGCACGCGTTGCCGGCGCCATGGATCTGCAGAGCCTGCTGGCCTGGACTCGTCAGCACCTTTAGAGTGCTGACGTTACCCAACTGAATAAAAACACGACTGGAAAACCGATGAGCGAAAATACACCTGCCACGCCCGAGGGCCCGCAATTCATCCTGCAACGGATCTACACCAAGGATGTCTCCTTCGAGACCCCCAACT
>JBNKBO010000126.1:0-752 GCA_050287265.1 Sideroxydans sp. | reverse complement strand
ATCGGACTAATCCCTATTACGACATGGACGACTAATCACGCATAATCGCAATTAGTCAGATGACTTGAAAACATTGGTAAGAATCTCATTATCTACATGCTGATGTTCAATAGATTTATTACTGAACTTTCAGGATTTGGTCATGTGATCCCTTTGTTTCTAAATGAGGAATATGATACTTAACTGCACCCTCTGTTGATGACCAAATTTGGCAAGACTGAAAAAACTAGACTATCCGGTTTCTCATTTCAGAACATCTGGTTTTAGCAGTTTCAGGGTAAAACAAAGGAATGAGCTAAACTTAAAGATTTGAAGATCCAAGGTGTTTTGAGGCATGGAAAAGGACTAAAAGGTATCAAGGGCCAAGATGGAAGAAATCCAAGCCAAAAGTCAAAGCCGCAAAAACTGGACTGTCTGGTTTTGGATACGGGAGTATCCGGTTTTTCCTAAACAGATAGAGTCTGATTAGGGTTTGAGATTTAGTTTGTTTAGGAAAGATTTGGTTATATCCGACTCAAAGAGTTACGTCATGCTGCCTATATAAGTATAGGTCACAGTCGATTATAATCTAATGCCAACACAATCAATTGAATCTATTATTTTCATATTTTTGCCCTAGTTTTCTAGTTTCATTTTCTTTTTCATCAATTAGATCTATTAGCCGCCTTTTCAACCTCCAAAGTTGTTGTGGTTCATGCTTCTCCGTCGTTCAGATGCCACTTGGTAGGAGGAGAAGCACATTGTCACCGGTC
>JBNKBO010000125.1:0-755 GCA_050287265.1 Sideroxydans sp. | reverse complement strand
CAAGAACGGTCAGCCTGTTCTAGCGCAGGAGGTTCCCGCCGAAGAACCTGTACGCCGCCCTCGTCGTAGCGCTGGGCCGGTACACAGTGATGGCGAAGCTGCTGCCAAGCCGGCCGCCAAGCGAGCTGGTACGCGCAAGTCGGCTGCCGCGGCCAAAGTGGTTGGCGAGGAAGCCAAGCCAGAGCCGGCAGCGCCAGCGGCAGAGCCGGCCAAGCCTGCCGTCAAGCGCGTGCGCAAGACCGTGGCAAAGCCGGATGCCGGTACGGAAGGCAAGGAGTAAGCAATCATGCTGCAACCAGCACGCAGAAAGTATCGCAAGGAACAGAAGGGCCGCAATACGGGCATTGCCACGCGTGGCGCGAAGGTCAGCTTCGGCGAGTACGGTCTCAAAGCTGTCGGCCGTGGTCGGCTAACGGCCCGCCAGATTGAAGCCGCTCGTCGTGCCGTGCCCCGCCCTATCAAGCGCGGTGGCCGTATCTGGATCCGGATTTTTCCGGATAAGCCAATTTCCCGGAAGCCGGCCGAGGTTCGTATGGGTAACGGCAAGGGCTCGCCAGAATATTGGGTTGCCGAGATTCAGCCGGGCAAAGTTCTCTATGAGATGGATGGTGTCGACGAAACGCTGGCACGCGAGGCGTTCCGTCTTGCCGCGGCCAAGCTGCCGATCGAGACCACTTTCGTCACCCGTCATCTGGGGTAGGACATGAACGTAAACGAACTTAGGCAGAAGAGCGAAGCTGAGTTGACCAAAGAAC
>JBNKBO010000124.1:0-756 GCA_050287265.1 Sideroxydans sp. | reverse complement strand
GCCTTGCTGATGATGTTGCTGCGTATACGCCGGCATGTGGTGGCCGGTATCGTGCTTTTACTGAGCGTGGTGGCATTGGCAAAATTCATTGCGGCGGCGGTGCTGCTGAAGTCATGGGCGTTGCTGTTGTGGCTTAATGGTGAAGCGATACTGGGTATTGTCGCTGGTTTGTTGCTGATGTCGGCCTTCGGCTGGTTGTCGCGCCAGTGGCTGTTCTGGCTGACCGCACTGACGGCGTTGAGTTACCTTGTGCTGGTGCTCCTGGTGCTGGACAGTGGAACGGTCTCCGCCGCAATGCGGCTGTATTACTGGCGTTACGGGCATTTGCGCAACTATAACTGGCTGTCGCAAGCCGTATCGTCGTTTTTTCCGCTGTTGCTGGGCGGATATCTGTGGTGGGCGCGAGCCTCGCGTTATCAAGAAGAAGGAAAGCAATGAGTCATTACCATAAGCATGTATTTTTTTGTGAGAACCAGCGTCCTGACGGCGAGGACTGCTGTGCCAACCATAACGCAAAAGCTGCACGCGATTACGTCAAGACCAAGGTCAAGTTGCTGGATCTGTCGACAGACGACAATTTCATTCGCATCAATTCCGCCGGCTGTCTTGGCCGATGTGACATGGGGCCGGTGCTGGTGGTCTATCCCGAAGCGGTCTGGTATACCTATGTCGACCAGGCCGATCTGGACGAGATCATCGAAGAACACCTGGGAAACGGACGCGTGGTGGAACGGCTTAAAGTCTGATGGCGGCCAC
>JBNKBO010000123.1:0-766 GCA_050287265.1 Sideroxydans sp. | reverse complement strand
AAGAAATTCAGACCAAGATCGCCGGTTTGCAGAAAGTGACTTCAAATGCGGTGTCGGTGATGACGGAAAGCCATAAGCTGGTGGAAACCAGTGTCAGCGATGTCAATCAAACGGGGGAAAGCCTGCAGGCGATCAGTGAAGCGATTCAACTGATCAGCGACATGGCGACACAAATTGCTTCGGCGGCAGAGGAGCAATCCTTGGTAACGGCAGACATTAACGGCAACACGGAGTCGGTGCGCGAAGTGAGTGACGCGCTAGCGAGCGACGCTCAGGATGCGGTGCAGCAGGCCAAAGAGCTGCACAATCTGGCGCAGGAGTTGGATCAGGAAATTTCCCGCTTCAGACTTTGATTTACCGTAAACAACTAAGGGCATCTGACGATGCCCTTTATTTTTTCACTGTGAACGCAATCACAACCCGTATTGAAACGTTTCTTCCTGAGCGGATTAGTCAGTATTGTATGTCGCAAATGATGTCTCACAGGGAATTCGAACATTATGCATTTAGACCGGGTAGACCAACAAATTCTGCGCATTCTGCACGACAAAGGACGTTTGCCAGTGGTGGAACTGGCCAAGATGGTCAATCTCACCACATCCCCTTGTTCAGATCGGGTGAAACGGCTGGAAAAAGAGGGCTACATCAAAGGCTATCATGCGGAGTTGAACGCGGAAAAACTCGGATTGGACGTTCAGGTATTCATTCATATCCGTCTTGACCAGACCAGCTTTTCAATTTTTGAACGCTTTGCTGAAGCGGTGCG
>JBNKBO010000122.1:0-774 GCA_050287265.1 Sideroxydans sp. | reverse complement strand
GGGAGACAGTCATGCGAATCCTGATTACGGGCGGGACGGGTTTGATCGGGCGGTATCTGTGCAAGGCCCTGCTGGCGGAAGGGCATCACCTTACCGTGTTGAGCCGCAGTCCGGAAACAGTGCCCGCCAAATGTGGAAAAGCAGTGCGCGCGATGGAATCCTTGGATGAATGGCAGCCGGAATTGGCATTCGATGCGGTCATTAACCTGGCGGGTGAGCCCATTGTGGACAAGGCCTGGACGGCGAAGCGCAAGCAGGCGCTGCGCGACAGCCGTATCGCATTAACTGAAACGCTAGTGCGTTGCATCGCCGCCGCCAAACAGAAGCCTGTTGTGTTGTTGAGCGGCTCGGCCATCGGTTATTACGGCAATGGCGGCGATACGGAACTGGAGGAGGAAGCTGGTGCAGGCAGCGACTTTGCCGCCGAGCTGTGCAGGGATTGGGAGGTGGCAGCCATCGCTGCCGGGAATTATGGTTTGCGGGTCTGTTTGTTGCGTACCGGTCTGGTGCTGAGCGACAAAGGCGGATTGTTGGGGCGGATGCTGTTGCCTTCCAGGCTTGGCTTGGGCGCGCGACTGGGCGATGGCAGGCAATGGATGAGCTGGGTGCACATCGAAGATTACGTGATGATGGTGTTGCGTCTGCTGGAGGATGAGCAGATGAGCGGCCCGTTTAATATGACTGCGCCCAATCCGGTAACGAATGCCGAATTTACCCGGACATTGGCTCATGCATTGCACCGACCCGCGTTTTTCGTTGCGCCGGGCCAGGTCT
>JBNKBO010000121.1:0-778 GCA_050287265.1 Sideroxydans sp. | reverse complement strand
ATACTCCTCGGCAGGGTAGAACTGCTTCAGCGGCACCACCTGGGTAACGATCGGCTTGCCGAACACGTGCTCGCGGGTGAGCTGGTCGATGGTGGACTGAGCAGTCTTCTGCTGCTCGGCGTTGGCGTAGAAGATCGCCGAGCGGTACTGGGTGCCGTAGTCCGGTCCCTGCCGGTTGAGTTCGGTCGGATCGTGCGCCACGCTGAAGAACACGTTCAGCAGCTGGCGATAGGAAACCTTTTCCGGATCGAAGCGGACGCGCACCGATTCGGCGTGCCCCGTGTCGCCGCCGCTGACAATCCGGTAGTGCGCCGTCTCGGCGCTGCCGCCGGAATAGCCGGACACCACATCGGAAACGCCCTTGACGTGTTTGAACACCGCGTCGACGCCCCAAAAGCAGCCGCCCGCGAACACCGCCGTTTGTTCGTCCGCCGCAGCCGCCGGCCCGGCAATGGTGCCTAGCACCATCAGCGCCGCCGCGCCGCAGCAGTACCGCCATGCATTCCGGATCATTTCGCTCATCGCCTCCATGCCGTTAGACTTGTCGTATACCCCGTGGTTCGGACAGAACCGGGAAATGGTTACATCTACTTCGACAGTGGAAAAAGAAACCGACTTCGAAGCACTGATGCGGCGATCGCTGACCGGCGACGCGCAGGCCTACGCGGAACTGCTGCGGGCAAGCGCGCGCCTGCTGCGGCCTTTCCTCGCCGGGCGCATCCATTCCGAAAGCGAGGTGGATGACTTGATGCAGGAAATCCTCATCTCCATCCACAAG
>JBNKBO010000120.1:0-779 GCA_050287265.1 Sideroxydans sp. | reverse complement strand
TCAAGCAGTGGGTCAAGGCAGGGCTGGGGGTGTCGCTGGTACTGGCAGGCACCGTCGAGCGGGAGTGCCGCGATGGCTTGCTTTGCGCCATCCCCCTGGAAGGAGAGCCACTATATAAGGAGCTCTACGTGATCTGGCGCGACGGCCTGCCACCGCAGAATCTCTCCAGGCGCTTCGCCGAGCGGTTGCTGGCGGAAAACGCGGCCTGATGTGAACCAGGCCTTCACCACGAAGCGCACGAAGTTCACGAAGAATCATCGACCGACGAACTGAAAAGCAGCCACGGAATACACTGAAATATAAGGCCGTCATTCCGGCGCAGGCCGGAATCCAGAGAACGAAACCGCGGATGTTGGAATCAGCCCGGTATGACAGGAGGGAGCATCAATCACGTCCGTGCTTTCCGTGTGTTCCGTGGCTAAAAACAAAAGCCCCGCCGGGGCGGGGCTTCGTTTTTACAATATTTTATCGGAGCGACCTCAAAATGTGGGCCNGTGCCCGGAGACAAGGCGCAAAGTCTGCGAGAAGCGCAGTTTACCAGTAGTAAATGAGCATCGCAGCAGGCTTTGCAACGCAGGATCAGGGTGCGAGGACTATTTTGAGATTGCTTCAGATTGGTTGTATGGCAGCTGGCCCTTACAATGATCCTATGGAACTATTCGACACCCACTGCCACCTCGATGTGGAAGAGTTTGCCGCCGACCGCGAGGCGGTGCTGGCCCGTGCCCGTGCCGCCGGGGTGAGCCGCCAGGTGATCCCGGCGGTCGATGCCGCTGGTT
>JBNKBO010000119.1:0-780 GCA_050287265.1 Sideroxydans sp. | reverse complement strand
GAAGCGATCGACGAAGATCGCACCGGACTCCTTGTCCACCTCGTATTTTACCGGCTCGCCATGCATCGGGATCTCGATGATGACGTTGAAATCGTTGGGAAGGTCTTTGCCGGAGGGGACTTTGTTCAAACTCATGTTGCTGCGCCTTTTGCCGAAAATTGAAAGGCGCGCATTGTATCACCGGGCAGCAGCCCGCCAAAGGCCGCCGCTCGTTGATATTGCAAAGGATGCACGGAATAAGCCGTCATTCCGGCGAAGGCCGGAATCCAGATGACTAATAAATTCCCACGCAAGTGGGTCAATATGTTGGCCTTGTCCGCTTTGCGGAGCTTGTATTCTTACTGGATTCCGGCCTTCGCCGGAATGACGACCTGATGCAGGGTGCGCAAGCGCACCAATGTATCCGGTGCGCAAGCGCACCCTACGGTTATTTCTACGTCATTCTTGGTTCAATAATCCGTATAGCCTTTTTCGCCCGGGGTATAAAAAGTCGCCATATCCGGTGCGGTCAGTTCTGCGCCGTTCTTCAGCTTCTGCACCAGGTCCGGGTTGGAAATGAACGGCCGGCCGAACGCCACCAGATCGCCTTTTTTCGCGTCGAGGTCGGCATTGGCGCGCGCTGCATCATAGCCGCCGGAAAGGATGTACTTGCCATTGAAATTGGCGCGTATTTTGGCTTTCAGATCCGGGCTGACTTCCGGCGCACCCATGGAGCTGTGGTCGACCACATGGATGTACAGTAGGTTGATCTTGTTCAATTCCTCGACCAGCATCAGGTAC
>JBNKBO010000118.1:0-788 GCA_050287265.1 Sideroxydans sp. | reverse complement strand
GCGTAATGCGCAGCGCGAACATGCCGGTATTGCTGGTGCGTGGCGTATAGCTTGGGGCGAACAACAAAATTGGTCGTCATTCCGGCGCAGGCCGGAATCCAGTCATCAAAAACATATCCGCGAAGCGGATACAAAGCCTGACGGCATATTGAATACAATCACTGGATACCGGCCTGCGCCGGTATGACGGCAAAGCCAAGAGGCGACTCGATGAACAAGCAACCGTGTGTTTATCTACTAGCCAGCAAACGTAACGGCACCTTGTATGTCGGGGTAACCTCGGACTTGGTAAAAAGGGTATGGGAGCATAAGAATCACGTTGTCGATGGTTTTACAAAACAATATGGGGTGGATATGCTGGTTTGGCACGAGGTGCATGAAACAATGGAATCCGCCATTCAGCGAGAGAAGGCAATCAAGGAATGGCAACGAGCATGGAAATTGAAACTGATCGAGGATTTCAATCCGGACTGGAAAGATTTGTATGACTCCGTGTGTTAGTCCGTCATTCCGGCGCAGGCCGGAATCCAGTCATAAAATATATATCCGCGAAGCGGATACGAAACTAAAAGCATATTGAATAAAACCGCTGGATACCGGCCTGCGCCGGTATGACGGCACAGGTGGAAAACTGGAAATGTTAAAGATCTACAACACCCTCGCCCGCGACAAACAGGAATTCAAACCGATCGAGCCCAACAAAGTCCGCATGTACGTGTGCGGAATGACCATTTACGACTATTGCCATGTCGGCCATGCGCGAATGATGACCGTGTTCGATTTGGTGT
>JBNKBO010000117.1:0-819 GCA_050287265.1 Sideroxydans sp. | reverse complement strand
CGAATGGTCGCGTGAGGCAAGTGACGGGCGCCGTGGTGGACGTCCAGTTCGACGGGCATCTGCCTGCCATTCTCAATGCGCTCGAAACAGAGAACCAGGGCAACCGGCTTGTGCTGGAAGTCGCTCAGCATCTGGGCGAAAACACCGTGCGCGCTGTGGCTATGGACTCTACCGAAGGTTTGGTGCGCGGCCAGGATGTCGTGGACACCGGCCAGGCCATCGCCATTCCGGTCGGTGAGGAGACCCTGGGCCGCATCATGAACGTGATCGGTGAACCCGTTGACGAAGCCGGTCCGGTGAAAACCAAAGAGCGCCGCCCCATTCACGCTCCAGCGCCTGATTTTGTTGAGCAGTCTACCGAAGTAGAAATTCTCGCTACGGGCATCAAGGTTGTGGACTTGCTGGCGCCTTACTCCAAGGGCGGCAAGGTTGGGCTGTTCGGCGGCGCGGGCGTGGGCAAGACCGTGCTCATCCAAGAGCTGATTAATAATATCGCTAAGGCGCACGGCGGCTATTCGGTGTTCGCAGGCGTGGGTGAACGAACCCGCGAGGGAAACGACCTGTATCACGAAATGATCGAATCCGGCGTGAACATTGATCCGCACAAGAACAACGGCTCCTCGGCCGGGTCAAAATGCGCCCTCGTGTTCGGCCAGATGAACGAACCTCCAGGGGCGCGCGCCCGCGTTGGTCTTTCCGGACTGACGGTGGCCGAATATTTCCGCGATCAGGGCCAGGACGTGCTGTTCTTCGTGGACAACATCTTTCGGTTTACGCAAGCCGGTTCGGAAGTGTCGGCGCTGTTGGGCCGTATTCCGT
>JBNKBO010000116.1:0-828 GCA_050287265.1 Sideroxydans sp. | reverse complement strand
ATTTCTTGTATTAGACCTTGTATGCAATCTTGAGTAGCTCTTAATTTATATCGAACTCATCGGGAACTCGATCGGAACTTTTCATAGCTTCTGTCCCGAGAAAACCGGACTGTCTGATTTTCCAAACCGGAGTATCCAGTTTCCAAACCGGAGTGTCCGGTTTTGGAATCTGAGTTCTTGAGTATATTCTTTGTGAATATACTTCTAGAGGTTCTCCAGGTTATTGGTATAGCTTGCCTTTATCTTCAAAGTACCTGGAAGTATATTGAATAGGTTTTGTACAAATCTCTCTGACAAAATCGGAGTGTCCGGTTTGCCAAACCGGACTGTCCGATTTTAGAGTTTGAATTATTGAGTAGATTCTTTGTGAATCTACTTCTAGAGGTTCTCCAGGTTATTGTTATAGCTTGCTTTTATTTATAAAGTGTCTGAAAGTTAATTGAATAGGTTTTGTGTTTAACTCTCTGACAAAACCAGAGTGTCCAGTTTGCCAAACCGGACTGTCTGATTTTGGCAGTTCTAATTCCGCTGCAAGCTTTGTTAAATTTCAGAATCACCTATTCGCCCCCCCCCCCTCTAGGTGACATCAAGGGACTTTCAACAACGCTCATAGCATGAGATAAATCAGGATGAGATCAAACCATAGCATATATGAGTGACCTAAGAGCACTAGAGTATGGAACTTTTGACATGTACTCTAAATCATCATCAAATTCAACACACTGTTTAGCAGACAATTTAAAATGAGGAGCTAATGGAGTACTCACAGGCTTCGCATTATGCATGTTGAAACGATGAAGAACCTTCTCAATATAATTCTTCTGGCTC
>JBNKBO010000115.1:0-881 GCA_050287265.1 Sideroxydans sp. | reverse complement strand
GTGCTGCTTTCTTTATCGAAATCATAGTACCTCCATAAAGTTAGACCAACGAACTGAATACATCATGCGATGCAGCCGGCCCCTCTGACAGCACAAACCGGGACAGGTTCCATCTATTTCAACCATCAATATTCAGCGGCGAGACTATATATCAAATCGTCCAGGCGCGTGGATTCATGCTGACTCCGTTGGTTTTAATACAACTCGGCTCTATTGACTTACTGCGGCCCTACCTGCGCTTCTGCTTCAAAACCGAACGAACGAACTTCCCGAAGTCCTTGTCCTTTTTCCGTTTATCCACATAAGACATTTCGTTGAATTCGGACTCCGCCTTGAGCTTCAGGTAGTTCTGGAAATGCGCCGGATCCAGCTCGCCGTTTTCGATGGCCGTCCGGATCGCGCATCCCGGCTCGCTGGTATGACCGCAATCGGCGAAACGGCATCCAGATGCAAGCTCCCCGATATCGGAAAAACCGCCATCCAGCCCTTCGCCCGCACCCAGAATGCCTAGTTCACGCATTCCCGGCATATCGATCAACAACCCGCCATTATCAAGCATGACAAGGTGGCGGCGTGTCGTAGTGTGCCTGCCCTCGCCCGTCGCGCTGACCGCCTGTGTCTCCAGTTCCGGCTTGCCGGTCAACCGGTTGATCAGCGTAGTCTTGCCGACACCCGAAGACCCAAGCAGGCAATAAGTCTTGCCCGGCAGCAGCATCTCTCGCACCTGCTCGACACCCTTTCCCGTTACGTTGCTGAGTGTGACGATCCTGGCCGCAATACCTGAAGTGCGAATCCGGGCGAGCATGCGCTCCAGTTCTGCCGTACTGACCAGATCCGTCTTGGTCAGCAGCAACACCGGCTCAATATGCCCTTCGTTGACC
>JBNKBO010000114.1:0-1005 GCA_050287265.1 Sideroxydans sp. | reverse complement strand
CGTCCGACGCACCCGCAACGGCCAGTGTGGTTTCAAATACAGGCATCGTGACCGGTGTTGCAGAAGGAAGTACTACGGTTTCTGCGGCATTGGATGGCGTTAATTCTCCGACCGCCAGCGTTACCGTTACACCTGCTGTTTATGCCACCTGGAATCCTGCCGACAAAGGGCCGGACGTATTGCTGGATGATGCCAATTTGACAGCAACATCAAGCGGGGAGTATCAGTCGATCAGGGCGACTATTGGCATAAGCAGTGGAACAGCGTTCTGGGAAATAACCCCAATTGAGGGCGACGGTGTTGTTGGAATCATGGGGCCATCAGCCAATATAGGAAACTGGGTTGGCTCAGACGCTTACGGTTGGGGGTTGTATTTTTCTGATGGAACGTTATACGGCAGCGGGAAGAATCCGGGGTGGGTAACTACTGTAGTCGCAAACGGCTCCGTAGTTGGTTTTGGCCTCGACATGAATACGGGAACGTTGCGCATTTGGGTCGATGGTGTTGACCGGGGTATTGCGTTCACCGGTTTGACTGGAACCATTTATCCAGCGACGACAGTGTTTACTGACGGTATAACAGCCAATTTCGGGGCAACTCCTTTTGTTTATCCGCAAGCTGGTTATGATGCTGGCGTCTACCAACGTTAAGGCAAATTGGCCAATGACCCTGGGGCGCCACTGAAGTAATTGCAGTCTCATCATCAGTCGATAGCGGCCGTTCTCCAAAGAGAAAGCCCGGCATGCCGGGCTTTCTCTTTGCTACAGATGCTGATTACTTTTTGTCGAACTGCATCACCCCGCCCTTGCAATCCACCTTGACAGTGTCCTTGGCGGCAAAGTGTCCCTCAAGGATATGCTTGGCCAGCGGGTTCTCCAACTGCGCCTGTATTGCGCGCTTCAGCGGACGTGCGCCGTACACCGGATCAAAGCCCGCGTTGGCGATCTCGGACAATGCGGCGTCGGTCACTTCCAGTTTCATCTCCATCGCGGCCAGGCGTTTTTC
>JBNKBO010000113.1:0-1008 GCA_050287265.1 Sideroxydans sp. | reverse complement strand
GGCGTGTATGGAAACGATGGTTGCGGTGTCGCCAGGTTGCAGGTGAGCCAAGGTAAGAGAGGGCATAGATTAAGCAGGTTCGAGTTGCCTGTATTATTCCACAGGCGCGCTACTCTTGTCGCGTAAGGTTGGGCGAATAATGTAGAATGCGACCTTTATTTTTATGGCAGCAGAGAACATGATCAAGGGCAGTATCGTAGCGATCGTTACGCCGATGCAAGAGGATGGCAGCCTGGATCTGGCAGTCTTTCGCGCGTTGATCGATTTTCATATCGCCGAAGGCACCGACGCCATCGTCGTGGTCGGGACGACCGGCGAATCCCCTACCGTAAATGTGGAAGAGCACGAATTGCTTATCGCCGAAGCGGTGAAGCATTCCGCCGGACGTATTCCCATTATCGCAGGCACCGGCGCGAACTCGACGCGGGAAGCGATCGAACTGGCGACTTTCTCCAAAAAGGCCGGTGCCGACGCATCGTTGAGTGTTGTGCCTTACTACAATAAGCCGACACAGGAAGGGCTTTATCAGCATTTCAAGGCCATTGCCGAAGCGGTGGATATGCCGCACATCCTTTACAACGTCCCGGGCCGAACCGCGGCGGACATGAGCAACGACACCGTGCTGCGTCTGGCGCAGATCGGGAACATCGTGGGTATCAAGGATGCGACGGGCAGCGTCGAACGCGGCAGCGACCTGCTGCAACGCGTGCCGGAGGATTTTGCCGTTTACAGCGGCGACGATGCTACTACGCTGGCGCTGATGCTGCTGGGTGCACAAGGCACGATCTCGGTGACGGCAAATGTTGCGCCGAAGTTGATGCATGAAATGTGTACGGCGGCGCTGAACGGAAAAGTCGAAAAAGCGCGAGAGATCAACTTCCGCCTGCTGGGACTGCATCGCAACCTGTTTGTCGAAGCCAATCCTATCCCGGTGAAATGGGCGGTGGCGCGCATGGGCAAAATGAAGAACCATTTGCGTCTGCCGCTGACGCCGCTTTCCGTGGGGTT
>JBNKBO010000112.1:0-1020 GCA_050287265.1 Sideroxydans sp. | reverse complement strand
GAAGGATCACATTTCCGGCGGACGCCAAACTCACAATTCGACAATCTTGCCATCATCCAGCGTGATGCGGCGATCCATGCGGGCGGCCAGCTCCATATTGTGCGTAGCAAAGATAGCAGCCAGACCGGATTGGCGTACAAGTGCGTTCAGGGCATCGAAGACGTAGCCAGCCGTTTCCGGATCAAGATTGCCGGTCGGTTCATCGGCCAGAATAATAGCAGGCTCATTAACCATGGCGCGGGCAATGGCCACGCGCTGGCGCTGCCCGCCGGAAAGCTGGTCCGGTTTGTGTCCGGCACGATCCGTCAACCCGTAATTCTGTACCAGCACGCTCACACGCGTTTTGCGCTCTTCGACCGGAATGCCTGCGAGAATCATCGGCAGTTCAATGTTCTGCGCGGCGGTCAGACGCGGTACCAGATGAAAGGACTGGAACACGAAGCCGATCTTTTCACGGCGCACGCGCGCCTGCTGTTCATCGTTAAGCTCGGTGACATTGCCACCGTCCAGCAGGTAGGTACCGGAAGTCGGCCGGTCGAGCAGGCCAAGCATGTTGAGCATGGTGGATTTGCCGGAACCGGACGGTCCCATGATGGAGATGTATTCACCTGCATCAAGACGCAGGTTGATATCGCGTAGCGCGGCTACCTGCTGGTCGCCGACGATGAAAGTACGGCAGACATTCTTAAGTTCGATCATCCAAAATACCTTTTATTCTCCACGAAAAACACGAAAGGCACGAAATGATCCAGTTGGTTAGCCGGATGTATCAAGCGACCTTCACAGCGATGCAGAAAACCGGTAAATGCTCCATTTTTTGTTCGTGTTTTTGCGAGTTTTCGCCATACGGCGAAATACCTGCTTAACCCGTTTCGTGCATTTCGTGGACAGGTGCATTCAGGATTATTTTTCAGGCACGACACGTGCTCCCGCTTTCACACCTGCACTGTCCAGTGAAGACACAATGCGGTCGCCTTCCTTCAGGCCGCTGGTTACCTCGACATATTCCCAATTGGACAG
>JBNKBO010000111.1:0-1036 GCA_050287265.1 Sideroxydans sp. | reverse complement strand
CAACACCGACAAACACGCTGCGCCATGAAGCGCATAGCTGCCCGCAATCTCTGCCGGATGGAAATCGACACGGATTACCCCTTTACTTGGACTGGCTTTCTTTATTTCCGCAATCACTGCAGAATGTCCCTGCGCGATCTTGCTTTGGATCGCTCCGACGAAATCGCGCACAGGAACAGCCTGCTCCGCTTCGGCTCGAATCGCAGGCAAAGGTTTTGCCGACAGCGCCGCCGCCACTTCCTTGTTTTTCACTGCGAGTATCTTGTTAAGGATGTCGGACATATTCACGTCATTCCCGCGCAGGCGGGAATCCAGTTATAAATAAAATCCCGCGTAGCGGGACAACACAGGCGACAGATTCTACACCCCCTATCATTCCCGCGAAAACGAACGAAGCAAAGTTTCGAGCTTGCGACCAGGAGGTAATACAGTAGAATTCGCTCATATGCAGCCCGCAGTCTACATTCTTGCCAGTCAACGCAATGGCACTTTGTACACTGGGGTTACCAGCGACTTACCTAAGCGAATCTGGGAACACAAAAATGATGCAGTGGAGGGATTCTCCAAACGTTATATAGTGCACTTATTGGTTTATTTTGAGCTTCATCCTGACATGCTGTCCGCTATCACTCGCGAAAAGCAAATCAAAAAATGGGATCGCGCCTGGAAAATCCGGTTGATGGAGGAAATGAATCCTGAATGGCGCGATTTGTGGAATGAAATTATTTAAGCACGCCCAAACGCATGTTTAATAAAACCACTGGATTCCCGCCTTCGCGGGAATGACGGGATACTTGGTATCCCGCCGCAGTCTGCCCTCGAATTGGGTAACCGGGAGCGGGAATGACGAAACAGAAATAACGGAGTAACGATGGAAAACATCAAGCAATACATGCAACAAGTCGGGCAACAAGCCCGCGCTGCCGCGCGCCTGATGGCGCAAGCCAGCACCAACGCCAAGAATCACGCGCTGGAAAACATCGCGACTGCCATCCTGCTCGCCAGCAAGAACCTTATTGCCGAAAACGCCAAGGAT
>JBNKBO010000110.1:0-1103 GCA_050287265.1 Sideroxydans sp. | reverse complement strand
CATCCTCCACCAACCAGTCGAGCACCTCCTGCAATCCCAACTCGTGCCCCGGCATTCCTTTTTTCGTCTGACTCGCTTTTGCCATATTTGTCTGCCAATCGCCCTCTGTCGTTACCCCATGGTAAACCATCTGTCGCCTCAAACAATGTGCATCGGCACAAATTGTGTCCACGCTGTGCTCACCGCTGGCCTGTGGCATAATGCAGCTTTCCGCTTACTCGGGCTGTCACCGTGGATAAAATCACTCTCACCCGCCCCGACGACTGGCATCTGCACCTGCGCGACGGTGAGGCCATGCAGGCCGTCGTCGGCCACAGCGCCACACGTTTCGGCCGCGCCATCATCATGCCCAACCTGCGGCCGCCAGTGACCACCACCGCACAGGCGCTGGCCTATCGTGAACGCATCCTGGCGGCGCTCCCTGCCGACAGCCGCTTCCAGCCGCTGATGACCCTCTACCTCACCGACAACACCCCGGCCGAAGAGATCGTTCGCGCCCATGAGAGTGGCGCAGTACAGGCGGTAAAACTCTACCCCGCCGGGGCGACCACCAACTCCGACTCCGGTCTCACCGATATTCACAAAGCCGAGGCGACCCTGCGTACCATGGCCGAATGCGGCATGCCGCTACTGGTGCATGGCGAAGTCACCGACAGCAGTGTCGACATCTTCGACCGCGAGCGGGTCTTCATGGAGACGGTGCTGGCACCGCTACTGGAACGCATCCCGAATCTGAAAGTGGTGGCGGAACACATCACCACCGCCGAAATGGCCCGCTTCGTCCTCGCTGCCGGTGACAACGTTGGCGCCACCATCACCCCGCAACACCTGCTACTCAACCGCAACGCATTGTTGGCTGGCGGCATTCGTCCGCACCACTACTGCCTGCCGGTATTGAAACGCGAGTCGCACCGTGAGGTGCTGATGGAGATGGCCACTTCCGGCAACCCGAAATTCTTCCTCGGCACCGACAGCGCACCCCACGCCCAGAGCGCCAAAGAGTGTGCCTGCGGTTGCGCCGGGATCTACTCCGCCCATGCCGCCATCGAACTCTACGCCGAGGCATTCGATCGTGCCGGGGCGCTGGACAAGCTGGAAGGGTT
>JBNKBO010000109.1:0-1113 GCA_050287265.1 Sideroxydans sp. | reverse complement strand
GCAAACTGCAATCCAGCTTCAATCAACTGCAACAAAACCTTGCCCATGACGAGCATTTATTGCGCGAGGATGAAGCCTTATATCACTCGATGTTCACCAACAACACCGCCATCAAACTGCTGATCGACCCGAAAGCATTGCGCATCGTGGATGCAAACCCCGCAGCTGCGGCATTTTACGGATGGTCCGTGGAAGAGTTGCGCAAGATGCGTGTCACCGACATCAATACACTGCCGCCGGAGTTGTTAAAGGCTGAAATAGCGCTTGCACTCAGTGAACAGCGTCAGTTTTTCCGTTTTCAACACCGCACCGCTTCAGGCGAAACGCGCGAGGTCGAAGTACATTCCGGACATGTCTTTTACCACGACAGAGAACTGCTCTATTCCGTCGTCAACGACGTAACCGAACGTGAACATGCTCTCCACCGTGAAAAAATGCGTAATGAAGTACTGGAAATGCTGGCACGCGGCAGGGAATTGAACGACATTCTTCACACCATCGTCCATCAGGTTGAAACCGAGCAACCGCAAGTACTGTGCTCAATTTTGCTGATGGACAAGGATGACAAGCATTTGCTTATCGGTGCAGCACCGTCTTTCCCCGATTTCTTCAACCAGGCCGTACAGGGGTTCGATATCGGCATCGGTCACGGCTCCTGCGGTCATGCTGCCGCAACTGGGGCGCGTACCATCGTCGCCGACATCCAGACCCACTCCGATTGGTCGTCATTCAAGGAAATAGCTGCCCAGGCCGGACTGGCTTCCTGCTGGTCGGAACCCGTATTCTCATCCAAGGGCAAGGTATTGGGCATATTGGCGCTATATCATCGCAAGATAGCCTCACCCGACGAGACACAGATTCACCTCATCGAGGAAATGGCAAAGATCGTGGGCATTGCCATCGAACGCAAGCTGGATGAAGAAGGCTTGCAACTCGCCTCAACCGTATTCAAGGCCAGCCCGGAAGCCATCGTCATCACCGACTCGGACAACAAGATCATTGCGGTCAATCCCGCCTTCACAAAGATCACGCAATACGAAGCGCACGAAGCCATCGGTCACGACCCTAATCTGCTCAGTTCCGGGGAGCAGGGCAAAGAGTTCTATCATGCCA
>JBNKBO010000108.1:0-1120 GCA_050287265.1 Sideroxydans sp. | reverse complement strand
GACCACGATTTCATCCACCCGATTGATGAACTCGGGGCGGAAGTGGGTTTGTACAACTTCCATCACCGCCTGTTTCATTTCGTCATAGCTGCTCTCGGCCAGATCCTGGATCCGCGCGGAACCCAGATTTGAGGTCATCACCACCACCGCATTACGGAAGTCCACGGTACGCCCCTGGCCATCTGTCAGGCGGCCATCATCCAGCACCTGCAGCAGGATGTTAAACACATCCGGGTGCGCTTTTTCCACTTCATCAAGCAGGATCACGCTGTAGGGTTTGCGACGCACGGCTTCGGTGAGGTAACCGCCTTCTTCGTAGCCGACATAGCCCGGCGGTGCGCCGATCAGACGCGCAACAGAATGCTTCTCCATGAATTCGCTCATATCGATACGGATGAGATGTTCTTCTGAATCGAACAGGAAGTTCGCCAGCGTTTTGCACAGCTCGGTCTTACCTACACCAGTGGGACCGAGAAACAGGAAAGAACCGTATGGACGGTTCGGATCGGACAGCCCGGAACGGGAACGGCGAATCGCGTCGGACACCAGGCGCACAGCCTCATCCTGCCCCACCACGCGCTCGTGCATCTTGTCTTCCATATGCAGCAGTTTGTCACGCTCGCCCTGCATCATCTTGCTGACCGGGATGCCGGTGGCACGGCTCACCACTTCGGCGATCTCTTCGGCGCCAACCTGGGTGCGCAACAGTTTGTTCTTCTGTGCCCCGCCTTCTGCCTCGCGTTGCGCGGCTTCTTTCAATTTCGCTTCGAGTTGCGGCAGTTTGCCGTATTGTAGCTCGGCTACTTTTTCCAGTTTGCCTTCGCGCTGCAATCTGGCGATCTCGGCCTTGATATGATCGATCTCTTCCTTCACGGATGCAGCGCCTTGTGCAGCACCCTTCTCCGCTTTCCAGATCTCTTCCAGGTCGGCGTATTCACGTTGCAGTTTTTTGATCTCCTCCTCGATCAGATCCTTACGTTTGCGCGAGGCCTCATCTTTTTCCTTCTTCACCGCTTCGCGCTCGATCTTCAACTGGATCAGGCGGCGGTCGAGTTTGTCCATGACTTCCGGCTTGGAATCGATTTCCATCTTGATACGCGCAGCAGCCTCGTCGATCAAA
>JBNKBO010000107.1:0-1162 GCA_050287265.1 Sideroxydans sp. | reverse complement strand
ACTTGTGATCCAGCGATAAGCATAGGCCAGACCCATGTGAATTCGCGCCAAATTGCCCAAGCAGCAATGCTGCTGCTTGAGGTTACAGCCAGGAAAATATTCACGGCTTTATCGCGCGACTCCGAATTGGTGGCATAGAGGTGGAGGTAGCTCACATGGACTCGAGCCTCCACGAGCATGCTCCAGTAGCGTTGCTGATATGTCGTACTCATCGCTGTAAGGCCCAACGACCAAGTTCACCGATGGCAACCAACGGATAGGGACGGAGCCCTATTCTTTTCCGCGAACACAGCACAGCATGAACGACAGCAGCATAGGCATACTGTGGGATATTCATGTGGGTCGTCGTTGTTTGTATCATTATTTCAGTTTGTCGTTGGCTGTATTCTCACTCGCAAAAACAATTGGGCTCAGTCCCCCATGGCACTCGGTTAAGCAGAATTGCGCATTAGCCTCAGCATTCCCTCCCCCTTGCACCCGCAGGGGGTAGGCCGTGGTTGTAAAGCCGCTGAAGCGGCAACAACCACGCACCAGGGGGAGGGTTAGGGTGGGGGTAGAAACGTTGCGTCTTCGCCGAGTCAACCCCCATCCTAACCTTCCCCCTGCAAGGGGGAAGGGACGGTTTGCGGTGTTGTGATAATAGGCAATTGGGCTTAACCGAGTGCCATTGGGAACGGAGCCCTATTCTTTTCCGCGGACGCAACGCAGCATGTACGGCAGCGGGATGGGTGCGCCGTTGTGCATTTGTGTTGTGTGTCGTTTCCTGCATCATCATTTCTTAAGTTCGTCGTTCGTTGTGGTGTCACCCCGTTAATAACAATTGGGCTCCGCCCCCATGTCATGAAAAACAATTGGGCTCCGTCCCCATGTCATGCCGTTAATAACAATTGGGCTCCGTCCTCATGTCATGCATGTCATGTGTTGAGGCAGCTCATAGTTACTTATTCAAAAACGAATCACTTCACCTTGAGGTTACTTGTTTTCGACTTCTGTGCCAGCAGCAAGCAGATGGTGAATGTGATCAACGCAACCGCCATGAACGCGATCGGGACGAGAAAGAAGAACATCACCGAAAGCGTAACACCTAACGCCGCAACCGCTGTATGGAACGCAAGCAAGCGGGTATCTTGCAGCGCTTTGTCCGAGAACGTCAGCAGCGCCT
>JBNKBO010000106.1:0-1294 GCA_050287265.1 Sideroxydans sp. | reverse complement strand
AGATCGGGCAGACAGGCACCGGCCAGCACCAGCCTGGGAAAGGATTTGATTGCGCGCCGATAGCGCGGGTCGGTAAGCGGCACCGCCCACAGCAGCAGTTGGGCAAAATAAACGTGGGTGTAAAGCCCCCATGCATTGGCATCCGCACTCCATAACAACAGAGGAATCAGCCAGCGCCAGTATTTAAGCAGCTTCATCATGGCGCACAGTTTCGCTGCGGCATGCGAAACTTTCATGACACGCACATGATTTTATTGTGACAATTTCCGGTTGGCGACAACATTCTGGGATAATGGTTGCCATGTCCTGGTTCTTTACCAACCTCATCAGTGCTTTTCTGCTGCCGCCGCTCAACCTGCTGCTTGTTGCAGTAATCGGACTGTGGCTGTGGCACAAACGCCCGCATATCGCACGCATACTGCTCACCATCTCGGTGGTTCTATTGTGGCTGTTCTCCACCCCATTTTTTGCCGATGCTTTGCTGCATGGACTGGAAAACAAATCCCTAGCCATCAATACAAAAGAATCGCTGGCGGATGCCATCGTTGTGCTGGGTGGCAGCACTTATTTCCACGCGCCTGAATATGGCGGTGATACGGTCGGTGCTTCCACACTGGAACGGCTCCGTTTTGCTGCCAAACTCCAGCGTGAGACAGGCAAGCCCATTCTGGTCACAGGCGGAAAACCGCTGGGCAACAGCATCTCCGAAGCGGAACAGATGAAACAGGTGCTGGAGCAGGAATTCAACGTACCCGTGCGCTGGACAGAAAACGCGTCGGACAACACCCTGGAAAATGCGCTTCTAAGCCGGCAAATGCTCCAGCAGGCGAGCATCGCCCGTATCTACCTGGTTACCCATGCATGGCATATGCCGCGCGCGCTGCAATCCTTTCAGATAGCGGGATTTGAGGTCATCCCTGCACCCACCGCCTTTACCACACGCTACCGGACCGATCTGCTGGCATTCGTTCCGAATGCATCTGCTCTGCGCAACAGCAGGATATTCATGCATGAACTGATCGGAATGCTCTGGTATTGGCTAAAATCATGACTGTTGTCACTCCGTCATATTGATTGGGACAGTCGTTGCCAAACCTTAACAAAAAAGGCGTACACCTTAAGAGTAGTGGCAAAAATATGGTGTTTCGCCGAAAATGTGCGACAGATAATTTCGCCACGCGAGGTGTCACATGAAAGCACGCATCAAATGGGTTGAGGAAGTCTCCTTTCTCGGCGAAACCGAGAGCGGCCACGCGGTTCTGATGGATGGTCCGCCTGCAGGCGGCGGGCGCAA
>JBNKBO010000105.1:0-1322 GCA_050287265.1 Sideroxydans sp. | reverse complement strand
GTGGATGCGCGTCCGACATCGTTCATGATGTCATGTCCTGTAATGTGGCGGCTGCGGGCTCCTTCGCGTGTTTTGATTTCCTTCAGGCGCCAGTGGTCCAGTATCACTTGTTGGGAATCGCCGGGGGATTTTGCTTTCGTCATTTTGGCGATAATGCTCGGCTCGTGAGAATGTCAGGCTAGCCGAAGAGTTTCTTTAATGCACTGCCTACCCAGCCGCCGGTTCTGTCAACGGTGGATTCGAGCCCCAGGTTTTCTTTTACGCATTCCGCATAGTCTGCATCGTCACCCTTGATGTGGTTGACCAGCCAGATTTTCAGCATGGAGAGCAATTGCGGCGTGACATCTTCTCCGGCTTCGGCACGGTTAAGGAATTCTGTCACGCGCTTGGTGAAAATTTCGTGCACGCGTTTGTGTGCCTTCAGGAAGGGATATTTCGCGCGCTCCTGCAATTCTTCCTCAAATGCAAAATGCGTGAGTGTGTAGTCGACCAGTTCATCCAGCACGTGTTTCGTCGCTGCAGGGTCGCCAACGTCATTTGCCGTGCTGAGTTCGTTCAGGTAATCAACAATGCGCCGGTGCTGTTTGTCGATAACTTCGATGCCGGTATCCAGATCACTGGACCAGTGCAGGTATGCCATAATTCCTCCAAATCAGGCCAAAAATTGCTTGGCCTTTTTATTTGCAGGGGCATTGTTCCGTAGCACAACACCCGAGTCAACAACATTATTTTTGAGTGATTCTATCGGCTACAATTAGTTTGAGTAAATCAATCGGATTTTGTGTATGAGCGCCCCGACAGCAGTCTCAAAACCCCGAAGTCTCTTGCGCCGCTATCTGGTGGCTGGCTACGCCATGCTCATCATTTACGCCAGCCTTTCTCCTTTTACAGGGTGGCAGGAGCAGGGTCTTGAGTTCCGGGCCGTGTTGACCTCGCCGCTCAGGCTGACTTATACCGCCTTTGATGCGGTAAGTAATCTGTTGGCCTATTTGCCTTTCGGACTGCTGTTGGCGCTTACTTTACGTACTTATTTCAGCAGCAGGCACAGCGTGATTCTGACCATGCTTCTGACGCTGCTGCTGTCCATCGCGCTGGAATATCTGCAAATGTATTTACCCTCACGTGCCAGTTCCAATGCCGATATTCTGAGCAACAGCATAGGCGCTTTATGCGGTGCGCTGCTGGCCGTGTCTATTGTGCAACGCGCCTGGTTTATTCGCGTTACGGAATGGCGCATCGGGTTTTTCCGGCAGGGGCCGGGAGTCGATTTCGGACTGGCGCTGGTGTTATTGTGGATGTTTGCCCAGATCAATCCTTCATTG
>JBNKBO010000104.1:0-1351 GCA_050287265.1 Sideroxydans sp. | reverse complement strand
AAATGTTTTGGAGGGGAGTTATTATCCTGACCATTCATATGTGAATGGCGTGAGCGCTACTGGCAGATACTTTCTGGTTCACTCAGACCGGCCTGATCTCATCCCGGGTGATACAAACAGTGCTTACGACGTATTCATCGTGGATACGGGCAATACTTGCCAATATTGAACTAGGTTCGAGATAGGCTGGCAATAACACAGGGCCGCTTTTCGAAGCGGCCCTCAATTTTTCTCGATAGAATCTATGGTGCCGAGTTTTCAATATAACTTTGTGCCCGCCACCGGGTTCGGATTTGAACCCCCGCAGCTTGCTGCGGGGTTGTTCATTACCGCTCTTTCCGTGCGTTGCGTACGAGTGAGGGCAGATAAAAATCCTTGTACTGTTTGATGATGTTCGCGCCTTCGCCGATGCTCAGGCGATGTGCTCTTTGCGGCGCATACATGAGCTGTTCGAAATCAAGTACGCCATTCTCCCTGTGGCAATCATCGCAAAAAACGGGCTTGGGCGAGAATGCTTTGTGAATATCAGAGTTAAGGCGCATCTTGTGCTTTTGCAAGTCGTTGTCTCGGTCATGGGCGGCCGACTCATCCAGGAGTTGTAGCGCTTCCGGGTTTTCATCCAGGCGCCGGGAAATGCCATTTTCGGTCCTGAATGGAATGATCGTTGCTCCGTAATCACCCGGCGGGCCTTTCAGCTCGGCAAGGGGAATGCTGGTGCCGCGCTGCAGCCATTTGTATTCGAAACGTTCTCCTTCAGCGGGAGCGATGTGGCAAACCTCGCACGCCAGGAAGAACGAATGGGCGTTCAACATTCCCCGTACTTCTTTTGATAAGGAATGCGGCAGATCTTCATGGCATTTAAGACACCATGATTTCGACTTGCTCCCCGCGTACACGGATTCATTGACGCCATGAAAAGGCTCATAAATCATCTCTTGTCGAGGGACTGCCCTCTTCGCGAGGGTTGCTCCGGTGCGATATGCGCTCCTGAAATAGGTCAGATAAACCAGCCAAATGCAGAAGGCCAGCAACAGCAGACCTATTGTCAGCATAACAAAATGGACGAGGAGCTTTTTCGGAACACTTGCGCCGCTATCTTTATGCATTGCTGTGTCCTCCCTCTGCGCTATTCACGGATTTCGAGGTTTCTTCAGCTATTAACCGTTCATACCAGAGCGAGTGTTCCTCTTTCATCATTGTCTCGGAAATATTTCCGTCAATAAATGTCCTGTTCATCGGATAGACATGCGGGTTGTAATGAACCGCAAAAATATGACCTACGATGATGGCGAGTGCAGCCAGCGTAGCCTCACCCAAATGCAGGGCATCTGCCACATCAAGATAGAACTTG
>JBNKBO010000103.1:0-1429 GCA_050287265.1 Sideroxydans sp. | reverse complement strand
ATCGCTGGCACTCGACGGCATCCGACACCACCTACCTGCGCTTCGCTTTCGGTGGAGACATTCTTGCCCATCATCCTGAGCGCAAGCTGGACGAAGGCATCGTGCACGCGGTGTGGATGACGCCGGAAGAGATACATGCCACGCAATCGCGTCATCGCAGTCCGCTGATTCTGCGCTGCGTGGAAGACTATCTTGCAGGCAAGCGTTTTCCGCTGGACCTCATCACCCACTATGAAAACCCCTGATAATCTGCTGCGCGATTCGATGGCTTCGTTGCGCGGTGCTCCCTACTCGCCTACCTTCATGGTATGTCTCGGCTGCTGCGCTCCGTGCGCCTTGCCCTCAAGCTGCTCGCGACGATTTCCATTCGTGCCACTCTCGTGGATTTTCTGAGCCGCGAGGCGCATCACGGCAATGGCTTCCGGCTTGTTATCCTCTATACCAACGAGCACTTCTTTCGCCGCCACGGCTTTCGCGATCAGTGCGATGCCTTCGACGATCTGCCCGGCACGCTCGCGCATGATGCGGTCATCGCAGGTGAGATAGGGTTCGCATTCGCCGCCATTCATGATCAGCGTCTGCACGCCTCTGTTGCGGCTGAGATTGAGTTTAAGCGCCGCCGGAAAAGTCGCACCGCCCATACCGACGATCCCCGCGGCGGCAACACGCGCGGCAATCTCTTCCGACGACAGTGCGAAAGGATCGTACGACTCTTCCCTGGCGATCCATTTGTCTTCGCCGTCGCTCGCAATGGTGATGGCGGGTACCGGCAAACCGGAAGGATGAGGCGCGAAATAATCGCCGAGCGCGACGACCGTACCCGACGTCGGCGCATGGATGGCAGACGAGACCGCGCCCAGTGCAGAAGCGATGAGTTGGCCTTTCAGCACTTTGTCGCCGATATTCACCGCAGGCGAGGCAGGCGCACCGATGTGCTGCTGCAATGGCACGAACAGTTTTTTCGGCAACGGCAGGACGCGAATATGGCGCTCGGCCGACAGGTTCTTGCGGCCTTCTGGATGCACGCCGCCTCTCAATTCGAAGAGTTTGGCTACGGCATAACCTGAAGGTGAGCCTCCGCCGCAACAAGTCGCTACGCGCCGTGTTGTCATGCGGCTTCTCCTAGTACTGGTTTATGCCAATGCCAGGATTGCAAAGTCGCCGGAATAGGCTGCAATTTCACCGACTCGGTCGGGCAGACTTCCTCGCATTTGCCGCAGGCGGTGCAGGCCTCGCGTAACACCACATGAATCTGTTGCGCCGCGCCCATGATGGCATCGGTGGGACACACCTTGAAACAGCGTGTGCAGCCTATGCAGATTTCTTCCTTCACTTCGGCGATCATTGGCACACTGTCTTCAACGCCGGACAGGTCGGCTTCGATACCAAGCTTGGCCGCCAATGCCTGTATCACGGCTTTTCCGCCGGG
>JBNKBO010000102.1:0-1665 GCA_050287265.1 Sideroxydans sp. | reverse complement strand
AAGAACAGTTTCTTGATGAGCTTCATCGCCTTGTCGTTGGCGGTCTCACCGTAGTTGCGCGTAACGGTGACCTGCACGTCGTCGGGAATAACGCTGCCTTTGAGTTCGTCCACGCGCTTGAGCAGTTTGTCGGCTACATCCACCGCATTCTCGCCCGGTTTTTTGGTCACTGCGATCGTCACTGCGCCAAACTCGCCTTTCAGCTTGATGTTCTTGTCGCCCGCCGCTTCCCCGGCGCCCAGCCACTCGTAACTGGCGGGTTGATCGGCACCGTCCTGCACCACCGCGACATCGCGTAAAAACACCGGCTTTTTATCGGTCACGCCGACCACAAGCTGGCTGACTTCTCTGGCATCGCTGAGGAAGTTGCCGGTCTGCACCAGTACTTCGCGGTTGTTCTGTACCAGACTGCCCGCGCTTTGGGACATATTGGAAGCCTGCAATGCCGCGCGCACTTCTTGCACCGAGAGTTGATGCGCATTCAATGCTTCCGGATCGAGCAACACCCGCACCACACGCGGCGTTCCGCCCAGCGTAATTACCTCGCGCGTGCCCTTCACCCGTTTCAATTCAGCTTCGATGGCATGTGCAATTTGCGTCAGCGCCACGCCGCCAGCATCCTCTTCGCGCCACAGCGTGATCGCCCACATCGGCACATCGTCTATGCCCTTGGCCTTGATGATGGGCTGCAGCACGCCCAGCGTAGGCGGCAACCAGTCGGCATGCGACAGAATCACGTCGTATAGTTTGACCAGCGAGGGCACATGCTGCTCGCCGACCTTGAACTGCACACTGATCACCGCCATGCCCGGCTGCGACACAGAATAGACGTGATCCACACCCGCGATCTGCGACAACACCTGTTCGGCCGGCGTAGCCACGGTATTCGCCACATCCTGTGCCGAGGCGCCGGGATAGGCGATCAGTACATTGGCCATGGTGACGTTGATCTGGGGCTCTTCCTCGCGCGGCGTCACCATTACGGCGAACAGGCCAAGCAGCACGGCAACCAGTGCCAGCAACGGCGTCATCTGCGAATGCAGGAAAACGCGCGCAACGCGTCCCGAGATCCCTAGGGGGCCTCCGATTAGTCCGCTCATGATCTCGCTCCTGATTTTTCGGGATGGGATGCAAGGAAGGCGACGCCGCAAAGGGTCATTCCCTTTGCCAGGAGCCTGACGCAGCAGATCGCCCGTAAAATCGGAGCCCAAAGGGTTGCACCAAGAACGGCTGCTCGCTGCGTTGCACTCCTTGGCATCGTAGCTACTGCTACGACCTGCGTCGTGCGCCTTGCGTTCATTCCGTTCTTGCTCGCAACGAGATTCATGATCGGGCTAATCGGAGACCCCTTACTCATTGCTTGTTCTCCGTCGCAACCATCCCGGCCTTGACTGCGTCACGCGCAACACGCTCACCCACATTCAACCCCGCCAATACTTCGATCTCATTCTGTTCGTTTGCCTCACCCAGACGCACCTGGCGCAAACGAGGCACATCCTTGTCATCCACCACATACACGGCCACTACTTCGCTACGGCGCAGCACAGCGCTGACCGGAATCAGCATCTTCTTCACCTTGCCCACCACGAAATGGGTACGCACGAACATGCCAGGGTACAGGTTGGAAATATTGGAAGGCAGATCAACTCGAACTTGCGTGCTGTG
>JBNKBO010000101.1:0-1776 GCA_050287265.1 Sideroxydans sp. | reverse complement strand
AAATATCGGTGCATGACGGTAATGCGTGGCTGCCTCTGGAGCAGGAGCAAACCCAGGGTTTTTATTGCTGGCAGGGCGAACAGGCGCCGCCTGCCCCGTGCCGTCTTAAACTGAGCTTTTTCAGTCATGTCATTGAAGTGCACGATACCTATTCCTTTGGCAGCAGCATCAGCGACCACGATCTTTACCTGTTTTCCGAAGGCCGTCTGGAACAGGCATACCGCATGCTGGGAGCTCACCACATGGAAGTGCAGGGGGTGTGGGGCGTGCGTTTTGCGGTATGGGCGCCGAATGCAGAACGTGTCAGCGTGGTGGGTGATTTCAATGGCTGGGACGGACGCATCAACCCGATGCGCGCGCTGGGCAGTAGCGGTGTATGGGAAATATTCGTGCCGGACATCGGTCTGGGCGAATATTATAAATTCGAAATACGCAACCGTTTCTCCGGTGAAGTATTCGTCAAAACGGATCCTTATGGTCTGAGCTTTGAGATGCGGCCCGGTACGGCAGGCAGGGTGGTTGAACTGGATGGATATCAATGGCGTGATTCTGCCTGGCAGGAACAACGCGCGAGCAAAGACTGGCTGCACGACTCTCTCAGCGTGTACGAAGTGCATGCCGGTTCCTGGAAGCGGCATTGGGACGGACGTTTTTACAATTTCCGGGAACTGGCGGACAGTCTCGTACCCTACGTGCAGGAAATGGGGTTTACGCACATCGAGCTGATGCCCATCAGCGAGCATCCGCTGGATGAATCCTGGGGATACCAGACGACGGGTTATTACGGTGTGACCAGCCGTTACGGTATGCCGGACGATTTCAGGTATTTCGTCGATGCCTGCCATATTGTCGGCATCGGTGTGATCCTCGACTGGGTACCCGGACATTTTCCGAAGGACGGTTTTGCGCTGGCACGTTTCGACGGTACGGCACTGTACGAGCATGATGATCCACGACTGGGCGAGCATCAGGACTGGGGTACGCTGATATTCAATTATGGCCGCAACGAAGTGCGGAATTTCCTGCTTGCCAATGCGCATTACTGGTTAAGCGAGTTTCATATAGACGGATTGCGTGTCGATGCGGTGGCGTCCATGCTGTATCTCGACTATTCACGCAAAGCGGGTGAGTGGCTACCGAATAAATATGGCGGCCGCGAAAATCTCGACGCGGTGGATTTTCTCCGCGAACTGAACGTGATGACACATGAGCGTTTTCCCGGGACCTTGACGCTTGCCGAGGAATCGACTTCGTGGCCCATGGTGTCACGTCCGACCTACCTGGGTGGTCTGGGATTTTCCATGAAGTGGAATATGGGTTGGATGAACGACACACTCAGTTATTTCAGCCACGATCCGGTGCATCGGCGCTATCACCACAACATGCTCACTTTCGGTCAGCTCTACAGCTATACCGAGAACTTCATGCTACCGTTCTCGCATGACGAAGTGGTGCACGGCAAGTACTCATTGCTCGATAAAATGCCGGGGGATGCCTGGCAGAAGTTTGCCAACATGCGTCTGTTGTTTACCTATCAGATGACGTATCCGGGCAAAAAGCTCAATTTCATGGGCAATGAGTTTGCGCAGGGGTACGAATGGAAAGTCGGTTCCGAGCTGGAGTGGAATCTGCTCGAGCGTACTCAGCATAGCGGGGTGCAGTTTACCTTGCGCGACCTGAATCACTTGCATGCCAGTGTAGCAGCGCTGCATGAACTGGATTTCTCGTCCGAAGGTTTTGAATGGATTGATTGCAACAATGCCGATCAATCGGTAT
>JBNKBO010000100.1:0-1879 GCA_050287265.1 Sideroxydans sp. | reverse complement strand
TGGGATCGTAGCCACCCTTCGCCAATATGCTGGCCGCCAGCGAAGTAGTCGTGGTCTTGCCGTGCGTTCCCGCTACCGCAATGCCCTGGCGCAATCGCATCAGCTCAGCCAGCATCACCGCACGCGGCACAACAGGAATGCGCAATTCGCGGGCCGCCATCACTTCCGGGTTATCTTCCTTCACCGCTGTCGAGGTCACAACCGCATCGGCATCGCGCAAATGTTTCTTGTTGTGGCCCTGATATACCGTTGCGCCCAATGATTTCAGGCGCTGTGTGACCGCGTTGTCAGCCAGATCGGATCCGCTCACCATGAAACCCAGGTTAAGCAGCACCTCGGCGATGCCGTTCATGCCGGAACCCCCAATGCCAACGAAATGAATGTGCTTGATCTTGTGTTTCATGCTTCCGCCAACTCCATGCAGACATTTGCTACTTGCGCAGTCGCATCCGGTTTTGCCAGCTTGCGTGCAGCCTGCGCCATCGCCAGTAATTTTTCCCGGCTGAATCCGCGCAACAATTGCGCCAGTTTTTCCGCGTTCAATTCTTTTTGCGGCAACAACACTGCCGCACCGTGCTCGCTCAAAAATCGTGCATTATGTGTCTGGTGATCATCCACAGCGATCGGCAGCGGAATCAGCACGCTCGCCACCCCTGCCGCCGCCAACTCCGCGATCGTCAACGCGCCTGCACGGCAAATCATCACATCTGCGTTCGCATACTGGTTCGCCATATCGTCGAGGAAAGGACGAATATCAGCCTTTACCCCTGCTTGCGCGTACAACTTCTGCACACTCTCTAAATGTTTCTTGCCGGTTTGATGCAAGACGTTTGGACGTTCCTGCTCATCCAACCTGGCCAGTGCTTCGGGCAAGGCCTCGTTGAGCGCCTGCGCCCCCAGACTGCCGCCCACTACCAGCATATTCAGCTTTCCGGTGCGTGCCGCGTAGCGCTCTTGCGGCTCGGTCAGTGCAGCGATATCGGCACGCACCGGATTGCCACACCATTCGGCATGTTTCAGCACGACGGGAAAACCGCTCAACACACGTGCGGCCATTTTTGCCAGCACCTTATTGCTCATGCCTGCGATGGAATTCTGTTCGTGGATGACCAACGGACGACGCAAAAATGCAGCCATCAATCCGCCCGGCATCGTGATGTAACCACCCATACCCAGCACCACATCGGGACGGTGGCGAAAAATCGCGACCGCGCTTTGTCCCAGTGCACGCAACAAGGTGAAGGGCAACGTCAGCAAACGCATCAGTCCCTTGCCGCGCACGCCGGTGAAATTCACCCAAGCCACCGCATAGCCATGCCTAGGCACCAGTTCCGCTTCCATGCTGTTCGGCGCGCCCAGCCACACCACATTCCAGCCTTGCGAACGCAATGCATCGGCCACTGCCAGACCTGGATAGATATGTCCACCAGTGCCGCCTGCCATGATCAAGATGGTGCGGTTCATATTGGCAATCCCCTCGCCACTCGCCTGTTTTGGTTCCGGCCGCCCCGTTGGGGCTTAACTTGCTTATGCAAGTTAGCCTCCACCGAAATCGACGCGTTGTTAAAGTGTGTGCTCATATTGGAAGTCCCCGGGCAACGCGTCGATTTTCATAATCAATTCGCAGCACCACTGCGATCGCGATCATGTTCACCACCAGGCCGCTGCCGCCGAAACTCAGAAAAGGCAGTGTCAATCCCTTGGTCGGCAGCACACCCATGTTCACACCCATGTTGATGAGCGCCTGCACGCCCAGCCACACCGCGATACCCTGCGCCACCAGTGCGGCAAACAGGCGTTCCGACATCGCGGCCTGGCGGCCGATAGCAAAGGTACGCACGATGAGCCAGCCGAAGAGCAAGATGACTGTGCTCACGCC
>JBNKBO010000099.1:0-2020 GCA_050287265.1 Sideroxydans sp. | reverse complement strand
GCGTTTGCAGGTGTTCGTGTTCATCACTGCTGCGCTGTTTTCGCCCAAAGCCGCACCGGTCGTATTGTTCAGTCTGTACCTGTTCAGTTTCGCCGCCGCCATTCTCACTGCGCTGCTATTCAAAAAGAACTTCCGCAACAATGAACCCTTTGTACTGGAACTTCCGCCTTACCGTTTCCCCACGGCACGCCAGATGATATTGCGCGGATGGATGGAAGTGCGTCACTTCCTTCGCCGTGCCACACAGTTCATCGTCGCCGGCGTGATACTGGTATGGCTGCTTACGCATTTACCGCCCTCGGCGACACCCGCAGGCGCCGATACGCTGGCGGGCATGATCGGCAGTTTGCTGCACCCGATCTTTGCACCCATCGGTATCAACGAACAGCTCACCGTTGCACTGATCTTCGGTTTCGTTGCCAAGGAGATCGTTATCGGCGCGCTGGCGGTGATTTACGGCATGACGGGTGATTCGCTGAGCGGAGCGCTGGGACAGAATCTGGATTGGGTGCAGGCTTACAGTTTCATGCTGTTTACACTGTTTTACACGCCTTGCCTCTCCGCCATTGCCACTTTGCGCAGCGAATCAAAAGACCTGCGTTATACCCTGCTGACCATCCTGTGGTCGCTGGGCCTGGCATGGATTGTGAGTTTTGTTTTCTATCAGGGCGCGCGCGCGCTGGGATATTGAGTGCGGAAACACCTTAAGGTTGTTTCCAGGCCCGATCGAGCCGTTGCTGTGCTTTTTCGTATTTCGCCTTTGTTTCTTCCAGATTCTTTTTAGAGGCTGCTGCTTTTTGTCTGTCTTCGGCCAAAGTCTTTTGCGCCTGTTCCAGGCGCTTCTCGGATTCGGAAACGCGTTGCAGGCTGGCTTTATATTCCGTTTCGGCTTTTTCCTGTTTCTCGCGTGCGTATTCCACACCGACTTGCAGAGCTGAAACATCCTTGGCCTGCGCCAAGGATGTCATCAAGAGCAATATGAGAACCAGACCAAGTTTCAGCATGACGCCAACCTGGGAGATCAGAACGAGAGCTGTACTCCAAGGTGCGGGTTGTTGATCAGCACTGCGTCGCCAGCCGCCCCTTTCAGGGTGAACCATGTCTTGCGATAGCCTGCATAGAGTTGAATTTGCGGCGAGACAGAAAACTCAACACGCGCACCGTATTGCTGATAGCGGTCGGCATCAGCGAAGGTAATGATCTTGGGGGCAAAATACACTTCACCTGCGAATGCGATACGACGCTCGGCCGGTAATTCGTACCGGACTTGCGCCCCCAATGCCAGCGCCGAAGCCTTGTAGTTTGGTGTCGTCTTGATCGTAGCGAAAACCGCTTTTGCGCCGACACCGATCGTCAGACCAGGCACTTGAAGCTCATCATTCGCTATCAGCAAGCCAACACCGCCGATGACACTGTGCGCATCGTTGTACATCAATTCTGCATAGACCTCTGATTTTCCGGCAAGACCACCGGGAACGCCGTACTTGATCTGGGCAGTCGTATTGCTCAGCCCAATATCCAGTGTGTCTGCTGAAGCAACAGAAGTCACTGATATTAATGAGATTGCAAGGATTTTACGCAACATAGTTTTCACTCCTGACGTTTGCATGATGATTCAAAATTTGGCGGAGGCGGTGAGATTCGAACTCACGAACGACTTGCATCGTTGCCAGTTTTCAAGACTGGTGCATTCAACCGCTCTGCCACACCTCCATGATCCTATAAGGTGCCGACCTACGGCTCTGATTTCACTCGAAAGTTCCCTCGCTCCGCATTCTGCCCGCACACAATGCCGCGCATGATACCTGAAATGCCCTCCGCACCCAACGGGCATAGTTGCAACTTTTTCACAGCTTCTGTAGTCTCACGTGCATTATTGAAACAAAACCCATTTTCTGGAGGAAAACATGCAATACGAAACCACATCCGTGGCACAAACGCGGGTCATAGAACAGAACAGAGTACTGCGCAACACTTACATGATGCTCGGCCTGACCATGATCCCGACCATCATAGGCGC
>JBNKBO010000098.1:0-2335 GCA_050287265.1 Sideroxydans sp. | reverse complement strand
CAGCAGATTCGGAATATTGACCGGTTTCACCACGTAGTCATTACTGCCAGCCTGGTGAGCCATTTCGACATAATCCTGTAAATCATAGGCAGAGATGGCAATGATCGGCGCGTGAATGCCACGCTGGCGCAGAACCTGCGCCGCTTCGACAAAGGCGGCGAGGCGTTTTACGACCAGATCTCCGCGTTGCATAAATCAGTGCGCGGCTCCAATCCTGATGCGGCGCTGTACTGGTTCATGCGCATGCTCGACGGCGGTGCCGACCCGCGCTACCTCGCGCGGCGCATCGTACGCATGGCATGGGAGGACATCGGTCTGGCCGATCCGCGCGCCATGCAGATATGCAACGAGGCGGCGCAAACCTATGAACGGCTAGGCTCACCCGAAGGCGAACTGGCACTGGCACAGGCCGTGCTGTATCTCGCCGTCGCGGCCAAGTCGAATGCGGGATACGTCGCGTATAATGCCGCCCGCGCCTTCATCAATCAGGACGGCTCGCGCGAAGTGCCGCTGCACTTGCGCAACGCGCCGACCAAACTGATGAAGCAGCTCGATTACGGCAAGGACTACCGCTATGCGCAAGACGAGCCGGAGGGTTATGCGGCGGGCGAGAATTATTTTCCCGACGGCATGCCGGAAGTGAGTTTTTACGAACCGACCGACCGCGGGCTGGAAGCGAAGATTGCAGAGAAGCTCGCGCATTTGCGTGAGCTAGACAAGAAAGCAAAGAGTAAAAAAGGATAGCAGCATGCTGGATAGACAACTATTGAGAGATGACTTGGAGAAGGTGAAGTTAGACCTTTCCAAGAGAGGCTTTGATTTTAGGGATGATATATACAAAGAGCTTGAGGCTGAGAGAAAAGAAACTCAAAGCAAGAAAGAGTATTATCAATCACAAAGAAACATTAAGTCGAAGCTAATTGGCCAAGCGATGGCCAAGGGGAACAAGAAAGAAGCCGAGGATATAAAGGCGGAGGTTGCAGAATTCGCTGGCCAACTGGAAGATTTGGAGGCTAAAGATGACGAGATTCAGGAAAAGATAACTAATTTTTTCCTGGAAATTCCCAATATTCCGCACGCTAGTGTTCCTCGTGGTAGATCCGAGGCCGACAATGTCGAGATACGCAGATGGGGCAAACCAAAGAACTCTGATGAGCTAGGGTTTCCAGTTAAGGATCACGTCAATATTGGTGAAGGGCTGGGTGGGTTGGATTTTGATACCGGTGCTAAGCTATCGGGTTCGCGCTTTACTTTCATGCGTGGTCCGGTCGCCCGCCTGCATCGCGCGCTCGCGCAGTTCATGTTGGATGTGCAGACCGGCGAGCATGGCTACACTGAGTGTTATACCCCTTATCTTGTGAATGCTGAGACGCTGCGTGGCACCGGGCAGTTGCCGAAGTTCGAGGATGATTTATTCTCTGTTGCTTTTGGTTCCGGCTCTGTATTCGGTGAAGCTGGTTTTCAGAATCTAGAGGCTGCAAAGAAGGGCGGGATGTACCTGATTCCAACCTCAGAGGTTACGCTGACTAATACCGTGCGTGAAGAGATTGTTCCACTTGATTCTTTACCGATTAAGCTTACCGCACATACCCCCTGTTTTCGTTCCGAAGCCGGTTCCTACGGCAAGGACACGCGCGGGATGATTCGCCAGCATCAGTTTGACAAGGTGGAGATGGTGCAGATCGTACATCCCGAGAAGAGCTACGAAGCGCTGGATGAGATGGTTGGTCATGCCGAGAAAATCTTGAAAAAGTTGGAGTTACCATACCGCGTGATGAGTCTGTGCGCGGGCGATATGGGCTTCGGTGCTGCCAAGACCTACGATCTCGAGGTATGGTTGCCCGCGCAGAATGCCTATCGCGAAATATCCTCGATCTCGAACTGCGAGGCTTTCCAGGCACGACGCATGCAAGCGCGTTTCCGCAATGCGGCGGGTAAGCCGGAACTGGTGCATACGCTGAATGGCTCGGGCCTCGCTGTGGGCCGCACCTTGGTTGCTGTATTGGAAAACAATCAACAGGCAGATGGTAGCGTGCGCATTCCTGAAGTGCTGCGCCCCTATATGGGCGACCTGAGTTCCATTCACGCGATCTGAATCGGATGAGGAGCATTTCGCTCCTCGTTTTCGTGATTTCATCGTTTTTTGCTCCCAAGCTTGCAGTCGCTCGTTTACAGTTCATCCAGTCAAATGACGGATGGAGGTCAATCATGAAATCAATAACTCTGCGCAACATATTTCCTGCATGCGTGTTGTCATTTTTGCTGGCAATGCCACTCTATGCTGTGGAACAAACCGATCAATCTTCGGGTGCAGAAACAAAAGACAAAGCCACTT
>JBNKBO010000097.1:0-2691 GCA_050287265.1 Sideroxydans sp. | reverse complement strand
TCATCCACGTACATCTGCTGCGCCACGGCGCGGCTTTTAACATCCTGCGGCGGCAGGCTCTCCAGATGGCTTTGCAGGTGTGCTCCCACCTGGCGCTCGGTCTCGGCCAGAAAGCCAAGATTCCATTTATCGCCCAGCGCGCCAGCCAGCGCCCCCAGCGCCAGCGATCCGGCGTACCAGAGCGGATTAAGCAGGCTCAGCCTGCTGCCCAGTTCATACACCCGATGCGAAGTCCAGGCCAAGTGCTCTGTCTCCTCCCATGCAGCCTGCTTCAGTTTTTCCTGCACCACGGGATCACGCGCAGTCAGCGCCTGCCCCTGATACAAAGCCTGCGCGCATATCTCGCCCGTGTGGTTGATGCGCATCAATGCGGCGGCATGTTTCTTTTCCGCTTCATTCAACTCGGTATCGGCAATGCCGTCATCGGGATAAGGGCGTGCGGTTGGCGCCCTGGCAAACAGTGTGCGCAGGCCTTTGTCGAATTCGATGATCAAACTGTCCAGGTTCAGCATGGTTTCCTCAGAGTTCGTCATGTACCCCCAATTTAGGCATTCAGGGAAATACTGTCAAATAAAAACGGCCACCCGAAGGTGGCCGTTCCAGTTCAAGACTGACAGTTAAGCCAGACTTAGAACTTCTTGCGCATACCAACTGCAACCAGCGAAGAGCTGCCGCCGAGGTTCAAGTTAGCGTTAGCCAAGCCGTTGTTGTCAACCGAGAAAGCACGCGTGGCGCTCTGGTTCTTGACCGACTCGTAAGCTGCATAAACCATCACAGTCTTAGACATCGGCAGCAGGTAGCCAACGAGATAGCCGGAACCACCGGAGCTGGACACTTCATTCTTGTGAGTCGCATACTGTACGCCCACCAAGCCAGGACCAGCCGGAATCACGCCGGACAAGGACATCGCCTTGTTGGTGGTGCTCACACCGGCAGTTGTCGTCTTGCTATTCTGATAGGTACCCAACAGCTTGACCACACCCAGATCATAGGAAGCACCAACAGCCATGTCGGCCATGTCAGTGTTGTCGACACCGGCAGCGGTCTTACCACCGTCCATGCTGGCATATACCGCGCCAACAGCCAAGGGGCCAGCACTATATGTGCCTGACAACAGTACGGCGGTCGACTTGACGATCTGGCTGGCCGACGCACTACCTGCAGCACCCAGACCGCCAGCCAGTTCAGTGGTGTAGTTCACCGCAGCGGTGAAGCCACCAATGTCAGGCGAAATGTAAGCCAATGCACGCGGAGCACGGGCGGCTGCAGCGGTAGCACCGATCAACATGCCACTGTTCATGCTCTGCAGCGGAGACACCAGAGAACCGGCAACCGGGTCGAACTTCACAGCCCAGTCATAACCGGTGGTTTGCAGATAGCCGGTGGCAACAGTACCGAAGTCGCCAGCCAGACCCAGCAGCTCTTGACGCGCATTGCCAATACCGCCAGCTGTTTGCGTGTCCAGACCATATTCCACGTTCACAACAACCTTCATGCCATTGCTCAGGTCCTCGACCGCATTCACGCCGATACGTGAAGCAGCAGCACCGCTGGAAACAGCGAGCAGTTCGCTCTTCTGGCCGGAACCGGACAGAGAAACCACAGCAGCGTCAACCGCACCGTACAGTGTGGCATCAGCGAAAGCAGGTGCAGAGAAAGCTGCAGCAACAGCTAAAGCGATAATTTTCTTTTGCATTAATATTCTCCTCAGGGGTTTCATTTTCGTAGAGGGCCAATCCCTCACGAAATATACGGATCGGTGGGATTACCCGCCCAGTCCGAGGCGCAAAATATCACCCCCCACACCCCGTTTCAATGCTTGATACGCAATTAAGCCTTCATACTGTGTCTTTTTTGCCACATATTATTTTTTAAGTGAAATAGTCAGGATTTATCAATTACTTGCATTCATTTCTTTAGTTTGTTATTTGACTCTATTTGACGCTAATTTGACGCTAAAAACAGACAAAACGGGCACTTTCGTGCCCGCTTTGTCCTGACGCCAGATTTGCTTCAAATTGCCGTCATTTTTTCCCCAATCCGGTCTCAGAACGAGTGAATCAGACCAAAACCGATCGCAGTCTGGGTGGAACCAGCTGCCGCACCTGAATAGACTTTGCTGTATGACGCAGCAGAATCGTTCTTCAACGAGGTATATGCCGCAAATCCTTCGGTACGCTTGGAGAATTTGTGTCCGAAACGCAAGGAAGCCTGGTTGGCACCCGTATTTGCCACATTGGTCTTGCCGTTTTTGGCGTAGCTCAACGCGATGGAACTTGCGCCCAATATGACGCCACCGACCAGTTCCATGTTGCTTTGGGTATATGCTGTAGCGGCATTCACCTTGATACGCTCCACAGTCCCGCCGACCCATGCTGCGCCGAAATCGTACTTGCCCACAACACGCATTGCGCTGTCTGTCTGACCGGCTGTCGTCTGATCAGGACGATTTTCGTAGCCAAAGGCTGCATAGATACCGTCCTGGTCAAAAGTGGCGGAAAGGGACAATATGGTTTTGTTGGTGGTGGCCGTTTTGGCTTCGTCGGGGCTGTACAGTGCCGCGATCTTTACTCCACCCAGCGATGGCGACTTGTACTGGACCATGTTCTTCTGACGTGTAACGTAGCTGATGCCACCGGTTGCAGAAGCGCGACCAATCAGGTTGGTTGCACTGAATGCAGTGGTGTTATC
>JBNKBO010000096.1:0-2742 GCA_050287265.1 Sideroxydans sp. | reverse complement strand
GTCGAGGTAATACGCTCTTGCAGGCGGCCCATTTCTTCGGCCAGTGTCGGCTGGTAACCCACGGCGGAAGGCATACGGCCCAGCAGCGCGGACACTTCAGTTCCGGCCAGGGTGTAGCGGTAGATGTTGTCCACGAAGAAAAGAATGTCACGGCCTTCGTCACGGAATTTTTCAGCCATGGTCAGACCGGTCAGCGCCACGCGCAGACGGTTGCCGGGCGGCTCGTTCATCTGGCCGAACACCATCGCCACTTTGGATTTGGAGAAGTCTTTATTGTCGATAACGCCTGCTTCCGTCATTTCATGATAGAAGTCGTTACCTTCACGGGTACGCTCACCCACACCGGCAAACACGGACAGACCAGAGTGTTCCTTGGCGATGTTGTTGATGAGCTCCAGCATGTTCACGGTCTTGCCCACGCCGGCGCCGCCGAACAGACCAACTTTACCGCCCTTCGCGAACGGGCAAACCAGGTCGATCACCTTGATGCCGGTTTCCAGCAGGTCGACGGATGGGGACAGCTCATCGAACTTCGGCGCAGCCTGGTGAATGGGACGCTTTTCGGTGCATTGGATATCGCCGACCTCGTCGATCGGGCGACCCAGCACGTCCATGATGCGGCCCAGTGTGCCTTCGCCGACCGGAACCGAGATCGCTGCGCCGGTTGCCTCAACCGGCATGCCGCGGCGCAAGCCGTCGGATGAGCCCATCGCAATGGTACGTACTACACCGTCACCCAGTTGCTGCTCGACTTCAAAGGTCAGTCCGGCTTCTGCAGTCGAGTTGCCTGCATCAGCCAGCTTAAGTGCTTCGTAAACCTTCGGCATGTGATCGCGCGGAAATTCGATGTCAACCACTGCACCGATACACTGAACTATCTTTCCTTGACTCATTTTAGGATTCCCCGTCTAAATTAATTCTTAACCTGCTGCTGCACCTTGAAGATTTGGTTTCGTCATAACGTTCGCTTCGCTCACATTAGCCTCGCCCGATCTTCCTGGCGGTGCAACACTAAACTGCTGCTGCACCCCCAACGATCTCCGAAATTTCTTTCGTGATCGCCGCCTGGCGTGCTTTGTTGTAAACCAGTTTGAGCTCTGCAATGACGTTCTTCGCATTGTCGGAAGCGGATTTCATTGCCACCATGCGCGAGCTTTGTTCGGACGCCATGTTTTCTACTACTGCCTGGTACACCAGGGATTCGATGTAGCGCACCAGCAATTCATCGATAACTTCCTTGGCATCAGGCTCATAAATGTAATCCCAGCTGCCGGAAGCCGTGCCGATCTGTTCGCCGGATAGCGGCAACAGTTGCTCGATGCGCGGCTCCTGTTTCATCGTGTTGATGAAATGGTTGTAGCTTATGTAGATGGAATCGATCTCGCCTGCTACATAGGCATCGAGCATGATCTTGACGGCGCCGATCAATTTTTCGATGTGCGGCGTATCGCCCAGGCCGGTCAGGTGCGATTTGACATTGGCCCCGACACGGTTCATGAAGCCGAAGCCCTTGTTGCCGATCGCGCAAACCAGTAGTCCTTTGTTTTCGCCCTCCCAGCCTTTCATGCTGCTTACCGCGAGGCGCAACAGGTTGGTATTCAAACCGCCGCACAGACCTTTGTCGGATGTGACGACGATCAAACCGACGTTCTTGTTGTTCTCGCGCTTGACCAGAAACGGATGTTTGTATTCCGGGTTGGCGCGCGACAGGTGTGCCGCGACGTTGCGGATTTTTTCCGCATAAGGCCGTGCGGAACGCATGCGTTCCTGCGCCTTGCGCATTTTCGCTGCGGCGACCATTTCCATCGCGCGCGTGATCTTGCGCGTATTTTCCACGCTCTTGATCTTTGTGCGAATCTCTTTGCTGCCTGCCATGTTTTAGCTCCCGCTTTTATAACCAACCACTTAGCAACAGTTTTTGGTTGCTTAGTGGGATGGCTAGTTGTTTCATCAGTAGACCGCAGTTGCCTTGAATGCCTCAATGGCCGCGACCAACTGCTTCTCGTTTTCGGCGGACAGGTCCTTGGTGGATTCAATCGCATCCATCAATTCCTTGTTTTTCGAACCCAGGTGCGCATGCAGACCCGCCTCAAAAGCCAAAACTTTCGGTATGGCGATGTCGTCGAAATAACCCTTGTTTACACCAAACAGGGTCGCAGCCATTTTGGAAATGGACAGCGGCGCGTATTGAAGCTGTTTCATCAGTTCAGTCACCAGGCGACCGCGTTCCAGCTGCTTGCGGGTTGCTTCGTCAAGATCAGAAGCAAACTGCGCAAACGCAGCCAACTCGCGATATTGCGCCAAAGCCAGACGCACACCGCCACCCTGTTTCTTGATGACTTTGGTCTGTGCCGAACCACCCACGCGCGACACCGAAATACCGGCGTTGATCGCGGGACGGATACCGGCGTTGAACAGATCGGATTCAAGGAATATCTGGCCGTCGGTAATCGAGATCACGTTGGTCGGCACGAATGCAGACACGTCGCCGGCTTGTGTTTCGATCACGGGCAGCGCGGTCAGCGAACCGGTCTTGCCCTTGACTTTGCCGTTGGTGAATTTTTCCACGAATTCTGCATTGACGCGCGCTGCACGCTCAAGCAAACGGGAGTGCAAATAGAACACGTCGCCGGGGTAGGCCTCACGGCCGGGCGGACGGCGCAGCAACAGGGAAATCTGGCGATATGCCCAGGCTTGTTTGGTCAAGTCGTCATAAACGATCAGTGCATCTTCGCCGCGATC
>JBNKBO010000095.1:0-2750 GCA_050287265.1 Sideroxydans sp. | reverse complement strand
CATCTTGGCGCGGCGGCAGGCATTCACTGTTCCGGCACGGGTATTACTTACCGATGCTTCCACTGTGCCACGCGCCACGGTTTGCAGCACAACAGGGATCGGCTTGCTGCGCGAAAAAAAACCGATGACGACAACCAGAACGATGACAGGAATGCCGAAGATCGCAATTTTTCTGTAGTGCGGAGGGAGCTTGCTGAGTTGCGGAAAGTTCATCTGGGCTCCTGGAGCTGCTTGGATAACGAATGATATCCGTAAAAGAAAGTGGTGCCGACGACCGGAATCGAACTGGTGACCTACGCGTTACGAGTGCGTTGCTCTACCTACTGAGCTACGTCGGCTTTCCGGCGCGGATTATAAGCGGTGTGCCTGCATTGCAGCAACGTTTAATGCCAAAGATAGGGCGACACATCGAACGGCTGCGGTGTTCCATTCATGGTATTCAGCAGCACTTCCACGCACGCGGGCGACATGGTCACGCCATAGCGGAAATGACCGCTATTGATGTACAGGTTCTGCAATTCTGAATGCCGTCCGATGGTTGGAATGTTGCCGGGAGAAGCCGGGCGCAGTCCGGCCCAATGCCGGACAACCGGCATGTCGCGCAATGCCGGCAGCAATTCGGTACCGCGTTGCAATAACATTTCGCGCACATCCGCAGTGGTGCTTTTATCGAATCCCACATCCTCGCGTGTGCTCCCCACCAGCAGATGCCCGTCACGGCGTGGAATCAGGTAAATGTCTTTCTTCAGCACGATATGCGGTACCGGCGGCGCATCGAACTTGAACAGCAGCATCTGCCCGCGTACCGGTTTGATGTCGATTTTCAAGGCGTGCTCGCCCAGTAACACTTTGCTCCATGCACCTGCGGTCACGACATACGCATCCGCACTGAAGTCACCTTGGGTCGTTGCCAGATGCACGACCTGCCCTGCGTCCGAGACGATCTGTTTGACCTCGCATTGCTCAACGATACATCCGCCGAGTTGCTCCACCCGGGCGCGCAACGCCTGCAGCATGCGCGGATTGCGCACCTGGGCAACATCGGGCAATAGCAGGCCATCGCCGCGTTCTTCTGTCCTCACATCATGCGCTGCACACCATTGCGAAGCAGCCTTTATATCGACAGGGGGCAACACCAGCATGCCACAGCGCAGATACTCTGGATCAATACCTGTCGTTTGGTGCAGCATCTCCGCCATTGCGCCGAACATCGCCATGCCGCGCAATGCCAGACGGTTCACCTCGTCCGGATAGTCCCAGGGGCACAGCGGGGACAAAATACCACCACCCGCCCAGGAAGATTCCCGTCCGACCGAACCCCGCTCCAGAATGGTCACGTCACCACCCTGCCGCAACAACGCCTCCGCCGTTGCCAGCCCCAGTGCACCGGCTCCAATTACAAGATTCGATCCCACTAAGTTAATCCTCTCTCATCATGGGCAGTTTCAAAGCCTGCATGTTCAATATCTGTACTTCCGCCCCGATTTCATCCTGCCAGTGATTTCGGCAATGGAAACACGACATTCTCCCGAATACCTTCGGCTTCACGCACGCTGACCACTCCCAGTTCTTTCAAACGCTCAATCACTTCCTGCACCAGCACTTCCGGCGCAGATGCGCCAGCTGTAATCCCCACCCGTTGTTTGCCTTGCACCCATTCCGCATTGAGTTCGCTGGCGTTATCGATCAGATAGGCAGGCACGTTGAGATTTTTCGCCACTTCGCACAGACGGTTGGAGTTGGAACTGTTAGGCGAGCCGACCACGATGACCATGTCGCATTGTTTGGCCAGCAGTTTTACCGAATCCTGACGGTTCTGTGTGGCATAGCAAATGTCGTCCTTTCTCGGTCCGGTAATGGCAGGAAAGCGTGTCTTGAGCGCAGCGATGGTGGCACTGGCATCATCCATGGAAAGCGTGGTCTGAGTAACATAGGTCAAATTCTGTTCATCGCGCACTTTCAGGGTCTCAACCTCGGCCGGTGTCTCGATCAGGTACATACCGCCGTTGCACTGTCCCATCGTACCTTCCACTTCGGGGTGGCCCTTGTGGCCTATCATCACGATCTCCTTGCCCTGCTGGCGCATGCGCGAGACTTCGATATGGACTTTTGTAACCAGAGGACAAGTCGCGTCGAACACGGTCAAACCGCGCGCCTCGGCTTCGCGGCGCACCGATTGCGGTACGCCGTGAGCGCTGAAGATGAGGAAGCTACCGGGCGGCACATCGGACAGATTCTCGATGAACACCGCACCTTTGGCCTTCAGACTGTCCACCACGAACCGGTTATGTACCACTTCATGCCGCACGTAGATGGGTGCGCCATGCAAAGCCAGCGCTCGTTCCACGATCTCAATGGCGCGATCCACGCCGGCGCAGAAGCCGCGCGGGTTAGCCAGCAGCAGTTCCATGTTCCTTGCCCTTGAAACTGTCCCAGATCAGCAGCCCTGCGCCGCAGGTGATGGCCGAATCGGCCAGGTTGAAAGCAGCGAAGTGATAGCCCGCCCAGTGAAAATCGAGAAAGTCCACCACATAACCATACGCCACGCGATCAATCAGGTTACCCAGCGCCCCACCGAGGATGAACACCAGCGCAAAGCTGAACAGCATCTGCGACTGGTGCTTGCGCAACAACCATATGATCCATATCGAGGCAATAACGGCGATGATGCTGAACAGCCAGCGTTGCGCCCCGTCAGCATTGTCCAGGAAACTGAACGCCGCGCCAAAATTGTGAGCCAGCACCAGGTT
>JBNKBO010000094.1:0-2823 GCA_050287265.1 Sideroxydans sp. | reverse complement strand
AACTCCCCCATTGCTTCAATTGTCGCAGCCCTCGACGCCATCCTCGCAATTTCCAGAACCGCACTCATCGCCGACACACCGGAAATCTCCGAACTCGTACAGCTTTCCGAAGACGACCAGCCAGTACCACCTCACCTTTTTGCCGCACACCACATCACCGACATCATTGACCTCCTCAGACTGGAAATCCACTACTACAACGTCCAGACCGAACAACACCTGCAAAACGACATCACCAAAGATTTACCCTTCTAATCCACTGACTTCCCTTACCCGCAATGCAGCTTCCCCCTGATATATCGTGCAAACCACTCCCTGGATTACCGTGACCGGGCACATATGTAAGCAGATTTTTTGTTTTTGTCAGGTAGTCCCAACAGTGCAGCCCGGCTCCGGAAACGCTCAGATATTCAGTTAATTTGACCGCCTTCTTCAAAGGAAGTCAAGCATTCCTTCGGGTGTCAGTATTTTTTTGTGTTGATTTCCATGTTTGGCGGAATTGATGCGCCAAAAAATTTTGCGGTAAGCAAATGATAATCAGGCAATTCCGCGCCCTGCTTTAAAACAGAAAATTCGAAAGCCGTTTTAAATCGATAGCGGCCAGACACAACCTGTTAAGGCCTTGCTTGGGCCTATTTTCGTGTAAAGCTTGAGTCTGTGTATTAACCATTTAAAATTTGAGCCGATAATGTTGTGATAGCTAGTAGTTTTAAATACAGCTCCAAAATTATATGATCAGGCGGTTCCATTGCAAAAACTGCTGCGCCGTGCTCTTAATTTTAGATAAATGTAGAAAACTCGTTAGGACACGAAAGGTAAAACACGATGGACAACAAGCCAACCGGTGCCCAAATCCTTCTCCTGATACGTGGAGGACAGGCCACAGACTGGACATCGCTGTGTCGCGCTTTGGGGCGTGACCCAACCGAGAGGAATTCGCCCACGTTCTGGATAGCGGAAGCGCTTCAGGAGCTTGTCGTCGCTGGTCTACTAGAAGCCGATGGTCCCCTCGATCCTGGAAGTTTCGAGTTCCCAACTGGCGAGATTCGACTCACGCCGCGAGCTGCCCAGACACAGCATGCGCTTGGCGTTAGTCTTCCTGAAGCTGCGAAGATGAAGCGTGGACGTTCGATTGTCGTCGAGCCATTCTTCGGTGTGCCCGACACTCAAGTCGATGATTGCCTCGACCTGTTCATGCTGATGCCATTCTCGAACGATCTTCTCCCGGTCTACCAAGATCACATTCAGAAAGTCGTATCGGGGATGTCGCTGGTAATCGGGCGGGCCGACGACTTCTTTGGCGCAAATGAGATCATGAAAGACATTTGGCGTTCGCTACTAGGGGCTACGGCGGTCATCGCGGAGTGTACAGGCCGCAATCCAAATGTCTTCTATGAGATCGGCATCGCTCACACGCTTGGCAAACCGGTCATACTGATCACCCAGAACAAGAATGACGTTCCGTTTGACCTCAGGGCAATCCGCTACATCGAATACGAGTATACGCCCCGAGGAATGAAGCAGTTTGAGAAAGCCCTCAAATCAGCAATCAGCGCAACATGTCCTAACAACCAGTTGCAGCGGACGGCGCCCGCGCGCCGCCGCTGAACCGGAGCGTTATGCGTCAGAAAACAAACTAACATAGGAGACAATTATGAAAGCCGATTGTGCAATAGTAACAGCGTTGCCCAAGGAACTAGTGTTGTGATTCACGCTGTTGGGGCATTATTCAGCGCGAGTCTCGCGCGACCAACTTTTTCAATTATTTGATCGGCAGTCTTTTTCCAGATGAACGGTTTGGGATTTTCGTTGTGTTCTTCGATGTAACCCATCACCGCATCGATAAGTTCCGGGACGCTTCGAAAGGCGCCACGTCGTACGCGCTTGTCGTCAAGGTCTCGAAAAAATCTTTCAATAACATTTAGCCAGGAACTGCTGGTAGGGATGAAGTGAACATAAAACCGTTTATGCCGTTTGAGCCATGCTTTTACCTTAGGATGTTTGTGTGTGGCGTAATTGTCCACTATCAAATGTAATTCCAGGTCATCGGGTGTTTCGGCGTCAATTTTCTTGAGAAACTTAATCCACTCTTGATGCCGATGGCGCGGCATACATGATGCGATTACTTTTCCTTCAGTCATGTCAATTGCAGCAAATAGAGTTGTCGTACCATTGCGTTTATAGTCATGTGTCATTGTGCCGCATCGCCCTCGAACGATAGGCAGGCCCGGCTGGGTTCTATCCAATGCCTGTATCTGACTTTTCTCATCCGCGCTGATGACGATGGCTTTTTCCGGTGGGTTAAGATAGAGTCCCACAACATCAATCAGCTTTTCTTCGAAATGTGGATCCCTGCTAAGCTTGAATGTGCGAACCATGTGCGGCTTTAAACCATTGGCTTGCCAAACGCGGTGCACCATTGTTTGGCTGACATTCAATTCGGCTGCGAGCGTACGCGTGCTCCAGTGAGTCGCATTTTTGGGTTTCTCTTGAGTTGTTTTCCGAATAATTTCTTTTTCAATTTGTTCGCGTCGCTTGCTGGAACGGCCTCCGCGAGGGAGATCCTTTTCTATTCCTTCAAGGCGTAATTCAAAAAAGCGTTGTCGCCAACGACTAACAGTGTGTGGTTTTACTCCCTGCAACTTTGCGATTTCATTATTTTTCATCCCTTCGGATGCATGCAGTATTATATCTGCACGCTCTTTTAGTCGCAAAGACACAACACGGCTCCGAGACCATTGTTGAAGAGTCTCTGTTTCTTTTGGTGTAAGTTTAATTTCTGGCGCAACTCGCATCGGCGTACCTCCAGACGCCAATATAACA
>JBNKBO010000093.1:0-3198 GCA_050287265.1 Sideroxydans sp. | reverse complement strand
CCAAATATTCCTGAAGCAAGTTGCGATGCAATTTCAGATGCTACTTTAGTAGACAGACCTGCCTCTTGAGTCAGTTCAAGCAAGTAGGAACGAAATGCATTCATAGATTGGGCTTGCAAATAATTTACTGCTTGAAAGATGTCCAGCCCTGAATTTCTGCCAATTATTTCATCCCCCTTTTTTACTTGCACATCAAGCGGGCCAAGTTCGCTCATGTCGTCCATGTAAATAGTGGATGCACCAACTGTAATAAGTGTTCCTGCGCTTTTGCAGTATCTCGGGATGAGAGCATCAAACTTTCCGTAGTTACACTGAAGGGCTCGTGCAATTCTAAAACCCGCATGAGCATCTCCTCCTGGGGTGGCTAGAACAATAACGGCCAGGTCAGATTTCTTATTCTCAAGGGCCTTACATATAGATTCGTAACCCTGAACAGAGATTTGTCCCGCATATGTAATGACATCAACTGTGGTGGTCATATGATGATCTTCAGTGAGCTATAGATTAATAACATCAGGTAATTACATCGCTGATTTGCTGGACATGCTACACCATCTTCTTCAAGTGATAAATCTTCTCCAGCGCCGCCTTCGGACTCAGATCATCCGGGTCCATATCACGCATCGCTGATACCAAAGGATGCTCTTCCGGTTCCGGCGCTTCCGGCACGGCAGCGAACAGATCGCCTTGCGGGTTTTGTGCGGCGCTGTTCTGTTCCAGTTTTACCAACTGTTTCTTTGCACTGCGGATGACGCTGCCGGGTACGCCGGCGAGGGCGGCGACTTGCAGGCCGTAGCTTTGGCTGGCGGCACCTTCGTTCACGCTGTGCAGGAACACGATGCTGTGCTGGTGTTCGACGGCGGCGAGGTGGATGGCGAGTTGTTTGAATTCTTCGGCCAGCCGTGTGAGTTCGAAATAGTGCGTCGCGAATAATGTGTAGCTGCGGTTGATCTCCAGCAGGTGGCGCGCGATGGCGTAGGCCAGTGCGAGGCCGTCGAAGGTGCTGGTGCCGCGCCCGATCTCGTCCACCAGCACCAGGCTTTTGTCGGTGGCGTTGTGCAGGATGTTGGCGGCCTCGGTCATCTCGACCATGAAGGTGGAACGCCCGCTGGCGAGGTCGTCCGATGCGCCGATGCGCGTGAAAATCTGGTCGATCTCGCCGAGCACCGCTTCCTGCGCGGGAACGAAGCAGCCGACATGCGCGAGCAGCGCGATGATGGCGACCTGGCGCATGTAGGTGGATTTACCGCCCATGTTGGGGCCGGTGATGAGCAGCGTGCGGCGCGTGTCGTTGAGCGTGGTATCGTTGGGGGTGAATTGCCCGGACTGACTTTGTATCTGGGCTTCCACCACCGGATGCCGTCCTTTGACGATATTGATCTGCGTGTCGCCGGCGAATTGCGGCGCGCTGAAATTCAGCGTGGCAGCGCGTTCGGCGAAGGTGGCGAGCACATCCAGCTCGGCAATGGCGGCGGAGATGCGTTGCAGTTGCGGGATGAACGGCGCGAGCTGGTCCAGCAGTTGTTCGTAGAGGAATTTTTCGCGCGCCAGTGCACGCTCGTTGGCGGAGAGTGCCTTGTCTTCGAATGTCTTCAGTTCCGGCGTGATGTAGCGCTCGGCGTTCTTTAGCGTCTGGCGGCGGCGGTAGTCGTCCGGCACTTTGCTGGCATTGGCGATACTGACTTCTATATAGAAGCCGTGCACGCGGTTGTATTCCACTTTTAATTTCTCGATGCCGGTGCGCGCACGTTCCCGGCTTTCCAGTTGCAGCAGGAAGTCGCCGCAGTTGTTCTGGATGCCGCGCAGCTCATCCAGTTCTGCATCGAAGCCGTCGGCGATCACGCCGCCTTCGCGCAGGACGGAGGAGGGTTCTTCCTTGATTGTTTTCTGGAGCAGTTCGACCAGTGCGGTATCGGCTTGAAGGTTATCAGTCAGGGTTTGCAGCAAGTTTGAAGTTTCTACCCTCTCCTCAGCCCTGGTGGAACTACTAGCCATTCGACTAGGCTGTCCAACATCGACAGCCAAGTCGCTGGTTATCTCCCTTAAAGGGAGAGGGAGCAGGATGGTGCGGAGTTGCGGCAGTTGCTTGAGTGTATCGCGCAGACCGGACAAGTCGCGCGGGCGCGCCGACTTCAGCGCGACGCGGGCGGTGATGCGTTCCACGTCCACACTGGGTTTGAGTTGTTCATGTACATTCAGGTAAAGCTCCCTCGCCCGCGGGCGGGAGAGGGTTGGGGTGAGGGTTTGTGATGATGGAGCTTCGTTGTGTTGGCCCTCACCCCCGGCCCCGTTAATACTCCCTCTCCCACTGGGAGAGGGCATGGGGTGAGGGGCGGGGGAGGGGAGTTGGAGTAGTTCATCCACTGCATCCAGTCTTGCGCGCAACACATCACGATCCCGCAACGGATGATGCAGCCAGTGCGCGAGCAGGCGGCTGCCCATGTTGGTGGCGCAAGTGTCGAGCAGCGACATCAACGTGGGGGCAGGTTCGCCGCGCAGGGTCTGGGTGATTTCCAGGTTGCGGCGCGTGGCGGCATCCATGCGTACATATTTGTCGGCACTGTAGATTTGTGCGCCGCGAATGTGGGCGATGCTCTGGCCTTGCGTGAGCTTGGCGTATCCGAGCAATGCACCGGCGGCACTCAGGCCATGCGTGAATTCTTCGCAGCCGAAACCGGCGAGATCATGCGTGCCGAACTGCTGGCACAGCGCGCGGTGCGCGGCGTCGCGGTCGAAGTGCCATTCGGGCAGCGATTTGTTTGCGGCGTCCTTGAACGCGGGCACGGTCGCGCCTTCTGCATACAGGATTTCGGAGGGTTGCAGGCGTTCCAGTTCGGCAGGCAGTTGTTGCGCGTCGATCTCGGCCAGCGTGAACTGGCCCGAGGCGAGGTTGAGCCAGGCGAGGCCGATCTCGTTCTTGCTCTGGTGCAGCGCAAGCAGCAGGTTGTCGCGCTTCTCTTCCAGCAGTGCGGAATCGGTGAGTGTGCCGGGGGTGACGATGCGCACGACTTTGCGCTCGACCGGGCCTTTGCTGGTGGCCGGGTCGCCGACCTGTTCGCAGATGGCGACGGATTCGCCCATGCGCACGAGGCGCGCGAGGTATTGTTCGACGGCGTGGTAGGGCACGCCCGCCATCTTGATCGGTTGCCCGCCCGATGCGCCGCGCTGGGTGAGGGTGATGTCGAGCAGCTTGGCGAC
>JBNKBO010000092.1:0-3383 GCA_050287265.1 Sideroxydans sp. | reverse complement strand
GAAAAAGCGAGCGCGCCGCCGCAACAGGTGACCTTCTGGTCAAATCCGGCAACGGCTTCCGCCCCCACGGTCTCGATCATCTTGTCGAGATATTGCGGATTTTCGAACGATTCGCCTGCAATGCCGAACGGGCGGTTGGTCTGACAACCGACATAGCCCGCGATCTTCAAACCTTCAAGCGGCTTGACCACGGGTTTCTTCATGCCCTCGAAACCAATATCTTCCACCAGCACTTCGACCATATGGCGCGGTTTGACCGATCCCTTGAAGTTCAGCCCGGCTTCTTTCAGCGCTTCGTTAGTCTCAGCCAGCAGGTCGCTGTGCGCATTGAGCCTGTCTGCAGTCTCGCGCGAAGCAAGCCAGCAGGCGGGACAACCGGACACCATGTCCTGGCCAGGCAGATGCTGTTCGGAAAGCGCCAGCGTGCGCGCTCCGATGGCCAGGCGCGGCAATTCGCCGCCTTCGGCATAGCCGATGGAAGCGCCGCAACAATTCCAGTCCGGAATTTCGTTGAGCTGGATGTCGAGCTTGTCGCACATCACGTCGAGCGAGGTGGCGAAGTTGGAAGCGGATGCACCCTTCTGCGAAGAGCAACCGGGATAGAACGCGTATTGTTTTTTAACCATTACATTTCTCCATGCACGAGGCAACTTGCACCTCACACCCCCTCTCCCCAGCGGGGAGAGGGTTGCACCCGCAAGGGGTAGGCCGTGGTTGTACGGGGCTGAAGCCCCTACAACACACGCTCGGGAGAAAGGGACTCAAAGCTACCACCCTCTCCCTAGCCCTCCCCCTCAAGGGGGAGGGAATTTAATTCAGGAAGTAAATCCCTTCTTGCGATCTTCGATCTCGCGTGCCTTGTCGATCATCTTTTGCAGGCTGCCGGGATCCTCGCATTTATGTCCACCGAACAGTTCCATCGGATTGAGGCGCTTGGCCTTGACCAGTCCGAGTCCGACGCCCTGCATCGCCAGTGCGTTCTTGATGCCCTGCACGATGCCATCCTTGAAATACATCGCCAGCGAAAACTTCAGTTCGTTGACGCGACCGGTCACGGCCAGATTGTTCCAGAACAGTCTGGCTACTTCTCGTGTCGGCTGTTTCTTCGGAGCCAGATTCAGACGATGCGCATAGTTGGCCAAGCCGTGCATGATGTGCGTAATGGGCAGTTTGCGCGGACAGCGCACGATGCAGTTATAGCAGGAGGTGCACATCCACATCGAGTCGGAGGTCAACACGTCTTCACGCTTGCCCGCGCGGATCATCATGAATATTTTCTGCGGAGTATGCTGCCAGGCATTGCCCAGCGGACAGGAGCCGGCACAGACACCACATTGCATACACATCCTGACCCAGTCGCCGTCTTCGACACGCTCCATCACTTCGCGCAGGAAGTCGTTGCGATACAGCGCGATGGCTTGTTGATTGTGATCGTTCATCTCATGCGCTCCTTAGTTGAAGCCCTTCATAGGCGACATGCCGATCTCGTTGATCTTCTCGACATATTCGTTGATCAATGCGGCGACACGGGCATTGTCGGTGATCGCCACTTCGTAGGTCGCCACGCGTTCCTTTTCCAGTCCCATCTGCTGAAGGTTGTCGTCAATCTTGCTCATGCGGTAATTGGCCAGCTCCGAGCCCTTGACGAAGTGGCACTGGTAGTTGTCGCCATGTTTGCAGCCCATCAGCATCACGCCGTCATAGCCGGAGTTGAGCGCATCGGTGATCCAGATGGTGTTCACCGAACCCAGGCAACGCACCGGAATCGCACGTACGAACGCCGAATACAACTGATGCTGCAGGCCCGCCATGTCCAGCGCGGGATAGGCATCATTTTCGCAGGCCAGGATGAGAATACGCGGCTTCTCGGAAAATTCGTCCGGCATGTCGATCGACTTGATCTGGTTACCGACGGTATCAACCGAGTAGTTCTCGAATGAGATCACGCGCACCGGGCAGGCTCCCATGCAGGTGCCACAACGGCGGCAGCGGCTTTCGTTGAACACTGGAAAGCGTTTCTCGTCTTCGTCGATGGCACCGAACGGGCATTCCACCGTGCAGCGTTTGCACTGCGTACAGCCTTCCAGACGCACGATCGGATAGGAAAGATCACCGGAACGAGGATGCGCTGCACGCCCCAGGCTGGCGTTCTCCACGGCCTGAATGGCCTTGAGTGCCGCACCCGTCGCATCTTCCGTCGCCTGCAGCATGTCCATGGGACGGCGCACCGGTCCTGCGGCATAAATACCGGTACGGCGTGTCTCGTATGGGAAGCAAATGAAGTGCGAATCACTGAAGCCGCTCTTCAATTGCGGCATGTCCGGTCCCTGGCGATAGGTCAGGTTGAGCACGGAAGACTTCTGCAACTCTACCTTCTGCTGCTTGGCCTCTTCCGACCCCCCTTCCGCTGCTGTCACGATGGGATTCCATGTCTCGAGATCGACGCCGGAGGCCGGCACTTGTCCCGTGGCGAGCACGACGAGGTCCGCATTCAATGCAGTGTCTTCATCGAGGATCAGGTCGCGGAATTTCACTTCGCAGCCATCCCCTGCCGTTTCCACCGATGATGCTTTGCCCTTGGTGAAAATCACACCTTTGTCCTGCGCGCTGCGGTAGAAATCTTCGCCCATGCCCGGCATGCGCAGGTCGGTATACATCACCACCGTGTCCACTTGCGAGTTGGCATCCTTGAAATACATGGCCTGCTTGACGCTGGTGGCACAGCAGTGGCCGGAACAGTAGCTCAGGTGTGTACCGCTTTCGTCACGTTGTCCGGCACATTGCAGGAACACCACAGACTTCACTTCCTTGCCGTCGGCACGTTTGATCTCGCTGCCGTTGGCCTGCTTTGCAAGCGCCTCCAGTCCGGCCTGATCAATGACATTGGGCTTGCCGCCGCCAAGTTCAGGCAATTTGGCAATATCGTATGTATTGAAACCGGTGGCTTGCACGATGCCACCCACCTCTTCCGTGGTCATGCCGTCCGTGCCGGAGATTTGCACGCTGAAACGTCCCGGCGCACCGGAGGTCTCGGCAATGGTCGAACGCAAATGGACGGAGATACGCGGATGCGCACTGACCTTGCTGACCAGATCGGTGACGCCTGTATCCTGCGGTTCGGCATAGGGTTGCTTGAATGGCACACGTTTCCACAGTTTGCTTGCCCAGCCACCCAGATTTTCTTCCTTTTCGACGATGACCACGTCATAACCCGCTTCGGCTGCTTCCAGTGCCGAGGTCAGGCCGGACATGCCGCCGCCGACCACCAGCAGGCGCTTGTTGCTTGTCTTGTTGGGATTACCTTCCGGCAATTTCATTTTCTTCAGTTCGGCACAGCCCATACGCACATAATCGTCCGCCATCTCCTGGCGTACTTCATCGTG
>JBNKBO010000091.1:0-3448 GCA_050287265.1 Sideroxydans sp. | reverse complement strand
GGGCAATTGCCCGGCAGCAAAGTATCGGAATACATCGGCAAGTTACGCTACTCGGTCCCCGGTGTCGGCCTGATCTCTCCCCCGCCGCACCACGACATCTATTCCATCGAGGATCTGGCGCAACTTATCCACGACCTGAAAAACGCCAATCCGGTCGCCTCCATTTCGGTCAAGCTGGTTTCCGAAATTGGCGTGGGCACAGTCGCCGCGGGCGTATCCAAGGCCAAGGCCGATCACATCGTCATCGCAGGCTATGACGGCGGTACCGGCGCATCGCCGTTGTCGTCGGTGAAGCATGCGGGCACACCGTGGGAACTGGGTCTGGCCGAGGCGCAACAAACCCTCGTACTCAATCATTTACGCGGCCGCATCGGCCTGCAAGTGGACGGCCAGTTGAAAACCGGCCGCGACGTGCTCATCGGTGCATTGCTCGGTGCTGACGAATTCGGTTTTGCCACCGCGCCGCTGGTAACCCAGGGCTGCATCATGATGCGCAAATGCCACCTCAACACCTGCCCCGTCGGCGTGGCGACGCAAGACCCGGAACTGCGCAAGAAATTTACCGGCCAGCCGGAATATGTCGTGAATTATTTTTTCTTTGTCGCCGAAGAAGTGCGCGAACTGATGGCGCAACTGGGCATTCGCAAATTCGACGACCTGATCGGTCGCAGTGACCTGCTCGACATGCGCAAAGGCATCACGCACTGGAAGGCAAAGGGACTGGATTTTTCCAGGATATTCCATCAGCCCAAAGTGCCTGCCAGCATTGCGCGTTACCACAGCGAAGAACAGGATCACGGTCTGGACAAAGCGCTGGACAACGACATCATCGCAGAAGCCAAGGAAGCGCTCGATGCGCAACGCGTGGTGACGATCGAAACCACCATACGTAACATCAACCGCAGTGTCGGCACCATGCTGTCGCATGAAGTGGCGAGCCGCCACGGCCATGCGGGACTTCCCGATGACACCATCCGCGTGAAGCTGATCGGGACTGCAGGCCAGAGTTTCGGCGCCTTCCTTGCACACGGCATCACCTTCCAGCTTGAAGGCGAAGGCAACGACTACGTTGGCAAGGGACTGTGCGGTGGACGCCTGATCGTCAAACCATCCGAGGATAGCAAGCTGGTGGCGGAAGACAACATCATCATCGGCAACACCGTGCTGTACGGCGCGACATCGGGCGAATGTTTCTTCCGCGGCGTCGCGGGCGAACGTTTTGCGGTGCGCAATTCCGGCGCCGTTGCCGTGGTGGAAGGCCTGGGCGATCACGGTTGCGAGTACATGACCGGCGGTATGGTGGTGGTGCTGGGACAGACCGGACGCAACTTTGCCGCGGGCATGTCCGGGGGTGTGGCTTATGTGCTGGATGAAGACGGCACGTTCCCGCAACGCTGCAACCTGGCCATGGTGCAACTGGAAGCGATTCCGGAAGAGGCCGCAGCCAGCGAAGACGGCGAAGTGGAAGCGCACGGCCGCGTGCATTTCAATCACCTGAACAAGGCCGACGAAGCGGCATTGCGCAGCAAGATCGAAAAACATCTGCGCTACACCGGCAGCACGCGCGCCAAACAGATACTGGACAACTGGAGCGACTATTTACCCAAGTTCGTGAAAGTCATGCCAACCGAATATCGTCGTGCCCTGCTTGAGATCGCAGCACAGCAACAGAAGGAGGCTGCGTAATGGGCAAGATCACCGGATTTATGGAGTATCGGCGCCTCAACGAGAGCTATGCGCCGGTCAAGGAGCGTGTCAGGGATTACCGCGAATTCGTCGGACATCTTTCCGATGCGGGTGCCAGACAACAAGGGGCGCGCTGCATGGATTGCGGCATTCCGTTCTGCAACAGCGGCTGTCCGGTCAACAACATCATCCCCGACTGGAACGACCTGGTGTACCGCGACGAATGGAAACAGGCGCTGGACGTGCTGCACTCCACCAACAACTTTCCCGAAGTCACCGGGCGCATCTGCCCCGCGCCATGCGAAGCGGCCTGCACGCTGAACATCAACAACGAACCGGTCGGCATCAAATCCATTGAGCACGCCATTATCGACAAGGGCGGCGAGAACGGTTGGGTCGTACCACAACCCGCAGGGAAGAAGACCGGCAAGAAAATCGCCGTGGTCGGTTCCGGTCCTGCAGGCTTGGCCGCTGCACAGCAACTGGCGCGTGCCGGACACAGCGTCACCGTGTTCGAAAAGAACAGCCGCATCGGCGGCCTGCTGCGCTACGGCATTCCCGACTTCAAACTGGACAAGCGCCTGATCGACTGGCGCATGGCGCAACTCGCTGCCGAAGGCGTGAAGTTCCAGACCAGCACTTTCGTCGGCGACAAAGCGCCGGGCAAAGGCATCGCCAACGACGCGAAGAAAACCATCAGCCCGAAACAATTACAGAAAGAATTCGACGCTGTGATCCTAGCTGGCGGTTCCGAGCAACCGCGCGATCTTCCGGTGCCGGGGCGCGATCTGCAGGGCGTGCATTTCGCGCTGGAATTTTTGATCCCGCAAAACCGCGAAGTGGCGGGCGATGCGAAGAATTCGATCGACGCCAACGGCAAACACGTCGTGGTGATCGGCGGCGGCGACACCGGTTCCGATTGCGTGGGCACCTCGAATCGCCACGGCGCGGCTTCTGTCACCCAGATCGAAGTGATGCCGCGCGCGCCGGCGCAAGAGAACGGTCCCCTGACCTGGCCCTACTGGCCGCTCAAGCTGCGCACCTCCAGTTCGCACGAAGAGGGTTGCACACGCGACTGGGCCGTTTCCACCAAGGAATTCATCGGCGAAAACGGTGCGCTCAAGGCACTCAAGTGCGTGCGCGTCGAATTCAGGGACGGCAAGATGATCGAAATTCCGGACAGCGAATTCGAACTCAAGGCCGATCTCGTTTTTCTCGCCATGGGTTTCACCAATCCGCTGGCACAAGTGCTGGATGCGTTCGGTGTGGAAAAGGATGCACGCGGCAACGCCAAGGCAAGCACCGATGGCGAAGGCTGTTACCAGACCAATGTAAAAAAAGTATTTGCGGCGGGCGACATGCGCCGCGGCCAATCGCTTGTTGTGTGGGCGATCCGTGAAGGACGCCAGGCGGCACGGGCGGTAGATGAGTTTTTGATGGGCAACTCCGTTTTGCCTCGCTAACTCCCAAGCGTCCACGAAAGACACAAAAAGCACGAAACTGGTTTTGTTCGTGAAGTTTCGTGTTTTTCGTGGACAATGATTTTCTGAAATTAACAGAGGCGCATTGATTACGACATGAACTTCAAAGTAAAAAACGACACTTTCCTGCGCGCCCTGTTGCGTGAGGCAACCGAATACACCCCGCTGTGGATGATGCGTCAGGCGGGGCGCTACCTGCCCGAGTACTGCGCCACGCGCAAACGTGCCGGCAGCTTCCTGAAATTATGCAAAAGTCCGGACATGGCGACCGAAGTGACGCT
>JBNKBO010000090.1:0-3465 GCA_050287265.1 Sideroxydans sp. | reverse complement strand
GGCGGCACCGAAGCCACCATGATTGCGTTGCTGATGTTGAACGATATAGCGCAATCCCAGGCCGTTGCCGCCACCGTGCTGATCCGGCTCGCGACGCTATGGTTTGCCGTGGCGCTGGGGGTGATTGCGTTGAGTATGTCAGAGCGTCGCAAAAACCACTGATTTCAAATTAGAACCACCCCTGCAATTATTGCATGTCATTCCACATGTAGGTGTCATGTATATCTTTGTTTGACAGGGCATAGGCCGCTATCTAGCCAAATGGCCTATTGACCAACCCTGCCGTAAGGTTATTGTCTCGCCTATTGTTCACGACACAGGGAGTGTGGGATGGATGCCTGGATGCAGAAATATCGAATGATGTGTTGGAGGGGAACGTTGTTTGTCCTGTTTTCGCTTATGGCATCCTGTGAGACGCATGCTGCGCTGCTTGATATGGCAACATTTGATCGGTCGCGTCAGAACATCCCTCTTGAGTTTTCAAGCCCTTTTTGAATTTTCTTCGCTGTCTGCCCGCCACTTTAGGAACGCACAGGATGCATACACAGGCGCTACGCTACATGCTCATATTGATAATCATCGCAAGCACCAGTTGTGATGCAGCTACATATACGGTTGTCAATGGCAATACCTATCTGAATGTTCCTGGCGGAGCCGCTTACCAGCTTTTCCCGGAGGGGGGGGGAGTATCCGGTTTTTCCAACAGCACTGCGGCGATCAACGCGCTAAAGGCGGTTCTCTCATCCAATTGCAGCGGCGCAGGTGGATCAGCGAATGGATTTTTGGAAACTGGATCATCCGTCAATCCCACATATCAGTGGGTATCCGTTATTTGCACACCCCCCATAGGCGAAGCACTCCGCAGTTACATTGGGGCAGGCGGCGTTGGCGGAACCTGTCCGGGGGCCGTATTTTTTCCCATGCTTTCCAGTTTGGAGTTCACAGCCTGTGGTGTCTTCGTGATCTGTGACGCCATCAATCCGGTCAACGGGCAATGCGAACCATCTTGCCAGCCACCCAAAACCATCAATCCCGCTACCGGGCAATGCGAACCGCCGGAAACCTACACCATCACCCTCTCAGGCGGCACCGAAGTCGAACCCTCCAAAGGCTTGAACAAAAAATCCCTGCCCATCACCGCCACTGTCAAAGATCAAAGCACTGGGCAACCACCCACGAACTCCGTCCAGGTACACATCAGCCTCAAAGTTGATTCCACCAGTGGTGGGCATGATCACGTCGATAGCAATCGCCCAAGAGGAAGTATTGAAGATACAGAATGCGTCTCGGACAATGAATGCTGGCCAGGTACGTCAGGAGATAACGGAAACACAGACGGCAGCGGTCAAGTAACCTTTAACTTTAAAGCCCCGGAAGCCTCCGGCACGCACACCATTACGGTCACCTGCGATGGATGTAGCAATACTGCAACGAAGTCAGTGGATGTAAAGGTGGATGGATTGTTTCCAATTCCGAGTTCGGCATTCCTATACAGCATACAATTGCCAAATCGGGACACTAATCATCCCGATGCCTACTATCTTACGAAGGCATCAATTGAAAAATTGCAAAAAGTTGCACTCTATTATTACGCTTTCACTTATAAGTTACCAAAAAATGGGGGGGCGCCAGACTTTGTACTCAACGATGCCAGCCTAGAGTGGGGAGGGGTTCTGGATTGCTTTTTAACTTGTAATAGTGCGATGTATCCGTCTACACCTTGGCACAAACATCATATTGAACACCGTCGAGGGACAGTGGTCGATGTCAAAGCAAATGGCTCACCAGGCACTATCGTATATGACAGGGTATTCAGACGTTGGGCAAAGAAATTTGGAGTGCAAGTTGGAAATTTGCATGGCAGAGGTAGCAGTCTACATTACCACCTCAGGTTTAATGATGGTGCAAGGGAGTAATTATGAAAGAAAAACTTACAATTCTTTTTGGGCTGTTCCTGGTGTTGCGAATTTCAACCCTTTTTGCTTACCCGGGTGAAAGTATCGTGCGCGATGATAATGATGATTACATCATCACTTATTGGAATGGATCCAATTTGATGCAGTCAAAATTCTATCCAGCGACCAAGATTAAGCCGAGAGTTAATTCTAGTTTTAAGATTTCAGCTAAAGATTTGATCACATACCGATACGCCATTTTCAATGGGGCATCTGCCAAACAACCTATTTCGTCTTTGAGAATCAGGAACATCAGTAAGATATTTGGAAGTCAGCCCATGGTTCCAATTTCGTCCATTACAACGCCTCAAGCCGCTATTTCAGCAGTAGAGAGTATGAGTGCACCGCTAGTCAAACCTAGAAAATGGGATGGTGCTATTGACACGGATTCGACAAACACACAGGCTTTACAAGCAGACTGGTTTTTCTTTGCCGAAGTACATCCAAACAAAACACAGATAGGAGTGATGCCAGGAAGTTCAACACGAGGTTTTGGTTTTTCCAGTCTTGATTTACCTGGAATCGGAAATATGCTGCTTGAAGGAGAAGTGTCCTCCCATGGTGTATACGAAGATGAAGGACCTGACCCAGAAGAAAGCGAGATCGTTACGCAACTTGATCAGATCGAACAAAACAATTTTGTTTCACGCAATGCTGCCATTCCGACCATCGCCGTCCCGGTACCATTCGATGCCGCCGTTCTTCTGGATCGTATCCGTGCCCACGTTGCTACTTGGCCCGACAAACAGCTGCTTGATTCCGCATTCGCAGCCCAACTGGATCGCACCATGGACGCTGCTGCCGGTGCCTATCGCAACAACCAGCCCAAGGCTGGCCGGGAACACATTGAATCATTGCGCAGGCTGCTGGATCGTGAACACAAATACCTGGATCACGACGATGAAGATGGCGAAGACACGGAAGAACACAAGCAAGCCACTCGCCGTAGCATAGACCGCCTCGCCGCCCGTGTGCTGGATTTTGATTTGAGGTATGTGCTCAAGCGGATGGGGCGCGAACATGAACACAAAGGGGACGACAAAAAGAAAGAGCATGAGAGAAAGTAGTTTCCTATCCCCTTTTTGGCGGCACTGAAGTCTAACCATCCGAAGGTTCAACAATAAAAACTGCCCACCAGCGGAGAGCATGAGCACGGCTACAGCGAGAGGCCAGGAGGCGGTATTGCTGATGAGGGTTAATGCGTACTACCCTAGTGCGGCAAGTAGTTCATCCAACTTAGTGATGGGCGGCAGACATTGTGTGCCACGACATAGCCAGGCAGTTGTTTTCGAGGGTTTAGGCTTGTCCAGAGGTGGCGGCAGATTGGTTTCCTTGCCTTTCAATGTGATGACCGTCAGCTCCGGCAGATATTTCGCCAGAACAGCCGCCTTCCAGGCGGCTGTCTCTTTTTTTGGTCCGCAAAGCACCAGCAAGGAAGAGGGTTGCAGGATTGTCTCCAGCGCGCTGCATAAGCTGCAGAACTGGCTTGCGGATTGCTGCATGGCCGGGA
>JBNKBO010000089.1:0-3511 GCA_050287265.1 Sideroxydans sp. | reverse complement strand
ACGACGCTCTTCCGATCTGTATTTTTTGCTTGTGCGGAGCAATCCCCGCACGTTCCCCCTTGTTCAACACTGACCGCGTGAATGCCGGTGACCGACCTGTTGGTCGTCTGTCGCTTCGCTGCCACCACACTGGCTTGGCTCCGCTTGTTGCGGATGCTGGTCTTGCCGCCGTTTCGGCGTTTTGAGTTTTAGAACAAGGAATTTCCAAATGACGAATAATGTAATGAGCGGCCATCTGGCCGAAGGATTTGGTGTGTCTTCAGCCCTGCCACTGCCGGGTGATGTTTTTGAACTGGTCAAACAGGCGGTCGCAAAGACGCTTGTGCCTGATGTGTTGACCGGTGCTGCTTCTGGCAATGCCGAAGCTCTGGAAACATTGGGCCGAAGTATCTCTGTCGAAGAAGGCAAGTTGCTTGAAGCGGTTGTCATCGCTCTCGCGCGCAGAAACCCGGATATGACGGTTTTGACCGGCATGAAGCTGCCAGTCACTGATGCCGCATTGGCGATTATTGAGCGTAATGACACGTCGAAGGTTCAGGCGCTGTCCCTCGATCCGGAAAACCGGTCCAAGCGGGCTTACTTTCCTGATCTGATATTGGCCAACAGGCTGACATCTGAGGCGATTGTGATTGATGTCAAACGATCCATTGCAAGTTATGTGATCGGCGGCAAATTGAATGACCTGAAGACACGCATGCAAGCCGCTGGCCTTGTGCTGCCCGATATCCTTTGGCGCGAACATGACCGCTTGGCTGTGAACAGGGTTTCTATTGGCATCATCGATGGGTCAAAGACCGAAACGGATGCAGCGGACGGCATCTGGCCACTCTCTCGGCTTGATGAACTTCTGGGGCTTGGGAATGCCGGAACGATAGCCCAATCAGCGATAGCCGCATTCCGCAAGGATATTGCCAGAGAATGGCGGCAAGCTGTTGAGTCCGTGTTTGCGGCCACGAGTAAGGGTGTGCGGTCGTCGGCGATCTCTGTCGTCGAACAGAGCGGAAATCATTTCCGCGCTGATGCAATAGACGGTTTGCAAAACAAGGCAATGGTTGAGTTGAAAGCCAAGCCAAAGCGTCGTCGTGGACGGCCACGCAAGGCGCGTCCGGCACAGACGGTCACGGTCGGACTGTTCCGGCCCGCCATGTCTCCGGTTCATTAAGCCGGATTGCCGTTCTTTCCTTTCCGCTTGCGCGTCAGGCGTCGGGTGGAAAGGAAAACTCCCAACAGTTTTGGATGCTGTCCAATCCCTGCTCAGAGAGGTGACGGGAAGGATGACGCATGCCTATGCGGCAAGACCGCAGACAAGGAAATTCTCATGCACGAGAAAATCAAATCGCACGCGCTCAGGAAACAGTTCAAGAACATCCGTAGCTTTGTGTTCTTCTGTACCATCAAACGGGCCTTGAAGGCCTATCGTCCGTTTATTGCGGGTGACTCAAGTTTTGTCATTCTGATCGCACCGGAAGGCTATGATCCTGACGACTATCGGCGTCCGGTTTACGATGGTTTTGTTGAAGTTCGTTATGGTGGCTTCAGACAAGCAGATTTTGGCTTTGTTGTCGCAACCGCCGATCAGAAACCGGAGAAAGTCAAACGCGAATATGAAGAAGAATTGAGAGACAAGAAACGTGCGCTGCTCATCTCCGAGAAACGGGACAATCTGCCGGTGCTTGTCGAATTGGCAACGGATGCGGTGATTGATCTCACGCCGGTTCAACCAGCCGATCTGATCGCGGGCGCCAAGCTGTTTTATGGTCTCAAGCTGACTGAATATGAAGCCAATGCAATCCTCCAATACCCTCTTTTAAAAGTCTGGGCAGCATTGAGGCCTGGCCGGTCTGCTGCTTCCATTCTCAAGCGTCTTGCTGATGTGGAAACGAAACAATCTTTGCCCGCATCAACACCGACAAAACAGCATGAGGAAACGCCACCACTATCGCAAATGTACGGCTACGGTGAAGCCAAGACCTGGGGCCTTGAACTTGCCCAAGACCTCCATGATTGGAAGGTGGGAAAAATCGGCTGGAATGATGTCGATAGAGGTATTGTCCTGTCAGGTCCTCCCGGCGTTGGTAAAACCGTCTTTGCCAAGGCTCTTGCAAAACAATGTGACGTGCCGCTGCTGGCGACATCACTCGGGCGCTGGCAATCAACAGGCCATCTGGGTGATCTCTTAAAAGCTATGAGGCTTGATTTTGCAGATGCAAAGAAACTGGCACCAGTGATCCTCTTTGTCGATGAGTTGGACAGTTTTGGAGATCGCGACAGCTTTGACCATGACAATCGAAGCTATTCCATTCAGGTCGTCAACGCCTTCCTGGAACATCTGGACGGGTTGGAAGGTCGTGAAGGTGTCGTCGTCATTGGTGCCACCAACAAACTTGAAGACATCGACCCGGCCATCCTGCGTTCTGGCAGATTGGACAGGCAGGTTGCTATTCCCCTGCCCAATGGAAACGACCGCATACACATATTGGCCCAGCAGCTGGATGGATTGATTGCAACGGAAGAAATCGCCGCCTTGAGATCAAGGACCAAAGGAATGACAGGAGCCGATCTGACAAAAGCGGTGCGCGATGCCAGACGAATTGCCAGACGGCAGCATAGACCATTGAACATTGACGATATCGACGCGTCCCTTCCGGCTGTCTTGAAGTTGGATGCCAATCATAGATATGCGAACGCAATCCACGAGGCCGGGCACACGCTTGTTGGCTGGAGGCTTGGAACGGGAAGATACCTTGGAACGGTATTGGCTGATCATATTGTTGTGGGTGGTGCATCCAATGTTGGCGGTCAGGCTTCCTTCGATACCGATCCAATCGAACGCCGTGACCGACGCTATTATCTGGATCGCATAGCGCTGATGCTGGCTGGTATGGCTGCTGAAGAAATCATGTTGGGACAGGCTTGCGATGGCGCTGGCCTTGATGATGGTTCTGATCTTGCTCTGGCAACGAGGTTTGCCACGATCATGGAAACACAAGCCGGGATGGGGCACACACTCAGATTCAGTCAGGTGAAATCCGTCAAAGAACTGGAAGCCCTCAGACGATCCGATCCAAACCTGCGTGGACGCATTGACCAGGTACTCACCGAGCAATTTGCGCGCGCCAAATTAATGCTCAAATCAGAACGGGCTTTCCTCGAACGGCTTACCGGTGAACTGTTTAAAACGGGCAAGCTGACAGCAATGACCGTCGAAGACTTGGTACGGCAGGATGCCGGTAAAGGCGATCTTCTGCTTCTGGAAGCGAGCTAACCGGCAACACCAGCAAATGAAATCCTATGTTGGCATCGCGTCGCTATTGCCCGCGATGTCAACAATAAGACCCAAAATCAGGGTTTTGTGGGCTCTGTTGTCAACATAATGGGCCGCTAATCGTCAAAATGAGCAGCGTAAAAGCGGAAAACAGGTGCCAGCGACCTAAAACAAGGTGCACACAAATCAAAATAATGTGCCTGCAATTTAAAATACATTCTCCAACACCGATTCTGAATTCGACAT
>JBNKBO010000088.1:0-4287 GCA_050287265.1 Sideroxydans sp. | reverse complement strand
CTTCGCTTCTTCCCTGGTTTTGAAATCGCAGTGATGCACCCACTCGTTCTTCAGGTTGGAGAAGAAGCTTTCAGCCAAGTAAGCGATGGGGTCAGGTCTTGCCTTTTGCCTCGTACACTATCGAGAGCGATATGCTGAATCATCGAGGGCAGCATCAAAATAGTTTTGGCAATAAGCTTAAGTGAAAAAACAAACCCGGCCCCAATAACTCGCACCTGACGCTCATTCCATCACGCAATTGAGAGCAAAAGGGGCCATGCCCCTTTAAGAACTGATCCGGACTTTTGTTTTATTTTGCAGATACCATTTCCTCAGCGCATGCCCGGCACATTCAGACCGGCGTTGACGAGATGATCACCAGCCGTTCGCTTTCAGCCACTGCACACCGTCTTCGCCGCCGCAGTTTTCAGTGGTATTGAAGCCACCGCATACAAGATGCGCGCAGGTGGGATATTGCGCATAGCTAGCGACCACGCCGGGGCATGATTTCAGTGCCTGGTACGGTGCGTCCTGTTGTTCGTCCGGAACGATGTCTCCCAGGTAGCCGCAGGCGGCCGCCCCCGTCGCACCGCTGCAGCTCGCGAATCGGTATAGCACGTTGCCCGAGTCGGGGACGAAGTCGTCGCAGGTGTACGGACTGGGCGGTTCCGTTGCGCCGATTACGACGGTGTCTTTCACCCAGTCGGCACTGTGAGCCGGGTTCGAACAATAGCAGGCGCCATTGCTGCAACTGTGGATCAAAGGCGAGCCGTCGCCATAGCGCCCCACGAAACGCTGATGAAACAGTCCGCAGCCGGAGCCGGCTGGCTGCACGCCGGTCCATTCTTCCAGGGTCTTGGGATTGGAGATGCCGTCGTACAGGAGCATCGCGGTGTGCGTCCTGCCCATCCAGACGCCAGGATGCTGTTTGAACACATTTTCAGAGGCCGCAATCACCAGCGGCGCGGTGCCGCCGTGGCTGGTTCCGGCGGTGAGCAGTTTATCGCCAGTCCACGGGAGTGCGGGGTCGGCGCGGAGCTTTTGCATGATGTGATTCATGCGATCGAACTCGACATGATAAGAATACATCCCGCCTTCCGTTTCGGTTGTATAAGGCTGGGCGCAGGCGGCAACGAAACCACGGTCCGCATAGTTTTTAATCAGGTCATCCATGTCGCCGGTTTCGCAATTCTGAGTGCCGCCGGACCAGTACACGACCAGGCGATCGCAGGGTTTGTCCGAACAGCACTGCGCAGCATCCACCACGATCCGGTAATGGCAGTCTTCGGTACCCGGACCGAGACCATCGCATTGGGAAAGGGCGACAGGCGTAGTAACGTAGCCGCTGGATGTGCATTGAGCCGCCGGGGGAGGTGCTGGGGGGTTATTGGATGACCCTGCGCCACCGCAAGAGGCGATGAAAAATGGAAGTACTGCCAGAATCAATATACAACGAGGCATGGGCATATTTTATATCAGGTCAATTCCTGTCGTTTGTCCGGTCGCGGTGAGTTAGTGACAGTTTGCCCCTGGGCGTTTACCCGATCCTGGTGTGACGGGACTTTTGTTGCACGCATAAAGTTCTGTTGAGATACGCATGCATATTCAGACGCTATACTATCCAGGCATCTGAAAACGGAGCGATAGAATCATTGGGGTCGAGAATCATTGGGGTCAGCATCAAAATGGTTTTGGCAATAAGCTTAAGTGAAAAAACAAACCCGGCCCCAATAATTCGCGCCTGACGTTCATTCCATCACGCAATTGCGTCCGCTCTCCTTGGCTGAGTATAGCGCCGTGTCGGCCCGATTCAACCAATCGGTCATGGACTCGCCGCTCCGGATCTGCGCAACGCCGAACGAAGCCGTGATGACAAGCTTCTCCGGCCGCTCGACCAGCGGGGCGGATTCCAGCTTGCTGCGTATGCGCTGGGAAAGCTGCTTTGCTGCCTCCAGATCGGTCATGGGCAGGACCAGCAGGAACTCTTCGCCGCCGTAGCGGCCGATCAGGTCGCCGTTCCGCACCATGCTTTCCATCAAGCGGCTGAATGCGGCGAGGACTTCGTCCCCCACGATGTGCCCGTAACTGTCGTTGACCTGTTTGAAATAGTCGATATCGGCCATCACGATGCTGCAAGGATGGCCGTAACGTTCGTACGAGCTGTATTGCATTTCCAGTTGGTCGACGATGAAGTGGCGGTTGTACAGGCCGGTCAGTTTGTCATGTATTGCAATGTCGTTGATTTCGCGGTTGAGCCTGTCGAGTTGCTGGTTGCGCTGCTCCAGTTGTTTTGAAATCTTCTGGATCAACACCAGCCGCCGTGCTCCCTCGATGAAATCGTCGTTGGCAACCTTGCCGAGTTTTAGCAAGGCCAATTGCAGCGTGAGGATGCCGACGATATACGGACCGGTGTGCATATCTCCCGTCCAGAAATAATGGACAACCGGAACCCATAGCGCGCCGCAAGTGAAACTGAGGAAGTTCCGATACGAGGGGGCCAGGGCGAAGATGCTGAGGCAGACCATGGTAATGACAACCGTTAATACAAGAATATCGTTGGCCAGGGCAGCGCCGCCTTCGGAGTGAAAGAAGATGACCGCCGAGCCCCAGCTCATCCCTTCCACGCCGCCCAGGATGGTCTGCCGGAGATGCCAAACGCGCAACTTTTCATTCGGCACGTGATGACGCTGGAATCGTTTGATATTCCACAGCGTCACCGCCTGAAAAAACGAGATAAGCACAACCCACGCAATCAGGACGGGCAAGCGCACAAAATCCTTCTCAAACCACGCGAGGAACATTGTTCCCAGCGGAGACAATGCGTTCGCAAGGCGTATGCGTTCGTACAGCGTGCGCACACATAGCGCATAGACGTCTGGAAAATCATCCTTCGTGAGTTGATTTTCGCCTGCTTCAGACATTGCTGCCCCTCTACACAATCAGTGACTTCAATTTAAGTCTGCTGTCGGGATTAAGCAAGCACATATATGTAGGAAAAGGTAAATATATATCTCGCGAAGAGGTGTATGGCCGGTCAAAGCATGGGGTAGAATTAAAACTTGCATCGCGAAATCGCTTCCGGCGCCACTTTAGATTTACACTGGTCGTTCATCCCCACCCAATGCACCTGCTCTCCAAAATAAACAATTGGCGACAGGCCTTGGTTTCAATAAAAAGGGGACAGATTTATTTGTTCCGAATTCAAGGGGGCAGCATCAAAATACTTTCCAAATGCTCGGGATCAGATCTTGCATTAACACATCTCTCTCAAGCCGCCTTCAGCATGAAATCCACATGAATAGCGTCGTAGGGAAAGACGATCATTCCGTCGTCTGTTTTTGAAAGCAGACCGGCATTTAACAATGCAGTCACGTCACCGTGCACGGCTTTAACGTCGCGCTCCACTCGACGCGCCGCCTCGCGGATAGACATGGCTTCCGCGCCCGTCATTGCATTCAACAGTTCCCAGCGTTTACCTGACAACACCTTGAACAGCAGCTCGGGCGATTCAAAGCTGACGCGCGGGGCAGAAGGTTTGCCACTCTTCCAGGCCTGAGTGAATTCCCCCAGCGTGTCGGACAAGGGCCTGACATCAATCGTTACTGTTTTCATCGCACCACCTCTTCACATCTTTAAAAAATCCGCCACCAGTTTATCCACCGAGATGAAACGATATTTCACCTCTTTGCCGCGCATATGCTTGTGGTCGCCTTTGCCGGTTTCATTGTCGTATCGCAACACACATTCCCCCGCCACCACGAACGCCAACCGGTATTTGTAGCTGTGCTTGCTACCCGATAGCGGCTCGGATAATTCCCACAGCACCAGTTCGGCAAATGCCTGTTCCGTAACAGGCACTCGGCGGTTAAATAGTTCACGGGCTTTCATGTTGGAGACAATAACAACAGGTTGGCGTGTTGTCAATAAGTCCAACAGCAACCACCTGCGACCGTAAATCATTGTGGTCAGCATCGCAATAGTCTTGGCAATAAGCTAAAGTGAGGAACCGAACCCGCCCAAAAACATTAACAACTTGAAACACGGAAAGGCACAGCAATATGTACGAACTCTTCATCGCCAACAAAAATTATTCCTCGTGGTCATTGCGCCCCTGGGTGCTGATGCGCGAGCTTTCCATTCCGTTCACCGAGACGCTTGTTCCTCTTGGTAAGGTGCCAGGATGGGTTTCCGTTGATGAAATATCGCCGTCGGGTCGGGTGCCGTGCATGAAAGATGGAGAATTGTTTGTATGGGATTCGCTCTCCATTGTTGAATATCTGGCCGAACGGCACGAGCATGTGTGGCCTT
>JBNKBO010000087.1:0-4329 GCA_050287265.1 Sideroxydans sp. | reverse complement strand
TGCCTTGTTGTATATGTTCATGCGGCGTTCCATCATCGTCCACAGGTAGATAATGACGAGCGAGAACATGCCGGAATACAGCACCACGTTCCAGGCAAACACCGAGGTGAGGTTGTAATGGGTGGCGGCGATGATGATGCGATCCGGCCTGCCCAGATCCAGCATGAGGACGGCCAGACCGCCCGCCAGCATGGCAACGGACAACAGGCTGGCCAGCGGCGCGCGCGCCTTGTAGATGGTCTTGCCGAACACCGAACCGATGGAGGCGACGTTCAATACACCGGAAGCGGCAACGATCAGGAAAATGGCAAACACATGCGGCAAACCCCACACGATCTGGTTATTCATGCCGGTGATGACGTGGCCGTGCGACTCCATCATGTGTACGGCATACAGGCCGGCAAGTGTTACCAGGCCGCCTGCAGCAAGCAGCACATAGTACAGACGATTCATGGAACGCAGTTTGGACAGATCAGCCATGGTCATAGTCCCTGGTAACGGACGCCGGTATTCAGTTGCAGATCGGCGCGTATTTGAGCGGAAGCGACAGCTCTCACTTTTTTGTAGATCTTGCTGTTCGCATCGTTGAGATCGCCGAACAGGATCGCCTTGTTACGGCAGGCTTCTGCGCAGGCGGGAATCTGTCCCTTGTCGATCCGGTGTACGCACAGCGAGCAGGCTTCTGCAGTGCCTTTCCCGCGCGGCACGTCCGGATTCTGGTCATCCAGTGGCTCATGCACAAAAGAACGTGCCTTGTACGGGCAGGCCATGATGCAATAACGGCAACCGATACAAAGATGCCTGTCCACCAGCACGATACCGTCTGCACGCTTAAATGAAGCCGCAGTCGGGCATACATCCACACAGGGCGGATGCTCGCAATGCTGGCACATCATCGGCAATGACGCCGAACGCCCGGTACTGATGTCCTTGATCTCGATCTTGCGTATCCATTGCGAATCGGTTGCCTTTGTACCGCCGGACAATCCGTTCTCCCTGTTGCAGGCGATTACACAATCGCTGCAGTCATTCGAACACTGTGTCGTGTCGATCAGCATGCCCCAGCGCACACCGCTGCTTGCAGCCGTTTCTGCCTTGCCATGTGCCGTGCTGTACAGCAGCATGCCTGGCGCGATGGCGACGGCTACGACGCCTGCCGAGGTTTTCATGAACTGTCTGCGTTGCGTATTGATATCGCTCATTGTTCGTCCTTCATGGCGAGCGCTGCCTTGCGTTTGCTGGAATGGCATTCGAAGCAATCGATACTGACCGCGGCATAGCGATGGCATCCCACGCAGAAGCTGTCTTCACGTGCCAGCACGCTGTTGTCAGTCTTGCTGGCGTGGCATTCCACGCAGTTTTTCAATCCATCTTTCTCGATGCGCACGCCTTTGCGTACCGTCTCGACTCGCTGATGCTTGAGCAGCTGCATATGGTTCTTGCGCATCCATTGCGTATCCCTCACGCATTCCCCGCCCTTGCCGATGTCCAGCCTGGGGGCGTTCGATTCGCCGGCCAAGGCCATCGAAAAGCTCATGCAAAGCAGCAAAGTTGCGAGCAGCCTCATCACTCGCCCAGACCCATTTGGATGTAACCGGTCGGACATACGTCTGCGCAAATATGACAGCCGATGCACTTGTCATAATCGGTGGTCACGTAACGCCCCAGCGTTGATTCGGTTTTTTTCACGCGTGAGACGGCCGTTTGCGGGCAGTACATCAGGCAGTTGTCGCACTCAAAACACATGCCGCAGCTCATGCAACGCTTGGCTTCTGCCACTGCCTCCTTCTCGTCCAGCACGCCCAGACGATCCTGGAAGTTACCCAGCGCGCTATCCTTGTCGAGCGTGGTCACGGCACGCATGTTGCGCGGCACATAGTTGAAGTGGCCGAGGAACAGTTTGTCGTGCGGAATGATGTAGCGGTCGGAACGGTTGTCGAAATTATGCACCGCAGCCTTGGAGTTGCACGTGCCGCGCATAGGCTCTTCAGCCAGCGTCGGCTCCAGCCCCTTCTCAGCCAGCTTGCGCATCAGGTCGAACTGGTGTGCATCGATCTTCGGACGTTTCTCCAGGTCAAGACCCATCAAGAAATTGTGGATGCCGTCGGCAGCGATGGAGCCGTGTCCCACGGCCGTCGTCAGCAGGTGCGGACGGATCACGTCGCCGCCGGCGAATACGCCGGGCTGTCCGTTCACAACATAGTTGCGGTCGGTCGAAACAGCGCCCTTGCCGTTGTCGAAGGCTTCCAGTCCGGTGAAATCAACTGCCTGCCCGATTGCGGAAACGATCAGGTCGGCCTCAATGTTGTATTCGCTGCCTTCGATATTCTTGATCTCAAGCTTGCCGCCAACAAATTTGGCTTCACACTTGGTGACACGCAAAGCTGTGGCACGGCCGTTTGCATCGCGGATGATGCCAACCGGCGCCATGCCACCCAGGATGTAAATACCCTCGGCTTGCGCCTGCTCGATCTCGTGCTTGTTGGCCTGCATCTGGTCGATGTCGAACACCGAGGTCAGCGCCACTTCAGCACCTTGTTTGGCGGAAATATCGGCAACATCATGTGCCATGCGTCCGGCGATTGCCGACTCGGCATCAGTCGGTTTGGCATGGGAGATATGGCCCAGACGGCGCGCCACTGTCGCCACGTCAATGGAGGTATCGCCGCCGCCGACCACAACCACGTGTTTGCCGACATGCTGCAAACGACCGTCGTTAAAGGCTTTAAGGAAAGCGGTTGCCGTAACCACATTGGGGGCTTCACTGTCCGGGATCGGCAATGCACGACCAGCCTGTGCGCCCATACCGAGGAATACGGAATCGAAATCCTTGCGGATCTGTTCCAGCGTGATGTCTTTGCCAACATGACACTTCATGCGAGTTTTCACGCCCAGATCGATGATGCGCTGGATTTCAGCATCGAGCACTTCGCGCGGGGTACGGAAACCGGGAATGCCGTAACGCATCATGCCGCCCAGGTGTTCGTGCTCGTCGAATATGGTGACCTCGTGGCCCTTCATCACCAGTTGATAGGCGCAGGACAATCCTGCCGGACCACCGCCGAGAATGGCAACTTTCTTGCCGGTCGGTTTGACGTCCGGCTTGTTGAATTTGAGCTTGTTGGCAATGGCGTAATCCCCAAGGAAATGCTCAACAGAATTGATACCGACGTGGTCTTCCACTTCGTTGCGGTTGCAACCGCTCTCGCAGGGCGCCGGACACACGCGCCCCATCACCGACGGAAACGGGTTGGCTTCGGTCAAGCGACGCCATGCATATTCCTGCCACGGCATGATGGGCTTGCCATCGGCGCCGTTGGGCACTTTCTCGGTACCGCGCACGATACCCAGGTAGCCGCGAATATCCTCACCCGCCGGGCAGCTGCCCTGACAGGGCGGCGTGGACTGGATGTAGGTCGGGCATTTGTAGGAATATCCCGCCTGAAAAATGAAATCGTTCCAGCGGCGAATTTTGTTGTCGCCATCCTTGAAGCGCCGGAACGTGAGTTTTTGCGGGGTTTCGGTAGTTACTGACATTTCGCCTTCTCCTCGTTATTTCGTGCCTAACTGGATTGCGTTGCTCACCAGTTGATGTACGCCGCCCACCAATCTTCTGTCGAATCCATAGATAGGCAGGACTTTTGTAAATTGAGCCTTGCAGATGGCACAGATGGTCGCCATGAAATTGACGCCATGCTCGTCCACGACCTGCTGCAACACTTCCATGCGCGGCAATGCACCCTTGACGCGAATCTCCATCAGGTCATCGGTCAACACACCGCCGCCGCCGCCGCAGCAGAAGGTCTGCTCACGCGTGGTGTTCGGCGCCATCTCGACGAAATTATTGGCGACCGCCTTGATGATGTTGCGCGGAATTTCGAACTGTCCGCCGGGCAGGTTGCCCATGCTGGCACCGCGCGCAACGTTGCAGGAATCGTGGAAAGTAATGATGTGCTTGTCATTGGCCGACTTGTCGAATGTCAGCGCCTTGCGCTCGATCAGGTCCCAGGTGAATTCACAGATATGCGACGGCTGCTTATAGCGATGATCCAGCTGCTTTTGCAGCATCTGCGCAAACTTGTCGTTGGCATCCGCACCGCTGCCCACGCCGCTCAGCGTATTCCAGAAACTGTATGCCACGCGCCAGGCATGGCCGCATTCGCCGACAACGATGCGCTTCACGCCAAGTTCGAGTGCCGCTTCGCGGATACGCAACGCGATCTTGCGCAGTTGTTCGTAGTTGCCGATGAACATGCCGAAGTTACCGGCTTCGGAAGCTATCGAAGACAGCGTCCAGCTGGTACCGGTGGCGTGGAATACTTTGGCATA
>JBNKBO010000086.1:0-4462 GCA_050287265.1 Sideroxydans sp. | reverse complement strand
AATCGTCTGTCTGCGAACCGGAATGGGTCGGAGCCGAACACCCGCTGTTCATCCTTTACACTTCCGGCTCTACCGGCAAACCCAAAGGTGTACAGCATTCTACCGGTGGTTATTTGCTGGGTTCGATAATGACCATGCAATGGGTGTTCGATTACAAACCTTCAGATATTTTCTGGTGTACTGCCGATGTGGGCTGGATCACCGGCCACAGTTACGTCGCCTACGGCCCGCTGGCCATGGGCGCAACCCAGGTCATCTTTGAAGGTATTCCCACCTATCCGGATGCCGGACGCTTCTGGAAAATGGTCCAGGATCACAAGGTCACCACTTTCTACACCGCACCAACTGCGATTCGTTCATTGATCAAACTGGGCAGCGAAGAGCCAAAGAAATATGATCTGTCGTCCTTGCGTATCCTCGGTACCGTAGGTGAACCGATCAACCCGGAAGCATGGATGTGGTACTACACCGTCGTCGGTCAGTCACGCTGCCCCATCGTCGATACCTGGTGGCAAACAGAAACCGGTTGTCACATGATCGCCCCGCTGCCCGGTGCAATGCCGATCAAACCCGGTACCTGCACTTTGCCGTTACCCGGCATCATGGCCACCATCGTCAACGAAGCCGGTGATGAAGTCAGCGATCAACATGGTGGTTTCCTCGTTATCAAGAAACCTTTTCCATCACAGATCCGTACCATCTGGGGTGATCCTGAACGTTATAAGAAAAACTATTTCCCGGAAGAAATGCGCGGAGCTTATCTGGCCGGCGACTCGGCACACCGCGACGAAGACGGCTACTTCTGGATCATGGGACGCATTGACGATGTGCTGAATGTCTCCGGCCACCGTCTGGGTACGATGGAGATCGAGTCAGCACTGGTTGCCAACACGCTGGTAGCGGAAGCAGCTGTGGTCGGCAAGCCGCACGAACTCAAGGGCGAAGCTGTAGTCGCCTTCGTGGTATTGAAGGGTGCGCGCCCGAAAGATGCCGCAACAGCCAAAAAACTTGTCGAAGATCTGCGTAACTGGGTCGGCAAGGAGATCGGCCCCATCGCCAAGCCGGAAGAAATACGCTTCGGTGAAAACCTGCCCAAGACACGCTCCGGCAAAATCATGCGCCGCCTGTTGCGTGCCATCGCCAAGGGCGAAGAAATCACCCAGGATGTTTCAACCCTGGAAAATCCTGCCATCCTTGAACAACTCAAGGAAGTTATTCGTTAACAGGCAGGGTTTCGGTGAAGACTAATGCCCGCGAACGCGGGCGTTATGTCGGAGCCAAAATCCGGCTATCCTTGAGCAACTGAAAGAAGTCATCAAATAGTTATGCCGGATTTGGCTACGACATAACCTGGTGCATTCGCACCAGGTTATGCGAAGCCCTTTGTTAACTGACTGAAAAACTATATTAGTTCGCAAATAAGCGGCGTAACGCATGCCTATTCCGGATTGACGCTTCCAGTCCCCTCCGTTACCATCGCGCCATTCAATTTACTTTTGGTCGCCCTATAGTGCATATCCGCAAACCGTTACTGTTAATTACCGGCGCCTTGCTCGGTTTTGCTGTCGCCACAACATCTATCGCAGAAACGGCTTTGGCGTCAGGTAGTCCGGAATCTTCTCCGCAAACCATGCAGTCTCCGCCTGCGGAAATCGTGGCATTACAGGCAACCGATTCTCAAATTGAAGTACCACAAATCGCTGCGCCTCAATCCGTTGCTCCCCTGCCTGCAGCATCCCAAAACACAACGCCTTCGGCTGCTGCCATTTCTGAACCCGAAACACAAGCACCCGCACCGATACGTGAAGCGCTGATTGTCGCCCCAGTACAATCCTCTAGTGATCTGTGGCAACGCATTCGCGATGGCTTCGCCATGAAGGAATTGAAAAGTTGGCGGATTAAGCGTTTTGAAAAATGGTATGCCCGCAACCCGGAATACGTATTGCGCATGTCCGAACGCGCACAACGTTATCTGTTCTATATTGTGGAAGAAGTGGAGCGTCGTGGCATGCCAACTGAAATCGCGCTGCTCCCCATCATCGAGAGTGCGTTCAATCCCGGTGCCAATTCTGTGGCAAGCGCTTCCGGTATCTGGCAGTTCATCCCTTCCACCGGCAAGCACTTTGGCATGAAGCAAAACTGGTGGCATGACGGACGTCGCGACATCATCGGTGCCACCAACGGTGCGCTGGACTATCTGCAAAAATTGCATGACCAGTTTGGCGACTGGGAACTGGCACTGGCTGCCTACAATTGCGGCGAGAATGGTGTGGCGCGCGCAATAAAGAGAAACCGCAAACGTCACAAATCCACCGATTATGTGCATCTCAGATTGCCGCGCGAAACACGTAACTACGTTCCCAAGCTAATGGCCATCAAAAATATCGTGAGCGATCCGGAACGATTCAATCTGGTATTGAATGACATTCCCGATGAGCCCTATTTTGAAGCCGTTGCCACCCCACAACACATTGATGTGAAACTTGCTGCCGAATTGGCCGACATCCCGCTGGAAGAATTCAAGGCGCTCAATCCCAGCAATAACCGCCCGGTGATTCTGCAAGACATGTCCGAGGTGCTATTACTGCCATTAGACAAGGTCGAGACGTTCCGCAGTAATCTGGCTAAAACCAACCAGCGTTTGGTGTCGTGGCAACCCTACGAAAGCAAAAAAGGCGAACACTTTACGCAGATCGCCTCGCGCTTCGGACTGACGGCTTCAGAATTGCGCAAGGCGAACGGCCTTTCAAAATACGCGAAGATCAGCAGTGGACAGACCCTGCTGGTTCCCATCGGGGATGATGAGCCATCTGCAGAATTCACTGCCTTCAACATGCATCCTTCAGCCGTTGCCGAAATGTATGGCGCAGTCCGCTATACGGTACGCAAAGGAGACACAATTTCCGGTATCGCACGCCGCTTCCGCGTAAGCCAGGCACAATTGCGCGAAGCCAACCATGGCAGCAATTTCCTGCGCATCGGCAAACGTTTCAATATTGTGCTGGCTGATCGTCGCGTCTATCGCAGTAAACGTAGCAGCAAAGCACGCAAGGCAAAATCAGGAAAATCCAGGACCGTCCGCAAAGCCAAAGCAACCAAGGTGAAGTTCCCATACAAGCGTCAACCGGTAACAACTTCAGACTGAATACCCGGGCTCGGCGTCGCTCGCCGAATAAAGCGATCCTGTAATCAATGCAAAGTTATGGCTTATGCAGCAAGCCGCTAATATAGCGGTATCTTCTCAGTATCTTCCGTATCAGAAATGCAGCACTGACCAACCCGGCGAAGCGCCGTCTGCGCACCACAACCACTGCCGATACACCGGCAACCAGCAGCATATGTGCACGCAAAAAACGTACTATTGCCAGCCCCTGGTCAGCCAGCACCAATTGCCCTTTCCAGCCAGAAGCAAGCTCGGCCAACTGGCCACGTTGTGCATCGATTCTTGCAAGAAGCTCAGTGCGACGTTGCCTCAGAACTAACTGGCGGTCATTCATGGTGCTTCTCCAGCGATTTTCTGTCCTTATGCAATTCGGCAAGACTGGCAGAAAACAATTTCGAACCAAAGCGCAGTTTGCTTTGCAGCAGAATGATCAGCAAACTTCCACAAACAAGGAATCCCAGGCTAAAACCGCCAAGCACTGCAAGTCGATGTTCATCCCAGTACAACACGACAAAAAACAGGACAAGCAATAAAAGGCCCATGCAAAAGCTGAATACACCGAACAAAGCAAAAAGGAGCATCTGCACCAGACGCAAACGCTCTTCTTGCAATTCGTTCGACAGTAACTCAAGCCGGGTGGCCGCAATCCCGGTCAACGTGGCCAACAGCCTTTTGACCGACACCAGCAAACCTGATGCTTCCGGCATTTCAATGTCCGCGGGAAATGAGCATGCCCAGGATCAGGCTCACGCCAGCCGCGATCCCTACTGCCTGCCACGGGTTTTCATGCACAAAATCGTCGGTTGCCCTGGCTGCCTGCTTTGTCTTCTCGGTCATATCATATTCTGCATCTGCAAGCTTGTCCTTGGCGACGGCAAGATTAGCCTGAATACGCTCACGCGCTGCTGCAACTTTTTCGCCAGCCTGTCCAGCGGTTGCTTTCAATAGCTCCTCGGCATCGCGCACTACGGCCTGCATATCATTCATGAGTTTGTCGTTGATGGTGCCGTTTGCTGCCTTCGCTGATCTTGTAGCCATGATTCTCTCCTGATAAAAAAGATTACAAGGATTTACAAACGATGTCTGGCAGAATCAAGCTGCTGCGACACCCCATTGCATTCTTCTCCAAAGTACCGGAAACGTCAACAAGCGTTACTGTGAATCGGGATAAAGATGACAACTCACGTAATGAGTCTGCGAACATCTGTACGCTTCCGGATATACCTCGCAAATACTCATTACCTTGGGACAACGCGGAGCAAAATGACACCCCTGTGGCGGATTCGCGGGGGAAGGCAG
>JBNKBO010000085.1:4459-4688 GCA_050287265.1 Sideroxydans sp. | reverse complement strand
CCTGCCCATGTTTTTGACGTTGCTGTGAAGCAAGAACCGCATTGGCCAGACGCACCTCTGGAATAGAAGTGTCGCAAACAGAGAGGTCGATGTTGCGAACCTCAAATAGCCAGTAAGCGGGGCGTCGCTGCCCCTGCTCGAAGATACGTCCCACGTAACTCGCCACGATTCCTATCGCGAACAATAAAATACCTGTATAAAAACTCATGAGTATTATCACAGAAGTCCA
>JBNKBO010000085.1:0-4449 GCA_050287265.1 Sideroxydans sp. | reverse complement strand
GGTGATATGCAGAACAAAGTGTTCGTACAACGCCTTCATCAGGTACACCAGACTCACCAGCCAGGAGAGAAACGACAATAGCATGATGGTATGCAACGGGCCGGACGAGAAGCTGAATACGCCGTTGGTAGCGAGTCGCAGCATTGACAGGAAGGGGTATTTTGTATTGCCGGCGTAGCGGGCATCCCGGTCATAGCCCAGAATTGTCTGGCGAAAACCCAGCATGGCGTAGATGCCCCGCAAATATTTATGCGGTTCCCGAAAACCATGCACGGCCTGAAGCACAGGCCGGGTCAAGGCGCGGAAATCGCCGCAGTCAGGAATGACTTGATCATTGGCAAGACGTTCCATCAACCAATAAAAAAACCGCGCCGACAGCAATTTGAACCTTGATTCTCCGCTGCGGGTGCGACGCTGCATGTGGATCACATCTGCGCCGGCTGCGACCGCTTCGAGAATCCCGGGTAGCAATTCAGGCGGATCCTGCAGGTCGGCATCCAGAGTGATGACAAGATCACCTTGAGCAAAGTCCGTACCCGCCGTAAGTGCCGTCTGGTGTCCCCGATTGCGGGCAAAATGCAGCACCTTGACGCGCTTATCGCGTTCAGCGTACTGGTTCAGCTTCTCTGTCGTGCCATCTGTACTGCCGTCATTTACAAACAGAAATTCGAACAGGTATTGCGAATGCTGATCCGCCACTTGCGCAACACGTCGATAAAACTCATCGATCACTTCGGTTTCGTTATAACAGGGAACCACAAATGAGATGGACTGGATTTGCATAGGCACACTCATGGCGCAACCTGAACACCCAATGAGCGACGCAAACCTTCGATCTGCTGAAGCGCCCTGGGGACTGGCTGATCCGTGTGGGCAAGATATTGCTCGTAGTATTTCAGCGCTTCGTGTGACCGACCCATCTGTTGCATCACCATGCCGATGTTGAAATAGGGTAGCGGGTTCGTGGGATCACCCTGCACCGCCTTTTTCCAGAGCTCCGCCGCCTGAAGAGTCCGGCCTTGAAGAAAATGAATATTGGCCATGTTATTGAACGCCAGCGAGAAGCTTTCTTTGTTCGCGGCGGCCTGCTCTAGCGCCGGCAAGGCTTGATCGTACTGATTCTGGCTGATGTACAGGTTGCCCAGAGCATACCACCCGATGGCAAATTTCGGCGCGTGTTCCAGGCCCTTCACCAAGTAAGTTTCCGTATCATGCCAGAATGGGAGCCGCTGCCAGGTGTTCACCGCATACACCAGGGCCACAGCGCACAATCCCGAATAGACCATGCGCGGTCGCGTGCCGAATGCGCGCACTGCCAACGTCACGACCACGACGCAAAACCCGACCGAAGCGAGATAAATGATTTTCTCCGCCATCAGGTATTCGCCGAACCGGCCAATGTTGTAACTGACTGCACTCCAGACGAAGAACCAGCAGAACCAGAACAACATCACCCGGTCACGACGCCATAGTTGCCAGGCTACCAGGCCGGTGAGTGCAATGAGCAGATACCCCGCCACCACGTACACGTTCGGCGTGGAATACAGTACTTGCTGATAGATGGTCACAGGCGCGTCGGGCCACAGGAATATCTTCAGGTACTTGGCAAAAACGAAAGAAGCCGTATTGAAGAAGGTAAGCAGTTCGACATCAGGCAGAGGGAGCGGGCCAACGATCACGCGACGCATGCCAAGAAAAACGGCAGCGATCAGTACGTAGGGAACCAGGGACAGCAGCTCGCTCCTCGTGGTTCGATTCTCCACCAGGATCGCGTACAGTCCGAGAATCGGCAGAAGCAGGATTCCCATCTCGTGCGACAGCAGTGCTAACGTGAACGCAGCACACGCCAGCAATTGCTTCTTGCGGCGAAACGCCAGCAACGTGGTCAGCGCGAACATCGCCATTAAGAGATAGGAATCGGAATACGCCCAGGCGACAGCCTCAGTGTGGGTCGGTTTGACCAGGAAAAGCAGCGCAGAAAAAAACGCCACCGGCACGCTCCCTTGAACCGATATGACCAGGGCGAATACGAGCAGCGTAACCGCGGCATGAAGCATGATGTTGGTCAGGTTGTATCCAAAAGACTCCTGGCCGAACATCTGGTATTCCAGCACGTGCAATGCTTTGGTGAACGGCCGGTAGTATCTCAGGTGCGTCATTCGATCACCGTTGTCCTCCACTTTCTGCACCGCTTGCGCTGAAAAGCCGGAAAACAGGTTGTCCATACTGCGCAGGGAAGTATCTTCGCGAAATGCGTTGGCATCCCATACGAATTCGTTGTTCAGTGCAGGCCAATAGAGGGTGAACACCAGCGCAATAAGGATCACGCTCATGAGTGTTCGAGGGTTGGAAGCAAAAAATGTACGCATTGATATACCTCTATCAGATACCGATGAACAACAATTGCCACCCCTCCCAATGATCCAATGGGATCAGGTGTTTAAAGCTTCGAGTTGCCGGAGTAGCAGATATTACGAACCGGAACCTGAAATAGTGACAGGTGAACTATATCATCACCAAGTACTGAAAATGTCGATCAACTTTTGAGACACTCAGGTTCTGGCAATTACAATCAGATACAGGCCGCCAAGAACCGTACAGACGCCGACAATAGCCAAACCCGACAGCCGTTCTTCCAGGATTACAACCCCTCCCAGATATACCATCACAAAAGTCAGCGCGGTGAACGCATAGACGTTGACAAGTTTTTCAAAAGAAAGCGCGTATATCCAGAGCCCCGTCCCAATCGCATAGAAAACAAGTCCTGCGGCAATTGGGACGTTCAGGAAGCTGACGAGATCAATCTTGTCTTTTGCTCCGATCTTGAATAACAACTGTCCTGCAGCAGCAGAAAATGATGCCAAAGTCAGCATAATCAGCGTCGGCTTAGTCATCATCCTTTGTACCCGGCTCGTAATTTTTTGACCAACCGCTTCTCTTTAATTTTAGCCAGTTTCGTCATGACTGAAACGGGCAGGCACTCAATTATCAGCTTGCGTATCCTGTAGGACAGTGGTGAAACGTCAGCTATCCTGTCCTCATTGATCAGAAACTCCCTGACCCCCGATGGGAGTTTATCGAGCTGATCTCTCGAGACATACAGGATTGGATTATAACGATACCAGGGTTCGATATCAGTATTGTGTTTTATGATTGGCCTGATGAAATCAACCGGAACAAAACCGTGTTCGGCAAAAATATCTCGCCAGTATTCATAGCCTTGCTCGTTTATATGGTCATCCCCACCCTGCCCCTTTGTGGCCGCCGAGAAAAGCACCCGGTCGCCATGCCTGATCAGGCTGGCGACGAAAGTCCGGGCGCTTGATTCAGGAAGGTGTTCGGCGACTTCAAGGCTCTGAACAAAATCGAAACGCTGTCCAAGATCAAAAGGCTTGGTCAGATCATGCGCCAAAAACGAATCCGCCGGACAGAGCAATTTTGATCTGTCCACATAGTTTCCGTCGATGCCTCGAACTGTTTGAACTCCGAGTTCCTGCCAGACCGACAGCCATGCGCCCCGACCGCATCCAACATCAAGTACAGTGCGAGGACTCAATGCGTTGAGTACCACCGGCAAGAAATGTCGTGCGGAGCGTATTGCGCCAATATTCACATAATCAAAGAAAGCATCGTCGTAGTTGGCCATTCACTTGCTACCCGAACTGAATAATGGAGGAAGGATAAACACTCATTTTCATGAAGTCTACGAATAATTCACGGATCGCTCCTATGTAACGTCCTGAGCCTATCCTGAATTTTGTGTGCAAAGGTCATATCACGCTAACCCAGGGAGCGATGAATGACCGAAGCGACAAAGAAACGCGAAAGCGCATGTGAGTGTCCACCGCTTCATGCCCTTCGGCATGAAGTCACTTCGTTCGAGTAGTTCATTTTCAAGCTCTACAAACACTAAAGCCCTCACGAGGAGGGCTTTGGTGTTTGTAAGGAGTCTGACGATGACCTACTTTCACATGGGTAATCCACACTATCATTGGCGCAGAGTCGTTTCACTGTCCTGTTCGAGATGGGAAGGAGTGGGGCCAACTTGCTATGGTCGTCAGACATAACGGTTGTCAGGTGTCAGGATTCGGGATACAGGATTCAGTAAACCCGGATACTGCCCGACGCATTCTGGAAGAAGTAAAGTGTGTCTTGATTGTTTTGCGAGTGTCAGGTTGCGGGAGATTCCGGTTTTCACCTGAATCCTGTATCCCGGTTCCTGATACCTGTTGCTGCTTAATGTTATAGGATCAAGCCGCACGGGCAATTAGTATCGGTTAGCTCAACGCATTGCTGCGCTTCCACACCCGACCTATCAACGTGGTGGTCTTCCACGACCCTTCAGGGGGATCGAATCCCCAGGGAAGTCTCATCTTGAGGCGAGTTTCACGCTTAGATGCTTTCAGCGTTTATCTCTTCCAGATTTAGCTACCCGGCAATACCACTCCC
>JBNKBO010000084.1:0-4716 GCA_050287265.1 Sideroxydans sp. | reverse complement strand
ATCAGGCGTTCGAGTCCACGCCGTACGACGTGACCATCATCGGCGACTACAACATCGGCGGCGATGCCTGGGCCACCCGCACCATTCTCGAAGAAATGGGGTTGCGCGTGATCGCGCAATGGTCCGGTGACGGCACCATCGCCGAAATGGAAAACACACCCAAGGCCAAGCTGAACCTGCTGCATTGCTACCGCTCGATGAACTACATCAGCCGCCATATGGAAGAGAAGTACGGCATTCCGTACATGGAATACAACTTCTTCGGTCCGACCAAGATCGAGGCTTCCATCCGCGAGATCGCCGCATTCTTCGACGACACCATCAAGGCCAACGCCGAAAAGGTCATCGCCAAGTACAAGCCGGTCATGCAGGAAATCATCGACAAGTACAAGCCACGCCTGCAAGGCAAACGCGTGATGCTGTACGTCGGCGGCCTGCGTCCGCGCCACATCATCGGTGCCTATGAAGATCTGGGCATGGAAGTGGTCGGTACCGGTTACGAGTTCGGTCACAACGACGACTACGATCGCACCATCAAGGAAATGGGCAATGCCACGTTGATTTACGACGACGTGACCGGCTTCGAATTCGAAGAATTCGTGAAGCGCGTCAAACCCGACCTGGTCGGTTCCGGCATCAAGGAAAAGTTCATCTTCCAGAAGATGGGCGTTCCCTTCCGCCAGATGCACAGCTGGGATTATTCCGGCCCGTATCACGGCTACGACGGCTTCGCCATTTTCGCGCGCGACATGGACATGACGCTGAACAACCCGTGCTGGAGCAAGATGACCCCGCCGTGGTTGAAGCAGGAAGAACCGGTCGCAGAGAAAGAGGCTGCTTAACTCTACTTGTCCCCTCTCCCTTGCATAACCAGCGACTTAGCTGGCGTTGTTTGGCAGCTTAGTCGAATGGCTAGTAGTTCCATCAGGGAGAGGGCTAGGGAGAGGGTAGAAACGGTCAGGTTTCACGACTCTACCCCCATCCCAACCTTCCCCCTGCAAGGGGGAAGGAGTGGAGAAAGAAATTGTAATACCCCTTAACTGATGCCCGTGTCCGCAGATTAGCGGTTCGGGCCAAGGAGACAGAAATGCAAAAAGTCGATGACATCAAACCTTGTTATCCCCTGTTCCGTCAGGACGAATACAAGGAAACACTGAGCAACAAGAAGGCCAACTTTGAAGAGGCGCACAGTGCGGACAAGATCGCCGAGACCTTCAAGTGGACCACCACCATGGAGTACCGCGAGCTGAACTTCAAGCGCGAGGCGCTGACCGTGAATCCGGCCAAGGCCTGTCAGCCGCTGGGCGCAGTACTGTGCGCACTGGGCTTCGAGAAAACGCTGCCTTATGTGCATGGTTCGCAGGGTTGCGTGGCGTATTTCCGCACCTACTTCAACCGCCACTTCCGCGAGCCGGTCGCCTGCGTGTCCGATTCCATGACGGAAGACGCAGCTGTGTTCGGTGGCCAGAAGAATATGAAGGACGGCCTGCAAAACGCCAAGGCGTTGTACAAGCCCGACATGATCGCGGTGTCCACCACCTGTATGGCGGAAGTCATCGGTGACGACCTCAACGCCTTCATCACTAACTCGAAGAAGGAAGAGTTCATTCCGCAGGAGTTTCCGGCACCGTTCGCGCACACTCCGTCGTTCGTGGGTTCGCATGTCACCGGCTGGGACAACATGTTCGAGGGCATCATCCGCTATTTCACGCTGAACACGATGGAAGACAAGGAGCCCGGCAAGAACGGCAAAATTAACCTGGTACCCGGTTTCGAAACCTACCTCGGCAACTACCGCGTCTTGCACCGCATGATGAAAGAGATGGGTGTGGAGTATTCGCTGCTGTCCGACCCGACTGAAGTGCTGGATACGCCGGCCGACGGCGAGTACCGCATGTATGCGGGTGGCACCACGCAGGACGAAGTGAAGGATGCGCCGAATGCGAAGACCACTTTCCTGCTGCAGCCGATGCAACTGGACAAGACCAGGAAGTTCGTTACAAACACCTGGAAGCATGAAGTGCCCAAACTCTCCATTCCGATGGGTCTGGAATGGACGGACGAATTTCTGATGAAGGTGGCAGAAGTCAGCGGAAAACCGATACCGGATTCGCTGGCCAAGGAACGTGGCCGCTACGTTGACATGATGACCGACAGCCACACTTGGTTGCACGGCAAGAAGATCAGCCTGTACGGCGATCCCGATTTCACCATCGGCATGGTCAAGTTCCTCACCGAGCTGGGAATCGAACCGCTGCATGTGCTGTGCAACAACGGCAGCAAGAAGTGGACGAAAGCGATCCAGAAGGTATTGGACGAAACGCCGTATGGCAAGAACACCCAGGTGTTCGCGGGCGCCGACCTGTGGCATTTCCGTTCACTGGTACTGACCGAGAAGCCCGATTTCATGATCGGCAACAGCTACGCCAAGTTCATCCTGCGCGACACGCTGGCTCTGGGCAAGGAATTCGAGGTGCCGCTGATCCGTATCGGTTTCCCGATTTTTGACCGCCATCACCTGCACCGTTCGACCACGCTGGGTTATGAAGGCGCGATGCAGATGCTGACCACGATCACGAATGCGGTGCTGGAGCGGCTGGACGAGGAAACTCGCGGCATGGGGACCACGGACTACAACCACGATTTGGTGAGGTAAGGCAGGGAAGGGAGAAGGGCGGCCGCAAGCGGCCTGAAGGGAGAAGGGTAAATGCAGTGCGGTTTTACCCTTGAGCGCCGCAGGTGCGATCCCTTCACCCTTTACCCTTCACTTGCGACGAAGGAGCAACAAATGGCAAACATCATGATCAGACGCGACAGCAAGGGTAGCTATCAGTTCTACCTGCCCAAGCGCGATCTCGAGGACACCATCGTGGCGATGGAGTTCGACACCCAGGAGAAGTGGGGCGGCGAGATCAAGCTCAACAACGGTGGGACGTATTACATCGAACCGCAACCGGCGCCTGCGCGCCTGCCTTATTCGGTGCGCGCCAGACGTGTCGATGCGGCGGAGTGAAAGCAGAGAAGGGGGAAGAGGGAAGGGAGAAGGGTAACTGCGGTTTCGGTTTTACCCTTGAGCGCTGCAGGCGCGATCCCTTCACCCTTTACCCTTCCCGAATTTAGAAAGGAGATTTCATCATGGCAATGAGTATCAATATGGAGCTGTGCACCGCTTGCGGTGATTGCGAACCGGAATGCCCGACGGCATCCATCAGTGTCAAGAAGGGCATGTATAAGATCAATGTGGACGAATGTACCGAGTGCGATGGCGAGTACGACAAGCCCCAGTGCGTAAAGATCTGCCCGATCAAGGGGTGCATCACACAGATTGCAGCCTAAGAAACAAGGGAAGGGTAAAGGGGGAAGAGGGAAGAGAAAAAACCACACCCACCCTTCCCCCTTCTCTCTTCTCCCTTCCCAAGAGGGGTTAATATGAGTAACGGAATCATCACAAAAGCAGCCGCTCTGCGAATCGCAATGGCCACCCGCACGCTTTCCGAAGTGAATACGTCCGCACTGGTGGCAAAATTGGGCGAGCATCTCGGCTTGCCCGTCACCGAGGAGAAACTGGCCAAGGTGACCGTGGCCGATCTCAAACTGATCCTGTCCGGTGACGAGACCGTCGAGCCCGACGTGGACAGCGCCACCATCAAGCTGGCTGTGCACCAGTTATGGGGCGAATCCGGCGATGCAGAAGATTTGCCGCCGCTGGATGCCTATGCCGAAGGCGATATGCCCGGCAGCCTGCGCGTGGCTGTTGCCTCAAACACCGAAGAAAATCTCGACGGCCATTTCGGTTCATGTCCGCGTTTCCTTATTTACCAGGTCGGGCGCGACAGCATCCGTCTCATCGATGCGCGTTCGACATCCATCACGGAAGACGCCGAAGACAAGAACGTCGCTCGCGCCAATCTCATCAACGATTGCCAGATCGTCTATGTGCAATCCATCGGCGGTCCGGCCACAGCCAAAGTGGTACGCGCCAACATTCATCCGGTGAAAATACCCGAAGGCGGCAAGGCGCGTGCAACGCTGGAACGTTTGCAACAGGTGCTCGATGCGCCACCACCCTGGCTGGCCAGGATACTCGGCGTGGAAGCGAAATCGCTGAGCAAGTTTGCCGAGACGGAAGAGTAGCGAATATATGATTGCCGCCGAGACACTGGAACAGATCGCCAGCAGGGTTGCTTCACTGGGCGAACTGAATGACGAAGTTCTGGCTTCCTTGAAAAAGGATTGGCCGGATCTGCGCTTTACATTCTGCAACGACGATGACATGCCTGCCCGGATGCCATCCGCATTGCAACGCGAAAATTTTAATTTGTATCTGGTCGGTGGTAGCGAGCATTGCCTCAGCCTGACGACAGACGCCGGGCAAGCCATCGGCGTGGTGCTGGCGTGCGTGGGCGAAGAAGATTAATCTGCGGGTGTTTACATACTGATTCGCGGAGGCCCGGTTGAATAACCAAAAGTCTGTTGCAATCGATTTCGCAACTGCTGATGACTTGCCTCATCTCGCCGATCTACTGGCCGAACTGTTTGCGCTGGAAAACGATTTTCATCCCGGGCGCGACAAACAGTTGCGCGGCCTGCGCATGATCCTCGATGATCCTGCGCTGTGCAGGTTGTTTGTGTTGCGCGCCGATGGGCAGGTGACAGGCATGGTCAATGCGTTGGTCACGGTCAGCACGGCAGAGGGCGGGCGAGTGCTGCTGCTGG
>JBNKBO010000083.1:0-4781 GCA_050287265.1 Sideroxydans sp. | reverse complement strand
GCCCGTCGATGGATATTTCCAAGGCCAGCAACTTCGAGCGCTTCGTGTTCGACCTGGTCGGACGCGACGGTGCCAAGGTGCGCGAATTCTGGAGCAAGGTGGAAAGCGGCGGATCGTTCGACATCAAAGATACGGCTTACTGGAACGAATTGCCGAAATTCTGCTTTTCCTCCGGCAAGAGCACGCACCAGAACCGCCTTAACACTATCCGCGAAGTGTGGGAGGAATACGGCGTAATGATCGATACGCATACTGCGGACGGGATAAAAGTCGGCCTTGAACAGCGCCGTCCCACCTTGCCGTTGATCTGTCTGGAAACTGCATTACCCGCCAAGTTTGCCGAAACCATTCAGGAAGCGCTGGGCCGTCAGCCGGAACGTCCCGAGTCGATGGTGGGCATCGAAGACTTGCCACAGCGTTGCGAAGTGATGGATGCTGATCTGGCGAAACTCAAGGCGTTTATCAGCACAAACGTGCCGCAATAAGCTGATAGCTATTTCAGCTTGCACAGTAACGATATGAGTATCTGGAACGAACGCTACGCGGGCGATGAATACCACTTCGGTACCGAGCCGAATACTTTTCTGGTTTCGCAGGCAGGTTTGCTCAAACCGGAGATGCGTTGCCTTGCCGTCGCAGACGGCGAAGGCCGCAACGGCGTGTGGCTTGCACAACAGGGGCTGGACGTACTGTCGGTTGATTCTTCACCTGTTGCACTGGAAAAAGCCGCAAGGCTGGCGCAACAGCGCGGCGTTGCCGTGAAGTTTGAGCAGGCTGACCTGATGCAATGGGATTGGGGTGAAAACAGGTTCGACGCGGTTGTCGCGATTTTCATTCAGTTTGTCCCGCCCGGTGCGCGCGAACAGATGTTTGCTTTCATCAAACGCTGTCTCAAACCGGGCGGATTGCTGTTGCTGCAGGGGTACACGCCGCGCCAGTTGGAATACGGCACCGGTGGTCCGTCGCAAGCCGAAAATCTTTATACCGAGGCGATGTTGCGCAGGGAATTTGCCGACATGGAGATGTTACATCTGAGCGAACATGACGATGTCATTCGCGAAGGCTCGGGCCACAGCGGCATGTCGGCGCTGATCGATCTGGTTGCGCGCAAAGTGGCCTGATCATTCCATGCGGCCGGCATGAATGAACATCGGCCACTCTATCCAGTATGACTTTCCTTTTGGCCAGAGCAGCTTGATCTTTTTTTCGAGTGCGTCGACCGGATCGAAACCGTTGGCGGCCTGAAAACGCCCGACTGCAGACCAGCTGCGCAGATATCCCAGCAAGTGTTCGCATGGCCATTCCTTGTGCAACGAGAAGCGGGGAGCAAGAAGACGTTCAAACGGAAAAGGCAGGTGCAGATAATCGTTCTCGACATGCATGCGCTCTGCAGGCCAATAAATCCCGATCGTGTCTTCATAAAAGTGATCAATGATGTTCTGCAACTCGGGATGGTCGATGATCAGGCGGTTATAGCCCCACACTGCAATTACACCTTGCGGTTTCAGTACCCGTCTGACTTCTGCATAGAACGCAGGTAAATCGAACCAGTGCAATGCCTGGGCAACTGTAACGAGGTCAGCCGAGTGCTCCGGCAGGCCACTGGTTTCGGCGGGTGTTACCCGGTATTCCACATTGGGCAGGGAGGGTGCGGAAGCCAGTTGTGCGGCACTGATGTCTGTTCCCAGCACCTGTTTGAAACGCGAGGCGAGGGCAGCAGACGCTTGCCCGCTTCCGGCGCCGCAGTCCCATGCAAATTCGCGCTGCGGGGCGACGCTCGCCAGCCAATCGAACAATTCATCCGGATAGGAGGGGCGGAACGAAGCGTACTGTTCGGCAAGCGGCGAGAAATGGTCTGAACTCATCTGGCCGTGTCCAGTATCATTTTGCTGGTTTGCCTTCCACTTCTTTCTTGTACTCGTCGTAACTTGGCGCAGGTGAAACGGCGCGTTCGGTCGGCGACCGCTTTGCATCGTTGTTGGTCTGGATGCCTTCGTACAAATTGCGATACGGATCGCTGCACGCCGCCAGCAACAGCGCAGCCACCAGAATAAGCAGGTATTTCATATATTCTCCATTCAGGATTTCGATTTTGCCCACGACACAATACTGGCCGCATCCATCGCGCCTGCCTGACGTGCCGCCTCGCGCCCGCCCTTGAATAATGCCAAAGTCGGGATGCTGCGTATATTGTATTGTGCGGCGAGCTGTTGCGCTTCTTCCGTGTTCAGCTTGGCCACGCGCATTTCCGGTTCAAGACGCTGTGCGGCTTGTGCATATGCAGGTGCCATCGAGCGGCATGGTCCGCACCAGGGCGCCCAGAAATCCACCAGCACCGGGATATCACTGTTGCCGATATGGCGCATGAAATTGCTTTCGTTCAACTCGACCGGATGGGCTTCAAACAGCGCTTTTTTGCATTTACCGCAGACGGGCTTTTCACCCAGTCTGTCTGACGGAACGCGGTTTACCGCATCGCAATGCGGGCAGACGATTTGTCTGGAATCACTCATGATATTTGTCCCTCGAATTTCAGAAAATCAGTAGATTCTAATATAAGGGGCGAGTATGAATATTTCAAGAGAGCGACAAGTGCATCGACAGGTCGACCGCTTTGATATCCTTTGTCAGGGCGCCGATGGAAATGCGATCCACACCGGTCTCGGCGATGCGCCGGACATTTTTCAGCGTGATGCCGCCTGAAGCTTCCAGTTCGGCGCGCTTTGCGGTGCGTTTCACTGCGCGGCGCATATCCGCCAGCGAGAAATTGTCGAGCAGGATCAACTGCGCGCCAGCATTCAATGCCTCATCCAGTTCGGCAAGGTTTTCAACTTCTATCTGTATCGAAACGCCAGGTGGGGTGGTCCGGAATGTCTGTTCCAGTATTCTGCTGATACTGCTGGCTGCCGCAATGTGGTTTTCCTTGATGAGTACGCCGTCAAACAGGCCAATACGCTGATTATGTCCGCCGCCCACTTTTACTGCATGTTTTTGCGCCATGCGCAGACCGGGCAGGGTTTTGCGTGTATCCATGATCCTGGCATGCGTGCCGTCGACGGCCTCGACGTAATGTCGTGTCTGTGTGGCGACCGCGGAAAGTGTCTGCAGGAAATTCAGGGCAGGACGCTCGGCAGAAAGCAGTGCTCGCGCATTGCCGCTGATTTCGCACAATGTCTGGCCGGCTGCGGCAAGATCGCCTTCATTCAATTTCCAGTTGATCGTGTAATTCGGGTCTAGTGTCAGGAAGCATCCCTCGAACCATGGTATTCCGCACAGCACCATCGCTTCGCGCGTTGTGACGGTTGCGTGCGCCAGTGCCTGTTCCGGGATCAGTTGCGCTGTGAGATCGTTGTCGCAGCCATCTTCAGCCAGAGCGGCGGCAACATTGGTACGGATGTGGTAGGCGAGCGAGGTGTAAGGCATGGCACATTTTCCTGGATGAGAGCGTAGTATAAGGGATGTAGCGAAACCCTGAACATGCTTGGCCTGGCCGTACCGGACTTATTCACTGTTTTCCTGGACTTGAAATTGTTGCTGCATGCCCCATTTATTCTGCAATCAGATATTTCACTCAGGAGTGCGTCATGCGTTTCGACAAATTTACAACCAAGTTACAACAGGCCCTGGCCGATGCCCAAAGCCTGGCCGTAGGTGCCGATAACCAGTTTATCGAGCCGCAGCACCTGTTGCTGGCGCTGCTCAACGATGCCGACAGCGGGGCGGGCTCGCTGCTGGCCCGTGCGGGCGGGAACGTAAATGCGCTCAAGACGGCGCTTAACGATGCTGTCAACCGCCTGCCCAAAATAGAGGGCCACGGCGGCGAAGTGCAGGTCGGGCGCGATCTGGGCAACCTGTTCAACCTCACCGACAAGGAAGCGCAGAAGCGCGGCGACCAGTTCATTGCTTCGGAAATGTATTTGCTGGCATTGACCAACGACAAAGGTGAATGCGGCCGCCTCTACAAACAGCATGGCATCACCCGTGCCGCGCTGGAGACCGCCATCAACGCCGTACGCGGCGGCGAATCGGTTGGTTCGCAGGAAGCCGAAGGTCAGCGCGAAGCATTGAAAAAATTCACGCTCGACCTCACCGAGCGGGCGCGTCAGGGCAAGCTTGACCCGGTCATCGGCCGCGATGACGAGATTCGCCGCGCCATACAGGTGCTGCAGCGCCGCACCAAGAACAACCCGGTGCTGATCGGCGAGCCCGGCGTGGGCAAGACCGCGATTGTCGAGGGCTTGGCACAGCGCATCATCAACGAGGAAGTGCCCGAAACATTGAAAGGCAAGCGTGTACTGTCGCTGGACATGGCCGCATTGCTGGCCGGCGCCAAATATCGCGGCGAATTCGAGGAACGCCTGAAATCGGTGCTCAACGAACTGGCCAAGGATGAAGGCAAAAACATCGTATTCATCGACGAGTTGCATACCATGGTCGGTGCCGGCAAGGCCGAGGGTGCGATCGACGCGGGCAACATGCTCAAGCCCGCACTGGCGCGTGGAGAATTGCACTGCATCGGCGCGACTACGCTGGATGAATACCGCAAGTACATCGAGAAAGATGCTGCCCTGGAACGACGCTTCCAACCGGTGCTGATCGACGAGCCGACGGTAGAGGACACCATCAGCATTTTACGCGGGCTGAAAGAACGATACGAGGTGCATCACGGCGTGCGCATTCAAGATAGCGCGGTAATTGCCGCTGCCACACTGAGCCATCGGTACATTGCCGACCGTTTTCTGCCTGACAAGGCCATCGACCTGATTGATGAAGCCGCGGCC
>JBNKBO010000082.1:0-4851 GCA_050287265.1 Sideroxydans sp. | reverse complement strand
CATGGTGACCACATCTCGGGTGTCGCCAGACTGGCGCGCAAATTCGACCTCCCCGTCTGGCTCACCCACGGCACTTTACGCACACAAAAAACCGCATTCGCCGAACTTGCTGTCACCGAGATCAATCCGCATCAGACATTCTCCATTGGCGAAATACAAGTGCAGGCATATCCGGTGCCGCACGATGCGGCGGAGCCGGTTCAATACGTATTCAGCGACGGCGTGCGCAAGCTTGGGGTGCTTACCGATGCGGGCAGCGCAACGCCGCATATCGAAACGCTTCTGAGCGGTTGCCATGCGCTGGTGCTGGAATGCAATCACGATAGCCGGATGCTGGCCGAAGGCGATTATCCCTACCGCCTGAAACAGCGCGTGGGCGGACGCTATGGACACTTGAACAATGCTGATGCGGCTGCGTTGCTGAAGAAACTGGATTGCAGCCTCTTGCAACAAGTTGTTGCCGCACATCTGAGTCGCAAGAACAACATCGCCGAATTGGCCATGACGGCGCTCAGAGAGGTACTGGGCAGCCAGCGCGGTCAGGTAGCCGTGGCGACACAGGCGCACGGCCTGGACTGGCGCGAAATCGACTGACAATTTTGAAATTGCAGAAAACAAAAAAGCCGACTGGCGTCGGCTTTTTTGCTAAAGCGAGGTACAGCTTATTCCTTTCCGGCATCCTCGGAGTCGTCATCCTCCGAATTATCATCCTCCGAGTTATCATCCTCCGAGTCGGAAGCATCAGGTTCGGAAGCATCAGGTTCGGAAGCATCAGGTTCGGTTGTATCCTGGTCTGCAGCTGCGAGGATTGTATCAGTAGCTGCCAGGGCCTCTGGAAGACCAGAAATGGACAAAGTCAGAGCCAGCAGAACAGCAATCAAGACAGAGAGTTTCATTTGTACTCCTTAGATTTAGTTTATATGTCTAGTGTTATCCATGCCGATCGTAGCAACCTTTCCCGCTATGGACGGCGCGAGATTCTAGCAAGTCCATGGCAAAACGCCAGCGCTATTTGTAGGCCAAAAAACGCACTCCGCACCGAAAGTGTAGGCGTTTTTAAGAGCTTGTTTTAATATGAATAATCGCCCATGAACATCCCCGGGAAATGCGCATACTACATTCCCCATGCAGGGGGATGGCCAGGGTGGGGGGGGGAACTTGATGTGTGCGACTTTCGTAAATTCTCAAGCCGCAGTTCTTGATATCCACTCCTTCATAAAATACTGACGAGCCATTCCGGCCATCGCCTAATTTGCCGCGAACACCGCATCAAAGCGCTTCTGTATTTCGGGTAGTGGCACGTCCTCGATATGTGTCATGACATACCATTTGTGGCCGAAAGGGTCGGCCAGCAAACCGGAGCGGTCACCGTAAAACTGATCCTTCATCGGCTCGATCTCGGTTGCACCCGCATCCAGTGCGCGCTTGAATACGGCATCGGCATCGTCAACATACAACGCAATACCGACCGGCGAGCCACCCAGCGTGGCCGGACTCGTGTTGCCCCATGCGGGGATTTCTTCGGCCAACATGATCTTCGAATCACCTATCTGCAATTCAGCATGTCCCACTGCGCCGTCCGGCATGGAAATGCGGCCGGTTTCTTTCGCGCCAAAAACCTGCTGATAGAAACTGATCGCCGCTCTCGCATTTTTTACGGCCAGGTAAGGGGTGATGGCATGGAAACCTTCGGGAATTTTCTTGACAGTGCTCATGGCTGATCTCCTTTATAAAATTCGCATCGGCTGCCGGATGACCGTTTTCCATTTGGCCGGGGCGGCCTTGCGGATGTCGCTCAGATAGATTTCGTGGTGTTTGCCGTGAAGCTGGTGCTCGCTTTCCTTGATGAAACGATGCACTCTTTCGATGTTTGGCCCTTCCTCGCTGAACGGGCCGATGTGCATGATCTGCGCGCAAGTGCCCTCGGCCAGATTTTCAAAGCGCATCCTGGAAATGGCAGCCGGATTCTTTTTCCTGGTCACCTCGGCGATCGTCTCATCTACCATCGCCTGCGTGATGAATTCCGGTTGCGCGATCATTACTGTCCACAACCAGTTGCTTTTGTCTTCTGAGCTGAACTTGCTCATATCCTCTGCCCACCACAATCCTTCCAGCGGCAACACACCGTAGTCGACCGCGAGCGGACTTTTTTTGACCGTGAACTTGAGGGTGTAAGCTACCGCGAACAAGGCGGCGATGGCATCGGTAAATTCCTGCGAATTATTCGGATCGCCTTTACCGTCTATCATCAGGTAATTCATGGGAGGGACGTCAACCTGCGCCACTTCCTTGGTGGAAGGCTGGTACAGGTGCTTGAGTTCCTTTTTCAGATCGAGCTTTTTCATGGAGTGCTCCGCGTTATGCGCAGGCGGAACTCTACCGCTAAACTGCTGACAACGGTGTGTCAGCAGACTTTGTCGATTGCAGATTGATCTATAGGTCGCAGTGTAGCTAACAGACCTTAACCGTGTTGCGGCCAGCTGCTTTGGCCTGGTACAGCGCAACATCGGCCCGGCGGACAATGTCTTCAATACCTTTATCATCCGGAAGGCTGCTGCACACGCCGATGCTCACGGACAAGGTATTTCTGCTATTCGGTGCGCCAACCTTTACCAGATTCACTTCGCTGCGAATTCTCTCGGCCAGCAAGATTGCTCCGCTCTGCGGTGTGCCGGGCAGCAACAACCTGAATTCATCGCCCCCTGTCCTGGCAAAAATATCCTGCTCGCGAAGATTGGCCTTGGCAGACTGGACGAATTTTTGCAGCGCAACGTCTCCCGCCTCGTGGCCGAATGTATCGTTGATCTTCTTGAAAAAAATCGAGGTCGAGCATAAGCAGGGAAAATGCTTCGCCAGTGCGTTTGAAGCAGCTGAATTCCTGATTGGCGAGCTCGTAGAACGTGCGCAGATTCAAGGCGCCGGTCAGGAAATCCTTCATGGCCGCCTGGGCGGCCTCTTTTTCCAGACGTTTGCGCTCGGTTATGTCGAGCATCACGCCGGAAATGCCATCGGTCTTTCCTTCTGCGTTGTAAAACACCGACTTGTAAAAGAGAACATCGTGGAAAGTACCGTCGGCATAACGTACGTTGGTCTCGTAGCTTTGCGTCCCGCCCCGGGCAATCAAGTCGCGATCGGCTTTTTCATAGATGGCGGCAAGTTCTGCCGGGGCGACATCATAAACAGTGGCGCCGACGATCCTGGCGCGCGGAAGGCCAATATAACTTTCAAATGCGCGATTGCAGGCAATATACCGCCCGGCCCCATCCTTGATGAATATCGGGCTGGGCAGCATATCAATCGCATTCTGGATCCGGCGGACAATATCCAGATCAGGAATATCTCGCATACCCCCGCCGGGGCCTGCACCACCAGGTTGGTCGTCGTATTTCACAATTCATGTAACTCTCAAAATATATTAATCAGCGCCTTCTCTTACTGAGCAGAAGCATTTTTTTTGATTATTTTGAGATAGTGAACGCAAAACCCGTGCCAGGGCTAAGACACTGATTGGATTGTGGGAAATAGAAGCGTGAAATCAACGTGAGTTTCAGGCGACGAATTTCTGACATTTTCGGCGGATATATGACGAAGAACTTCGCGCAGTTATTTGAACCTGCGCGGCGAAGTGGCCGCGCAAGAACTGGTCACGAATATCTTCCTGCTACTGCGGGGTTGAAGCGCCGGATCGATTATTTCATCGAGTGCATGCCGATCATGTTGCCCTCGGTGTCATATGCCAACGCGATGAAGCCGTACTGGCCGATGGAGAACTTGGGTTTGAAGATGCGGCCGCCTGCTGTTTCGACACGGTCCGATTCCACCGCACAGTCTTCGCAGAAGAAATAGACGATGGTGCTGTTGCCGCCCGAGGGCATCCCTTCCATCCTGACCAGCGACCCGCTGGCACCGAAACGCTCCATGTCCATCGGGAAACCCCACATCTCGATCTCCGGATTTTCAAGCTTGTCCAGTCTGGTCTGGAACACGGTTTCGTAAAAGCGCTTTGCGCGCGTCATATCCTGCACATAAATTTCAAACCAGTTGACGGGATTGTTTGCCATGACATTCTCCTTCTAGTCTTTTGCGTTGCAGTTGAACATCCAGTTAACACCGAACCTGTCGGTGAGACTGCCGAAATATCCGCCCCAGAACATGTCCTGCAGAGGCATTCCCACCTTGCCGCCGTCTGCGAGCAGGTTGAACAAACGCCGGGTTTCGCTGCGCGTGTCGGGTTCGAGGTTGATATGCACGTTGTTACCCGGGTTGAGCGTAAAGCCCATGGATTCCGTTACATCCGTTCCCATCAGCACATGTCCGCCGAGGATGGGCAGCGCGACGTGCATGACGAGATTGCGGTTTTGTTCCGGTATGGGCGGCTGGTCCGGCTGTGGCGGAATATCCTTGAAGCGGCCAATGGGCGTGGAAAACTCCGTGCCGAAAACAGATTTGTAAAACATGAAAGCGGCTTCGGTATTGCCGGGGAAATTAAGATAAGTACTGACCTTGGCCATTTCGGGTTCCTCCAGTAAAGATATGGCAGCGGATTATTGTGGCCGGTGCAACTCAGGCCGCATCGTAGGCGCGCTGCAAACCCACGATATCGAACTTCTTCATTTTCAGGAATGCCTGCGTTACGCGTGCACGTTGCTCGGGAGAGCCGGCCATCAGTTCACTCATTTGTACGGGAACGATCTGCCATGAGACGCCATACTTGTCCTTGATCCAGCCGCATTGCTCGGCTTCGGGTACCGCAGAAAGTTTCTCCCAGTAATAGTCGATCTCATCCTGGGTCTCGCAATTGACGATGAATGAAATTGCCTCATTGATTTTGACGAACGGGCCTGCGCTCAT
>JBNKBO010000081.1:0-4938 GCA_050287265.1 Sideroxydans sp. | reverse complement strand
TGGAAATGGTGCGTTGCATGGTATCAATGGAGATATCGGTCAAAAAACCCAGACGCCCCTGATTGACACCGACCACCGGAATGTCGAAAGGAGCCAGCATGCGCGCAATGTTCAGCAAGGTGCCGTCACCGCCCATAACCACCGCCAGATCGACTTTATCTTCCATTTCTTCCAGTGCCAGTACACTGTAAGAATGATGCATGAGATGTTCGTTGGTAAGCGTATCCACCACCACGGCCAGCCCCATGCTCGCCAGGAAATCAGCCAGTTTGAGCAAAGGCGCAGCAATCTCCGGCGACTTGTATTTGCCGATCAGAGCAATGGTTTTAAAGGAGGCAGTCATGGTACGCGATTAAACCATATCGGCTGCCCTCTCGCCATGTTACCCCGCCACCTCCTCGCGTACCTTGTACCACGCCGCATACAGCGCAGGCAGGAACAGGCAGGTCAGGCCGCCACTGGGAATATCGTGCCAGTTGCGGGATGAAGACCAATGGAATCCCTCATCTTCTCGCATGCCCGAGACAAATAGGAACAGCATGAGCTAACCCAGAAACGCCCGAACGGCGCATGCACAGAATTCGTGTGCGGAACCCCTGCAGCGAGTCACACCCGGGCGATCAGCTCCGTTGTTGATAGCCGGTATTTCGGACGCACGTTGTCTGTGGGGGACCGATAGCCAATGGCCAGCAAAACAACCGGGGACAGACCTTTTGGAAGCTCCAGTATCCTGGCAACTTTGGATGGAAAGAACCCTTCCATGGGACAACAATCGATTCCCAGTTGCGCGGCGGTCATGGTGGCATACCCCAAAGCGATGTAAGCCTGATGGGTTGCCCAGGACTTACGGGAAAACGTCAGCGTATTGACGAGATTGCCAAGCCTGACTTTCTTGCGCATCTGCGCGATGATTTCCTCTGGAGCCCCGTTCTGCCGGGCGTTCGCAAAAAAATTCTCTGCGCGGTCCTTGATGTCTGGCCGTGCACAAAATACGAGGAGATGTGAAGCACTTTCCGGCTGCGCCTGATCAAAAGCGACTTTGCGAATTGCGCCTTTGGTCGCAGAATCGGTCACCAGCACCACCTGGAATGGCTGAAGCCCCCGCGAGGTCGGGGCCAGGCGGATCGATTCGAGGATCGTCTCCAGGTCTTCATCCGAAACCTTTCGAGTGCTGTCGAATTCCTTGGTAGCGTAACGCCAGCGCAGTGCTTCGAGGATTGATTGTCCACGTGGGCTGGAGGTTTGAGTCATAAGGTATCTCCTTGTAAAACTGGGTTGAATAATTGATTAATGAAATCGCAGCTCGACTGCCGCCGGGAGTTTCGTTGATTGAGCCAGACGGTCAGTAAAATATCGAGTGCTGCATTACACATCTTCCTCGCGCACCCGGTACCACGCCGCATACAGCGCAGGCAGGAACAGACAGGTCAGCAGCGTCGCCACCACCAGCCCGCCCATGATGCACACCGCCATCGGCCCCCAGAACACCTGTCGCGACAACGGGATCATGGCAAGGATGGCGGCAGAAGCGGTCAGCACGATGGGTCGGAAACGGCGCACGGTGGAACCGACGATGGCTTCCCACTGCGATTTCCCGGCTTCCTCGTCCTGCCGGATCTGGTCAACCAGGATGACCGAATTGCGCATGATCATGCCGGACAGCGCGATCACCCCCAGCGAGGCAACAAAGCCGAACGGCGCCTGGAACAGCAGCAGCGCCAGAGTCACCCCTATCATCCCGAGCGGGGCGGTAAGCAACACCATCACGGTACGGCTGATACTCTGCAACTGCATCATGAGCAATGTCAGTACGCCCACCAGCATCAGCGGCACGACGGCCATGATGGCGGTGGAACCCTTGGCCGATTCCTCTACGGAGCCACCCATTTCGATACGGTACCCGGCCGGTAGCGTCGCACGCAGTTCATCCAGCTGGACATTCAGATGCCTGGAAATCGTTTCGGGCATGGCACCGGCCTTCGCATCCGCCTGCACCACCATGGTTGGCAATCGATTGCGGCGCCAGATCACACCTTCCTCCAGCACGGGCACCAGTTTCGTCACCTGGGCCAGGGGTACATGACCACCGCTTGCCAGTGGGATCTCGATATCGGACAAGTGGTTCAGCGAACGGGATTCGCCGCCGAAGCCACCACGCCAGACCACATCGATCAACTGATCCGCCTCGCGATACTGGGTCAGCGCGATGCCATTAAGCGTCGCCCGCATGATCTGCGAAACCTCTTGGCTAGAGACGCCCAGTTGCCTCGCCTTGTCCTGGTCGACCTCGACGCGGATGCTTTTCACCTTCTCGTTCCAGTCGAAATTGACGTTGGTGAGTCCGGAATCGGCACGCATGAAACCTGCGACCTGCCCGGCGATTTCGCGCAGCTTGCCCAGGTCGTCCCCCATCACGCGGAACTGCACCGGATAACCGACCGGCGGACCGTTCTCCAGCCGTGCCACACGCACGCGGATATCGGCAAAGTCCGCTTGGGCGAAACTCACCTGCATGCGGTGCATGAAGTCGTCGCGCGCCTGCAGATTTTTCGCGACCACCACGAACTGCCCGAAGCTATCGTCCGACAATTCCTGGTGCAGCGTGAGGATGAAACGTGGCGCGCCGTTGCCGATGTACGAACTGAAATGGTCGACCGCCGGATCGTCTTTGATCAGTTGCTCGATGCGCTTCACATCGCGCGTCGTCTCCTTGAGTGAAGCGCCTTGTGGCAGCCGCACGTTTACCAGCAGTTCCAGCCGGCTCGAAGGCGGGAAGAATTCACGCTGTACGAACTTGCCGAACAGCAGCATGGAGATGACGAAAGCCAGCAGCGTCGCACCGATCACTTTCCAGCGATTGTGCAGGGTCCAGTTCAGCACGCTGCGGAAGCGGCGATAGAACGGCGTGTCGTAGATGTCGTCGCCATGTTTCTGCGCCTTGGCGATCAGCGCCTTCTGATCGAGCAGCTTGTAGCCGATGTAGGGCGTGAACACCACCGCGACGATCCAGGAAACCAGCAGCGCGATGGTCACCACCTGGAAAATGGAAATGGTGTATTCGCTCGCTGCCGACCTGGAGAATCCCACCGGAGTAAAGGCCGCCACGGTGATCAGCGTGCCCGTCAACATGGGAAAGGCCGTCGAAGTATAGGCATAGGTCGCCGCCTTGAGCCGGTCCCATCCCTGCTCCATCTTTACCACCATCATCTCCACTGCGATGATGGCGTCGTCCACCAGCAAACCAAGCGCGATGATCAGGGCACCCAGTGAGACGCGCTGCAGGTCGATGCCGAACGTCTTCATGGCGAAAAAGGTGATCACCAGTACCAGCGGAATGGAAAGCGCCACCACCGCCCCGGTACGCATACCCAGACTCAGGAATGAGACCGCCAGCACGATGATGATGGCCTCCAGCAGGGAACGCTGGAACAGGTGAATGGAATCCTTGACCACCTCCGGCTGGTTGGAAACCACATGCGCATCGACACCGACCGGCAACTCCCCGGTGATACGCTTCATCTCGCGCGCCAGATTCTTGCCCAATTTGATGACATCCCCGCCCGTGTTCATGACGACACCGATGCCGATGGCCGGTTGCCCGCCGTAGCGCATCTGGGGACCCAGCGGGTCGGCCAAGCCGCGGCTCACCCTGGCGATATCTCCCAGATGAAAATGCTGCCCGTTCACGCGCAGATCGGTATTGCGCACCCGCTCCACGCTGTCGTAACCGCCGGTCACGCGCATATAGATACGGTTGCCGCCGACTTCGACGAATCCGCCCGGTGTCACGGCATTCTGCTTCTGCAGGGCTTCCACGATCTGGATGGGCGAGATTCCCAACGTTGCCATGCGGCTGGGCAAGGCATCGATGTATATCTTCTCCTGTTGCACACCGATGAGCTCGACGCGCTTCACATCCGCAACCCGGCGCAGTTCAAGTGCCACCTTCTCCGCGTAATGACGCAAGGCGGCAAGATCATAGCCATCCCCGGTCAGCGCGAAGATGCTTACCTGCACATCGCCGAACTCGTCATTCGGAAATGGCCCGCGCACACCTTCCGGCAGAGTGTGCTTGATATCGTTCAACTCGTTGCGAACCTTGCGCCAGGCTTCCGGCACTTCATCCTTGGGCGTGTAATCCTTGAGTGTGACAAAGATCAGGGACTCGCCCGGTTTGGAAACGGAACGTAGTACGTCCAGCCAGGGCGTTTCCTGCAATTTTTTCTCGATGCGCTCGGTCAGTTCGCGCTCGACCTCTTCCGCCGTCGCGCCGGGCCAGTAGGTACTGACCACCATATCCTTGAAGGTGAAGGCCGGGTCTTCCGCCCGCCCCAGATCGAAGAAGGACAACACACCAGCCACTGACAGCACCAGGATCAGGAACACCACCATCTGTTCATGACGCAGTGCCCATTCGGACAAATTAGGCATCTTCATGGCACATTCCCGCTTTCGGTGATCTGGATCTTTTCGCCTGTCGAGAGCTTGTGCACACCTGCGCTCACGATACGTTCACCGGGAACCACACCGCTACTGATCAACGCACCCTCATCACGATAGGCAGCAATCACCACCGGTCGCAGTGATACGCTGCGATCCGCCGCCACAATCCATACCGCGGCCTGATCCCCCTGCTGGAAGATCGCAGTAAGAGGAACCAGGAAACCCGAATCTTTGGCGCCCGCATCGGCGGATGGAATCAGCCTGACATGTGCCGTCATGCCCAGTGCTACCTGGGCAGCACTCGAATCAAAGGCAACCCGCGCCGGATAGGTGCGGCTGGCCGGGTCTGCTGCCGGAGATATTTCCCGAATATGGCCTGTCAGCACCAGCGGCTTGTCGCCGCCTGCCGCGGCCAGTTCGACCTGCCCTTTCATGCCGACCTTGAGCCCGGCATAACGGGATTCGGGTACCGAAATGACAACTTCGCGTTCTCCT
>JBNKBO010000080.1:0-5000 GCA_050287265.1 Sideroxydans sp. | reverse complement strand
TTTTTCGGTCCGGAAACACCGTCGCTGTATAGCCCGCTGGCGCCCAATATTCATTGCCTCTATTTGGCACTGTCCTGCTCGCCCTGTCTGACGGCGTATAACCACCGCAATTCGCCCTGCGACGGCGACAATCAATGCCTGAAACAGATCGGCGTCGACCAGGTGTTGCGCAAGGCGCGCGAATTGCTGCAAACGGAACATCGCGCATGAGTACGCTGCTCAACCTGCATCTTTCGCTGGCCTCATTGTTCCGCCGGGTTTTTTCCAGGCGCTTCCTGAAATTTGGCACAGTGGGCGCGTCGGGAACGGTGGTCAATCTCGGTGTCCTGTATCTCGGCCAGGAATTTATTTTCAACTCAGTGCAGCAACAGCAGATCAAGCTCAATCTGTCGCTGGGGCTGGCCATCTTCCTGGCGACGGTGAACAATTTTTTCTGGAACCGCCTGTGGACCTGGATAGATCGCAAGCAGCACCATCACAAGCCGTGGCTGGTGCAGTTCTGGCAGTACACGCTGGCGTGCGGAGTGAGCATTGCCTTGCAGGTCGTGTTTACCAACCTGCTGGCGCCGCATTTCTATTACCAGATTGCCAATCTCATCGCGATCGGGTTGACCAGTGTCCTGAACTTTGTGCTGAACGATATCTGGACGTTCGGTCGTTTGAAATTGATGCGGCATGATGAGCCGCATCCGGGAGACTGATCATGGCCTGGCGGCTGGGTGGGGTGCATTTGCTCTGGTATGTGCTGGCGCTCGTGCTCGCCGTCGCGACTTATTTCTACGGTCTCGATAGTCAGCATGCGCCCAAAAATGGCGATGAATATCCGTATGCCCATATCACGCGTCTGACGGCCGCGAACGGTCATTGGCTGCCGCTGCAATCCGAACTCGACAACATGCGCAACACCAAGCCGCCCTTGCTGTTCTGGCAGGGCATCGTCTCCACGAACTGGGGGCAGGATTGGGACTTGTGGCATTTGCGCTATCCCAGCGTGATTTATACGCTGCTCACCGCATTGCTGGTTTTTCTGCTGGCCAGAAAACTGTCCGGGCTGGAGGCCGGTTTTATTGCGGCCCTGACCTATCTTGCTTTCTTCAGCACCTATCGTTATGGCAGGCCGTTCCTGGTCAATCCGCCCGAGGTGTTCTGGTTTTTCCTGCCCTTCTTTACGCTGCTGTACTGGCGCCCGTTCAGTTTTGAATCCAGATTGACGGTTCCGCTGCTGCTGGGGATCGAGATCGGCATCGGGCTGCTGTACAAGTCGTTTGCCTTGCTGGCGCCGATTGGTCTGGTATTGGTCTGGTGGTATTTGCATCAGCGTCAATATCGCTGGGGCGAATTTCTGGCAAAGGATTCATTCAAACCGGTGCTGACGGGGATTGTCGCCCTGTCTTTGTTTGCCTTGTGGTTTGTGTTCGATCCTGATCCGCAAGCGGTGTGGCGCGAATTTGTGGTCGGCGAGAACGCGGGCAAGTTTGGGGCGCACGGCGGCAGTTATTGGGCGAAACTGCTGTGGGGCGGCAGCAGCATCTGGGCTTTGCTGCTGGGTTATCCCATGAATGCGGGCCTGCTGGCTTTCCCTGTGGCGGCATTGTTTGTCGTAGCGTACCGGCGGCGTTATCAACTCGTTGCGACGGAAAACATGTTGTGGATATGGATGATTGTCCTGTTTATTGTGTTCGCCGTGCCCAGCCAGCGTTCCGCGCGCTACCTGCTGGAAGCGATGCCGGGCGTCGCGGTGTTGTGCGCCCTGAACTGGCAGCGCATCCCGCGCTGGGTATTCATGCTTACGCTGTTGGCGTCGGGTGCGGTGCTCGTGTTGCTTGCCTTTCTGGCCCGAAGTCTTCAACAGGAAGCGGCAGTAATGTACGGCTGGGGTTTCTGGCTATTGCCGGGCGTGGCGTTGGTGCTGGCATTGTTTGCCTTGTTCAGCGCCCGTGCCATTCGCAGTCTGGTCAATGTGGTGGTGTTGCTGACCTTTCTTTCGATGGCCGCTTTTTTGCGGCCGTTCGATGGCGCAATGGGAAGGTATGGCGAAGACGCGAAACACTATGTTCGGGGCAAGGAAGTGTGGGTATCGTGCAACTTCCGCGCGCATGATGAAGGGCATCGCTTCCTGTTGCCATTGGCGCAGGTGCATGGATACGATGAGTACTGGAATTTATCGCCGGACGAACTGGCGGCGCGCTACAGGATATTTACGCTGCAACTGCCTTTGAACGCCGAGGCTTGCAGGGGATGCAGAATTATCGGGCAGCGTCTGGATATTCGCGGACGGCATAGTTCAGAGGAGTTGCTGGCAATGCTCAAAGGAGACGTGTTTCAACATCTGTTCGTGAAGGAATTGCTGCTCGAGTCGCCAAACAGGGGCATCAAAGTGCCTCATGCGAACAAGGAAGGGTGCCGTTGATGCTGGATGTTAAGCGCACCATTACGCTGGGTATCGTGGTATTGGCTTTCGGTTCCGGTTTGTACAAGGTATGGCAACAACCCGCCCTTTCCTTTGGTTTCCGGATGCCGGCCTTTGAGCCGTCAACGGGGAAGTCGGAGCAGGAAAGCACAAGCAGACGTTATTTTCGTCGCGATCATAAATCGAAAGTGCCCATGGGCAGTTTCAGCAGCCATTTTGCGTCTTCCAGGCAGGGCGCACAGGTTCATGCTTCTTCTCTTGTGGAACTCAAGGACGGACGCTTGCGAGCGTTCTGGTTTTCCGGCAGCCGCGAAGGGGCATCAGACGTGACGATCAATACTGCGGTGTTCAATCCGGAAAGTGGCGAGTGGGGTTCCGAACAGGTCATTGCCAGCCGTTCGAGCACGCAACGCGCGTTGCGCCGTTATGTTGCCAAGCTGGGCAATCCGGTGGCAGCGTATGCGGCGGATGGCACGTTGCGCCTGTTTTATGTAACGGTGTCGCTGGGTGGCTGGGCAGGAAGTTCCATTACGATGATGACTTCGAACGATGATGGCGAGACATGGGCTGCACCGCGGCGCCTGATTACTTCGCCTTTCATCAATATCAGCACCCTGGTGAAAGGGACGCCATTTCTGTATGCCGATGGGACGATGGGGCTGCCGGTGTACCACGAGTTTGTCAGCAAGTTCGCCGAAATGCTGCACCTGGATGCGGCAGGCAACGTGATCGACAAGCAGCGTCTGGCGCTGGGCGGGCAGGGAACCTTGCAGCCCGTCGTGTTGGTGAAAAGCTCTGACAAGGCGCTGGTGTTGATGCGCTATGCCGGCAAGGACAATCCGCGTCAGGCGCGCAGTCTTTCCACTGGGGATGGCGGGCGGCACTGGGGCGCGGTAACAAGAACGTCTTTCCCCAATCCGAATTCTGCATTGTCGGGCGTGGCGTTGGCGGATGGTCGTTTGCTTGCAGTAATGAACAATCAGGAGAATGGACGCGACAGTCTGTCTCTGATGTTGTCGGCGGACGGTGGTGACAATTGGAAGGAAATACACCGCATGGAGGAGATGCGCGTCATCCGCAACAAGAATCTGGAGGATAAACAATGCCTGCGCATTGTGCAGGGGTTGTTGCAGAATTCCGATAAAAGCCTTGCTCATGTGCCTGAGGCAGCGCAAAGCGAATACGTCGATTCGGCCAATGCCTGGGTGATGGCGAATGGCAGCTGCCGTTTTGAATTTTCCTATCCCTACATGATCCAGGCGCGCAACGGTGATATTCACCTTGTCTACACCTGGAACCGGGTGTTTATCAAACATGTCGTGTTCGACCAGACCTGGTTGAACCACCGTTCCAAAAAGGGTGCAGATGCCAAACACTGATCTCACAGGCTTGTTCGGTGCTACGTTGCTCCTGTTTGCGCTGATCGTCCGGATGCCGTGGCTACGGGCCTTTTCCGTGCCCCGGCGGGCGGCATTATTGGCGGCGTCTGTTATTGTCATATCGATTCCGCTGTGGGGCTTGTCGCTGGCTGGATTTGCGCGCGGCATAACAGGCGATTTGAGTATTGCCTCGCTGTTGCTGCTGATGCTGGCGCTTGTGCGCTCGCTGTCCGGTTGCGTATTGGTCGAACAGGTCAACCGGCGGTTGATGCTCAGAGCGGTAGCGATCACTGCTGTTGTGTTCTATCCCTTCGCGCTGGGTTTGAGTACGCTGGATCCATATCGGCTGGGGTACGGCAATTTGTGGTTTATGGTGTTGTTGCTGGGGTTGGCGGTCTGGTCCAGTCTGCGCTATTCGACATTCCTTGCGTTGTGTATCGCGCTGGCGGTTGCCGCATGGAGTGCAGGCTGGTACGAATCGCCCAATCTCTGGGATTATCTGCTGGATCCGTGGCTGGCGGTTTACGCTTGCGTCGTGGAAGGGAAATATTGGTGGGCACAAAGGGGGAAGATCAATGCCTGAATTGAAACGCAGCGATTACCGCACATTGACCTTGGCTGCTCTGGGCGGCACGCTGGAGTTTTACGACTTCATCATTTTCGTGTTCTTCGCGGGTGTGATCGGGCAGCTGTTTTTCCCGCCCGACATGCCGGACTGGCTGCGCCAGGTGCAGACCTTCGGTATTTTCGCCGCCGGGTATTTTGCGCGGCCGCTGGGCGGGATCATCATGGCGCATTTCGGCGACCTGTTCGGGCGCAAGCGCATGTTCATGTTGAGCATCCTGTTGATGGCGCTGCCGACGCTGCTCATCGGGCTGTTGCCGACTTATGCGCTCATCGGCATCTGGGCGCCATTGCTGTTGCTGGCCTTGCGCGTGTTGCAAGGCGCGGCCATCGGCGGTGAAATCCCGGGCGCCTGGGTGTTCGTGGCCGAGCATGTACCGCCGCGCCATGTCGGTTTTGCCTGCGGCACGCTGACGGCCGGATTGACCGGCGGTATTTTGCTGGGTTCGCTGGTGGCGGGCGTGGTGACGCGCAGTTATGCGCCCGCCGAATTGCTGGAAACAGGCTGGCGCGTGCCGTTTATCCTTGGCGGCGCATTCGGACTGGTGTCGGTATGGTTGCGCCAGTATCTGCATGAAACGCCGGTG
>JBNKBO010000079.1:0-5013 GCA_050287265.1 Sideroxydans sp. | reverse complement strand
TGGTCAGGCTCGCTTCGGCGCAGATTTCGTCGGCATCCAGTTCGATGAATTCCCGCATCATGAATACCCGCGCCTGTTTGGGCGGCAGGCCTTCCAGGCAGGCTTCAAACACGGTCCAGAATTGTCCCTCGCGCAACGAGGCTTCGGGATTGCCCCAGGCGATGGGGCGTTCTTCGGGTTGCCAGAAGCCCTTGCGGTCGAACAATTCGGAAAAATCTTCGTCCTCGTCACCTTCGCGCTGCAAGCTGCTGACATTCACCGAGCGCTGTTTCTGGCGCAGGGTGTCGGCGATCTTGTTTTTCAGGATGGCGAAGATCCAGGTCTTGAGGGCGGCGCGTCCGCCGAACGATTTGGCGTTGCGCAATGCGCCGATCAATGCTTCCTGCACTGCATCTTCGGCCTGGTCGCTGTCGCTCAGTTGCAGGGTGGCGAATTTGATCATCTGCCTGCGGGTAGCGTCCAGGAAGACTTCGTCGGTCAACATGTTGTATTTGTTGTCCTGGCCGTTCTGTGGTTCTTGTTCATTCGTCATTGCTTCTCTCCCGCGCGATTTCGTTCTTCGCTGCACTGTAGCTTGCAACGCAATACGGTACCAGATAGTTCAGCAGCAAATGAAACCAGGAGATGTCATTCCCATGCAGCAGCACTTCGCCCTGATTGATCAGATTCAGAAGGGTGCCGACCACCAGGGCGATCTTAAGCGAGTTCATGACGATGCGCCACGACATGGATGCCTGCATCAGCCTAGTCATGATGGGCGTCCACCTTGTTGTGTTTGTTCATGAAGCTGCGGTCGATGTGGTTTTTCCAGCGCCATACCCAATGGCCGGCTGCACTCAGCGGCCCCCACGAGGCGATTGCGTGTTTGGGGCCGGTCGCCAGCAGATACAGCGAACGTTTGCGCGGGCGATAGGAAATGAACTTGCCGTGGTGGATGCTGGCGATCAGGTTATGTGCCACCACCGGACCCGCGAATACGGCATGCACACCGGAGTGCGCCATTACGATGTCGGTTCGGGTGCACACATCGCCCGCGGCAAACACATTGGGATGCGAAATGCTTTGATGGGTTGCGTTTACGCTGATGTAGCCACGTTCATCCAGTGCCAGATGCGATGTCTGCAGCCAGCGCGGGGGCGTTGATCCCGTGGACGCAATGACGATGTCGGCAGGCAGGCGGCGGCCGGTGCCCAGCAGGACGCCGTCTTCGACGCCCACGGCTTGTGCTTCGTGCAATTCGATTCCGCGCCGGGTCAACAGATCCCGCACGCGCTTGGCGACACCCGGCGTGTGTCCCTGCAGCACACCTTTGTCTGATGTCACCAGCGATACCGTGGCGTGGCTGCCGTGTTGTTTGAATGCATGTTGCGCAGCGAATGCGATCTCGACGCCAGCCGCCCCGCCACCCACCACGATCAACCTGAAATTACGCTGCTTGCCGGCTTCGTTCACGATCTCTGTCCAGCGCTGCACAAATCCGCCCAGCGGTCTGACCGGCAGCAGTCGTTCGCCCAGCGTTTCCAGCCAGGACAGATTGGTTTCGCCCCCCACGTCGAGCGACAGCAGGTCGTAGTCGAGTTGCGTGCCGTCACCCAGGGTGACGCGTTGCCATTCGGCATCCATCCCGGCCACCCGGTCAAGGATCAGTTCCGCATTCGCGGCCTGCGCCAGCGGGCGCAGGTCGATCTGGCATTCCGCCATGGTGTAGTGCCCCGCCATCCAGCCCGGCAGCATCCCCGAATAGGTCTGGTGTGTGCCGGGGGTGATCAGCACGACTTCAACAGCCGGGCGATGTTTGGCCAGCGCATGTAATACGCTCAGGTGCGCATGTCCTCCACCGACCAATATCAGCCGTTTCATGCCGGGTATCTCCCGTTAAATGAGTTGAAAGCGTAGTCGCACGAAATGCCCGATTCCTTACATGCAGTGATATAAATATGCAGTATGCTAGCCGGAAATGGGCATCTGCCCAAACCGGAATTCACCCACAATGATTGAAACAGGTATCAGACAGAATCTGGATAATTTCCTGCGCCGCATTCATCTGGGCTCGGAGGTCTATTACGTCGGCCAGTTGTGCGATGCCTGGCACATGTCCACGCCCGGCGGCAGCGAGGCCACGACTTTCCACCTGGTGTGCCACGGTGAGGCCTGGATACACATGCCGGGGGCATCCCAGCCGGTGCAGATGCGTGCCGGTGACATTGCTTTTTTTCCGGACGATGCGGCGCACACTTTCAGCGCACACGCTGTCGTCCCGGAGCAGCCATTCGATTTTTTGCATCCTGCACCGCTGGATGCCCAGGCCCCCGGCACCGGCCTGCTGTGCGGCCACCTGAAATTGCCCGAGCATGTCCGCCGTCTGCTGCTCGCTTCCTTCCCCGCATTCCTGCTGATCCATCCGGATCAAAGTCCGGTCGGTTTGCAAATGCGGAGTCTGATCGAGATGATGACCGAAGAGGCCACGCTGAATGATCTCGGTGTAACGGCCGTTCTGGATCGCCTGTCGGATACGCTGTTCCTGCTGGTCATTCGCCATACGCTGCACCAGGAACCGGCGCTGTCTCCGCTGCTCGCCGCATTGTCGGACGAGCATTTGCAACCGGCCATTACGGCTTTCATTGAAAACCCGGCCGAAGCCTGGTCGGTGGCGCGCATGGCACAGCTTGCCTGCCAGTCGCGCTCGGCTTTTTCCGAGCGCTTCACCCAACTGGTCAGGATGCCGCCCATGGAGTTTGTGGCAACCTGGCGCATGCAACTGGCAACGGCCATGCTAGCCGACGGGCAGGCCAATATGCTGGATGTTGCGCTGCGTTGCGGCTACGAGTCGGAAGCTGCGTTTCGCAAGGCTTTCAAGCGCATCGTCGGTATCCCGCCGGGCAAGGCGCGCGGCTGACATCCCCCCAGGTCTGGACGATCAGACATAAATCACCCGTTTGCAGTCATGGAGGCCATCCCTCCGATTCCTGACAATGAGCTCCAGCAACCTTCAAGTTGCATAACTCATTTCAGGAGAACATTGTGAGCACATTCGAATTGCATACCCTCAATTCCGCACCCGCCGGATCGTTGCCCATCCTCGATGCGGCCAACAAGAGCCTTGGGTTCATCCCCAACCTCTATGCGCATCTGGCTTCATCTCCGGCTGCATTGCAGGCGTACAAGCAACTTGGCGCTTTGCTCGAGCAGGGCGCACTCACCCCGGAAGAACAGCAGGCTGTGCTGATCACCGCCAGTATCGAGAATCGCTGCGAATATTGCGTGGCGGCGCATTCGTTTCTGGCCCGCAACAAGGTCAAGGTTGCAGCGGACAAGATCAGCGCCCTGCGCAACAGCCAGCCCCTCCCCGATGCGAAATTGAATGCGCTGGTTGCGTTTACGCGCGCTGTCGTGCGCGAACGCGGCTGGGTCGCGGGCAGCCCGGAGCTGAATGATTTATTCGCTGCCGGTTACACACATCAGCATGCCCTGGACGTGATACTCGGCGTCGCCATGAAGACGCTGAGCAACTATACCAATCACCTGACCGACACGCCGCTGGATGCTGCTTTCACCGGCGAAGCATGGCAGGCGCCGGATGAGTATGCGTGCTGCACGGCTGCGGCGTAGCGGATGACAGCAAGCGGCTATTTTTGTGCGCCTCGCCCGATCAATTTGGTGAGGCGCGCCAACCTGATTCAGAAAGGAGCATGACCATGAATTTTCTCAAATCGATTTATATCAGTGCCTACATGATGGCGATCATGGGCGTCACCGGGTACGCAGGCTGGATGTTATTCGTGGCTGACAGCCTGATGGCATGGGGCGGTGTGCTGCTGACGGTCGCGCCCATCCTGATGGTGATCAGCTACGTGATGATATTCAAAAATGTGGCGCGCACCAGTGCACATTTTCCGCTGATCAATCTGCTTGGCGTGATTGGCATATTTCTGTCCATGTGGGCATGGTATGCCCATGAGACTTCCATGCTTGCGCCGGTTGTTGCCAGCGTTTCATGGCTCAGTTTTCTGGTGTATGCGTACTGGTTTTCGACATTCGACGGACGGGCTGACAGCTCAAAGCTGGTGGTGGGCGCCAGGCTGCCCCATTTCACGGTGCGCGATGTTCATGACAAGCTCGTCAGTTCCGCCCAGTTGACGGACAGGCCCGCGATCCTGATCTTTTACCGCGGCAACTGGTGCCCGTTCTGCACGGCGCAAATCAAGGAACTGATCGCGCGTTACAAGGAGATCAATGCGCTCGGCGTGCGTGTCGCCATGATCGCGCCGCAGCCGCATGAAAATACAGTCGGCGTATCGAAAATCTACGATGCGAAATTCGATTTCCTCACCGACGAGGGCAATGTGGCAGCACGCGCGCTCGGCATCGAGAATCCAGACGGTTTACCGATGGGCATGCAGATGCTTGGCTACGACAGCGATACGGTGTTGCCGACCGTCATCATCACTGACCGTGAAGGCAAGATCGTCTGGACGCACGAAACAGATAATTACCGCATCCGTCCCGAACCTGATGTGTATCTCGACATACTGCGACAGCACAGTGTGGTGGCGGTTTGATCGGGCATCGCCGTAAGATTTTGCGGCTATCAACGACTAAATGAATGAAAGACAACTGAAGGCAATATTTCATATCATTCATACAAGGAGAGCATCATGCCTAAAGCCATCTGGAACAATCAGGTCATCGCTGAAGCACCCAGCAGCGAAATCCACCGTATCGAGGGCAATATCTATTTTCCGCCCGCTGCAGTGAAGCGTGAATTCCTGCAACCAAGCGATTCGCACAGCCATTGCCACTGGAAAGGAAAAGCGAGTTATTACAATGTTGTGGTTGACGGCAAGGTGAATGAAGATGCAGCATGGTACTACCCGGAGCCGTCGGCAATGGCTGCACGCATCAAGGATTACATTGCTTTCTGGAACGGTGTAAAAGTGGAGGACTGATCTGACGATGACTGATACCACATTGATCGAGCGCTACAAAACGGTGCGCGCGCGTTCCGAATCGCTG
>JBNKBO010000078.1:0-5024 GCA_050287265.1 Sideroxydans sp. | reverse complement strand
GACGGCAAGCAAAGCGAATACACGGATACGGTCAAAACTATCAAGCGTTTCTGGGCGTTACATCTGGGCAAGTGGGTGCGCGGTTATGCCACCTTGCTGGAGCGCGCGACCGAATATTCTTTCTATCGCGAAATCGCGAGACTGCTGGGCAGTTTTGCCGAATGGGAACTGGGGTTGCTTGGTGTGCAGGTGGATGATGTAGATGGCGGCAAACTGAAAGTGCCTCCAGCCGAGATCGAATACGAGAGCGATCCCAATGAGCCGGTCTGCAATGCCTGCGAAAAAGGAAAGGGAGGCAATGTAAAGCCGGCGACCGGCGAACTGGCAATCAATATTTCCCTGATTGAGGAACGATTGCGAAGGGAAAAATAAAATGCATTATCTGTGGGACTGGGACGAACTCGATCATTTGTGGAATTCCAACGATTTCGGTGCGGTTCACGACTGGCTGAACGAACGCTGGGGACAGATCGTCAAGACCAATCCGGCTGGCGAAATGAATCCGGACGCACGTTTCATGCAGGGGCTGGCATTCGCGGCGCTGGCCATGCATTTCACGCAGGACAGCAACCAGGAAAGTGCAAGGCTGTTTATCGACGATGCATTGATGGTGCTGCCGCAATACAATCCAAGTCACTTGGGTATCAAAGTTGAGCCTGTGCTGGAAACGCTGCATACTTTGCGTGATGCCATTTCATTGCTGGGGGCGGACGCTCCCTGTCCGTTCCAGCCCTTTGTGTACAACAAGCTGGTTTTCGAACGAGGTTGACCCCATGAAACAGATATCGACATTGAAACTTGCCCATTGGATCAAGGCGGAAGAATTGCCTGTCGGGGATATGTGCTTTGTCGAAGATGGTCCCGGCCTGCCGGAATCGCTGGCGCAATTGAATGTGGCGATGGGCGCAGGCAGCGAGGCGCGTGCTGTCGAACTGCTGGCGCGTGGTGCCGAGCGAGTGCTGCTGGGGGATCTGGCGTTGAATGACAGTCTGGCAGTGGAACGTCTGGTCGCCGAGTACGGCGGCGAGTGTATTGGCATCTGGGTGCGTTCGACCAGAGCCGTCAGCAGCTGGGCACTGGATGCGGAGACGCCGAGCGCAGGGTTCAAATGCATGTTGCCTTCGATGGGGGTTGCCGGATGGGATGTGTTGAAGAACGACGGCACATCAACCGGAACCGATGCCGAATGGTGGATTGGCCAGATGCTGGAGAAAGGCGTATCGCTGGTGCTGGTCAGCAACGATTTGCAGGACGAGGACATGAACATCTGCGCCACGCTGGTGTTGAAGCATGGCGACAAACTCTGGTTTACGACCCGGCTCGAACCGCATGCCGACCTCGAACCCTGGGTGCGCTGGGGACAGGTCAGACAGATGGTATTGCCAACACCGAACATGTGCGACGAAGCGGAGATCGCACGCATCAGCGCCACCGCGATGGTCATGGTCGAGGATGAGGTCGATACCGCGACGGACGCGGTTGCAAACGAAAACCTGCGGGCGGCATGAACAATCAACAGGAATTTCCGATGTACACCATCAAGAAATACCTGCTGCACATTTTTGGCATGGCTCTGCTGATACTGCCGATGCTGAGTCTTGCTGCAAACGACCTATTGCTTGACGAAGATGGTTTGGCCGCAAAAATCGGCAAGGAACCGGATTACCAGTTGCTTGATGCGCGCAATACCGATGCACAGCGTTCAACACCGCTCGCTTTTTCAGCGCGCTATAAAAAGACCATGCCGATCAAAAAAGGGCTGGTGTTCGTCGTGGCGGACAACGATGCAGCCGCGCTGGAGATTGCGCAATCCATACCTGCTGCAGATGACCGAAGCGTGTTTGCGGTAAAGGGCGGAGCCGATGCATGGAAACGCGTGCAGACCAGGACTGCGTCTGTAGTTGCACCAACCTTTATCGTTCCAAAGGGAACTTGCGAACCGGGCGTACCGTCGCTGAAAATCGATGCCAGGTCCGGCAAGAAGACCGGCAAGACAACACTCGAACCCATTAATAAATAACCATGCTTGCCGTCCCCGGTTTTAATGCGGAGCGCTGCGTTCGCTACCGCTACAGTTACAGTGAATGCAATCGCTGTGCGGATGTCTGTCCGCACGAAGCGATACGCCTGTTCGATGCCGGAGCTGAGGTGCTGGTTGAACACTGTCAGTCCTGCGGTTTATGTGTAGGCGCGTGCCAGACCGAAGCGTTGAATCAAAATAACATCTCTGCCGACCATCTGCTTAAGGCAACCGGAAGTTCGAAACAGGTGACGCTGGCCTGCGCGCCGTCCGAAGTGGCGGGCAATACGATTGTTCCCTGCCTGGGTGCGCTGCATCCGGTGGTGCTGACCGAGCTATCGCGGCAGGGCATTGCAGTAGAATTGGCCGGGATGGAACACTGTGCAGAATGTGCGCATGCGGCCAAGGGGCCGGACATGATCCGCTCGAATCTGGCTGGATATGGAGTCCTGTGCAGCAAAAGCGATCCGGAAAAATATGCATTGCTCACATTTCGTGCAGAACAAACCGGAAAGCCGGACAGAAAGGAAAAGATTGATGCCTCCCGCCGCGGCCTGTTTCGCCGCATCGTCGGGCATGGATCGAATGTATTGTCCGGCAAGCTTGAGGCGCCTCCCGCCCCGCTCAAGGCGATACGCGCCGCCGCCCCGTTTGTGCCTGAGCGCAAGGTATTGCTGAACACAATGTTCGCCGACAGGGGCGAGGCGGCGTTTACCCTGCCGCGGCACACTGCAATACCGGCAGAGGAATGGCGCGTGGCGAGCGGTTGCACCTATTGCGAGGCCTGTGTGCGCGTGTGTCCGACAGGCGCACTGCAATTGCTGGAGAACAATACCGGCTGGCGGCTTGCGTTTCTGAATGACCGCTGTGTGGCTTGCGACGTATGTGCCGAGGTGTGTCAGCCCGGCGTGCTGCGCCAGACCGATGCGGAAGAAGTCGTCGTCAACAAACAAAAAGGGCGCGTGCTGGCCGCCGTGTCGAAACGCCGCTGCACGCGTTGCGACCGGGTTTTTGTCAATGAAAGCGGCGGAGATACCTGTCCGATCTGCAGCGGCGACGATGACGATTTTGCCAGCATATTCGGATAATTGAGGAGGTAATATGGAGTGGGAATTCACGCCGGAACAGGTGGTCGGGTGCCAGGTTGATTACGGCCTGGAACAATTCCGGGCCGACATGCTGGAAGAAGTGAAACTGAACATGGGTGACATGGACGACGCCCAACAGTTGAAGATATTCAACGCAATGTACGACCTGTGCTATTGGGTCGCCACTGGCAACGAGTATGATGATTTTCTGGAAACGCTGGATCAGGATTCATTTTTTCCGGGCTTTCTGGCCTCAATCAGGGATAATCTGGAACCCAATATCGTGATGCTGGGGGCAATACTGCAGCGGCTCATCATGGATCGGGTGGAGGGGCAAAACATGCCGCTGGAACATGCGATCAAAGAAGTGGATAAATTGCATCGCAGCATTATCGCAACGCCATTGATAAACTGAACAGGGACTACATGAAAGACCTGACCCATTTTTCCGAAGCCGGACGTGCACGCATGGTGGACGTTTCGGAAAAAGCCAGCACCCAGCGTGTTGCCATCGCCAGCGGCGTGCTGCGCATGCAGATATCCACGCTGGAACGCATACGCACCAGGCAGGTCGCCAAGGGCGATGTGCTGACCGTGGCTGACGTCGGTGCAGTGATGGCGGCCAAGCGCACGCCGGACATCATTCCCATGTGCCATTCCATCGCACTGTCCGGCGTGGAAGTCGAATTCAGCGAGATCCTTGAACCGGACGAGCAGGGTTGCGTCGGCATCAAGGTGATTACCACCGCCACCTGCGTCGGCCAGACCGGCGTTGAGATGGAAGCGCTGACTGCTGCCAACGTCGCGCTGCTTACCATCTACGACATGTGCAAGGCCATTGACCGCGGCATGCGCATCGAAAACGTGCAACTGGAAGAGAAGCGCGGCGGTAAGAGCGGCGTGTGGAAACGCGGGGCGAGTTTGTGAAAAATTCTGCTGCGCTCGCTACGATTTTTTCTACAAACTCCGGGGCAAAATGATCACTGTACTTTTTTTTGGACCTGTTGCCGACCGTGTGCAAACGCGAGAGATGCAAATGGAATTCACAGAGGGTATGACCCTGCACGACGTCATTGCCCACCTCGGCATGCAGTATCCGGGCGCCTTCAGCATCGTTAGCTTCATCGCCGTCAACCAGACCCAGGTTCACGACAAGCAGACTTTGCTGCATGACAACGACGAGATCGCTTTCATGGCGAAATTTTCCGGCGGATAAATTTATGAACAATCCAGTCCGTATTCAGGAAATTGACTTTTCCCAGGATGAAGAAATCAAGGCCCTGAAAGCCAGTTCCAAACGCATGGGCGGCATCGCCACCTTCCTCGGCTGCGCGCGCGATTTTTCCGAAGGCCGAGAAGTGTCCGAGATCAGTTTCGACGCCTATGGCAGCATGGCGCTGGCCGAGATGAACAAACTGCGCAGTGAAGCCATGGCAAAATTCGGTTTGCTGGAGGCGCGCATCGTGCATCGCGTCGGTACTGTGAAGGGCGGCGACAATATTGTATTCATCGCCGCAGGCGCCGAACATCGCGCTGCCGCGTTCGATGCCTGCCGCTGGATGATCGATGAACTGAAGCAGCGTGTGCCGATCTGGAAAAAAGAGATCACGCCGCAAGGTGAATCATGGGTGACGCCGCATCCATGAGTACTGCGCCAATAGTACTTAGTATCGTCGGCCATTCCAACTCCGGCAAAACTACTCTGACGGAAAAGCTTATTCGAGAGTTGAGCGCGCGCGGCCTCAAAGTCGCCACCATCAAGCACGCCCACCACAAGGTGGAACTGGATACGCCGGGCAAGGACAGTTTTCGCTACAAGGATGCCGGGGCGGTAATGAGCATGCTGCTTACGCGCGATGCGTTGCAACTGGTGGCGGATGCGAAAACGGAGCGCGATCCGGAGCAATTGGCGCAAC
>JBNKBO010000077.1:0-5558 GCA_050287265.1 Sideroxydans sp. | reverse complement strand
CTGGAAGACGGCCTTTCGCGCAATACCCTGGAAAGTTACCGCCGCGACCTGAATAAATTCGCTGAATGGCTGGCAAAGCAACGCGGATGCGGCTTGCAGGCTGCATCCCATGCCGACATACAGGGCTTTCTTGCCCATTTATACAAGCAGGAAGCCAAGGCCACCTCCACCTCGCGTGCCATCTCCAGTCTCAAGCGCTTGTTCCGCTACCTGCTGCGCCAGAACATAATTACGGCCGATCCGACCCTGCAGATCGCCACACCCAAGCTGCCGCGCAGTTTGCCCAAGAACCTTACCGAAGAGGATGTCGAACTGCTGCTGAATGCGCCAGACGTGGATACGCCGCTCGGTATGCGCGACCGTACTATGCTGGAAGTGTTGTATGCCAGCGGCCTGCGCGTGTCGGAACTGGTCGGCCTGAGCGTGGCTCAGGTGAGTCTGGATATGGGCGTGACACGGGTGATAGGCAAAGGCAGCAAGGAGCGTCTCGTGCCGTTGGGCGAAGAAGCGCTGGATTGGGTCAAGAAATATCTTGCAGAAGCCCGTCCGGCCTTGTTGCTGGGCAAGGTGACCGATGCGCTGTTCGTTACACAGCGCGGCGAAGGCATGACGCGCCAGATGTTCTGGTATCTCATCAGGAAGCACGCGAAACAGGGGGGCTTACACAAACCGCTGTCACCGCACACCCTGCGCCACGCCTTCGCCACACACCTGCTTAACCACGGCGCGGATTTGCGCGTGGTGCAGATGCTGCTGGGGCATTCGGATATTTCAACGACGCAGATTTATACGCATGTGGCGCGGGAGCGGTTGAAACAGCTTCATGCGCAACATCACCCACGCGGATGATTCCTGGCGGCTTCTTTGCCGGTATGGCTTGCGCTGCTGGCTTGACGGCCTCTGTCGCTTTGGGCGCCGGGGCGGAATTCGTCAAGTCGTACTCTGCCAGGGCAAATCCGGCCGACCAGTAGATTGCGCCATAAGGCGGCCAGAATATGGATGCGGGCCTGAATTTTGCCCGCAGCTTGTCTTTGTTGATTATCTTGTTGTTCTGTTCCACCCGATACTTGATGACTGCGATGGCTGTCCAGAAGAAGGGACGGGCTGAGACTTCGCCGTCATTTTCAATGGTCACAGGTTCGGACGAGGATCGTCAATTGCCTGCTTGTCCAGTTGCCATCGATGCGATTGGTCTCGCAATATTTTTCCAATCGGGAGGGTGCTCACAACCCAGTTACGAGACCAGGCTTCAATTGCACAGGCGGCAAGGCGGCGGAAGAAAAAAGTCTGGGGCTTGGTGGAGGTGATCAGGATCGAACTGACGACCTTCTGATTGCGAACCAGACGCTCTCCCAACTGAGCTACACCCCCACGGCAAGTGCATCCTAAAGCCAAACTTCCGGTTTGGAAAGAGTGTGCCTGAATGAGCCGTGAAGGTTTCTTAATTGGCAAATTCCTGCAATAATCCCAAGCGAAACAGTATTACTGATTATGAATCGGGGAAATGATGGCTTTGACGCAGGATGATCTGAAACGCGCGGTTGCCCACGCAGCAATCGCCTATGTACCGAATGATTGTGTCGTGGGTGTGGGTACAGGCTCCACCGCCAATTTCTTCATCGATGAACTGGCCGGGATCAAGGACAAGATCCATGGTGCGGTCGCCAGTTCCGAGGCTTCAGCCAAGCGTCTGCAGGGCCATGGTATCGAGGTGTTGTCGCTGAACGATGCGGGCGAGTTGCCGGTGTATGTGGACGGTGCGGACGAGATCACGCGCCACATGCATATGGTCAAGGGCGGCGGCGGAGCGCTGACACGCGAGAAGATCGTGGCGGCGGCCAGCGGGAAATTCATTTGTGTGTGTGATGCCAGCAAACTGGTGGATGTGCTGGGCAAATTCCCCTTGCCGATCGAGGTTATTCCGATGGCGCGCAGCTACATTGCGCGTGAAGTGGTGAAACTGGGTGGGCAGCCGGAACTGCGCGAGGGTTTCACGACCGATAACGGCAATGTCATTCTCGATGTGCATAATCTGCAGATCGTGAATCCGGTGGAACTGGAAACCAGTTTGAACCAGTTGGCGGGCGTGGTGACTAACGGCCTGTTCGCACGCCGCGCGGCAGATGTTTTGCTGCTGGGGACGCCGGATGGTGTGCAGACGATTACAGCATGACGCGGTAACAATAGTTTAACGACGCACCGGTAATATTCATCTTTTGCAGCATTAATTTAAGGAACAATCATGGCCAGCAGCGAACATACCTCGAGACAATTTGATGCGGAACTGGAAGCGGTCCGGGCTCGCGTATTGCAGATGGGCGGTCTGGTGGAAAGCCAGATCCGTCTGGCAGTTGAGTCACTGATCACGGGGGATGTGGCTTTGATGAATCGCGTGATCGAGGATGATCACCGCGTGAATGCACTTGAAGTCGAGATCGACGAAAGCTGCAATCATATTCTGGTGCGCCGCCAACCTGCAGCAGGCGACCTGCGCATGGTGATGACAGTGATCAAGACCATTACGGATCTGGAACGTATCGGCGATGAAGCCGAAAAAATTGCACGTATGGCCATATTGCTCTCGAAAAAGGATCGCCTGTATTTGCCGCGTTACAACGAGATCAAGCATGCTTCAGATATCGCGCTGGATATGCTGCGCAAATCACTGGACGCCTTTGCCCGCCTGGATCTGGGTAATGCCGCCCAGGTTGTGCGCCAGGACGAACAGGTGGATGAAGAATTCCGCTCCATCATGCGTTATCTCATCACCTTCATGATGGAAGATCCGCGCACTATCTCCACCTCGCTGGAGATTCTGTTTGTGGCAAAGGCCATCGAGCGCATCGGCGACCATGCAAAGAACATGTCCGAATATGTTGTTTACATGGTCAAGGGTCGTGACGTGCGTCACGTTACTGTAGAAGAGATCGAACGCGAAGTCCTAGAATAAGTTCCTGTGCAACAACAATCCTTTCTCGCTGCTGTCGATCTCGGTTCCAACAGCTTTCGTCTGCAAATCGCCCGAGTGGAAAATGATCAGTTGTATATGCTGGACGGTTTGCGCGAAGCCGTACGTCTGGCTAGCGGCATAAGCGAAGACAAACGTCTCGACAAACCCGCCCAACAACGCGCGCTTTCCTGTCTGGAACGCTTCAGCGAACGCCTGCGCGGTTTACCTCGCGAGGCGGTGCGTGCGGTCGGCACCAACTCCCTGCGTGTTGCCAAGAATGCCTCCGAATTCCTGTTGCAGGCCGAAGTGGCATTGGGTTTTCCTATTGATGTTATTGCCGGGCGCGAAGAAGCGCGACTTATTTACCTCGGTGTTGCACATGCCTTGCCACAAGCGGCGGGCAAGCGGCTGGTGATTGATATCGGCGGCGGCTCCACCGAATTCATCATAGGTAAAGGCATACGGCCGCTCAAGCTGGAAAGTCTGTACATGGGTAGCGTCAGTTATAGCGTGCGCTATTTTCCCGACGGGAAGATTAGCAAATCCAGCCTCAAGCAGGCCGAACTAGCCGCGCGCAGCGAAGTGCAGGCCATTGCCTCCAAATTTTCCAGTGAAAACTGGAACGTTGCGTTCGGCTCGTCCGGTACCGCACGCGTACTATGCGATATTCTGGAGCAGAACGGTTATAGCGATGGGGGTATTACCCGCGAAGGGCTGGAGCGGTTGCGCGAACAGTTACTCAAGGCCGGCGATGTGAACAAGCTGGGACTGTCCGGTTTGAAACCGGAGCGTGTTCCTGTGCTGCCCGGCGGATACGCCATCATGTATGCCTCCTTTTGCGAACTTGGCATCGAGCATATGCAACCAGCGCTCGGCGCCTTACGCGAAGGCTTGTTGTACGACCTGCTCGGACGCTTCCATCACAATGATATGCGCGAAGTTACCGTGCAACAGTTTATGCGCCGCTATCACGTGGATACGCACCAAGCGGCACGTGTGGCACGATTGGCAGATGTGCTGGCAAGGCAATTTATGGGAGATGAGTTCGGCGACGAAGAATCGAATCTGCTGGCATGGGCGGCGAGATTGCACGAGATTGGCATCAGCGTTGCGCACAGCGGTTATCACAAGCATACGTCCTACATTCTGGCCAATGCCGATATGCCGGGTTTTTCCAGGACGGAACAGACTCATCTGAGTTTCCTGACGCTGGCACATCGTGGAAATCTGGAGAAACTGCGTGATAAGCTGGACATGGCGGAAAAAATGGCGCAAGTGCTGGCGTTGCGTCTGGCCGCGCTCATTTACCGCAGCCGCAGCGATGTCGAACTGCCAGCCATGCAAGGCCACTTTAACGGAAGCGAATTCCGCCTGGTTCTTGCGCCGGGCTGGCTGGTCCTGAATCCGCTTTCTGAAGCCGCACTGCTGGAAGAAATGAGACAATGGAAAAATCTCGGCGTGAGCATGCAAGTCGTCGAAGGATGATGCAGAATTCGTAATTGTTGTATATATCAGCGACTAAATGGAGGATTATTAAATGAAACATATCAGGAATATTCTTTTCAGTTTGGTGATTGGCTTACTCATTGGCCTGGCTCTGGGTGTCAATATCGGACGTGACAAGCCGCTGTTTTCCAACCCGTTCGAAAAGCCTTCCCTGAAGGAACGCGTCAAACAACTGGGCAGCGAAACGCTGGAGCAAGGTGGCAAGGCGCTGGAGAAGACCGGGCAGGCATTGCAGGACAAGGCCAAGTAACCCGGATTATTGCCGAAGCCACAACTGTTGCAGTGAAGGCTAATGTGCTAAGCGCGTTATGCCGGAACTAATGCCCCGGTTCCCGGACGTTATGTGATATCACATGCTAAACTCCCATCCGAAGCTGGCTAGGCAGTCGCTGCAGTCGCTGCACACACATGCTGTGTAGAGGACAACGTCAGTTGCAGTGCAGACTAATGCGCGAAGCGCGTTATGTCGGAACTAAAGTCCGGGTATCCCGGACGTTCTGCATTTCACATGCTAAACTCTCTTTCGAAGCTGGCTAGACAGTCGCTGCGCACCTTGTGCTGCGTAGAGGAAAGTCCGGGCTCCACAGAGCAGGATGCCGGTTAACGACCGGACGCCGTGAGGCGATGGAAAGTGCCACAGAAAATATACCGCCCAAGTTCTTTCGGGAAACGGCAAGGTTGAAATGGCGAGGTAAGAGCTCACCGCGCTGGTGGCAACATCAGTGGCAGGGTAAACCCCATCCGGAGCAAGACCAAATAGGCTGGCTATGACGTTGCTCGCGTCGCCAGCGGGTAGGTTGCTTGAGCGTCAGGTAACGAAACGCCTAGAGGAATGACTGTCCACGACAGAACCCGGCTTATCGGCTGGCTTCACCCCTTTTCGATCCAGTTGAACATCGAAATCTTCAGGTACAAAATCAGTTTAAACCGCCTGAATATCCAACCTTCCATCATAAATAACTTTAGCTTGCCTGTGCAATCCTTTGCTTTATAAGCACATTTGTTTTACATCAACTTCGTGCTCTAACTCCTTGTCCCGTAAAGAAAAATCCTATTTTCTTGCTTGACCACCTTGTTGTTTTTCAATATAGTGCGTGCGAGT
>JBNKBO010000076.1:0-5719 GCA_050287265.1 Sideroxydans sp. | reverse complement strand
TGCATCGGTTGCCTTGATTACCAGCTCGATTTTCGAGGCCGTTGCTTCATGGCTGGACTTACGCTCGAAGAATTTGTTTGCAGGAATCCAGAAACTGCTGAATGCAGACAGTCCCGCCGGCAATGAACTCCTTTTGAAGATTTACAATCATGCGATGGCACACCCCACCGGCAATGGGGCAGCAACTTCGACGAAGGAACTCAAGATCAAACCATCGTATATCGATCCAAGGCATTTTGCGCTTACCATGATCGAAGCGGTCCAGTCCGTACCGAACAACTTTACCAGACTCAGCTCGGATATCGATGCCATCCCCGACCCGCAGATCCGGCTGCTATTGCGCAGCATGTATGACAGGGCTGATGGCAATATCGAGACTCTGTATACGGAGTTGGCGAATTGGTACGAGGCAGGAATGGATCGTGTGTCCGGTTCTTACAAGCGGCTCGCACAATTCTGGTGTTTCGGTATCGCTTTTGCATTTGCGGCCCTGTTCAACGTTGACACCATCCATCTCTTTTCGACGTTGTGGCAGCATCCGGCTTGGGTAGCCCAGGCCTCGATGACCTCTGCTCCGACTCATGCGGAAGATGCTTACTTGGGCCTGCAAACGTTGCCCATCGGCTGGCAGGGAAACTGGATGGACGAGATAAGCCCGGTTTCGGTTATCGGCTGGTTCATCACTGCAACCGCCACGCTTTTCGGGGCGCCTTTCTGGTTTGATCTGCTGCAACATCTGACACGCATCCGGGGTAGCGGCCCCAAGCCGCAATCTTCGGGAAATCCGGCTTCAGGCACTTCCAGGCCAATGCCCTCGACCAGCCAGAATGCCCACGTTGCCGCAGCTGAACGCAACGCGATCGTTGAATTGCATGCTGAACGTAACAAGGACGACGAGAGTTACCGTCCGGTTCAATCCGGGGAGCGCTGGTAATGGACAACAAATGGCCTAAACAGGATTTCGCTTCCATGGTCGCGTTCTACGGAAACGTGGGAGAAAACCAGACCAAACTGGCTCTTCCCTACCCCATGCGCCTGGCGTGGGACACGACCAAAACGGTACGCAGGATCACCTGCCACAGCAATGTGCATGACAGTCTTGGAAACATCCTGTCTGCCATTCTCGCGCATTACGGTAACCTGGAAGAGGTACGCAAGGCACGCATGGATTTATTTGGCGGGTGTTTGAACGTGCGCAAAGTGCGCGGCGGCAACTCGTGGAGTATACATAGCTGGGGCACCGCCATAGACCTCGATCCGGAACATAACACCATGTCCATGCATCGCGAGCAGGCAAGCATGCCCGGCGAGGTCATTTCCATTTTCGAAAAAGAAGGCTGGGTAAGCATGGGCAGTTCCCGCGACTTCGACTACATGCATTTCCAGGCAGCCCTTTTATAGGTGTTGGTCGAGAGTTCAATAACCGGTTTGCGGCAACTGGTACTTGGGCGGCAACAGGTCGATGATCTCCCTTTGCACCACTATGTTGTGTTCCTCGTAGAGCGCCTCGCCGCATAACGGTAGTGCTTCCTCAAGGTTCTCCGATACTTTTTCGCCCTGCCACACCCATTCAACAGGCAGACATTCTCCGCCCTGGCTCTTGCCAGGGTAATCGGACTTCACAATGCCGACGGCCTTGATATGCAATTCCTGTTGAGGAGTGCATTGTTTGATGAAAACGACGTCATCGGTTCTGATGGGCGAGACAATCGAATGTTTGTCCAATTCTCCATCGGACATGTACGGGAAACAGACCATGTTCTGGTCGACGAAACCCTGGGCTTTGCGTTCGTCAATTCCGAAAAAGGCAGACATGACACCCTCCATATTTATCGTGTGTAACGACGACCCCGTATGGAGTTGGCCGGTTTATCCAACCCGGCTGAACTGGTTTGCGATGCAGGCAGTTCATTTAAATACAATGAATTGTGGTGCGTAAGGCAGTTTCAACACCATCGCGGGCCTTGTATGTCCACTATACATAACCAAGTATGATAGTCAAGTATACATATGCTGCGGGGCGGGTCATGCGCGAGGATTCTTCCAGTGCGAAGAACCACGCGCATTTATGACTGAATTAACTTCAGCAGTTATTACAGTTGTCGAATGTGGAGTTCCGGATTGCGTATCAGGGCGTATTCAAGTGCATTGGCCAGGCTGTCGACCAGTGCCTTTTCCCGTTCGGGAGTGAGGTCCTCGGCATGGCCGACCGTGGCCTCAAAGGCAGCCTGCGAGATCTGGTGCTTGTCGGTGTCGAACGCGGCAACATGAACTGTTTTATCGTCAGCCCAGTATTCGATACTGACGGCTGCTCCGTTTTCAAGACGAAAATCATTTCTGCTTATTTTGTGCCGGGTCATCAGGAACTCCTTTCTTCGAAGGTTTGGTATCGGTTGTTTATGCCTGTGCCAGCGTTGAATGAACGGGCCAACTGCCAAGCGTGGCAGCTGAAGCATGTGGATCAGATTACCACTGCGGATAAAAACGTCAACGATGAAGCTAATGTGGTTGAGACGATGAAATTTTTTTGGATTTTTTCAATCACTTGGCTGTTGATACGTCCCTGGCAGGGTCAGGGTCTTGGGGTATAGCTGCCCCCCAAACGCTTCAACGCCGCTTACACAAAAGTCAGTAAGTAAGGCGACAGCAATTGCATAAATCCAAATGACGTATGAGCGCCAACTCAGTTCCTTCCCCCTTGCAGGGGGAAGGCTAGGATGGGGGTAGAGTTGTTGATTCCCTGCGATCCTACCCCCACCCCAACCCTCCCCCTGCAAGGGGGAGGAGGCAGATTGGCTGAGCAAACACGCGATAGCATAGGGAATAGCTGTCGCCATTATTTCTGACTTATGAGTTAAGTGCGATACACAGGAAACACACTGGCATCGCCGTAGTCCTTGATCGGTTCCATGTTGTCCAGGATGTTCATATCCGCGTCCGAAATGACGAAATCCAGTGCTGCATTGCTCTTCATGTGCTGGGGATTTGCCGTTTTCGGAAGCGGTAGCATGCCCCTCTGCAGGGTATAACGGATGCAGAGTTGCGCCAATGAAACGTCATACTGTTTCGCCATTTTGACCAGTTGCTCATTCTTGAACAACTCACCGTGTCCCATCGGGGAATAGGCTTCCACCAGCATGCCTTTCTCCTGCGAATAGCGGATCAGCTCTTCCGGCATGTTGGTCACATGCGCCAGAATCTGATTGACCGTCGGCGCCACGGAGCAGGACGCCAGAAGATTGTCGATGTCCTCCTTCTGAAAATTCGAGATGCCGATGGTGCGGATTTTCCCGGCTTTTTGGGCATCTTCGAGTGCGCGCCACGCTTCTTTATTCCCTTCGAAAAAACGATCTTCCGCACCGAACTTCGCCCAGGGCTGGGGACTGTGGATAAGCATCAGGTCCACATACTCAAGCCCCAACTTTTTCAGTGATGCATCGATAGCCCAGGCGGCGCCTTCACAGGATTTCATCTCGGCGGCGAGCTTGGTGGTGACAAAGAGCTCTTCGCGTTTCAGTCCGCAGCTCCGGACGCCCTCCCCGACGCCGCGTTCATTGCCATAGGCCTGGGCCGTATCGATATGCCGGTAGCCGATCTTGACCGCATCTTTAACCGCCTGCGCGGCATCCTTATCGTCGATGAACCATGTTCCAAGTCCCAGCTTCGGAATCTCGATCCCGTTTGAGAGAGTAAAAGTTTCTTGTGCAATCATTGCTTGCTCCTTATCGTCTCCTGATTCCTGAATTGCGTACTCCGCACGCTTGCCGACTTCATGAATAGGATTTCAGATTTAGCGTGCCCTGAATTTTTTCACGCTCGGCATCAGACACGCCTGCCTGTTCTGCAAACGATCTCCATTTCGATACCGTCGCCTGCACATCGGCAACGATTTTCGCGGCGAGGCCCCGTTTCATCGAAGCAGTCTTGGCGCAGGCGTTGAAGTCCTCCAGCGTGAAATTGTCGCGTTTTCCATTCATCGTCATCTGATGGTTTGCCGTCCACGCCCCCGCAGGATTAAAGCTGTAAGTCATATCAAAGGCCGGCGATAACGACCACTCACCGGATTGATTCATCAGGAAGGCAATATTCTTCACATGATCATCCTGATTGCGGGCCACGATGTTGAATACCATGCGCCGGAACAATTGCTCGATGTCCTGCATTGGCAACTGCAGTTGCCGCATCACCAGCAACGCCTGCTCGTAGCTATAAGCGCCTGCCATATTAAAATCGTAGTGCGCCAGGGCGCAGAGCGACTGCATGTGAAGTTTTTCGCCGGCAGCCAGACGATCAAAGCGGCGCGTCATGAAATGCGACCGGCCATTCTCTTTAAACAGCCTGCATTCACTGATATCAATGCCGCATTCAAGAGCCATCAGGTAATACGCAAACTCGATCACCCCGTAGCCTTTCGGATCTTCCAGTTCCTTATCCTTGTTGCCACTGACGCCGTCAAATTTCAGCAGCCAGTATTCAAATCCCTCGCCGGCTTTGACCTGGCCAGACCGCACTTCATTGGTTTTCGGGTTCCATGCGATGACCGCCTTCGCCCTCGCGCCACCGGCGGAAGTACCCACGCGCAGAATATCCTTTAGCGCATCCTCCCTGCCTTCGGCCGCAAAAGTCGCCTGCAGGTTATTCCGGTGGGTCAACACCTCCGATGCAAGCGCAACCAGCTTGCTGACCTCAATGTGTGTGGCCTGCTTTGCCCTGGGGCCGATGGCGGGGGAAAATTCCAGCGCCCCCATGCCGCGTTCACCGGTATAGCAAAGCCGCTCAACAGCGTTGAAGGAATCCGGTTGCCGCCCCTGCGATGCCAGCCAGGCATTAATCAGCGCGTTGCCGAATTTGTCGGGCAGCGAATCGGCCAGCAGGCCGGGCAGCCCGTGAAAAGTCAGGCGGGAAAGCTCCGGGAAGCGCTGCACCCGCCCGGAAAGCGGCATCACAATCGGCGCGACCTGAATGCCGCTTTGCGCGAATTCGGCATCGTATTCAAAGCTGGCGACTTCCTCCCCGTCCTGCAGTGAGACAGCGCCGATGGTTTTGCCCCACAGCCTGACTTCGGCAACCGTGCTCATGGCTTCTCATCCCAGCGCCATGGTTTGCCGGCCGCCTTTGCGGCACGTCGACCCGAAGCCCGTTGCCGGACCTTGCCCTTGCGCTTTAACAAATCCATCGGTCGAGGCCCGGACTCCGGAATCAGACTATCCAGCCCTGATGCAGCGTCCAGCACCCGCAGCACACGCACCAGAGTGGCCAACTGTGACGTTTGCCCAGCCTCAATACGCTCGAGCGTGCGCTTGGCGATACCCGCCTGTTCGGCCACGGCCGCCTGGGTCAGCTGCAACTCAACCCGGCGACCGGCAATGCGTGCACCCAATTCGGCCAGCACAGCATCATCTGTGAGTAAAGCAGTGATTTTCATAGTCGTTATATATTGCGAATATGTCGGTTAAATTGCCATATATCGTCAGTTATTGCGATATATATCCCAATAATTGCTTTTGGTCAAGTCGCAATAAATAGCGAGATAATGATATTAATCGTACTTAGTCGCAATGTATTGCGATATATAACCATTACTTAATGAGCTTGCCTTGGTTACCGTAGATGCCGGTGTGGAGATGCGAAGCTGACCGAGCAACGCGCCCTCGGCATAGCGCGGGTTGAATCAGGAATCAGGATTCCCCTGCTTTCATTCCTGGTTACTCATTCGTAA
>JBNKBO010000075.1:0-5968 GCA_050287265.1 Sideroxydans sp. | reverse complement strand
CTGCTCGGCATAGCGGTGATAGCCTTCTGTGTCCACACCATGCAGGATGAGATCGCCTGTTGCTTCATGCAGCTTGATGTTGGCGACCTTGGACTTGACGAATTTCACCGTCGAATCCTGCTGCACACTCTGGTTGAAATCTTCCAGGCGGTCGATGGCACGAATGTCGATATAGTAGACGGTAGATTTGCCTTCCATGCCGTATGCTTCGCGCACGTATTGTGTCTGTTTCAGTGTCGCCATACAGCAGATGCGCGAGCAATGACGCAGATGGTTTTCGTCGCGCGATCCTGCGCACTGGATGAAGGCGATATTTTTGGCTTCCTTGCCATCCGACGGGCGCAGCAGCTTGCCCCCCGTTGGGCCTTGTGGATCGGCCAGGCGCTCAAACTCGAGGCTGGTAATGACGTTGTCGAAACGATCATAGCCATAAGGCTGTATTTTTGCCGCATCATACGGTTTCCAGCCGGTCGCCCACACCACCGCGCCGACTTTCAATTCAACCGTTTCCACCTGCATATTGAGGTCGATGGCGTTGTACTTGCAGGCTGCTTTCGCTTTTTCGCCCTCAGGCGTGCCGACAATGGACGCATCCAGCACATAACGCTGGGGATACGCCATCGCATGCGGCAGGTAGGCAGCACGCGTTTTGGCCAGGCCATATTCGTAAGGGTTGGAAATTTCCGTCTCCACCGCTTTTGCGCATTCACCGCAAGCAGTGCAGTTCTGGTTGACGTAGCGCGGGGAGATATTGAATTTGACGGTGTAATCGCCGCGCTGTCCGCTGACCGAGATCACTTCGGCCTGTGTCATGACCCGCAGGTTACGGTTTGCCTTGAGGCGGCGCAGGTTGATTTCAAGTCCGCAGGTAGGATGGCACATCTTGGGAAAGTAGCGGTACAGCAGTGCGGTACGTCCGCCCAGGCTGGTATTGCGTTCGGCCAGGATCACTTGTTTGCCGCATTCGGCTGCCTCAAGCGCCGCTGTCATGCCGCTGATGCCGCCGCCCACGACGAGGATGGTTTGATTCGTTGCAATGGATGGACTCACTCAAGCCTCCGGTCTATCTAAATACTCGCGCTGCGAGTCGTTTGTCCTTCCCTCCATGTTCGGGAAAGGATTGGAGAAGGGAATGTGCAGGCCCCCCTTCGGTCAGATTCAATTGCATTGTCACTGCAAGGTGCGTATCTCAAAACTCATTTCCTCAAGGTCGCCCAGTATCCAGGTTGGAATCGCTTTCACACCGGGCGCATCAATACCTGCGATGGAACCGGGGTTAACCAGCCAGCATTTTCCGCCTTTGACATCATCCTGCATACCAATATGAGCAGTGTGGCTATGGCCGTGGCAGACCAGGTCGTAATCGCCTGTACAGGCATGGGCCTGCGCATGGCGGGGCATATGGGTGACATATATCCTGCATCCACCAAGCTCCAGTTCAGCTTCGTGACCGTGGTAGGTGAACAGTCCGCCGGAATTCGCCATCGCACGGTATAACGCAGCAACGTCGCCGATGTTATTGCCATGCACCGCGTGGATAGGAATACCTAACTGGAAGGATGCGCGTAGCGTGTTAACCCCTATCAGGTCTCCACAGTGGATTACGGCTTGCGCTCCGGAAGCTTTGGCCTCCACTATCGCCTCGACCAAGGGAGGTGAGCGGTCATGACTGTCGGAAACAATGCAAATTTTCATTCATCTTTATATCGCGGAAACTGCGCCACATTAGGCAGAATTCACACACATGATGTCTATAACCATATCGGGTAGGGGCTCCTATAGCCCTGATGGGGTAGGCGGGGGAAATCAGGGTGTGTCTTATTGATATTTAGGGGAAAGCAGCATAACCTAACGAGCAGAATTGAAGTTCTGTCATATGCATCTACATTCCCGGGTACACCCGTTGGGAACCTCGGGCAATTTTGCAGAAGAACATGGCGAAGAAATTGGCGAAAAAATTGAAGACAGTGGACGCACCAGTCAACGCAGAGTTCTATTGGACGCGCGATCCTGAATTCGTGCTTCCCGGCGAGAATGGCGGGCTGGATACCTGTGTCGAACAGGAATTCGCCGAGTCCCGAAGAAGCGACCTCAGAACTTTGCTGAACACATTTCTGGAAACGGCAATTGGCTTTATCAAGGCCAGAGCCGGCGTAATACGCGTCCTGTTACCCGATGAACAGACCCTGCAGGTTATCAGTGCGTTCGGATTGACGGGAGAAGAACTGGAGGCCGAGCGTATCGTCGAATTGGCATGCGAAGATTGCGGCAAGGATGCTTTCATTCATGGCCTCTGCTCCACGGATATCGAGACTTGCATAACAAGGCATGGAGACGTCCCGCACCGGCAGTTCCGCTCGGTCATCTCCATTCCACTGGAAAGCCGCAGCGCCCCCGAAACACTGCTGGGCGTTTTTACGCTCTTCTTCGACACCCCCCAATCCACCTCCGGCAGTGCCTCCGGCGTAGCAGTCAATTTTGCCGAACTCATAGGCACCCTGATCGAACATATCAAAACCACCCGTGAATCAAGACGGGAAGAGTTATTGAGAGAACGTCAATCCATTGCCAACGATATCCACGATTCGCTGGCGCAGACATTAAACTATGCTCGCATGAGTACCACGCTGCTGAGCGGCGCTGTGCGCAACAATAACGAGGTCATGGCAACGAAATATGTTCGTGACATCGACGAAGCGCTGGAAATTGGCCAGAAATCCGTTCGCTCACTGATCACTGAATTCCGTAGCGAGATGGATCCGGCTGGACTGTTGCAAGCGCTACAGAAACTGGTTGATAAATTCAGCCGACAGCACAACATCGTAATTGATCGTTCCATCCGCATCGCTGATCTTGATCTGCCGCTTGAATATGAAATACAGACTTACCATATCGTGCGCGAAGCGCTTTCCAATATTGTCAAACACTCCAACGCAAGTCATGCGAGATTGATCGTCGATCATCTGTGCGGCTACTACGTCTTTACAGTCGAAGACAACGGCAACGGTACTTTTTCACCCGTGGAAGGACATTACGGGATCATCATCATGCGCGAACGCGCGCAACGAATCGGCGGCGAAGTCAAGGTAGAAAGCACCAAAGGGCTCGGAACATGCGTACAATTATTCTTTCCCGAACCGGGGATGAACTGGAGAACTTCGCATGGCTGACGATTTGAAGATCGCAATGGTGGATGACCAAAGCCTGTGTCGGCGCGGACTGAGCGAATTACTTGTACGCTGTTACGGATTTAATGTGCTCGGCGCAGTCGGCACCATTGAAGATCTGCGTACGCTGATCAAGGAAGAGCCGGATATTCTGGTCATGGATCTGCGCATGAAACCGCTGGACGGACTGGAAATGCTGGAACTGATCCGCAAGGAAGGCTGCACCATCCCGGCTGTGTTACTGACCATGAGTGATTCGGAAGTGGATCTGGCCAATGCGATACGCGCCGGCGTGCGCGGCTACCTGCTCAAGGATATGGCACCTGAAGAAGTGGTGGATGCCATCCGCCGCGTCGCTGCCGGAGAACTTGTCGTTGCACCCACCATGACCGTCAAAATGATCGATATGTTGCGCGGCGATCAACCGGAGGAACCGAAAAGTTCGCTCAAACTATTGACCGAACGTGAACGTGAAATCCTGCAATTACTCTCGCGCGGCGAAAGCAACAAGGCGATCGCGCTGACCTTGTCGATCAGCTATGACACCGTAAAGCAGCATGTGCGGCACATCCTGAACAAGCTCAATTTATCTTCCCGGGTCAAGGCGGCCGTGCTGTTCGCCAAAGAACAGGGCATACAGGATGACTCTGAATCATCCACATACAACCGGACTGAATCAAAGCAGCAAGGCAGTAAGTAAATCTAAAGAGCAGTTGTAATAATTTATAACCATTAATCAACAGCAGAGAGGAAAACATGGCACACATCGTCATCATGGGAGCAGGCCTTGGAGGAATGCCGGCAGCATACGAAATGCGCGAGAAGCTGGACAAAAAGCACAAGGTTACGGTTGTTTCAAACAGCGAAAATTTCCATTTCACCCCCTCCAATCCATGGGTAGGCGTCAGATGGCGCGAACGCAAGCAAATCGAATTCCCGATTCGCAGCTATCTGGAACGCAAAGGCATCGAATTTATTTCCACCGGCGTAAAACGTGTGCATCCCGACCAGAACCAGCTCGAACTGAATGACGGCGAGACCGTCGATTATGACTATCTCGTGATTGCCACCGGACCAAAACTGGCCTTTGAAGAAGTCGAAGGTCTGGGCCCGCACGGCGGCCATACTCATTCCGTGTGCCATGTGGATCACGCAATGAAATCTAATGAAGTATGGGACGATTTCTGCAAGAAACCCGGTCCAATCGTGGTAGGCGCGGTGCAGGGTGCTTCCTGCTTCGGACCCGCATACGAATACGCCTTCATCATGGAAACCGACCTGCGCAAACGCAAAATTCGCGACAAGGTACCCATGACTTTCGTTACTTCAGAACCCTACATCGGCCACCTCGGCCTGGGTGGTGTGGGCGACTCCAACGGCATTCTCGAATCCGCCATGCGTGACAAGCACATCAAATGGATATGCAATGCAAAAGTCACCAAGGTCGAAGCTGGCAAGATGTATGTCACCGAACATGACGACATGGGCCAGGAAAAGAAAAAACACGAACTGCCGTTCAACTACAGCATGATGCTGCCGGCTTTCCTGGGTATTGATGCCGTATTTGGTATCGAAGGGCTGGTTCAGGCACGTGGCTTCGTCATCGTGGACAAGCACCAGCGCAATCCTAAATACAAGAACATCTTCGCTATCGGTGTATGTGTCGCCATTCCGCCTGTGGAAGCAACCCCGGTTCCGTGCGGTACGCCAAAGACCGGCTATATGATCGAATCCATGGTGACCGCCACCGTGCAGAACATCCATGCCGATCTCGAAGGAAAACCGGCAGACATCGAAGCAACGTGGAACGCGGTATGCCTGGCCGACTTCGGCGAAAGTGGCGTTGCCTTCGTTGCGATCCCGCAAATCCCCCCGCGCAACGTGAACTGGTTCTCGGAAGGTAAATGGGTCCACCTCGCCAAGGTAGCGTTCGAGAAGTACTTCATCCGCAAGATGAAGAAAGGTACCTCTGAGCCATTTTACGAGGGTAGTATTCTCAAAATGCTTGGCATTGAAAAATTGAAATAATATTCACGTGCCTGCAAATAAAAAGCCCCGGATTTCGGGGCTTTTTTATTTTGCAAACGGTGGCACAAATGGCCCGCATTTCAGAACAGTCGATGTAACATCAGGATGACGATTAAAATTGATGCTCATACATCCCAGATATCTTCATTGATTACTTTGTTGAGTTTCAGTATCCGCTTGTGTTCAACGTGAATCTCGGTCAATGCCTGCATCACATCGTTTGAAAAACCTTCCCTGTTTGAGCGATCAGTAAATATGATCTGTTCAAGATAATTGTGCAGTTCCAAAGACCCCCAGAGCAAATCAATGCGCTCCAGTATTTTCGGGAATTTTTCTCCAAGTACTTTTCTGGGGGGAATCTTTTCAGCCTGAACAGGAGCCTCTTCAACAATCTCAGGATCATCAAAATTAAGTTGTATATCCCAATTCAATGGGGAGCGTTCTGATTCAGACATAATATTCCGTCAAACTCATGTTGGGTTGCAATCATAGCTGAACAATAGCATATTAAAATACATATAACAATCAACAGGCTGCTACCGCTTGCATCCGGCAAGCTTCCATTAAACAGATACTGATAAAAATACCTCTGATAATATCAGCCAATTATTTCGGCTGTATTTCACTACTGTCCACCTATGGATGTGACGAGTTTGCTATTCCTGCTGATACTGGTCGCGCTGGTGTGGTACTGGCTCGACAGTCTGCGTGCGCTTGAATATGCCCGGAAAATCGGGAAAAAAACCTGCTCCGACGCGAACGTACAATTTCTT
>JBNKBO010000074.1:0-6046 GCA_050287265.1 Sideroxydans sp. | reverse complement strand
CCTTAAGTGGCGGGTGGCTTCAATGTCTATGACGCGGCAAAGATGTGCAAGCATAACCCGGCTGGCAGAATCCGGGGATATTCACGTGTAGCCGATGGTATGATTTGACCGGAATAACATGAACCCCAATCTGCACTGAGAGGTTATTTGATGAGCATCCGCACCGTATCTACCCAGCCCTTCCCCGACCAGAAACCCGGCACTTCGGGTCTGCGCAAAAAGGTCCCGGTCTTTCAGCAGCCGCATTATCTGGAAAATTTCGTACAGAGTATTTTCGACAGCATCAATGCCCCTCAAGGAGCGACGCTGGTGCTGGGCGGCGATGGACGCTATTACAACCGTGAAGCGATACAGATCATCCTGAAAATGGCAGCGGCAAACGGTTTCGGTGAGGTATTGGTAGGATGCGGCGGGATTTTGTCCACGCCTGCGGCATCCTGCTTGATTCGCAAGTTCAAGACGTTCGGCGGCATCATTCTTTCCGCGAGCCATAATCCCGGCGGCCCCAAGGAAGACTTCGGCATCAAGTTCAATAGCAGCAACGGTGGCCCGGCCACCGAGACAGTGACCGAGGCGATCCTCACCAAAAGCAAGACCATCACCGGCTATCGCATTCTCGATGCGGCGGATGTACCACTGGATCAGTTGGGTGAAACGACCCTGGGCAACATGAAGGTGAAAGTGATTGATCCGGTGGGCGACTATGCGGAGCTGATGGAGTCGCTGTTCGATTTTGCGGCGATCCGTTCCCTGTTGCAGGATGGGTTCCGCATCCAGTTCGATGCGATGCATGCGGTGAACGGGCCTTATGCCAGGGAAATCCTGGAAGCGCGTCTCGGGGCACCGGCAGGCAGTGTGATGAACAGCGTGCCGCTGGAGGATTTCGGCGGCGGGCATCCCGATCCAAACCTGACCTATGCGCATGACCTGGTGGAGATCATGTACGGCGCGGCTGCGCCGGATTTCGGCGCGGCCTCGGATGGTGACGGCGACCGTAACATGATTCTGGGCAAGCGGTTTTTTGTCACACCTTCCGACAGTCTGGCTTTGCTGGCGGCGAATGCCACTCTGGCGCCGGGTTACAAGCAAGGGTTGGCGGGCGTTGCACGATCGATGCCGACCAGCGCGGCTGCGGACCGCGTGGCCAAAGCGTTGAACATTCCCTGCTACGAAACACCGACCGGCTGGAAGTTTTTCGGCAATCTGATGGATGCAGGCAAGGTGACGCTGTGTGGCGAAGAAAGCTTCGGCACGGGCTCCAGCCATGTGCGCGAGAAGGACGGTCTGTGGGCCGTGCTGTTCTGGCTGAACATCCTGGCGGTGCGCAAGCAATCGGTGGAAGCCATTGTGCGCGAGCATTGGGCAAAATACGGCCGCAATTTCTATTCGCGCTACGACTATGAAGGTTTGCCGAAGGAAGCCGCCAACGGGGTGATGCAACACCTGCGCGACAGTTTCGCCGCGCTTGCCGGCAAACAGTTCGGCAAATACACCGTTAACGCCTGCGACGATTTCAGCTACACCGATCCGGTGGATGGCAGTGTGAGCAAGGGCCAGGGCGTGCGTATCCTGTTCAGCGACGGTTCACGCATCATCTTCCGTCTATCCGGCACGGGGACTGAGGGTGCGACGTTACGTGTTTATCTGGAAGCTTATGAAGCGGATGTCACACGGCATCATCTGGATGCGCAGGAAGCGTTAAAGGATTTGATCCAGATCGCGTTGGATATTTCAGAATTGCTGACGCGCACGGGACGAAATAAACCTACGGTAATCACTTAGGGGAAATGCTGATCAAGGCCTGACATGTCTTTCAGGCGCAGGGCAGCCTGTCCTGAGTTTATCGAAGGGCCGGTGCGGCGGCTTATTTGGTGTTTCTTTTAGATTTGCCTTTTGGCGGGGTCGCAGGGGCCGCTCCGGAAGCAGCTGCAGCCTGCTCATCGCCGACCACCTGAAAAAATACTTCGTGCTGTTTGATCATGCCGAGTTCGCTGCGGGCGCGTTCTTCCATGGCTTCGGTTCCACTTTTCAGATCGTGCATTTCGGCATTCAGCGCGGCATTGCGCTTTTGGCTTTGCTCATTGATCAGCTTCTGTTCCTGAACCTGCTGGCCCATTTTCCAAACCTGCAACCAGCTACCCTTTCCTATCCAGAGTGGATATTGCAATAGCAGGAGAAGGGCTAACAGGATGTAGGTAACAATGCGCATCAGGATATCCCTGGTAATCCAGCTTTCGTTGCTATTTTCTGTTCACGCCGCGCCTGGCTTGAAAACCTGAATCCTTGGCAACAACATCCTTTACCCAAGCTGGTAATAGGCACCACGACCGGGATAGGAAGCGCTGTCGCCGAGATCTTCTTCGATACGCAGCAACTGGTTGTATTTCGCCATGCGGTCGGAACGGCACAGGGAGCCGGTCTTGATCTGCAGAGCATTTGTCGCCACGGCCAGATCGGCGATGGTGGAATCTTCCGTCTCACCGGAGCGATGCGAGATCACGGCGGTGTAGCCTGCCCGCTTCGCCATTTCTATCGCCGCAAAAGTTTCGGTCAGGGTTCCGATCTGGTTTACCTTGATCAGGATGGAGTTGGCGATGCCTTGCTTGATGCCTTCGGCCAGTATCTTGGTGTTAGTCACGAAGACATCGTCGCCAACCAATTGGATGGTTTTACCCAAACGGTCTGTAAGCGCCTTCCAGCCTTCCCAGTCGAGCTCGCTCATGCCATCTTCAATGGTAACGATGGGATATTTGTCGACCCATGACGCATACAGTTCAACCATCTGCTTCGAGGTAAGTGTCTTTCCATCAGCTTTCAGGTGATATTTACCGTCTTTGTAAAATTCCGAAGCGGCCGGATCCATACCGATGGCGATATCTGTGCCGGGAACATATCCTGCGGCTTTAATCGCTTCGACAATGACTTTCAATGCCGCCTCGTTGGAACCCAGCGCGGGTGCAAAACCGCCTTCATCCCCGACGGTTGTCGGCAGGCCGCGATGATGCAGCACGGCTTTGAGTGCGTGAAAGACTTCTGCGCCATAGCGCAACGCTTCGCGAAAGCTCGGGGCGCCCACCGGGATAATCATGAATTCCTGCATGTCCGCGCCGCCGGTGGCATGCGCGCCACCGTTGATGACGTTCATCATCGGCACCGGCATTTCCATGCGCGCTGCACCGCCGAAATAACGGTACAACGGCAATCCGGATTCTTCTGCCGCCGCCTTGGCAACTGCGATGGAGACGGCCAGCATTGCGTTCGCGCCAAGGCGTGATTTGTTCTCCGTACCGTCCAGGTCGATCATGGTCCGGTCGATGAATGCCTGCTCGGCGGCATCCAGGCCGATGATCGCTTCTGCAATCTCGGTGTTCACATTCTCGACTGCCTTCAGTACGCCCTTGCCCAGATAACGCTGCTTGTCGCCATCGCGCAGCTCGACCGCCTCTTTGGTTCCGGTGGATGCACCGGACGGCACGGCCGCACGCCCCATCACACCGGACTCCAGCAATACATCCGCTTCAACGGTTGGATTGCCGCGAGAATCCAGGATTTCACGCGCTACAACATCGACAATTGCACTCATTATTTCCCCCCGTTACATGCCTTTAAGGTTAATGTTCTCTTCGATAAAACCTTGCTGTTTCACCAAAGCGTCCAGCGCTTTCAGTGTTTGCAGCATCTCTTTCAAATGCCCCAACGGAAATGCATTGGGCCCGTCCGACATTGCTTTTGCGGGATCAGGATGTGTCTCCATGAATATTCCTGCCACGCCGGCCGCGACGGCAGCGCGTGCCAGTACCGGCACAAATTCACGCTGCCCCCCGCTGGATGTGCCCTGCCCGCCTGGCAATTGCACCGAGTGCGTAGCGTCGAACACCACCGGGCATCCCGTGTTGCGCATTACCGCCAGCGAACGCATATCCGAGACCAGATTATTATAGCCAAACGAAGCGCCGCGTTCGCATACCATTATAGTGTCGCCACCGCTTACTTCCCGAGCCTTGTCCACCACGTTCTTCATGTCCCACGGCGAAAGGAACTGGCCTTTTTTGATATTCACAGGTTTGCCGGACTTCGCCACGGCATGGATAAAATCGGTCTGACGGCACAGGAACGCGGGCGTTTGCAGCACATCTACCACGGCAGCCACAGGCGCGATTTCGTCTTCATTATGCACATCAGTCAGCACCGGCACCCCGATCTGCGCTTTTACTTTTTCCAGGATCTTCAGCCCTGCTTCCAGACCGGAGCCGCGATAGGTTTTGCCGGAGCTGCGATTGGCTTTGTCGTAGGAGGATTTGTAGATGAACGGAATGCCAAGATCCTGGCAGATTTCTTTCAATTGTCCGGCGGTATCAATCGCCATCTGCTCGGACTCGATCACGCACGGACCGGCGATCAGGAACAGTGGCTGGTTCAAACCAACATCAAATCCACACAGCTTCATAATCCAACGCTCCCAGTGTGATGTTGGGCAAACCCCTCCCGCAGAGTCAACTCCACATGCGACTTGTCGCATAGTGGATTGCCTGACTTTGTTGCCAAGCGCTGCGCGCCACCGTGTCGGGGTTGCACATCAAATCCGCACAGTATCATGCTGCTTCCTTACGCTTGACCGCGGCTTCAACGTATTCTGTAAACAACGGATGTCCGGTTCGGGGAGATGATGTGAATTCAGGGTGGAATTGCACGCCGACGAACCAGGGATGCATGCTCTGTGGCAATTCCATCATTTCGGGCAGATCTTCCGACGGGGTACGTGCAGATATGATCAGTCCGGTTTTTTCCAGTGCCGGCACGTAATGGTTGTTCACTTCATAGCGGTGGCGATGACGTTCGTTCACTTCATCGCCGTAGATGCGCTGCGCCATGGTGTTGGGTTTGACCGGGCAACGCTGCGAACCGAGGCGCATGGTGCCGCCCATATCCGAGTCCGCGCTGCGCTTGGCTACCCTGCCATCGCGATCCAGCCACTCGGTAATCAGCGCCACGACAGGATGTTCGGTTTCGAGATTGAACTCCGTACTGTTCGCATCTTCCATTCCGGCTACATGACGGGCGTATTCGATTACCGCAAGTTGCATTCCAAGGCAGATTCCAAGGTAAGGTATTTTGTTTTCGCGTGCATAACGGATGGCGGTTATCTTGCCTTCCGTTCCGCGTGCGCCAAAACCACCGGGCACCAGGATCGCATCAAGTTTTTTCAGGCTGTCTGTGCCCTCGGTCTCGATGAGTTCGGAATCCAGGTACTTGATGTTCACACGTGTAGCGGTATGGATACCTGCATGGCGCAGCGCTTCGATCAGTGATTTATAGGACTCGGTAAGATCGACATATTTGCCAACCATGCCGATCGTGATCTCGTGCTGGGGATTCTTTTGTGCTTTGACGAGGTTTTGCCACACAGCCAGATCGGCAGGCGGCACATCCAGTGCCAGTTCTTCGCAGATAATACGATCAAGACCTTCTTCGTGCAGCATTTGCGGTATTTTGTAGATGCTGTCCACATCCCACATCGAGATCACACTGTCTTCACGCACATTGGCAAACAGCGAAATCTTGGCGAGTTCATCTTCGGGAAGACGGCGATCGGCACGGCAGATCAATGCGGTCGGAAAAATACCGATCTCGCGTAATTTCTGTACGCTATGCTGTGTCGGCTTGGTTTTCAATTCACCTGCCGTCGCAATATAGGGAACCAGCGTCAAATGGATATACGCAACCTGATTGCGTCCCATGCGCAGTCCCATCTGGCGTGCCGCCTCCAGAAACGGCAAAGATTCGATATCGCCCACCGTTCCGCCGATCTCGACAATAGCGACATCAGCCTTCCCATCCAGGGAAGCGGCTGCACCACGCTCGACAAAAGCCTGTATTTCGTTGGTGATATGCGGGATCACTTGCACCGTCTTGCCCAGGTATTCGCCGCGCCGTTCCTTGCGGATCACGCTTTCGTATATCTGACCGGTGGTGAAGTTATTGGCCTTGCGCATCCTGGCCGAAATAAAACGCTCGTAATGTCCCAGATCCAGGTCGGTTTCCGCAC
>JBNKBO010000073.1:0-6281 GCA_050287265.1 Sideroxydans sp. | reverse complement strand
TTGCGAACGGTGGCTACAAGGGAATTGGTGGTGCCAAGGTCGATACCGACCGCAAGGCGATGTTGATGGGGGGCGGCGCTGAGGCCGGGTTCTGATATCTGAAGCAGTGCCATTTATGAATCTAATTCATCGAACGCGGAAGCGATCTCTTCCGCCAGTTTTTCAAGAAATTTGAGTTTGCGCACTATACCGGAAGCTGCCGCATAATCGTGAGTCTCGTCGATGTCCGCAGCGAGTTGCTGTTGCAAAAGTTGCATCTCATGCTGCACCCGTTGCTCCAGTTTCTCCAGCACCGTGCCATTCTTCGCTTTTTTTGTTTCTTCCAGCGCCTCACGCCATTCCATCTGCTGCATCAGGAAATCGGTGGGCATTGCGGTATTGCTTTCTTCCTGCGTATCCACGCCATGCAGCGACAACAGATAACGCGCCCGGCTCAGCGGGGAACGCAAAGTCTGATAACCCTCATTGACGCGTGTTGCCCACTGCATCGCCAAACGTTGCTCCTGCTCGGACAAGTGAGCTGATTTATCGGGATGAACCTGCGCCTGCAAGGCAAGATAACTTTGTTCCAGCGCAGTACCGTCAATCTGGAAACGATGCGGAAGATTGAAGAGATGAAAAAAATCCTGTCGAAAATCTGGCGTCATCAATCCGCTTTCAAGTCAAAGGCGAGACGAGGCGACGACAAGCGACCGACGCAGATAGTGCATGGAGGCACAGCAAGGAGGAAGCGTAGTCGTCAACACTGTATCGCCGAAGAATTGGAAGCGGAAATTAGACTTTGAAGCTTTCGCCACAACCGCATGTATCTTTTACATTGGGATTATTGAATTTGAAACCTTCGTTCAAACCTTCGCGCGTGTAATCCAGCTCCATACCGTCGATGTAAGGCAGGCTTTGCTGATCCACCAGAATGGTCACGCCGTTGCTGACGAATTGCATATCTTCGCTATCCACCGCATCGGCGAACTCCAGTTTATATGCCATGCCTGAACAACCGCTCGTGCGCACTCCAAGTCGTAAACCCACGCCCCTGCCGCGCTTGCTCAAAAAATCCTGCACATGCTTTGCAGCATTTTCAGTCAATGAAATCGCCATGCTTCGCTCCTATTTGTTTCCGCTGCAGGCCGCTGCTTCGACCGTTTCGGCATTCTTCGCCTTGTAATCCGCCACTGCCGCCTTGATCGCGTCTTCCGCCAGAATGGAGCAGTGAATCTTCACCGGCGGCAACGCCAGTTCTTCTGCAATCTGTGTGTTCTTGATCGCCAGCGCCTGGTCGACTGTCTTGCCTTTTACCCACTCAGTCACCAGCGAACTGGATGCAATCGCCGAACCGCAACCGTAAGTCTTGAACTTCGCATCCTCAATGACACCGTCTTTGCCGACCTTGATCTGCAATTTCATCACGTCGCCGCACGCCGGCGCACCGACCATGCCGGTGCCGACCAATGAATCGTCTTTATCCAGCGACCCGACATTACGCGGGTGTTCGTAGTGATCCAGTACTTTTTCGCTGTAAGCCATTTGGTGCTCCTTTCAGGAGCGGAGAAGGGGGAAGAGGGAAGGGAGAAGGGGAAACCAGCTTGCTGCTCCAGCTTTTACCCTTCTCCCTTAACCCTTAACCCTTCCCCGCCTTCAATGTGCAGCCCACTGCACGCTGTTCATATCCACTCCGTCCATAAACATCTCCCACAAGGGGGAAAGGTCACGAAGTTTTGCAATTTTTTCCTGCAGCAGTTTCACTGCATAGTCCACTTCCTCGACCGTCGTAAAACGACCGATGGTAAAACGTATCGAACTGTGCGCCAGTTCGTCGTTGCGCCCCAGTGCACGCAACACATACGACGGCTCCAGACTGGCCGACGTGCATGCAGAACCGCTGGAGACTGCAATATCTTTCACCGCCATGATGAGCGATTCGCCTTCGACGAAATTAAAGCTCACATTCAAATTGTGCGGCACACGGTGATCCATATCACCGTTGAGGTATACCTCTTCCATACTGGAAAGGCCCGCCCACAAACGGTCGCGCAACATGCGAATGCGCTCGTTTTCGGACGCCATTTCTTCTTTGGCAATGCGGAATGCTTCCCCCATGCCAACAATCTGGTGTGTCGCCAGGGTACCGGAACGAAAACCGCGCTCATGGCCACCGCCATGCATTTGCGCTTCCAGCCTCACCCGCGGTTTGCGCCTTACATACAACGCGCCTATGCCTTTGGGGCCGTAGGTTTTATGCGCGGAAAACGACATCAGGTCAACTTTGAGCTTTTGCAGATCAATCTCCACTTTGCCCGTTGCCTGCGCCGCATCGACATGAAACAAAACACCTCGCTCACGGCAGATTTCGCCGATGGCTGCGATATCCTGAATCACACCGATCTCGTTATTGACCAGCATCACCGAAACAATGGTTGTGTCGGGACGCAGTGCTGCCTTGAATTTCTCCAGGTCAATCAGGCCATTCGGTTCGGGCTCGAGATAAGTCGCATCAAAACCCTGCCGTTCCAGTTCACGCACGGTATCGAGTACCGCCTTGTGTTCGGTCTGCACGGTGATAATGTGCTTGCCCTTGCCGGCGTAAAAATGCGCTGCGCCTTTCAGCGCCAGGTTGTTCGACTCAGTCGCGCCCGACGTCCATACGATCTCTTTCGGATCTGCATTGACCAAAGCTGCAACCTGGCCTCGCGCTTTCTCCACCGCCTCATCCGCCACCCAACCGAAAGCGTGTGAACGTGAAGCCGGATTGCCGAACTTCTCGGACAGGTAGGGGATCATTGCCGCGGCTACCCGCGGATCAACAGGCGTAGTTGCCGAATAATCCAGATAGATGGGAAGTTGAAGTGCCATACAAGTTCTTGCAGATCAGGCCGCAACCCTTTGTGTGAACTCGGAGATGTTTCGCACTTCCTCTGGTGTACCGCGCTTGGCTTGCACTTCAACCAATTGCTGGAGGTTGATCTTGCCCAGATATTCGTGGATCGTCTCGTTCAGCCCGAACCACAGTTCATGCGTCAGGCAAGGCTTGCCTTCCATGCAATCGCCACGGGTACCGCAATGAGTGGCATCCAGCGCTTCATCCACTGCCACGATGATATCGACGATAGCAATCTTGTTTGCCGGACGTGCCAGACAATAACCGCCACCGGGACCGCGCACACTGGCCACCACATTGTGGCGACGCAATTTGCCGAACAACTGCTCCAGGTAAGACAGTGAAATTTTCTGTCGCTCACTGATTCCAGCCAGTGTCACGGGGCCTTTACCGCCACGCATTGCCAGATCAACCATCGCAGTTACCGCAAATCTTCCCTTTGTTGTGAGTCTCATTATGTTCTCCTATTCCGAAGTTTCGTTTTTATAATATGGCTTGGACAACTACGCGCCCTTACCCTTTTATCTGCTTCCCTTTACTACTTCATACTACTCTTTACTACTTTTTACCCTTTTATTACTAAGGCTATATCATAAGATACTTGAATTTTTTAATCAACAATTTTATTTAAATGATTAGGGTCAAATTTATCGGCTGTAGCCCGCTCTTCTTCCACCCTAACCCCCATTTTTTCCAATTGCTGCAGGATGAAGTCTATACGTTGATCGACAGTAACACTATGACCCAATAGTCCATGTATGGCCTTCGATAACGGGTCGTCCTTGTCATTACCTACGCCGTATGCATTGAATCCAGAGGATTTTTTCTTTTCTTCGTCGAGAATACGCGCCGGAATACCCGCTGCCGTGGCCCCGGCAGGCACATCCTTCACAACAACCGCGTTGGAACCGACTTTGGCATCATCGCCAATATGAATCGGGCCCAGCACCTTGGCCCCTGCTCCGATGACCACGCCGTTGCCCAATGTCGGATGGCGCTTGCCTTCTTTCCAGGATGTCCCTCCCAGCGTCACACCGTGATACAGGGTCACATCGTCACCGATTTCGGCCGTTTCGCCAATAACCACACCCATGCCGTGGTCAATAAAGAAGCGCTGTCCTATGGTCGCCCCGGGATGAATCTCGATACCGGTAAACCAGCGAGCAAAATGCGAAATGAAGCGCGCCAGCCATTTCAGCTTCATGTGCCATAAGGTATTGGACAAGCGATGAAAAATTCGGGCATGCAGACCGGGATAGCAAGTCAGCACCTCAAAAGTGGTGCGCGCCGCCGGATCGCGGGCGAACACGCTGGCAATGTCTTCTCTAAGATTCTTAAACATCGGGATGCTCTTCCGCATAGCGTTTCTTAAGACGTGCATTGTACTCGGTAGTGACCGTCAGCATGCCGCGCAGGATATTGATCTCATCATCCTCCAGCCGGGTGCGCGAATATAGGCGGCGCAGGCGCTGCATCAGCCGTGCCGGATTCTGTGATGTGAAAAAACCGATCTCGAACAGCGTTTTTTCCAGATGCGCAAACAACCCCTCCAGCCGCTCATGCGTGGCGGGCACAATTTCCGGAGCAACGGGCGTAAAACCTTGCGTGGCAACGGCCAGTTCGTAAGCCACCACTTGCACCGCAGCCGCGATATTGAGCGAGGAGAAATCGGGGTTGGCCGGGATGTTCACGCCCAGTTGCGCCTTGCCCATCTCCTCGTTGGTCAGCCCGGACATCTCGGTGCCGAACAACAGCGCAACGGGGCCAACCTGCGCTTCCTGCAACACCTGCGGCATCGCCTCGCGCGGCGTCTTTACCGCAATGGAAATATCGCGCAACCGTGCCGACATCGCCACGGTGAACACCACGCCCTGCAATGCTTCATCGACAGAATCGCACACCACGGCGTTTTGCAGGATATCGTCCGCCCCCGCCGCCATTGCTGTGGCCTGCTCGTCCGGGAAATGACGCGGATTGACCAGGTACAGATGGCGCAAGCCCATCGTCTTCATCGCCCGCGCCGCCGCCCCGATGTTGCCCGGATGGGTGGTGTGACTCAGAACGATACGGATGTTATTGAACATAGTTATCTACAATTGCCGCCTGGTATTGGGGCGGGTGAGGTCTGACTGACGACTAACGCCAAACGGCTGTATTCCATAAATGTTAAAATTCGCGCCGGTTACTTCAATTCGAAACTTTGAGTAACCGTAACGAGCGGCTTGAACGCAAGGCGCACAGCGCGCAGGAACCGGAGTGTACACAACGTACATGAGGATTCCGAGCACTGCGCAACGCAGCAATCGGGCCGTGCAGTAGGATAATCAAAGTTTCTTGCTCATTAAAAAGGTCGTACTGAAATGCACCCCATGCTCAACATCGCGGTGAAAGCCGCTATTCGCGCTGGCAAAATGATTTACCGTGCCGCCGACAATCTGGATCATCTCACCGTAACCAAAAAATCCCACGCGGATTACGTCAGCGAAGTGGATCGCGCCGCCGAGCGCATCATCATTGAAGCCTTAAAGGAAGCCTATCCGAATCATGCGATTTTAGCAGAAGAGAGCGGTGCCCAAGGCGAGTCGGAATATGTCTGGATCATCGACCCGCTGGATGGCACCACCAATTTCCTGCATGGCGTACCGCAATACGCCGTCTCCATCGGCCTGCAACACAACGGCATACTGACCCAGGCCGTCGTCTACGACCCGACCAGTAACGATCTTTTTACAGCCACCCGCGGCCGCGGCGCCTTCCTCAATGACAAACGCCTGCGCGTAAGCAAGCGCAAGGAAATGGCCGACAGCCTGATCGGCACCGGCTTCCCTTATACCGATTTCGAACATCTGGATATATATATGGACATCGTGCGCGATGTCATGCAAAAGAGTTCCGGCATACGCCGTCCCGGCGCCGCTTCGCTGGATCTCGCGTGGACGGCGGCAGGCCGTTACGACGGCTTCTTCGAAACCAAGCTCAAACCCTGGGACCTGGCAGCCGGCGCCCTGCTCATCACCGAAGCGGGCGGCATGGTCAGCGACCTGCACGGCGGCGACCATTACATCAAAAGCGGCAACATCTGCGCGGGCAACCCTGAAATCCACCAGCAACTGCTGCATATCATCTCGCCGCACCTGACGCCGGGGCTTAAGGGCTGACACAAGAACGTTCCCGATGAGTGCCCCGGAAAAATCCACCCACACTCCCATGATGCAGCAGTACCTGCGGCTCAAGGCCGAGCATCAGGACAAGCTGCTGTTCTACCGCATGGGCGATTTCTACGAACTGTTTTTTGAAGACGCCGAAAAAGCCGCGCGCCTGCTCGACATCACGCTGACGACCCGCGGCAAGTCCGCGGGCGAGCCGATCAAGATGGCCGGGGTGCCGCACCATGCCATCGAGCAGC
>JBNKBO010000072.1:0-6822 GCA_050287265.1 Sideroxydans sp. | reverse complement strand
CCACGTTGAATTCCTGTTTTTGAGATTAAATCGGAAGCAATTCAGATTCATCTGAAACGGCCGTTTCGACACAACCAACCGACGAGACGTCGGTGCTTTCACTTGAACCAATGCTAGCCCGGCTGCAACACGCCATCCACCAGACGCATTTGCCGTTGCATTCTGCTTGCGAGATCGAGGTCGTGGGTGACGATGATGAAGCTGGTGTTGAGTTTGGTGTTGAGGGTTTGCATCAGGTCGAACAGCGTGGAAGCCGAGGCGCGATCCAGGTTGCCGGTCGGTTCGTCGGCCAGCACACAGGCGGGCTGGGTGACCAAAGCACGCGCCACGGCAACGCGCTGGCGTTCGCCGCCGGAAAGTTCGCCGGGATTATGGCGAACACGCTGGGCCAGACCGACCTGTTCCAGCATGGCAGCGGCTTGCGGATGCGCTTCGGCGGGTTTCATGCCGCGGATCAACAGCGGCATGGCGACGTTTTCCAGCGCGGTAAATTCCGGCAGCAGGTGGTGGAACTGGTAGACAAAACCGAGCGAACGGTTGCGCAGTTCGCCGCGTTGCGTCTCGTTCATGGTTGCCACATCCTGTCCGAGGATGTTGACGCTGCCGGCAGTGATGGTGTCTAGCCCGCCGAGCAGATGCAGCAGCGTGCTTTTGCCGGAACCGGATGCGCCGACGATGGCGATGCGTTCACCGCGCTTCACGTCGAAATTCACGCCGTTGAGTACCGGTACACTCAGATCGCCTTGCGAGTAGGTCTTGCGCAGATCACGGCAGGCGATCACCACGCCTGTATCCTGTATTCCGTGTCCCGTATCCTGTTTACTCATAACGCAATGCCTCTGCCGGTTGTATCCTGGCCGCGCGCCAGCTCGGGTAAAGCGTGGCGATCAGGCTGATGAAGAAAGACATGCCCGCGACCACGAGTACGTCTGCTTGTTGCAGGTCGGATGGCAATTCGCTGATGTAATAGAATTCCTTGGACAGGAATTGCACGCCGAACAGGTGTTCGATGAAGGGAACGATCGTGCTGATATTGAGCGCGAGCAGCACACCACCGATCACCCCAGCGGCCATACCGATGAGGCCGATCAGCATGCCCTGTACCATGAATATCTGCATGATGCTTTTGGGTGAGGCGCCCAGCGTGCGCAGGATGGCGATATCGGCCTGCTTGTCGGTGACTGCCATGACCAGTGTTGAGACGATGTTGAAGGCGGCGACCAGAACGATGAGCGACAGGATGATGAACATCATTCTTTTTTCCATCGCCACCACGCTGAAATAGTTGGCGTTCTGGCGCGTCCAGTCGGTGGCGTAGATGCCTCTCGGCAACTTGTCTTCCAGTTCCCATGCAATCTGGGGTGCGAGGTCGAGATTGCGCAGGCTGCCGCTGATACCGCTCACGCCGCTACCCATGCGGTAAAGCTTTTGTGCATCCTCAAGCTGAATCAATGCCAGCGCGTTGTCATAGGGGCTCATGCCGATTTCGAAGATGCCGCTCACATGGAACTGTTTCAGGCGCGGAATCATGCCGGCAGGCGTAATCTGCCCTTGTGGTGTAATGAGCAACACGCTGTCGCCGACATGCGCATCCAGCGAGCGTGCCAGATCGACGCCGAGCACGATATTGAATTCGCCAGCGCGCAGCGTGCCCAGTTTTCCATATTTCATCTTGTCACCGAGGGCAGTCAGGCGTTGCTCCGCGTCGGGCAGAATGCCGCGCACCATTACGCCTTTTACATTGTTATTCAGCGACAACATACCCTGGCCGTTGACATAAGGGGCCGCGGCGCGTACTTCGGGATGCTGCTCGACGATTTCCAGCACCTGCGGCCAGTTGTCCAACTGCCCTCTGTTCATGACCTGCAAATGCGGTGTGACACCGAGTATGCGAGCGCGAATCTCTTTCTGGAAACCGTTCATCACCGACAGCACCACGATCAGCGCCATCACGCCCAGCCCGATGCCCGCCATGGAGATCATCGAAATGAACGAAATGAAATGGTTGCGGCGCTTGGCGCGGGTGTAACGCAGACCGATAAAGAGTTCGTAGGGTTGCAAGGCGGCAGCTCGAAATATTGAAGGCCAGTAGTGTGCCACAAGAGGCCGTGATGCGGGATGGTAAACTGCCGTTATGAAACAATCTATGCCGCAATCGGCATCATTTGTTCCAATTGATCCTTGATTGAGGTGCGTGCTTCGCGCAGTTCGTACTCATCCTGCAATCCCATCCAGAACTGCACGGAAGTTCCAAATACTTTGGCAAGGCGCAAGGCGGTATCCGCCGTGATGCCGCGTTTTCCCAAAACGATCTCGTTGATGCGGCGCGGCGGAACGCCAATTGAATTCGCAAGTCTGGTTTGGCTGATTTCCATCGGGAGTAGAAACTCTTCGAGAAGGATTTCGCCGGGGTGTATGTTCTTCAATTTGTTCATGCCCATCTCCTTAATGGTAATCAACGATTTCAACCGCATCGGGGCCGTTTTTCGTCCACACAAAGCAGATTCGCCATTGGTCGTTGATGCGTATGCTGTGTTGCCCTTTTCGATCATCTTTCAATGCTTCAAGACGATTGGCTGGCGGTATTCTCAGGTCTTTCAGGGTCTGCGCTTTATCCAGCATGAACAGTTTACGCAAAGCTGTTTGCTGAATATCACGGGGCAACTTGCGTGAGACTTCGGCACGCCAGATTTTCTCAGTTTCCCTGGTTGCGAATCCGATGATCATGCACAACTATAACGCATCTCGTTATAGAGGGCAAGTTTGAGCTGATTCTGTACCCATCAGTGCGAATTCTGGCAGCCCTGTTAAACTCTTTTGCATGAACCATCTTCACCTGCTCATTCCCGGCCTGATTCCCCCGCAAGATATCGCAACCGAAGTGTGCGCCGGATTGCGTTTGCCGGCGCTGGAAAAGCTGCTGGCACGCGGAAAGGTGAGTACATTGCCTGCCGAAACGCTGGAGGACAGGCTGTGTGCCGCGTTCGGTGTGCAATCCGTCGCGCCGGTTCGTGCCGTTGCCGACGGTATGACGGTGGGGGGGGATTACTGGTTGTGTGCCGATCCGGTGAGTTTGCAAGTGCAAAGTGCGCAGATGCTGCTGTTGCCGGATGTGGCGCCGGGCAGTGAAGATGCTGCGGCGCTGTGTATCAGTCTGAATGAACATTTTGCCGGGGCAGGCATGCTTTTTTTTGCGCCGCATCCCCGGCGCTGGTATGTGCAGGTTGAAACGGAACCGCAAATGACGAACACGCCGTTGCGGCAAGTGGCGTGGCGCGATGCAAAGTCCCATCCGCCGCAGGGAGTGGATGCCTTGCATTGGCAGCGGATCATTACCGAGGTACAGATGCTGTTGCATGCGCACCCCCTGAATCAGGCGCGTGCCATACGCGGCGAGTTGATCGTCAATAGTCTGTGGCTGTGGGGCGGCGGCCGGGCGGTTGCGCTGGCGCCGGTATTCGATGCGGTCGGGGGCGACGACGACCTGGCCGGTGCATTTGGCCGGGCGGCAGGTATGTCGCAAATCGAATCGTTGTCGGCGATGCTGGACGGACAATCCGAAAACGGCTTGTGGATTTTCAACGCTGCGGGTGAAGCATTGCAGCGCGGCGATCTTTACGCCTGGCGCGAAGCGCTGCAACAGTTCGAACAGGAATATGCGCAACCTTTGTTGCAGGCGTTAAAGGCGGGGAGGCTGCATCGGCTTACCTTGGATGTGTTGCGGGAGAATGATATGCGCCGCTTTGTGCTGAGCCGCGGCGATGCATGGAAACTGTGGATTGGGGCACAGCCATTGGCCAGGTACGCTATATAGGATTCACTGTTTGTAAGTTATTCATTATTTACGATGAATAACCGATTAAAACTTATGGTTTAATTCGCGGTGCGGCTTCCTGTATCATCCGCCCCCAGACAATACGGACATTGTGCATATGAAAGTTACTTTTCTGGATTTCGAGCAGCAGGTTTCCGAACTTGAGAACAAGATTGAGCAATTGCGTTATGTGCAGGACGATTCCGCACTTGATATCTCCGATGAGATCGGCAGGCTGCAAAAGAAAAGCCTTTCAATGACCAAGGATATCTATGCCAGGCTCACACCCTGGCAGATTTCGCAGGTTTCGCGTCATCCGCAACGCCCTTATACGCTGGATTACATTCAACACCTGTTTACCGATTTTGAAGAATTGCATGGTGATCGCAATTTCGCCGATGACCACGCCATTGTTGGCGGGCTGGCTCGTTTCGACGGGCAAAGCGTTATGGTCATCGGCCATCAAAAGGGTCGCGACACCAAAGAACGCCAGTACCGCAATTTCGGCATGCCGCGTCCCGAAGGCTACCGCAAGGCAATGCGTCTGATGCGTCTGGCCGAAAAATTCGGCATTCCCATCATGACTTTCGTCGATACGCCCGGTGCCTATCCCGGTGTGGGTGCGGAAGAGCGCGGGCAGTCCGAGGCAATCGGCAAGAATCTGTATGTGATGGCCGAACTGAAGGTGCCATTGATTTGCACCATCATCGGCGAAGGCGGTTCCGGCGGGGCGCTGGCCATTGCGGTAGGCGATGTCATGCTGATGCTGCAATATGCGACTTACGCGGTCATCTCGCCGGAAGGCTGCGCTTCCATCCTGTGGAAGAGTGCGGACAAGGCGTCGGAAGCGGCGGAGACTATGGGTATCACTGCGACTCGCCTGAAGACTTTGGGGTTGGTGGACAAGATTATTAGCGAGCCGCTGGGTGGCGCTCACCGTGATTATGCGACGATGATGCAGACCCTGAAAAAGTCCCTGCAGGACGCGCTCAAGCATGTGCAATCTCAAACTATCGAAGAGATGCTGCAGGCGCGCTTCAGCCGCTTGATGAGTTATGGCAGGTTCAAGGAAATCGAACTTAACTGACATCGTTGCAGCGCACCTTGCGCCGCTGCTTCCCAGGCACAGTCATATTCTTATCGGCTTGAGCGGTGGCATGGATTCTGTCGTGCTGCTGCATCTGCTGTTCATTCTTGCGCCGCGCTTCGAGTGGAGGCTTTCCGCCCTGCATGTCCATCACGGTATCAGTCCCAACGCTGATGCATGGGCAAATTCCTGCACAAAACTTTGCACCCAATATAGAATACCGTTGCAGATCGATCATGTCGATATCGCGCCGTTGCGCGATAAGTACGGTATCGAGGCGGCTGCACGCAAGTTGCGTCATGCGGCTTTCGCCAGGCAGGATTGCGATTTTGTCGCGCTTGCACATCATGCCGACGATCAGGTCGAGACAATGTTGTTGCAATTGCTGAGAGGAGCAGGCATCAAAGGGGCGGCGGCAATGCCTGTCCTGATAACCAGCGACTTGCCCGCTTGCGGGCTTAGTCGAATGGCTAGTAGTTCCATCAGCAACGTCGAAGGGCCTGCACAGAAGCAGGCAACAAAGCACGCTTTCGCAACATTACGGCCGCTGCTTGATTTTCCTCGCGGCAAACTTCTTGAATACGCGAATCAACACGGTTTGCAATGGATTGAAGATGAAAGTAATACGGATGATTGCTATCCACGCAATTTTCTGCGGCATCGCCTGTTGCCGTTGCTGGAACAACGGTTCCCCGCATACCGCGACACATTGACGCGTGGTACACGGCATTTCGCCGAAGCGAGCGAATTACTCGACGATTTGGCACGCCAGGATGCTCAAGGTCTGGCAACTGATGCACTGCTGGATATATCCCTCTTGCGTAAACTTTCACACTCGAGAGGCAAGAATTTGCTGCGTTATTGGCTGCACATGCAGGATGTGCCCATGCCGCAGAACGTGCAACTCGATGAAATATTGCGTCAATTGCTCGATGCGCGGGAAGATGCTTCCGTATGTGTAAATTTCGGACACTGGCAGGTGCTGCGCTATCAGGACAGGGTCTATGTCACCAGGAACCTGGGTGCATTCGATCAGAATCTGGTTTTACCGTGGCATGAGGAGGCGAATCTGGAGTGGCCGGCATTGAATTCGCGCCTGACTTTCAGACAGACGCAGGGGGAAGGCATCAGCTTGGCAAAGCTGCAAAGCGCGCCTGTAACTTTGCGCCTGCGCAGCGGCGGAGAAACATTGCGTCCCCATGCCAAAGCCGCAACGCGCAGCCTGAAAAACCTGTTGCAGGAGCATCACGTTCCGCCCTGGCAACGCGAGCGGCTACCGTTGCTGTATTGCGGAGATGAGCTTGCCTGTGTCGTGGGGGTGGCGGTTGCGGCGGATTTTCAGGTCGGGAATTCCAATCCCGGAATCGTCGTGCAACTGGTTTAGTTACTTCCCCCGAATCCCATCGCTCCTGCGATCGCGATCTCAATCCAGAATAAATTAACGCATTTTTCCAGCCTCCGGATCATCCTTGCATCGAGTGCTACCGGTTATGTCGACCGGAAGCGGGGAGGGGTCATGAGTAAAAAAAGAGCCAGCCTTTTTGGGCCACGATGCTGCGACATCATGTCGCAGAAATAAAACTCAAAAATGTTATAAATTAAGCGCTACTAAAGAAGGACCTAAATTCAGCAATCCCTTATGTTGAGTTTTATGGTTGAGCTTTACAGGATATTGGGTCAGCATGATTGCGCTGAAACCGGTTTATCTCAAATTGTTTAAACGTGATGCCAAGGATATGTCAATGCAAATCCCTACGCTTTCAGTGAACTCGAACATTGCAAAGATTCCATGCCACCTTTTTGCTGCTTCCGGACTGCCGGTTGCCCAGGGCCTGGTCGGAAGAGCAGCAGCCTTCCAGCGCATGCTGGAAATGGTCGTGCGCGTGGCACCCTCTGAGGCCACCGTACTGCTGCTGGGAGA
>JBNKBO010000071.1:0-6829 GCA_050287265.1 Sideroxydans sp. | reverse complement strand
GAGCGTGTACAGGCTGCGCATCTGGAAAGCAACGAAAGCAGCTTTTTTGCATGGGCACGCAAGCAGGAGCCGGAGTATTTCAAGACGCTGCTGGCCGATCTGGCGGACGTGTCGGCGGCCGAGTTGCAATCGGTGATGCACGATTTCGGCGACAAGGCGGATTTCCGCGTGCTGAACCTGGGCGGTGGCGAATGCGCGGGTGCTTCGCAAGTGCTGATCGGCGCGAACTTCTTCGAAGCGGCACACGAACGCGAATACCGCAATGCCCTGGCGTTCCAGCGCAAATTCGTGGAAGCGGCGCAGTGTAACGAGTCCATCCTGCGTCTGCTGGGTTCCGGCGTGGCGCAATTGCTGGGCGGTGCGCGCCAGGAAGACTTGAAGACGCTGGCCGAGCAACTCAACCTGCTGGCGCCGGAAGAGATCGCTGCCGAGTTTGCTCATGCAGCGCAGGAATTGGTGACTGACGAGGAGGTGAGCAATGAAGCGTTGGCTGCGGCGAGTGCAAAGGTGGATGCGTGGACTATCAAAGTGGCGGCTTTTGCCACCGAAAAAGACGGACAACTAGACTTGAAGGAGGCGTTGCCAAAATGAATACCGATACCAGGATCGAGCTGGACAAAAAGATCGCCGACACCGTTGCAATATTGCAGCAGGCCGTGCGTGAATTCAAAACAGTGGCATTCGCCAACAGTCTGGGTGCGGAAGATATGGTATTGACCGATCTTATCGCCAAGCACCAACCGGATATCGAAATGTTCAGCCTGGATACCGGGCGTTTGCCGAAAGAGACTTACGACCTGATACAGGAAGTGAGCCAGGAGTACACCATTCCGCTGAAGGTCTACTTCCCGGACAGTAAACTGGTGCAGGAATACGTGGAGCAGAACGGCATCAATGGCTTCTACGACAGCGTGGAGAATCGTAAAGGCTGCTGCTTCGTGCGCAAGGTGGAACCGCTGCGCCGCGCCCTGAAAGGCAAGGACGCATGGATCACCGGCATGCGCCGCGACCAGGCTGTGACGCGCGGCACGCTTGAAGTGTCTTCGTTCGACGAAGGCAACGGATTGCAGAAGTTCAACCCGCTGCTGGACTGGACGAACAACGACGTGTGGGCATACATCCGCCGTTACGACGTGCCGTACAACAAACTGCATGACCAGTTCTATCCCAGCCTGGGTTGCGCGCCCTGCACGCGCTCCATTACGCCGGGCGAGGATATTCGCGCCGGACGCTGGTGGTGGGAATCGCCGGAGAGCAAGGAATGCGGATTGCATGTAAGCCAAAAGGCTGAGAAAAATGGCGGTTTGCATGTGAGTGGCAATTCGCTGCAAGGAAGCCGCGAACGCATTATCGAGATCGCCTCAAAGGCAAAGCAGGAAGTTTCGGCGTAAATGTAAACACCCCCCCTTTATAAAAGGGGGGCTAGGGGGGATTTGGCGGCAGTACGGTTGAAACAAATCCCCCTCAATCCCCCTTTAAATAAAGGGGGAGGCAGGTTGGTAGATATTTTTGGATTCAGAGGAACACATCATGAAACTGGTCGAGGACAATTTGCGCAAACATACATTTACCCATCTGGATGATTTGGAGAGCGAATCCATTCATATCATGCGCGAAGTGGCCGCAGAGTGTAAGAATCCGGCGCTGCTGTTTTCCGGCGGCAAGGATTCCATCGTGATGCTGCGCCTGGCGGAAAAAGCATTCCGTCCGGCGAAGTTTCCCTTTCCGCTGGTACACATTGATACCGAACACAACTTTCCGGAAGTGATCGCCACCCGCGACAAGCTGGCCGCTGACCTGGGTGAGCGGCTGATCGTGCGTTCGCTGGAGGACTCCATCAAGCGCGGCAGTATCGTGATCAAGGACGAGAGCAAACCGCGCAATCCGTACCAGTCGGTGACATTGCTGGAAACGATCGCAGAATACGGTTTCGACGCCTGTATGGGCGGCGCCCGGCGCGACGAGGAAAAAGCGCGCGCCAAGGAACGCATTTTTTCGTTTCGCGACGAATTCGGACAGTGGGATCCGAAGAACCAGCGTCCCGAGCTGTGGGATAACTACAACACCCGCGTGCACAACGGTGAGAACATCCGCGTGTTCCCGATCAGCGACTGGACGGAGACCGATATCTGGGAATATATCGGGCGCGAGAAACTGCATATCCCGAGCATTTATTTTGCGCACGAACGCGAAGTGATACGCCGCGGCAACTCGCTGATTCCGGTATCGCCTCTGGTACAACCGAAGCCGGGAGAAAAAGTTGAGGTTGTCTCGGTGCGTTTTCGCACCGTGGGCGACATGACCTGCACCGCGCCGGTGGAATCGACCGCACGCACGGTGGACGAGATCATTGCCGAGACGGCCACCACACGCATCACCGAACGCGGCGCGACGCGCATGGATGACCAGACATCGGAGGCGTCGATGGAGTTGCGCAAGAAAGAAGGATATTTTTAGGTCGCTTACCAAACCTGTCCCTTCCCCCTTGCAGGGGGAAGGTTAGGATGGGGGTAGAAGTGTGGAAATATGCTGCGTTTCTACCCCCACCCCAGCCCTCCCCCTGCAAGGGGGAGGGTGTCGAGTAAAGAATATTTTGAGGTGAAAGAATGAACACCAACACACAACTACTACGTTTCATCACTGCCGGTTCGGTCGACGACGGCAAGAGCACGCTGATCGGTCGCCTGCTGCACGACTCGAAATCCATTTTCGAGGATCAGTTCTCGGCCATCTCCAAAACCAGCGAAAAACGCGGCATGAGCTCGGTTGACCTGTCGCTGCTTACCGACGGCCTGCAGGCCGAGCGTGAGCAGGGCATCACCATCGATGTGGCCTACCGCTATTTCGCCACGCCCAGGCGCAAGTTCATCATCGGCGACACGCCGGGCCATGAGCAGTACACGCGCAATATGGTAACGGCGGCCTCGACCGCCAACCTGGTCGTCATCCTGATCGATGCGCGCAAGGGCGTGCTGACCCAGACGCGCCGCCACAGCTATCTCGCCAGCCTGCTCGGTGTGCCGCATGTGGTGCTGGCCGTGAACAAAATGGACATGGTGGATTATTCGCAGGCGCGTTTCGACGAAATCGTCACCGAATACAAGGCATTCGCTGCGCAACTGAACCTGCAAGACGTGCATTGCATCCCGCTTTCCGCGTTGAACGGCGACATGGTGGTGGAGCGCGGCGGCAACCTTGGCTGGTACAAAGGCCCGGCGCTGCTGGAACTGCTGGAAACGGTCGAAATCGACCACGACGTGAACACCAGCGATTTCCGCTTCCCGGTGCAGTGGGTATGCCGACCGCAGACTGCCGAATACCATGATTTCAGAGGCTTCATGGGGCGTATCGAAGCGGGCGAGGTGTCCGTGGGTGACGAGATCACCATTCTGCCGTCCGGGCGCACTACGACGGTCAAGGAGATCGACACCTACGACGGCAAGTTGCAAACCGCTTTTGCACCGCAATCGGTTACCATCACGCTGGCGGACGAGATCGATATTTCGCGCGGCGACATGCTGGTGAAGAGCAGCGCGCATCCACCCAGAGTGGAAAAGGAATTCGAAGCCACCCTGTGCTGGCTGTCGGAATCGCCGCTGGACAAAAGCCGCAAATACATGGTCAAGCACACCACGCGTACTGTTAAGTGCTTGTTTTCTAGTCTTGATTTCCGTGTGGACGTGAATACGCTGGAGCAGCACGCAGCGGACAAGCTCAACATGAACGACATCGCGCGCGTGGCGCTCAAGACCCAGCAGCCGCTGGTATTCGACAGTTACGAGATCGACCGGGCAACGGGCAGTTTCATCGTGATCGACGAGGCAACCAACAATACGGTCGCGGCGGGCATGATTGCGTAGATCCACCCCCGGATGTGCCGGGGGATTTTACGATGAAGCCCCTCTTTATGTGAAAGGGGGATTTCAAGCATGAAGTTTTAGTTTGCAGCACCGTAACAACCGTGAGGAGGGGATTTCAGGCAGAGAGCCTGCCAAATCCTTCTTCCTACCTTTGCAGTGGCAAGGGCGCGTTGTTAACCGTTAACAGGCCCGGGGTTTCATGACACTCGGTTAGGCCTCTAAAACGTAATGCTGCAAAACCTTCCTTCCATTTGCGGTGGCAAGCGGGAGGAAATGGCGTTGTGCATTATTTTGGCTTAGCCGAGTGCCATTAGTCTCGGGGCTTGTGGTATCTTGCTCATATTCGAGTCAGATACCCTGTTCATGCCATGAGCCTGCTTTCCCTGATTACCGCGCTGCTGCTGGAACAAGTCCAGCCGCTATCTTCCCGCAAATACCTGTTGACGTGGCTTGACGGCTACGTGGGCTTCTTTCAGCACAACTTCAATGCCGGAGAGCACAGTCACGGCCGCGTCGCGTGGGTTCTTGCGCTTGCCGTGCCTCTGGTGCTTGCCTTCGGATTGCATAGCCTGCTGTTGGCCATTCATCCCGTCTTTGCCTGGACTTTCAGTGTGCTGGTGCTTTACCTCACCATGGGTTTTCGCCAGTTCAGCCACTATTACACCGACATCCACCAGGCGCTGCGCGAAAAGAAACTGGACGAAGCGCGCGAACTGCTGGGTGACTGGCTGGGCAAATCCTGCAACGAACTGAGCCGCGAAGAAGTGGCACGCGTCACCATCGAGCAGGCGCTGCTGTGTTCTCATCGCAATGTGTTCGGCGTCGTGTTCTGGTTTGTTGTTTTCATGATGCTGGGGTTTGGTCCGATCGGCGCCATCCTGTATCGCCTGACATTGTTCCTGAATAGACGCTGGGGTATGCGTACCGATACCGAATTCGGCAACTTCGGCTCGTTCGCGCGCCAGGCCTATTTCATCATGGAATGGCTGCCGATACGCTTTACCGCCGGCACCTTCGCCATCGTCGGCAATTTTGAAGATACCGCCTATTGCTGGAGCAACCATGCACCAAGCTGGCCCGAACCGGAAACAGGCATACTGCTTGCGAGCGGCGCGGGCGCGCTCGGCGTGAAACTGGGGCAGACCATCGTGCTGGACCAGCAACCCGTATTCCGTCCGGAAATCGGCATGGAGGACGAAGCCGATACGGACTACATGCAAAGCGCCATCGGACTGGTATGGCGTGCCATGCTGTTTCAATTGATGGCGCTGCTGTTCCTGACACTGGCGAATCTGCTGGGATAGTACGAAGCGCTTTGCCGGGACAGCTTCAATCCCTGCCCGCCGGGGTGCAGGATCATCACGTAAAGTGTGTTGAGAATAGTGCACATGGGTGCTATTCTGTGTACCTTATCAGGTACAGGAGATGGTCATGGATTTTGTCACCACCAAGGAATTAAGAGCCGAGTCCGGCAAGATATGGGAAAAGGTCGAAGCCGGGGAAGAAATCGTCATCACCCGCAACGGAAAGCCGTTTGCGCTGTTGACAGGTACGCAACCCAGCCGTCTGGAGGACGACCTCAAGCTGATTCGCCGCGCGCGGGCCGCCGCTGCCGTTAACCGCATGCGTGCGCAAGCCAAGGCGGCGGGGCTGAACAAGTTGACCCAGAAAGAAATCAACACCGAAATTGCCGCTGTACGGGAGCAGTCGGGTGCGCGCGGTCGTTGATACCAACGTCATTGTTTCCGGCATGATAAACGGCGCCGGGGCGCCCGGAAAAATCGTGGATGCCATCTTGCGCGGGGAAATTACGGTCGTCCATTCGGACGCTATCCTGACTGAATACCGGGAAGTGCTGCGCCGGGGCAAGTTTGCATTTCCTGTTGCCGATGTCCTGATGTTTCTTGAGGTGATAGAAGGTGAAGGCGAATTTGTGGAACCGCCCGTTTCCACCATGTCTCTGCCAGATCCTATGGATCGCCCATTTATTGATGCCGCCCTGCATGGGCTTTGTCCGATTATCAGCGGCAATGCAAAACACTTTCCGCGCAGTATCGGCGTGGGAATTTTTTCGCCTGCCGAGGCGCTGACACAATTGCAGGGTGCTTCTGAAAATTCATAATTCGCCGCTCCCGCGCAGGCGGGAGTTCAATTGATGGCACGGCTGTTCCTGACGCTGGCGAATCTACTGGGTTGAGCAGTTTGTGTTCTTTAGCTAAACAGCTTCACTAGTAATTCGTCACGTTCAATCTTCTGCGCTTCTGCAACATCCGCGAGGATGGCGGATAGTGTGCCGATACGTAGTGGATCGTGCAGGGGGATGGTGACGTGATGCTGGTGCGGGACTTCACAAGTCAGGCGAACGTGGCTGCCTGTCTGGCGAGTTTGGTGATAACCGAGTTTGGATAGCTTCTTGACCAGTTCGGCACCGGTCAGGTCGCGTGGCAATCTCATGCCGCGAGCACTTCTTCCTGGACAATGTGCAGCCGGATCACTTTGGGCATATGGCCATCATCGAAATGACAATGAACGGCATCCTGAACTCGCGAGCGTAATTCGGGTAGGCTGTCACCCTCGGTGAAAATGGATTCTCCAAGCGCACGTGCGGTGTAACCGCCTTCCGGCGCCTGTTCTACGAGAAACAGGATTTCACTCATGATGCCCTCCAGTTAAGACGAATAATCACGTTGCCAGTATATCCCGAAACCTGAGCGATTTGCCGGAACAGCTTTAATCCTGCTTACCAATCTTCCATCCCCTCCCCCTTGGAGGGGGAGGGCTAGGGAGGGGGTAGAATTGTAGGACTTCCACAACCCTACCCCTATCCTGATGCAACAAACTCGCAAATCTTTTCATTCCTTTCCATCCCGCCTCCCTTCCCCCGCAGGCGGGGGAAGGGTTGGGGATGAGGGTCGATCTGTACCTCCCAAACTGGTTTTCACTTGTCACCACTCAGTCCAACCTGCGGA
>JBNKBO010000070.1:0-6881 GCA_050287265.1 Sideroxydans sp. | reverse complement strand
TGTTCCCAGTATCGCAGCACATGCGCCTTAACCCCGCACAATTCGCTGACTTCACCGATGGTGAAGTAGCGTTTCGCCGGGATGGGCGGCAGATCGGAATTAGCTACGTGGAGTTCCATGATAGGTCTTTTCTACCATGCTCTTCAGTTTCTGGCTGGGATGGAAAGTCACCACACGGCGCGCTGTGATCGGGATTTCTTCCCCGGTTTTTGGATTGCGTCCCGGACGTTGCGGCTTGTCTCGCAACTGGAAGTTGCCGAAGCCGGAAAGCTTGACGCTTTCGCCATGTTCCAGTTGCGAGCGTATCTCCTCGAAGAACGCTTCCACCATATCTTTCGCTTCGCGCTTGTTTAAACCAACTTTTTCAAACAGCAAATCGGCCAGTTCAGCCTTGGTCAATGTCGTCATAATCCCCTCTTACACTCGCATCTGCGCGCCTTGACGTTGCAAAGCCGCAACCAGACGAGCCATATTTTCTTCAATCTCATTATCAGTCAGAGTCTTTTGAGTATCTTGCAATAACACACGGAATGCAAGGCTTTTTTTGCCTTGATCCACACCTTTGCCACGATATACGTCAAACAATGCCAACTCGACCACGTTGGGCGCCCTATCTGACTGCATAACATCCATAAGTGACTGTACTGTTGTATTTTCATCAACTAATACAGCAACATCCCGTCGAACCGGGGGAAAGCGCGAGATGTCGACCAGCCTGGGAACGCTGATTTGACATAAAGCAGCCAGTTCGACCTCAAACCATACTGCAGTCTGTGGCAGGTCATATTGCTGCTGCCACTGCGGATGCAATTCGCCTATCCAGCCAATAGACTGTCCATCCAACAGAATGCTGGCCGAGCGACCTGGGTGTGATGCCGGATGTTGAGCAGCCTGGAAGCCCAGTTCACGCGGTGCGAACAACGCTTCAACATCACCTTTCACATCGTAAAAATCCACATTGCGCTCCGGCGATCCCCATTGCTCTGCCAAAGCGCCACCGTAGGCCAATCCTGCCAGACGTTCTTGCTGGGAATAACTCCCCTTTTCGGCAGTGAAACAGCCACCGATCTCGAACAGGCGCACGCGGGGTTGTTTGCGAGCCAGATTGGTTCGCAGCGATGCCAGTAATCCGCCCAGCAGACTGCTGCGCATCACACTCATCTGGCTGGCGATGGGATTTTTCAGGGTGATAGGCGCGGTATTGCCGCACAGGTCACGCTCCCATCCGGCTTCGACGAATGCATAGTTGATGGTTTCCAGATAATCGCGTTGCACGACAACCTGGCGTACTTTGTCCAAAGGACGCTGAGCTTCGACCAGTGGCAATATATCCATGCGTCCCTGAATCGGCTCCGGCTGGATGTTTTCGTAACCATATACGCGTGCTACTTCTTCGATCAGGTCTTCTTCAATGGCGATATCGAAGCGGTAGCTGGGCGGCACTACAATAAATTCATCACCTTTTTGCTGGAATGCCATACCAAGCCGGGTCAGTATCTTTGTAATTTCGCTGGTCTCAATTGCAACGCCTAGCACGCGATTCACGCGAGAAGCGCGCAGTTTCACTTCGTGACGGGTCGGCAATTCACCCTGCACTTCCGAAACTGCGCCGGCTTGCCCGCCGCATATATCGAGGATCAGTTGCGTGGCCCGATCCAGTGCATTCTGTGTGCTCATGAAATCCACACCGCGCTCGAAGCGATAGGACGAGTCGGAACTGAAGCCAAGAAGCCGCGACTTGCCAATGATGGCGCTGGGTGCAAAAAAAGCACTTTCCAGGAATATATCGGTCGTGCCATCGTCTACTGCGCTATCCGCACCGCCCATCACGCCAGCCAAAGCGACCGGTCCCTTGGTATCGGTAATCACCAGCATGTTGTCCTGCATATTAACCGTCTGATCATTCAACAGTTTCAGTTTTTCTCCGGCGCGCGCAAAACGTACTTCGATATCTCCGTTCAGCTTGTTCAAATCGAAAGCATGCAGCGGTTGTCCCAGTTCCAGCAACACATAGTTGGTCACATCCACCAATACGCTGATACTGCGCAGACCGCAGCGTTGCAGGCGCTGCACCATCCAGGCCGGTGTCGCTGCCCTGGCATTCACGCCTGAGATCACCCGCCCCGTATAACGGGGACAGGCAGCAGTTGCCGACACCTTGACCTTGCGGCTTTGGCTGCCGGATGGCTTGAAGGTCTTTTGCGGAAACGCCTGCAGAGGGGCCCCGGTCAACGCTGCCACTTCTCGTGCAATGCCGCACAGCGACAGGCAATCGCTGCGATTTGGCGTAAGCTTGAGGGTAATCAGATGATCGTCGAGATCAAGATGCTTGCGAATACTTTGGCCAACGACTGCATCTGCGGCCAATTCCAGTAATCCATCACTCTCCTCTGCCAGACCAAGCTCCTTATCCGAACACATCATGCCGAAGGACGCAACACCGCGCACCTTGGCCTGTTTGATCTCGATACCGGGCAACCTGGCACCGACCAGCGCACACGGCGCTTTCATGCCCACGGTCACATTACCCGCGCCACACACGATGGTCAGCGGTTCGGCTTGTCCTACATCCACCGTCAGCACATTCAGGCGATCCGCATCGGGATGTTTGTCTTTGGTCAGCACCTGTGCCACCACGACTTTTTCAAAGGCAGGCGCGACAGGGCTCATTTCTTCCACTTCAAGCCCGGCCATGGTCAGCAGATGCGACAACGCCTCGCTGGACAGCGAAGGATTAACGAGGGTACGCAACCAGGATTCGGAAAATTGCATGTTCAGCTAAATTGTTTCAGGAATTGCAAATCGTTCTCGAAAAAGAGCCTGAGATCATTCACGCCATAGCGCAGCATGCACAGACGCTCCACCCCCATACCGAAGGCAAAGCCGATGTATTTCTCGCTATCAATGCCGACATGCTTGAGCACGTTCGGATGCACCATTCCACAGCCGCCAATTTCCAGCCAGCCACCCTTCCAACTCATGTCTATTTCGGCCGAAGGCTCGGTGAACGGGAAGAACGAAGGACGGAAACGCACCTGCATCTCTTCGGTCTCGAAGTAGTTCTGCAGAAAATCGGCGATCACGCCCTTCAGGTCGGCGAAGCTGACTTTTTCGCCTACCCACAGGCCTTCGACCTGGTGGAACATCGGCGAATGAGTCGCATCGGAGTCCACGCGGTAGACTCGCCCTGGTGCGATGATGCGAATATCGGGCATCGTCTCCAGATGTTTATGTTTCTCCATATGCACTTGCATATAGCGAATCTGGATCGGCGAGGTGTGCGTACGCAACACATGCTGTTCGTCGATATAGAAAGTGTCGTGCATGGCACGCGCCGGATGGTCGGCGGGAATATTCAGTGCAGTGAAGTTGTAGAAATCGTTTTCGATTTCCGGGCCTTCCGCCACGGCATAACCGATGGAATGGAACAGCGTCTCGATGCGTTCCAAGGTGCGCGTGACCGGGTGCAAACCGCCCACACCCGTACCGCGTCCGGGCAGTGTCACATCAAGCGACTCTGCCGCCAGTTTGGCATTCAATGCGCGATTCTGGATGGTATCGCGCTGTGCATTCAGCGCGGCTTCGATCTGTTGTTTGATCTGGTTGATGCGTGCACCGGCTGCCGGGCGTTCTTCTGCAGTAAGTTTGCCCAGCCCCTTCAACAGGCCGGTCAGACTGCCTTCCTTGCCGAGATAGCGCGCCTTGGCATTCTCCAGTTCCGCCGCGTCTTCTATCGCAGCGAAGCTTTGCAGTGCGTCATCGAGAATTTTTTGTAGTTCTTGCATTGTCTGGTTTTGAAACAAAAAAAGGAGGCATGACGCCTCCTTTTTCATATAGCGCAATACTTACGCGCCGAGGCTGGCTTTGGCTTGTGCGACAATCTGCGCGAACGCAGCTTTGTCGAACACGGCCAGATCGGCCAGCACCTTGCGATCAATCTCAATCGCGGCTTTCTTCAGGCCGTTCATGAACACGCTGTATGCCATACCTTGCTCGCGTGCAGCCGCGTTGATACGCGCAATCCACAGGGTGCGGAACTGGCGTTTACGCTGGCGGCGGTCGCGGTAGGCATATTGCCCGGCCTTCATCACTGCTTCCTTGGCAATGCGATAGACGCTGTTGCGGCGGCCGCGGTATCCCTTGGCCTTGTCCAGAATCTTCTTATGGCGCGCACGCGCCGTTACACCACGTTTTACTCTTGGCATGTTCTACTCCTTACGCGTAGGGCAACATGGCGCGGACGGACGCCGTGTTGGTTTCATGGACAGCTGTAGAGCCACGCAGTTGACGTTTGCACTTGGTGGTTTTCTTGGTCAGGATGTGGCGCTTGAACGCTTGGCCGCGTTTGATGCTGCCACCGGCGCGGACGACGAAACGCTTCTTCGCACCGCTTTTGGTTTTCATTTTTGGCATAACAACTCCATTTTATTTGATGACGCCGGGAGGTTTCTGACAGAAACACTTGAAAACCCGGAACCACTTATCCGGGACTCTTTGTGCTACCACCGCAACGGCAAGTCCCTTGCTCCGCTGCGATGTAAAAATCTTGAGAAGGGAGAAGAGTGAAGGGAGAAGGGTTACCCCACCTCTCCGAATCAAGAGCGCCGGTTTTACCCTTCCCCCTTAACCCTTCCCTCTTCCCCCAAAAGTCCTTTACTTCTTCTTCGGGCCGATCACCATCACCATCTGACGGCCTTCCATCTTCGGAAACTGCTCTACCATTCCATGTTCGTCCAGGTCGCCCCGGATGCGCTCAATCAGCTTCATACCGATCTCCTGGTGCGCCATCTCGCGCCCCCGGAAACGCAACGTAATCTTTGTCTTGTCGCCATCGCCCAGAAATTTGATCAGATTGCGCAACTTGATGTTGTAGTCGCCTTCGTCCGTTCCGGGACGGAATTTGATCTCTTTGATCTGAACCTGCTTCTGCTTGAGTTTGGCTTCGTGCTGCTTTTTGGCTTCTGCGTATTTGAATTTGCCGATATCCATGATCCGGCAAACTGGCGGCTCCGCCAAAGGCGCGATTTCCACCAGATCCAGTTCCGCTTCGTCCGCCATGCGCAATGCTTCCGCAATTGCCACGATGCCAACCTGCTCTCCCTCCGCGCCGATGAGCCGCACCTCGGGTGCTGTTATCTGCTCATTGATACGCTGCGACTTATCTTGTGCTATTGGAATTCTCCATTAAAAATTAAACCGCACTCTCCGCATGCAGTTCGGTATGCAAACGCTGAATCAGCGCCTCCACCGACATCTGCCCAAGGTCTTCACCTGATCGGGATCGCACGGCAACGAGACTTGCAGCCACTTCCTTGTCGCCGATAATCAGCTGGTAAGGCAGCTTTTGCAAGCTATGTTCGCGTATTTTATAGGTAATCTTTTCATTGCGCAAATCTGTTTGCACACGAAAACCGGAGGCACGCAGGGCTTCCGCCACTTTTCCGGCATATTCCTCCTGTGCCTGCGAGATGTTCATCACCACCATCTGTACCGGCGCCAGCCACAGCGGTAACGCCCCCGCATGATTCTCCACCAGAATGCCGATAAAGCGCTCAAGTGAGCCCAATATCGCGCGGTGCAACATCACCGGCACCTTGCGGCTATTATCCTCATCGACGAATTCGGCCCCCAGGCGGCCCGGCATGGAAAAGTCCACCTGGATCGTGCCGCACTGCCAGGAACGGCCAATGGCGTCCTTGACGTGGAATTCGATCTTCGGGCCGTAAAACGCGCCCTCCCCCGGCAACTCCCCCCAGTCCAGACCGGAGGCGCGCAAGGCGCTGCGCAAGGCTTCTTCGGATTTATCCCAGATTTCCTCGGAACCGACCTTGCTGTCCGGACGCAATGCCAGCTTTACCGCTACGTCATGGAAGCCGAAATCCCTGTAAACCTTCAGCACCAGTGCATTGAACGCCGTCACTTCCGGCTCGATCTGGTCCTCGGTGCAGAAAATATGTCCATCGTCCTGTACGAAACCGCGTACCCGCATCAGGCCATGCAAACCGCCTGAAGGCTCGTTGCGGTGACAGGAACCAAATTCACCGTAGCGCAAAGGCAGCTCGCGGTAGGAACGCAGATCGGCATTGAATACCTGGACGTGGCCGGGACAGTTCATCGGCTTGATCGCGAATTCATGCTTTTCCGATTCGGTGGTGAACATGCCGCCCTTGAAGTGCTCCCAATGGCCGGACTTTTCCCACAGCACGCGGTCGATGATTTCCGGGCAGCGAATCTCCTGATAACCGTTGTCGCGATAGACACGGCGCATGTACTGTTCAACCACCTGCCATATCGCCCACCCCTTGGGATGCCAGAACACCATGCCAGGCGCTTCATCCTGCATATGGAACAAATCGAGCAACTTGCCCAGTTTGCGATGATCGCGTTTTTCCGCCTCTTCCAGCCGGGTCAGATAGGCTTCCATATCTTCCTTCTTTGCCCAGGCCGTGCCGTAGATGCGTTGCAGCATCTCGTTCTTCGAATCACCGCGCCAGTAGGCGCCCGCCACTTTCATCAGTTTGAACACTTTGAGCCTGCCGGTCGAAGGCACGTGCGGCCCGCGGCACAAATCGGTGAAGTCACCTTCGGTATATAGCGATACGTCCTGATCGGCGGGAATGGACTCGATAATCTCGGCTTTGTATTTCTCGCCAATGGATTTGAAATAGGCCACGGCCTCATCGCGTGGCAACACCTTGCGCGTGACCGGAACATCCTTCTTCGCGAGTTCGGTCATGCGCTTTTCGATTGCAACCAGGTCTTCCGGCGTGAAAGGACGCGAATAGGAGAAGTCGTAATAGAAGCCATTCTCGATCACGGGCCCGATGGTCACCTGCGCCTCCGGAAACAATTCCTTCACCGCATAAGCCAGCAAGTGCGCG
>JBNKBO010000069.1:0-7610 GCA_050287265.1 Sideroxydans sp. | reverse complement strand
ATACCGCTCCAGGAAGAAGGCTTCCAGCTCCGCGCGCTCGAGCCTGGTGAGCAAGCAAAAGTGCTCGTCGTGCCACCAGCCGCGCGCCTAGGGATCGGCCTGCTCGCCGACGATGTGTACGCCCAGTAATTTTTCGTTGCGCGTGTCCACGATCAGTTTCAGCATACCCTGCGCGTCGCCGATGATCTGGCCGCGGGCGCTGTGTTTGAACCAGGCGCGGCCGATGATGTAGGGGATGTTTTCTTTCAGTACTTCCTTTTCGGTCTTGCCCACGTAGGAAATTTCCGGGATGGTGTAGACCGCCATCGGCAGGTTCTCCGCCATTTCCTGTTCTCCGCCGCCAAAGGCATACAGCACCGCGGCGCGTCCCTGTTCCATGCCGGTGGAAGCGAGCGCGGGGCGGCCGATCAGGTCGCCCACGGCGAAGATGTGCGGTACGCTGGTCTGGAAATGCTGGTCGACGGTGATCCAGTTGCCATCCATCGCGATGCCGGCGTTGGTGACATTCAGGCCTTCGCTGTTCGGTTCGCGTCCTTGTGCGAACAGCACGACGTCGGTGCGAATTTCCTTGCCGCTTTCCAGCACGGTGACGATGCCGGTTTCTTCACGGCGGATTTCCTTGACGCGTTCCTTCATGTGGAAGGTGACGCCCATGCTGAGGAAACTGTCGGCCAGCACTTCCACCACGTCCTCGCTCAGGTATTCCAGCAATTGCGCATGGCTGTCCACCACGCTCACCTGCGTGCCGAGCGCGGCAAAGATGGAGACGAATTCGCAGGCGATCACGCCACCGCCCACCACCAGCAGGCTGTTGGGCATCTGGCGCAGGTTCAGGATGGAGGTGGAATCCAGCACCGTCTTCTTGTCGAACGGGATGTTGTCAGGGCGGCGCGGGCGCGAGCCGCTGGCGAGGATGATGACTTCGGCCGAGATGTTGCGCGTCTTGCCGTTCGCGTCGATGACCTGCATGGTGTGCGCATCCACGAACGAAGCCTCGCCCGGGATCAGCGCCACGCCGTGGCGCAGACTGCGTTGCAGGATCACCGACTCCTGCTGCGCGATCACGCCTTCCTTGCGTCTAACTGCATCGGCCAGCAGGCCGTAACGGATGCGGCTGTCCGGAGAGAAAGCCTGGCGCATGCCGCCGGAACGCGAAAGCTGGTAAGCCACCTCGCGCATGGCCTTGCTGGGGATGGTGCCGGTTTGCAGTCCGGCGCCGCCGATCCTGGGTTTGCGCTCGATGATGGCCGCACGTTTGCCCATGCGTGCAGCCTGCCACGCCGCGTGTTGCCCGGCGGGGCCGGAGCCGATGATGAGTACGTCGTAGTCCATGGGGGCTCCTGTGAGAGGCCGAAATTCAGAATTCCAAAAAGTCCGTCATTCCGGCGGAGGCCGGAATCCAGTTAAAAACTCAAAACCTGCGTAGCAGACAAAGTCTTGATGTTGTCGCGCTCGCGCGGGGATATTCAACCATCTGGATTCCGGCCTCCGCCGGAATGACGGCATTCTTATTTGATGCGCATGCCCGGCTTGGCTCCGTCGTCTGGAGACAGGATGTAGAGTCCCGGTCCTTCGCCCGAAGCAGCCAGCACCATACCTTCCGACAAGCCAAAACGCATTTTACGCGGTGCTAGGTTAGCGACCATTACGGTCAACCGGCCTTCTAATTGCTCCGGGCTGTAAGCTGACTTGATGCCAGCGAATACCGTGCGTGGCTGCGCCTCGCCGATGTCCAGCGTCAGCTTCAACAGCTTGTCCGCGCCTTCTACATGCTCGGCATTCACGATGTGCGCCACGCGCAGGTCGATCTTGCTGAAATCATCGATGGAAATGGTTTCGGCGATGGGGGCAAGGGTTGAAGATTGCCCTTCACGTTCGCTTCCTCTCCCGCTTGCGGGATAACCAGCGACTTGCCCGCTTGCGGGCTTAGTCGAATGGCTAGTAGTTTTATCAGAGGATTGAGGAGAGGGTGTATGTTGCTGCGCCTCTGCATGGCGTGTTTGCGAGTGGGATTCAGTCATGGGTTTCAGGCTCTCCTGGTTGGCGGCGACCATTGCTTCGATGAGTTTGGGGTCGAGACGGATTGCTAGGTGTTGGTAGGTGTTGACGTGTTTTGGCAGCACGCCGAGATCGGACCAGATGAAATCGCGGTTCATGCCGAACAGTTCGCGCGCTACTCTGGAAGTTAGCGCTGGCAGTACTGGGCTCAACAGTATTGAGAGCACGTAGAAGCCATGTAATGCACGTGAACAGACGTCGTGTAATGCCTCACGTTGGGTCTCATCCTTGGCCATTGTCCATGGGGCAGCTGCAGCGATTCCTTCATTGGTGCGGTCGGTAATAGCCATGATCTCCCGAAGTGCTTGAGAGAAATTGCGGGTTTCATAGCATGGAGAAACCAGTGCGATGCTAGCCTCTGCGCCTTCAAGCATTGACTTGGGATTGGTGAAAGCCAATTTTCCATCGAAAAACTTGATTAAAAAGCCGGTACAGCGACTCGCAATATTGATGTACTTCCCGATCAGGTCGCTATTTACGCGCGCCACGAAGTCATCGAGGTTGAGGTCTATGTCTTCCATCGAGCCGTTCAGCTTGGCCGCATAGTAGTAGCGCAGGTATTCGGTGTTCTTCACGTGGTCGAGATAGCTGCGTGCGGTAATGAAAGTGCCGCGCGATTTGCTCATCTTCTCGCCGTTGACGGTGAGGAAACCGTGTGCGAACAGCTTGGTTGGCGTGCGGAAGCCGGCGTGTTGCAGCATGGCCGGCCAGAACAGGGCGTGGAAATACAGGATATCTTTGCCAATGAAGTGGTACAGCTCGGTCGCAGCCACACTCGGGGCGTCTGCGTTGTTGGCTGCGTCGGCGGTTCCTGGCCTACCTTCAGGTATGTCTGCGTCGCCGCCTCCTTGCCGCCTAGCATCCATCCCCGAGTCTGACTGCGACTGCGGCAGCCAGTATTCATCAAAGCTGATGGCGCGCCCTTCTTTATTTTCGCGATCGCAGAACTGCTTGAAGCTGCCCATATAACCTATGGGCGCATCCAGCCACACGTAGAAATATTTGCCCGGCGCATCAGGGATCTCGAAACCGAAGTAAGGTGCGTCGCGCGAGATATCCCAGTCGGTGAGCTTGTTCTCGCCTTCGGTACCCAGCCATTCCTGCATTTTGTTGGCGGCTTCGGGTTGCAGCGCACCGCTGCGCGTCCATTTGCGCAGGAACTGCTGGCAGGTGTCGGCCGAGAGTTTGAAGAAATAGTGGTCGGAATTGCGCAGCTCGGGCTTGGCGCCGGACACGGCGGAATAGGGTTCGATCAGGTCGGTGGGGGCATAGGCCGCGCCGCACACTTCGCAGTTGTCGCCATACTGGTCCTTGGCGTGGCACTTGGGGCATTCGCCCTTGATGAAGCGGTCCGGCAGAAACATGTTCTTGACCGGGTCGTAATACTGTTCGATGGAGCGGACCTCGATCAGGCCGTTCTTCTTCAGGGTGCGATAGATATCCTCGGCAGATTCACGGGTTTCGTCCGAGTGGGTGGAGCCGTAGTTGTCGAAATTGACATGGAATGCCGCAAAATCGTCGAAATGCTCCTGCCACACCCGTGCGATCAACTGCTCGGGTGTGACGGCTTCCTTCTCGGCGCGCAGCATGATGGGCGTGCCGTGGGTGTCGTCTGCGCAGACATAGTGGCACTGGTTGCCACGCATCTTCTGGAAGCGCACCCAGATGTCGGTCTGGATGTATTCGACGAGGTGGCCCAGGTGGATGCTGCCGTTGGCGTAGGGCAGGGCGGAGGTGACTAAGATTTTACGGGGCATGCAGATTCCTTGAGCAACGGGCATGGTTATCGTAAGCCCTGATAATTAAATTCGCGATGCCCGTTTCCCCTCTCCTCAATCCTCTCCCGCAAGCGGGCGAAGAGGCAATCGATCGCTACGCGAATTTTTGGCTAGCACGCGATTGTAGCAAAACCCACGCATTGCTGCGGAATCTTGGGTAAAATCGCGCCCTTGAAACCGGGCAAGGAAGTTAGATGAGCATCAAGTCAGACAAATGGATACGCCGCATGGCGGAGCAGAGCGGCATGATCGAGCCGTTCGAGCCGGGGCAGGTGAAGGAAGTGGACGGCCAGAAGATCGTATCTTATGGCACGTCCAGCTACGGCTACGACATTCGCTGCTCGCGCGAATTCAAACTGTTTACCAATATCAACAGCACCATTGTTGATCCCAAGAATTTCGACCCGAACTCGTTCGTGCAGGTGGAAGCCGACTATTGTGTCATTCCGCCCAATTCCTTCGCGCTGGCGCGCACTGTCGAATATTTCCGCATTCCGCGCAATGTGCTGACCATCTGCCTGGGCAAATCGACCTATGCGCGCTGCGGGATTATTGTAAATGTCACCCCGTTCGAACCCGAGTGGGAAGGTTATGTGACGCTGGAATTTTCCAACACCACGCCGTTGCCTGCGAAAATCTATGCCAACGAAGGCGTGGCGCAGGTGTTGTTCTTCGAGAGCGATGAAGTGTGTGAGACTTCATATAAGGATCGTGGCGGCAAATATCAGGGGCAGGTCGGTGTGACCCTGCCGAAGATCTGATGACGTCCTCTGTCGTTTGGCGCTCCCCCGAAGGCGAGATCATCTCGTGCTTCGAGAAGAACAAGGTGCTGCAGGAGAACCTCGCCGAAATCCGCCAGGTCTGCCGGGATGCGCTCGAAGATGCCGTTCTGATGGGTTGTGACGAGCAGCAGTTTCGCCGAGTGCTGGTTGAGCTGGTCACACAGCTCAATAATCCGTTTCCGCCGCGCGAATAGTGCATTTCAACTTTCCCCTGTTGCTGAAAAAACCTGCGACAATCCACGCCACTTTAATGTGTTTTCCCCAGTAGGGAGTGACCCATGAAATTCAAATTTCCCATCATCATCATCGACGAAGATTACCGCTCGGAAAACGCCAGCGGTCATGGTATTCGCGCGCTGGCTGAAGCGATCGAGAAAGAGGGTATCGAAGTCGTCGGCATGACCAGTTATGGCGATCTGGCTTCGTTTGCACAGCAGCAAAGCCGTGCATCTGCTTTCGTGCTGTCCATCGATGACGAGGAATTCGGCGGCGGTAGCGAGGAGGAAACGGAAGTTGCTTTGCGTACCCTGCGTGCGTTCGTGCAGGAGATCCGCTTCAAGAATGCAGATATTCCCATTTACCTGTACGGCGAGACGCGCACTTCGCGCCACATCCCGAACGACATTCTGCGCGAGTTGCATGGTTTCATCCACATGCATGAGGACACGCCGGAATTCGTGGCGCGCCACATGATCCGTGAGGCGAAGTCCTATATGGATTCGCTGGCGCCGCCGTTTTTCCGCGCGCTGGTGGACTATGCGCAGGATGGTTCTTACTCCTGGCACTGCCCCGGGCACTCCGGCGGCGTGGCATTTTTGAAGTCGCCGGTAGGGCGCATGTTCCACCAGTTCTTTGGCGAGAACATGTTGCGTGCCGACGTGTGCAACGCGGTGGACGAGTTGGGGCAGTTGCTCGATCACACCGGGCCGGTGGCGGCGTCCGAGCATAATGCGGCGCGCATCTTCAATGCGGATCATTTGTTCTTTGTCACCAACGGCACCTCGACTTCCAACAAGATCGTATGGCACTCGATGGTGGCCCCGGACGATATCGTGGTGGTGGACCGCAACTGTCACAAATCCATTTTGCATGCGATCATGATGACCGGTGCGGTGCCGGTGTTCCTTACACCGACGCGCAACAATTTCGGCATCATCGGCCCGATCCCGAAATCCGAGTTCGAGCCGGAGAATATCCGGAAGAAGATCGATGCCAATCCGTTTATCAAGGACAAAACCAAGAAGCCGCGCATCCTCACCCTCACCCAGAGTACCTACGACGGCGTGATGTATAACGTGGAAATGCTGAAGGAAATGCTGGACGGCAAGATCGATGCATTGCTTTTCGACGAAGCATGGCTGCCGCATGCCGCTTTCCATGACTTTTACAAGAACATGCACGCCATCGGGACCAACCGGCCGCGCGCCAGGGAATCGATGATCTTCTCCACCCAATCCACACACAAACTGCTGGCCGGTCTGTCGCAGGCATCGCAGATACTGATCAGCGACAGCGAGACGCGCAAGCTTGATCGCGACTGCTTCAACGAAGCGTACCTGATGCACACCTCAACTTCGCCGCAATACGCCATCATCGCCTCGTGCGACGTGGCGGCTGCGATGATGGAACCGCCAGGCGGCACCGCGCTGGTGGAAGAGAGTATTACCGAGGCACTTGATTTTCGCCGTGCCATGCGCAAGGTCGAAGCCGAGTTCGGTACCGACTGGTGGTTCAAGATGTGGGGGCCGGATTATTTGTCCGAAGAAGGCATGGCTGATCGCACGGACTGGGTTTTGCGCGGTGACGACCGCTGGCACGGCTTCGGCAAGCTGGCCGAAGGCTTCAATATGCTCGATCCGATCAAGGCTACTGTCGTGACGCCGGGACTGGATGTGGACGGCGATTTTGCCGACAGCGGCATTCCCGCCAGTATCGTCACTCGCTACCTCGCCGAGCACGGCGTGGTGGTGGAAAAGTGCGGCCTGTATTCCTTTTTCATCATGTTCACCATCGGCATTACCAAGGGCCGCTGGAATAGTATGGTGACGGAGTTGCAGCAGTTCAAGGACGACTACGACAAGAACCAGCCACTGTGGCGCGTGCTGCCGGAATTCGTCGCCAGGAATCTGCATTTTGAGAAGATCGGTCTGCGCGACCTGTGCGAACAGATACACGGTATCTACAAAGCCAGGGATGTGGCGCGCCTGACCACCGAGATGTATCTCTCCAGCATGGAACCCGCGATGAAACCGTCGGATGCATTTGCCAAGATGGCGCACGGCGAAATCGAGCGCGTTCATATTGACGATCTGGAAGGCCGCATCACCGCCGTGTTGCTCACGCCGTATCCGCCGGGCATTCCGCTGCTGATTCCGGGCGAACGCTTCAACAAGACTATCGTCGAATATCTCAAGTTCGCGCGCGAGTTCAACAGAAGATTCCCGGGCTTCGAGACCGACATTCACGGGCTCGTTTCCGAAAAGATCAACGGAGAACGCGTGTATTACGTGGACTGCGTGAAGTAAGAACATTTACTTTATTGAGGAGGCTGATATGAGTCTGTGGCTTGTTGTGTTGATGTTGCTGGCCATCGGTTTGTCCTGGGTGACGAACAGCCTGTGGGGTTTGGCAGGTGCGCTGATCCTGCTGTGGCTGTGGCGTTTTATGTTTGGCACTTATATGCTGCGTGAAAAAGAGATGCCGCCACCCGTGATGCTGTCTCCGTTGGGCATGGCGCCAGCGAGCGATGCCAGACCGCAATTTCGCAACGTGCTGAGTGCGGTGGTGACACAGCGCCAGGGCCAGTATCCCGATGAGCGCCAGGTTGACGGCATCCTGCACGATCTCGGCGAGGCACCGCCACCGCCAACACCCGTACCGCTTCCCGATACACCCTCCGATCTAGTCGTGATCATCGTTTCCGGCGTGCTTTGGGAATGTGTCTCCGACGTTGCCTTGCCGTTCGGTCGCGGCAAATCGGTGGATGTCGCCA
>JBNKBO010000068.1:0-7931 GCA_050287265.1 Sideroxydans sp. | reverse complement strand
TGCCCTGCACCTGGGTAATGGAACCATCGGACAACACGTTGAATACCAGGCCCAGCGCGGTGACCTGGGCGGACACCCAGCCCAGGTAGGACAGGGCAATGGCAATACCGGCAATGACCTCGACTTTGTGGCCGAAGCGCTGGCGATAGAAGTCGCCGATGGTGAGCAGGTTCATGCGGTAGAGCTTGCGCGCAAAGAACAGTCCGAACAGCACCAGGCACAGCGAGGCGCCGAACGGGTCGGAAATCAGGCCAGCCATATCCTCTTCGAGAAAGGTCGCCGGTATGCCCAGCACGGTCTCGGCACCGAACCAGGTGGCAAACACCATGGCCATCACGATGTAGATGGGCAGCGAACGCCCGGCGGTGATGTAGTCACGTGCGGTGTGCACCTTGGTGGCGGCATACATGCCGATGCCGATGGACAGGATCAGGTATAGGACGACGAAACCGATCAGCATGCAAATTCTCCCAGTTCAGACAATGAAAGTTATTCTATAGCAGCATTCCGGAAAACGAAAAGATTACCAACCGCCACTTCTGGATTTACCGGACTGTTCAAACCGACAACCTTACTTCCACCCCCAGTCTCCGTATGCGTGCCGCAAAACCCTGCATTTGTGCTTCCGGCAGAGCGGACAGGCGCGGTGCTTCCGTCTGCAGGGAAGGACGCGCCAACCCGTAAAGCAACACCCCTTGCGGCTTGATGCCTGCGATCAACAGTTTTTTCAGACAAGCCACATAATCGGCTTCGTCCTGAGCAACCGGTGCCACACCGTCCAGCGCAAACCAGCAGGTTTGAATCCAGGTATTGGGGCAACAGGCGATGGCGGTCTCAAGATTTTGTCGCACTTTGTCCAGCGTCATTCTGGTGTCGTTAACGAGTGCCATGCCTGCCTCACTGGCCCGATCCAGCTTGAACCAGACTTCGCCGTTGAGTTGCGCCATGCGGCGCAAGCCTTGTTGCACATTGTCGCGCTGTATGAGACTGCCGTTGGTGATGAGTACCAGCTTGAGATCGGCAGGTTTGAGCCTGCCGATGAGTTCGATGACATCGGCGAATTCCTGCGCACTGGTGGGTTCGCCGTTGCCGGATAGCGCAATATCGTTGATGCGCCGCGCTTCGGGCGGCACGCGCTGCAGGAAATTGCCGTGCTGCAATTCATGCAGAAAACCGCTCAATTCCTTTTCCAGCAATGCCAGATCGACCGGAGGTGTGGTACCGCGCGTGAGCTCTGGCACCTGGCAGTAGATGCAGCGCCAGTTACAGGCATTGTTTGGATTAAGGTTGATGCCGATAGAAACGCCGCCCGCACGGCGCGAGACGACCGGATATACATAGTGCAATCCGGCACTATCGCGGCTGTGATCAGTAGCGCTTAGGGATTTCTCACTCAAGATTTGACCAGCGGCAGATATTGCGCCGGATCCACAGGCTTGCCCAATTTGCGGATCTCGAAATGCAACCCGACCTGGCTGGCATCGCTGCTGCCCATCTCGGCAATCCTCTGACCTTTTCTCACCTTCTGGCCTTCTTTCACCAGAATTCTGTCATTGTGTGCGTATGCACTGAGAAAGGTCTTGTTATGTTTAATGATGATGAGCTTGCCGTAGCCACGCAATCCGCTGCCGCTATACACCACTTTGCCCGCTGCGCTTGCCACCACCGCCTGACCGCGTCGACCGGCAATATCCACACCTTTGCGATTGGCACTCTCGGAGAATCCGGCAACCACCCTGCCGTTGGTCGGCATGCCCCATTCCAACGATCCTTCGTCGACCACCGGGCGAGAGAAAATGCGCGATTTGACCGGCTCAGTTTGCCCTGCCACTACTGCATTCGCGGGTGCATTCTGCAGGCTTTCCGCTTGTGCCAGGGCGCGCTTGGTATAAGCAAGCTTGCCCACTCTGGGATAGCTCTTTGTGACGGCTTCCGGCGCTTGCGAAAGCATCGGCGGTCTGGGCATATCTTTGGAAGGGGGCGATGCAGCGACTGGAATATACAATTTCAACTTCTGGCCAATCTGAATCTGCGCCGGATTGACCAGATCGTTCCAATCGGCCACGTCGCGGTAGTCCAGGCCGTTCAGGAAGGCGATGCTGAAAAGCGTATCGCCCTTCTGCACAACATATGTTTTCTGGATGGCCTCGTACTCGGAATCCATCACCGGCCTTTCGGCAGCCGCTGGAAGAGGCGGTGGAGCGCTTTTGTCAACGCTGTATCGCATAACAGGCGCTTGAACAGGCGCAGTGGGTTCGTCCACATCGTATCCCATGACGGGCGCCTTTCGTCCATTCGACGCAATGATGGACGAACATCCGGCCAGTACAAATGCGGTCAATACCCATATTGCAAACTTCAGAATCGGTTTGTTCATGCTTTTCCCATCACCAGCGGTACAAATCTCACGGCATCCAGACGACTCTCGTTAAAGCCGTTTTCATCACGCTCGATCAGATACAAGTATTGTTCCTGCGTTCCCATCGGCAAAACCATTCTACCACCGACCGCCAACTGCTCCCGCAGCACTACTGAAAGTTTGGGTACGGCACAGGTCACGATGATGCCATCGAATGGCGCTGCTTCCGGCAAACCATCCGTACCATCCGAATAACGCAGGTTGACGTTGGAAATTTTGAGTTCGCGCAATGTTTTTCTGGCACGCTCATATAGCAAGAGAATTCGCTCGACGGAGTAGACTTCTTTCGCCACTTTGGACAGCACTGCCGCCTGATAACCGCAACCGGTACCGACCTCCAGCACACGGTTGAGTTGTTTGCCATTTCGCAGCACTTCGGTCATGCGCGCCACGATGTACGGTTGCGAAATCGTCTGGCCCAGTCCGATGGGCAACGACACATCGTCATAAGCGCGCGTTGACAATGCCTCGTCGATAAATATATGACGCGGCACTTCGTTCATCGCCGCCAGCACCTTTTCATCCTGAATGCCCTCGGCACGCAGCCGATCGATCAGGCGGCCTCGCGTGCGCGCCGAAGTCATGCCAATGCCGGCGTGACGCAAATTCATGACTGTTCCCTCAGCCACGAACGCACTGCATCCAACTGGTTGTATTGCGTGAGATCGACCTGCAACGGCGTGACGGAGACCCGACCCTGCGAGGTTACAAAGAAATCCGTTCCTTCCCCCGCATCCTGCGCCTGGCCCGCCGCACCGACCCAGTACACCGGCTCACCATGCGGATTGCTGCTCTTGATCACCGGCTCGGCCTTGTGACGTTTTCCCAGCCGCGTCACCTCCATGCCCTGCAATTGTTCGAAAGGCACATCCGGCACATTCACATTCAGCAACCACGGATGAGAATGTGTCTGTTTCATGAAACGTTGCACCAGTTCCACCGCAACCTTGCCTCCCGTGTCGTAGTGCACAGGGACATGGTTTGTCATCGAAATCGCGATGGAAGGAATGCCCAGCAAAAAACCTTCAGTCGCTGCAGCCACCGTGCCGGAGTAGATCGTATCGTCGCCCATGTTGGCACCGGAATTGATGCCTGACACCACAATATCCGGTTGCACGTCCACCATGCCGGTCACAGCCAGATGCACGCAATCCGTGGGGGTGCCGTCAACATAATAGAACCCGCTGTGCGCCTGACGCAGGTTGAGCGGCCGGCTCAGGGTGAGCGAATTGCTCGCACCGCTACGGTTGCGTTCCGGCGCAACGACCGTCACTTCCGCAATGGCGGAAAGATGTTTGGCCAGACAGGCCAGACCCGGCGCGAAATAACCGTCGTCGTTACTGATCAGGATGCGCATGGAATAAGGTAAAACTGCAGGAATAAGGTAGCAATATCTTTATCATAATTATTGGCGATCAGTCAGTTGCACCAAAAATGATCGCCGGGACGAATGTTAGCCGCCTTTTCCGTTTGCTTCCAGTCCAACCTGTGAATTCTGTTGCGTTCCCGAAACTGCCCATCCACTCTCTTCTACCGTCAATATCTTTTGACTGATAGCCTGGAGGGGTTTTGCTGCCAGACCGCGTGTCCGAAGGCGGCCATATGCAATACCGGGTTGGGGCGTGGGAAAAATTGTATTGTGAACCCCGTTTATCCGATTCTTGTGAGTTGAATTGATTCGCTGTCACAGCCGATTCAATTTGCCTGCTGCCTGCATCCTCGGGCACTCCCTAAAACAGGCCGAATGAAACTGCTCATGGTTCCGCAATAGCTGACTTGCATGGTGAATTATTCAAGCATGGGCAATCCGTCAGAATGATTGAAATAACAGGAATATTGAAACTAATAGCGCATTAATCCTGTCTCTTGCTTGCGATAGTTTATGCAAGGATTCCGAACCGTACCTTCCCCCCATCTCCCCAGGAGAACACCATGTCCAAAATGCTCAATATTACCTTTACTGTAGTCATATTTTGCTCAGTACTTGCATTTTCGGCTTGCTCAACCCAGCCACAGGAGGCCGCTGTCGCCGAACCTGCCCCCGCCGCAATGGCAGAAGAACCGGTAGCTCCACCCGCACCGCCAGTCATTGCCGAGTCGCCCACATCCAAACCGGTAGTCAAGAAAGCCAGGAAAAGAAGAGTCAAAGCCGCCCCGGTTGAACCCGTCGTCGTTCCTGCCCCGGTCGTCGCAGAACCAGAACCGGTAGCAACACCAAAACCTGCCCCGCCCGCCCCAGTTGCCGCTCCCGAACCGAAATTCGCAACACCCGGCTTTCTGGAACAATACTGGATGTGGCTGCTCGGCTTCGTGCTTGTTGTAGTCGCTTTTCTGGTTTTGAAAAAGAGAAGTTGATCAGAGGGAAGTTAACCGGTCATGGCACTTAAACTGGATGCACCAGATATTTTTAAAGTTGCCCATACGGCGCCTGCTACGCATCGGTCGCGGTTCTCAGCTCCCGGATATCTTGTATTCATAGGTGACATAAGCCGTGATCGCCACGGTAACGCCCATCACGATCATGATGCCAATTGAGGCACGGCTGCGCCAGGGCTTGCTTAGTCTTGTGCGGATAGCAACCAGATAGAAAAACACCAGCAGGAATTCGACTCGCAGAATATTGACCATCTGTAACAAACTTGCTTTTTCCATATATACCTGACTTGAGATTTGAAGTTGCCTGCTCGAAGCGTATCTGCCTGCCGCACTTTATTTGGCCGTTATGGCAGCGTCCTTGCCAGCCGGAAGCCGTAGCTGAAATCACGGTAGTTTGTACCGAATTTATGACGCGCAGACGCGCGGCCGTATTTCGCATCTTTTCCCCACGAGCCGCCGCGCAGCACGCGCATCGAACCGCCTTCCCATGCGCTGCCATCCGCCGGTGCGCCAACGTAGTTGTCATGATAGGTATCCTGCACCCATTCCCACACGTTGCCGCTCATGTCGTACAGACCGAATGCATTGGGTTTCTTGGTGGCGACGGGATGAGGGGTGTTGAAAAAGAAGCTGCCGCTGTTGAAGCTGTTCCATGCAACGTTGTCGAAATTGTCACTGCCGCAAAATTCATGCTGGCCGCCTGCGCGGCAGGCATATTCCCATTCGGCTTCGGTTGGCAGGCGGTATTGCTTGCCGGTCCTGGCATTGAGCTTCTGGATGTACATCTGAACATCATCCCAGCTAACCTGCTCCACCGGGCAGTCGCCGCCGCAGGTGGTGAAATTGCTCGGGTTGGTTGTCATTACGGCTTGCCATTGCACCTGCGTCACTTCGGTCTTGCCGATGGCAAACGGTTTGACGATGGTGACGCGATGAACGGGTTTTTCATTGTCCTTGCCGCCGTTCGAACCCATGTCGAAGCTGCCCGCAGGAAGTTCGACCATCTCGGGACATTCCGGGCATTCCTTGACCACATTGCCTGCAGCAACAGGCACGACCACCAGCTCCCATTGGTAAAGCTTGTCTTGCGCGGCACGCGCATTGGCGCCGTCCGGCGCAAGCAGCAGATAGCGTTTCATTTCCTGCGTTGCTTCCTGGTGTTTTTTTTCTTCGCCCAGCAGCAACCCGAGCTGGAAGTGACCCTCAGGCCACCAGGGTGCAATTTTCAATGCCTTGCCAAACAGTTCGATCGCCCTCGCCGGCTGCTTCTCCTGCACCATGAACTCGGCCTGCACCTTGTATTTGTAGGCCTCTTCGGACAATACCGGCTTGGGTTTGGCGGCCCGATATTTTGCAGCGACATCTTCAAATGAATCTTTTTTACTCGCGGCAAATACCGGCACACAAATCGAGAAAAAAAGAAGAACTGCCAGACATGCGCGAATGTTTACCAAAATACTCTCCTTAAACTATCGGCTTTATTGGGAAATTAGTGCGTAATTGTAGCTGTTTTTCAGCTCTGCTTTCCATGAACTCTGGTAAGGCAGCTTGCCTCTGCTCATTTCTGCGGCTTGGCGTGCGCGGGGCGAAATGCCTTGCACTGCTCCGAATCAGATTCCAGACAGGCGCCCCCGATCAAATCGATACAGTAGGGAATGGCCGGAAACACCGCATTCAGACAGTCGTCGATGGCGGACGGTTTGCCGGGCAGGTTGAGGATAAGGCTTTTGCCGCGTATGCCTGCGGTCTGGCGCGACAATATCGCGGTCGGCACAAACTTGAGCGATGCGGTGCGCATTAGTTCACCGAAACCCGGCATCATTTTTTCACACACCGCTTCGGTCGCTTCCGGCGTAACGTCGCGCAATGCCGGACCGGTACCGCCGGTGGTCACCACCAGCGAACAGCCTTCAACATCGCATAATTCGATAAGCGTCTTTTCGATCTGCGCCTGCTCGTCCGGGATCACGCGCGCGACCGCCTCCCATTCGCTGATCAGCACGCGCGTGAACCAGGCCTGCATCGCCGGGCCACCCTTGTCTTCATATTCGCCGCGGCTGGCGCGGTCGGAAATGGTCACAAAACCGATACGAGCTTTCATATTTAAATCCTCAATCAGTCCACGAAATACACGAAAAGCACGAAACACAACAATGGGTTTCATTCATTTTCCGACTCACGCATCGAATCGGGTTTTACGAAAAACAAGTGCTTGGGTTTTGTTCGTGTTCTTTCGTGTTTTTCGTGGACAACGGGTTTTCTACCCAATCACCACCCCCCGCCAACATCACCCTGATACTCGGCACCATCCAGCAACTGCACGGTCACGCTGTCGCCCGCCATCAGGCCTTTGCTTGCCGCCGGAACGATCATCAGTCCTTCCGCCCTGGACATGGAAACCAATATCCCGCTGCCTTGTGCGCCTGCCGAAGTTGCCGTGTATCCATTCTCATCCTTGTCCAGCATCACGCGTACGAATTCGGTACGGCTGTGCTTGTGTTTCACGTCATGCGTTAGCCGTGCGTCGATCGTACGGCGATAAATGCGCCTGCACCCCATCATGCGGCGCAACGCTGGCAATACGAATTGCTCGAAGCAGACCATGCTGGAGACCGGATTGCCCGGCAAGCCGAAAACAAAAGTCTTTGCAGTCGTACCGAACGCCATCGGATGTCCCGGTTTCATTTCCACGCGCCAGAATTTCATTTGCACACCCAACGCTTCCAGCGTCGGACGCACATAGTCATGCACACCGACCGAAGTGCCGCCGGAAACCAGCAGCGCGTCGTATTTCAATCCGTCCTGCAAATAACGGCGCAACTCGTCCGGATCATCGCGCGCAATGCCCAGCAACACGGGCTGTATGCCCAGCGCCTGTACCTGCGCCATCAGCGCATAACTGTTGGCCTCGGGAATCTTGTTGGCATCGAAAGGATCGTTCAGTCCCTCCAGTTCGTCGCCAGTGGAAAGAATCGCCACGCGCGGCTGGCAATACACCTGCACTGTGCTGCGTTTCACCATCGCCAGCATGCCGACCGCACCCGGGATAATTTCGGTCCCTGCCGGCAACACCACGTCGCCGTTGCGCATGCCCTCGCCTCGTGGACGGATGTCGTTGTTGGGTTTCACCGTGACG
>JBNKBO010000067.1:0-8021 GCA_050287265.1 Sideroxydans sp. | reverse complement strand
CTACAAGGCAAACTCAGTCGCAGCGTCGATCTGAAACTCGGTCGCCAGATCGTGGTGTGGGGCAAGTCTGACAACATCCGCGTCACCGATGTGCTCAACCCGCTGGACAACCGCGAACCGGGGATGGTGGATATCGAAGACCTGCGCCTGCCGCTGGGCATGGCGCGGCTCGATTACTATGTCGGCAAATGGGGACTCACTGCGCTGGCAATCCCGGAAATCCGCTTCAACAAAAATCCCGCTTTCGGTTCCGACTTCTATCCCTACGCCACCCCCATGCCGCAAGAGATCGTGCCCAGCGACGGCGGTAGCAACACCGAATATGCCTTTGCCGCCAACGGCATTTTCAGCGGCTGGGATCTTTCGCTCTATTGGGCACGGCTCTTCGACGATACGCCACACCGCGTTACCGTGGCAGCGACGCAGCAATTGCAGCACAGCCGCCTGACCATGCTCGGCCTTGCCGCCAATGTTGCAATCGAAAACTGGTTGCTGAAAGCAGAGGCAGCGCGCTTTGATGGCATGGAGTACGCCTCGCTGCCGGGAAGATCGATGCAGCGCCTCGACAGTCTGCTGGGTGTGGAATACGCCGGCTTCAGCGACACCACCCTCAGTCTGGAAATAGCCAACCGGCATATCTCGGGCTACGACAACGCTTTGCTGGGAGAGGGAGTAAAAAAAGACGAACGGCAAACTGCATTGCGTTACCAGGGCGATTTCATGCATGCCCGGCTGCATTTGCTGGTACTGCTTTCCGCCTTTGGCAGCAACCTCTCCGACGGCGGTTTCAGCCGCTACTCAGCGGCCTACGATATCGTCGACGCAGTCACCATCACCGGCGGCGTTGTGACCTATCAAAAAGGTGACAAGCTGCCATTCAATGCCATCGCCGACAACGACCGGCTATTTATCGACCTGAAATACAGTTTCTGAGAAATTCAATCGACACCATTACTTTATCAAACCGTCCAGCCAATCCTTCCAGCGGACATATTTTTCGCGAAGCCCGCTCATGGCCGGGGACACACTGATCATCCCGCCATCTTTAGCGCCCGCAAAGTAAACCCCGGCGGCCAATTGCGCTGCGCCAGCCAGGCTGGTATCCGTTTGTGGCAGGCGGTATATGGCACACGGCGCGCACTGGGCGATGCCTTGCTGCAAACAGGGCAATGCGGATAGACCGCCGGAAAGATAGACGCGCTCGATACCGAACTCGCGCCGATATTCTTCCAGTATCCGCGCCACGCGAAACACAATACCTTCCTGCAGCAGTATGGCGATGCGTTGCGCCGGCAAATGCTCGACCGGCTCGGAAAAAATCAGCCCTAGGTCGTTGCGAAAGTAAGGTGCACCCAGACCGCTCGGCTCGGCCAGACAAAAGATATTGTCGCTCGCCAATTCTTCTATATGGCACTCAGCCGCCTGATAGGGTGCCAATGCGGCTGCAATGGAGTTGAGCGTGCCTTCGCAAGCCATATGTACCGGCTGCGCAGCATCCTGCCAGACCAGCGTTTGCAGATAGCCTGCCGGAGCATGGCGGTCTTCGGGCAGATAACACACGACAAATCCGCCCGTGCCCAGATTCACCAGCGCTTCCGCCTGACCGGGAGCAATACTGGCCACCAGCGCCGCCGACTGATCGCCCAGGCTGGCTTGCAGGGTCAGACCGTTATTCAAACGCAGCCCCAGTCCGGCGGAAGGTTTTATCTGCGGCAGAATCTGTTGCGGAATGCCGAACAATTCGCACAACACGGGCGACCACTGCTGCTGATGAATATCCATCAGCAGCGTACGTGCGGCCATCGATACATCGGTCAGATGCTGTGCTCCATCCGTCCAGCGCCATATTAGATAAGTATCCAGCGTGCCCAGCACCCATTCGCCGCTCAGCAGGCGTTCGCGCAATGTGGAATGTTCGCGCAGCAACACACGCAGTTTGGGCGCAAGGTAATAGGGTGTCAGCGGCAAACCGGCAAGTTTGCGGATCGTGTCTTCGCTGTCGCGCAAAGCCTCACAGCTTTGCGCACCCCTGTCATCCTGCCAGGAGATGAGCGGCGTGACCGGCTTGCCGTTGGCACGTTCCCAGATCAGGAATGAGGAACGCTGGCTGCACAGCCCGAGCGGCGGGAGCACATTTATTTGTGCGAGGCACTCGGCCAGCACCGCATCCGCTGTCTCCGCGTAAGCCAATGCATCGCTCTCGTAACGCCCGCCGTCCGCAGATATTGCAGGTGCATGACGCGAGATAATGCCACTGAGCGTACCGTCCTGCGCCAGCAGTCCCGCCTTTATTCCTGTCGTCCCCAGGTCGAGCGCGACAGTTGCGATCATGACAGACAGGCCTCCACCTCCTGTTTGACCCTGTCGGCATCCCAACCCAGTTCCGGCGCGACCAGTTCGGCCAACTGGCGCAGCACGTCTGCGTCCGTTTTCGCCAGGATCAGCAACGGCATGCGACGACGCAACAGATCGGACAGATGCAGCACCATCTCGTCGCGTGCGCAAAACACCAGGTCGGCATAGATGAACGGCAATGCCGGAATAATGCGCCCTGCCAGATTCGGCGTTTCCTTGACGATATGAAATATCTGTTCGATACGATTGCCGTGGCGGCGCATCAGCCATTTTGCACACTCAGGGTCGATACCGAGCTGTTGCGCCTGCACGGTATTTTCTTTCGACCACGCGACGAAATCCTGCTGCGGCTTCCACGGGAAATCCCGGCCACTGGTCGCACAACCGGTTGCCACGCCAATATGCGCGCACACCGTATCGACGATAACCGTTGCATCTTCGCGCGCCGAGGTGAGCTTGCCGCCGATGGCGTGATGCAGTCCGTTATCCGCCGTTTTCAACTCCCAGTCGCGACTGACTGCTGAAGGATGGGCGGCATCGCTTTGCTTCATCACGCGCACCCCGGCATAGCTGCCGATGACATCTTCCTGCTGCCAGGCTGTTTTCAGATAACGATTGGCGGCCGCCAGCAGGTAATCCATCTCTTCCGTCTCGACAACCACATGATCGATATCGCCGCGATAGTCCGTATCGGTAGTGCCCAGCAAGGTTCGCCCGTACCACGGGACAATGAAGAACACCCGGCCATCCGATTTTGCCGTGAGCAGGATCGCCTCGTTGGTCGGCAAGGCCGGCAGCACCAGATGGATGCCTTTGCTCAGTCTGCTCCAGGCGCGCCCCTGTTCTGTCGCCGTCGTCCACGGCCCGGCGGTACTGACATATTGCCTGGTATGCACATGCACCGTTGCATCGGTCACTGCATCCTGCACCGTACCGCCGCATACCCTGCCGCGATCCACTTTCCACGAAACCAGTTTGGCGTAGTTCACGCACACCGCGCCATGCGCCTGCGCCCCCGCCACCAGCTCCAGCACCAGCCGCGCATCGTCGGTCTGCGCATCGCCGTAGGTGAATCCGCCTTTCAGGGTGCCCTCTTTCAGAAACGGAAAATGTTCGGAGAAATGCGCATGGTCGAAATGATGATGACGCATGGGGTCGCCGGGAAATCCGGCCAACGCGTCGTACAGCGTCAACCCGGCTTTCAGCTTCAGCGTGCCATTGCGGCTATTCTTGTATACCGGCACGCCGAAGCGCAACGGCCACACACGATGGGGTGCTGTCTGCAGCAACATGCGCCGTTCGCGCAGCGCCTTGCGCACCAGCTTGAAATCATATGTTTCCAGATAACGCAGCCCGCCATGGATCAGCTTGCTCGATGCGGACGAAGTCGCGCTCGCCCAGTCGCCCTGCTCCACCAGCGCGACCGATAGTCCGCGCAGTGCCGCGTCATATGCGGTCCACGCGCCATAGATACCCCCGCCGCAGACCAGCAGGTCGAATTCACCATCCAGTGCCGCGAAGTCGCGCTTCATTGATCCCTCATCTGCAACGCTTTTTGCGGCACGTTGCTGATCAACACATCCACGCCAAGTTTCAGCGCGCGGGTGATCTCGGCACCGGTATCGCAGGTATAGACGGCAATAAATTTTCCTTGCTCGCGCAGCAGCTTCACCATATCCACATCCAGCGTGGAGATGTGCACACACAAACCGTACAGAAAAGAATGGGCGCTCAATACACGTTGCGCGCCGCGTACGGAGTGCTCCGGCCCCAGATTCAGCACCAATGGAAATTTCGGCCCAAAGTGGTTGGCATAGACCAAACTATCGAGATTAAAAGAGGACACCATGATACGGTCGTCCACTTCCGCACTGGCCAATGCAAGCGTCTTGCGCACCTTGAGTTCCTGGCGCGTCGCCTGCTCCCAGTCGCGATTCTTGATCTCCAGCAGCAAACGACAGCGCGAACGGTAGGCGGCGAGAAATTCCTGCAGGCTCATCACACCCTCTGCGGCGGCGGGCCCGTCGAAATGCGCGGCAAAATTCATTGCCTGCAGTTGTGCATGGGAATAATCGTCGATGTGCCGGCCGGGCAACTTCAGTTTCTTCAGGTCGCGGTCGTGCCACAACACGGGAACCTCGTCGTGCGAAAGCTGAATATCGGTTTCGATGCCGTCGATGGGATAGGCCAGCGCCTTGTCGAAAGCGCTGCGGGTGTTTTCCGCCGCCTCGTGATTGGCGCCACGGTGAGCAAATATTTGCGTCTTGTTTGTCATGCCAAAACCTTTTTTGCTACACCGCCAGTCCGGCAGGGCGGGCTCGTTTTTGTACCCACCTTGTTCGCCGCGTTCTCTGTGGCAAACTGTTTCTTCATGGCAATTCCGTAATGAATTGCTGCATGGACGCTTCCATCGCCGCGTAGTGCGGGTTGTACATCAGCCGCCGCAACAGGCCGTGTTGCAGGTTCCTTGCATTGACTTCGCCGTACCACACTTCCGTTCCGGGCTTGCGGCAGGCGCGCGCGCTTTCCTTGTCGTGCGGCAGGTAGTGCATGCAGTTCACGTACTCCCCTGCTTCGCCGTAGTGCTCGTCCTGTGGCGGAATGACGATGGCGGTGTGAGCGCTGCTCAGAATGCGCTTTTCCGGGATGGCACTGTTCACCCATTCCACATTCGATTGCCCGGTATTTTCAGTCGCATACCAAACCAGTTTGCTGCACGGATGCCGTGCACGCTGCATAAATTGCAGGGTCGCCGCCGGATTCACAGTTGCATCGTCCGCGCTGGTGACTGCAAACACCGGAATATCCACGTCGCGTTGCGACAGCGCCCGTGTCAGCGCATACATCTGTGCTGCGGCGTTCTTGCAGAAGGATTCATACTTGAATAAATCGCTGTCCAGCATGCAACTCACCCACGCCGCCTTCGGTAACAGCCAGCTATACAGCTTGTGCAGCCTGGCCCACTTCGCGCGTGGATCGATCTTGAATGCGGGCGAAAACAGGAACAGGCCGCGCACGCGCACATCGTGATCGGCATGATGCACGCTCAGCGCGGCTCCGGCTGAAAAACCGGCCAGATAAAGCTCGTCCACTTCTTTCGACAGTTGATCTGCTCCATAAGCCACCGTCTTCGCCCATTCCTGCCAGCGCACATTGAGCAAATCACCGGGCCGCGTACCGTGTCCCGGCAGCAGCACCGCCATCACGCGAAAGCCGTTGCGCTGGAAAAATTCCCCCAGGAAACGCATATGGTAGGGCGAATCGGCCAGGCCGTGCGTAAGCAACACACCACGCCGATAGGGTTTCTCGCGCCCTTTATCGAAGCCTGCGGTCGGCCGCAATTCGAACGGCGAATTTCCGGCGACGATTCTTTCCTCGTCATTCTTTCCTGCATGCTGCCGTTGCAGCATGGCTTGCGCGTGCGCGACATAATCAGCAAAAGGCAGTCTTTCGCCCTCGAAATGCGCATTCACGCCCGAGGGCCGATGCCGCAAGCCCAGTATCACCATTTCTCCCCCGTCATATTCACGTAACAACCCCGCGCTATCGTCCACTTCCTATCAAACAAGCAGGAACATCCATGTCCGGCATTCTACCTGTCAAGACGCGCCGCACCACAGCCAGCAACAAAATTCTGGAGAAATCGGTCTTGTCGCGCGCGCGAAAACAAACCATGACGCCATCTTGTGATTTTGCGGGGGAGTCTGCCTGCAGCATTCACGACATGTTGATGCGGCAGGGTTTTGGCAGAACCCTGGAATATTACTGCACGCTCTCCGTGTTCTCCGTATTGTCGGAAGATTAAACCCTGTCATCGAATCCGGAGCGATATTGACCAGCCGACTAGTCGCCCTCTTCCGCGCGTTGCGCCTTGCACTGCATATCGGCTACGGTCTGTCCATGGCCGTGGCATACCCGTGGTTTACTCTGGAAATACGGCGACGCATCCTGCAACAATGGTCTGCCGATCTGCTATGCATTTTCAACGTGCATATCGAAATCGACGGCGACGATCCGCTGCACGCCCTGCGCTACGGCCTCATCGTTTCCAACCACATCTCCTGGATGGACGTGTTCGTGCTGAACGCCGTGGTTCCCATGCGCTTCGTCGCCAAGTCGGAAGTGCGGCGCTGGCCGGTGATCGGCTGGCTGTGCGCACGTGCACAAACCCTGTTCATCGAGCGCGGCAAGGCGCGCTCCGCCGCGCGCGTCAACGTCAGGCTGGTCGAACTGCTGCGGCGCGGCGAATGCCTTGCCGTGTTCCCGGAAGGCACCACTACCGACGGCAAGAAGGTCGCGCATTTCCATTCCTTGCTGCTACAACCCGCCATCGACGCACATGCGCAAGTACACCCGATCGCCATCCGCTATCAGGACAGGTTCGGCGCCCATAGCACCGCCGCAGCCTATATTGATGAAACATCCTTTGTCGCATCCATGTGGAACATCCTGACCACCGGCCGGCTGCATGTGCGCCTCGCCGTCACACCTCCGCTGGATGCAGGCGGCATGGACCGCCGCAACCTGACCATGGCCGCACACCGGCATATCAGCACTGCGCTCGACACCATGCACGCCGCACACGCTCCGCTGCCATGCCACAAACCGTTACATACACATCTCGAAACAGAGTTGCATTTCCAGTCGATATATTGTGTGCTGCTCATGCCCGAACCCGATGGGGATGTCTCCACGCACGGAGCAAAGTAGCGTCATATTCTTTTCATATCCGCTTAACTTCGGTGCAACACACGCCCGCTAATCTCCTGCCATCCATTCACAGGAGAACACCATGCTTGACCTGATTCAACAACAGCAGCGCGGGACGCAAGGCAAACTTACTTTCAGCCTGGCACGCTCCGTTGCGGAAGTGACCGAAGCGCAGCGTATCCGTTACAAGGTATTCGGCGAAGAGATGGGCGCCAGGCTGCCCAGTGCGGAACAGGGACTGGATATCGATCGTTTCGATGAATTCTGCGACCACCTGCTGGTACGCGACCATGCCAACAACAAAGTGGTCGGCACTTACCGCATCCTGCCGCCTGAACAGTCATATATTTCCGGCGGCTATTACTCCGAAACCGAATTCGATATATCGCGCCTGATGCATCTGCGCGACAGCATGGCGGAAGTCGGCCGCTCCTGCGTGCATCCGAATTACCGCGACGGCGCAACCATCACGCAACTGTGGAGCGGACTGGCGGATTACATCAATAAGCACGGCCACGAATACCTGATCGGCTGCGCCAGCATCAGCATGAGCGACGGCGGACACTATGCCGCCAGTGTGTACAACAAGGTCCGCAAACTGCACGGCGCGCCGCCGGAATACCACGTATTCCCGCATTGCCGCCTGCCGCTGGAATCGCTGAACCAGAATATGGATGTCATCATTCCGCCGCTGATCAAAGGCTACCTGCGCCTGGGCGCATGGGTCGCCGGCGAGCCGGCCTGGGATCCGGATTTCAATTGCGCCGATTTGTTCATCCTGATGCCGGTATCGCGCATGAACGCGCGCTATGCAAAACATTTCATGAGGAAGACAGCCCAGTCGTAGATGCAATAGATTATTTTCTCTCCCCTGTTAACGCGCAGGACTTATGACGCGCGTTCTTTTTTGCATGTAGCCAGGAAGACTCGATGGAAAGTCCGCACAAAGGCAAAAC
>JBNKBO010000066.1:0-8561 GCA_050287265.1 Sideroxydans sp. | reverse complement strand
GGAAGAGGGTTGCAGGATTGTCTCCAGCGCGCTGCATAAGCTGCAGAACTGGCTTGCGGATTGCTGCATGGCCGGGAAAAACAGTTTCAAACACTGCTCTGCAGCTTCCGCATAATGTGTTTTCCCGGTCAGCTCGGCCAGGCGTAGCAATGCCTGAGCGGCAATGCCATTGCCGGAAGGGGTCGCATTGTCCTGTCCGGTCTTGTTGCGCTGAATGAGCGCTTCGTGATCATGACTGGTGAAGAAGAATCCGCCGTTCGGCTTGTCCTCAAAACGTGCCAGCAGCGCATCGCCTAGCTGTAAGGCGAATTCCATATCCTCACTTCGATATTCGGTTTGCAGCAATTCAATCGCCGCATTCAGCAGGAAAGCATGGTCATCCAGGTAGGCATTCAGGTGCGTCATGCCGTCCTTGTGCGTGGCCAGTAGTTTGCCGTCCTGCCACAGTGTGCTTTGTACAAAATCCATCGCCTGTTGTGCCGAGTGCAGCCAGTTATCGCACCCGAATATCCGGGCAGCTTTCGCCATACCTGCGATCATCAGGCCATTCCAGCTGCCCAGTATTTTCTCGTCGCGACCGGGGTGCGGGCGCAGTTCACGGGCGGAGAACAATTTGGTTTTTGCCGATGCAAGTCTTTTAGCTGCCTGTTCCGGGCTGAGATGCAAGTCTTGCGCAATTTCACCTGACGGCCTGGCCTGGCGCAGGTTCCATGCGTGATTCTCGAAGTTGGGGGTGCTGTTCAGACCATAATAGGGTTCGATGAACTCGTATTCTTTTGCAGTCAGCAGTTTGCGAATCTCGTTACGCTGCCACACATAGAACTTGCCTTCCTCATGTTCCGAATCGGCATCCAGCGATGCGTAGTAGCCGCCTTGCGGAGACTGCATTTCGCGCAGCACCCAGCCGACAGTCTGCCTGATGGTGCGCTCGAACAATGCATCGCCGCTGATCAGCCAGGCGTCGCAATATATGCCGAGCAATAAGCCGTTGTCGTAGAGCATTTTCTCGAAATGCGGAATGTCCCAGTTTGCATCCACGCTGTAGCGGCTGAAACCGCCGCCGAGCTGGTCGTATATTCCGCCTCGCGCCATCTGTTGCAGCGAGAACAGCACCATGTGGAGGATTTGATAGTCCCGTTTTGCATGTGCCTGCCGCAACAGTAAATCCAGCTCGGCAGGATGCGGGAATTTTGGCGCATTGCCGAATCCGCCATTTACCCGGTCGAAACGTCCGCAGAGTTGTGCGACTGCTAGGGAGACGGGCGAGACGTCAAGGGGAATATCGCCTGCGATATTTTCCGGTTGCAAGGTGGCGAGGGCGGCAATGAATTGCTGACTGTATTCTGCAAGTTCGCCGCGTTTTTCCTGGTAGGCTTTGGCAATGTTCAACAATAGTTCGGGAAACCCAGGCAGACCGTAACGTGCCTGTTTGGGAAAGTAGGTGCCGCTGTAGAACGGCGTACCGTCAGGGGCAAGAAACACGGTTAGTGGCCAGCCGCCACCGCGGTGGGTGAGCAGGAAATGCGCGTTCTGGTATATCTGGTCGAGGTCGGGACGTTCCTCGCGATCCACCTTGATGTTGACGAAGTGTTCGTTCATGACGGCTGCAACGGCTTCATCCTCGAACGATTCGTGCGCCATCACATGGCACCAGTGACAGGCGGAATAGCCGATGGAGAGCAGGATGGGTTTGTCTTGCTCGCGTGCAAGCTGCAATGCTTCTTCACACCACGGGTGCCATTCCACGGGATTGCCTGCGTGTTGCAGCAGGTAAGGGCTTGTTTCGTGGGCGAGATGGTTGGGCATCAGGTTACCTCTAAAAATCCAAATTTCGTCGCAATACGTTGTTGCTCACAAAAAATCACTCCTTACATATTCAACATATGCTGCGTCGCAATTTTTTGCTCGCGCCTTGTCTTGCTTAGAACTTTGCATTTTTTTGAGGCGACCATTAGCGTAACAAGGGCAATAGCGATTGCAGGATGAGATGCATGATACGCGGTTGCGCAGCAGAGGTGGGATGCAGATTGTCGGCCTGGAACTGATCGGGCGGAACGCCTTCCAGCATGAACGGGATGAGCGCGATATCATGCTGCCTTGCCAGTTTCGGGTACATGTCGCTGAATTGCCTGGTGTAGCGCGGTCCGTAGTTGGGCGGCAGTTGCATGCCGATCAGCAACACTTTCGCGTTCGTTTTTTTTATCCGGGTAATGATCCTGTCGAGATTTTTCCTGCTCTCGCTGATGGGCGTACCGCGCAGGCCGTCGTTGGCGCCAAGTTCGAGTATGACCACAGTCGGCCGGTGTTGCTGCAATGCCTTGCCGATACGCCGCAATCCGCCCGAAGTTGTTTCGCCGCTGATGCTTGCATTGATCACTTCGAGTTGCGGACGGTTTTTTTTCAGTTCATGCTGCAATAAATTTGCCCATGAATCGTCTCGTGCTATACCGTAGCCGGCTGATAAACTGTCGCCGAATATCAGGAGATTTTCCGCAGCCAGCGCGGAATGGGGCAGCGCCAGGGCGGTGAGCAGCAAAAAGAATTTGAGAAAGGTCTTCATGACGTCGATTGTGCAAGCAACAGGTCTTACGAAGCAAGTGCAAAGTGGCGATCAGCCGCTTGTCATATTGCATGACGTCAGTTTTGAAGTGGAATCCGGCGAGAGCCTTGCCATCGTCGGTGCCTCTGGTTCGGGCAAATCGACGCTTTTGGGATTGCTGGCCGGGCTGGATGTGCCGAGCAGTGGCAGTGTGCTGTTGAATGGTGTCGATCTTTTTACGCTGGATGAAGACGGGCGGGCGAGATTGCGCGGTGAATTGGCGGGTTTTGTGTTCCAGTCTTTCCAGCTATTGCCGGCGCTGAATGCGCTGGAGAATACCATGCTGCCGCTGGAGTTGGCTGGAGCTAAAGATGCACGTCAGCGTGCCGAGGTATCCTTGCAGCAAGTTGGTCTGAGTGAGCGCGCCCATCACCAGCCCAAACATCTTTCCGGCGGCGAACAGCAGCGTGTCGCGCTGGCCCGTGCTTTCGTCACGCAACCCAAAATCCTTTTTGCCGACGAACCCACAGGCAACCTCGATGCGGATACCGGCGCGCAAGTCATCGAACTCATGCTGGATCTCAATCGCGCACGGGGTACGACGTTGATTCTGGTCACACACGATGAATCTCTGGCGCGTCGATGTGGCAAGCAATTGCGGCTGGCGGCAGGAAAGGTGGTGTAAGAAGTGTCCTTTGGTTCAATACCCTGTTGTACGGGTTAATGATCTAATGCGCGGGTTTGCGGCGCGACGCGGCAGTGCTGCATAATGGACCGGATTGAAGAAATGTAATATTGGCGCAGGAAAATCTGCATCGTTTGGTTAACTGAATTACTCTGGATACGAAAAAAATATGAAAATCGCAATTGCCGGAACCGGTTATGTCGGCCTCTCCAATGCCATCCTGCTGGCTCAGCATAACGAAGTCGTGGCCATCGACATCGTTCCCGAAAAAGTGGAGATGCTCAACCGCAAACAATCTCCCATCGAGGATGCGGAGATCGAAGACTATCTGGCACACAGGAAACTGAACTTCAAGGCTACGCTGGACAAGCGCGAGGCCTATGCCGGTGCGGAGTACGTCATTATCGCTACTCCCACCGATTATGATCCCGAGACCAATTACTTCAATACCAAATCCATCGAGGCGGTGATCAGGGACGTGCAAAGTATCAACCCGCAGGCGGTGATGATCATCAAGTCCACCATTCCGGTGGGCTATACCGTCAAGCTGCGCCAGCAGATGAATTGCGACAACCTCATCTTTTCCCCAGAATTCCTGCGTGAAGGCAGAGCACTGTATGACAACCTGCACCCGTCGCGCATCGTGGTGGGCGAACGCTCCCAGCGCGCCGAGACTTTCGCCAACCTGCTCAAGCAGGGCGCGGTCAAGCAGGACATACAAATACTGTTCACGGATTCCACCGAAGCCGAGGCGATCAAACTGTTCGCCAATACCTATCTGGCCATGCGCGTGGCCTACTTCAACGAACTGGACACCTATGCCGCTACACATGGTCTGGATTCCAGACAGATCATCCAGGGGGTGAGTCTCGATCCACGCATCGGCGACCATTACAACAACCCCTCATTCGGCTACGGAGGCTATTGCCTGCCCAAGGACACCAAACAGTTGTTGGCCAACTATCAGGATGTGCCGCAGAATCTCATCCATGCCATTGTCGAGGCTAACACCACACGCAAGGACTTTATTGCGTTCGACATCCTCAAGCGAAATCCAAAAGTGGTCGGCATTCACCGGTTGGTGATGAAGAGCGGCTCGGACAATTTCCGCTCCTCCAGCATCCAGGGCATCATGAAGCGCATCAAGGCCAAAGGTATCGAGGTGATCGTGTATGAGCCCGCCCTCAAGGATTCGGTTTTTTTCCATTCCAGGGTGGTGAATGACCTGGCGCAATTCAAGAAAGAAGCCGACGTCATCGTCGCCAATCGCATCACCGAAGACATTCGCGACGTCGCTAATAAAGTGTACAGCCGTGATCTGTTCGGCAAGGACTGAATATGCGCGCTGCTTCATTCATATGAACGGAGCGGCGTGATGAATCTCCTTCATCTGTCTCTCAATCTCCTGCGCCGCGACTGGCGTGCCGGCGAGTGGCGTGTACTACTGCTGGCGCTGGTGCTGGCGGTGGGCAGTCTTGCGACCGTAGGCTTGTTCGCCGACCGTGTACGACAGGCCCTGCAGCAGCAGGCGCAAAGTCTGATCGGTGCCGACCTGCGCATTACTTCCTCACGACCGTTCTTTGATCAATACCGCGAAATGGCGCAGAAACGCGGTCTACGGGTAGTGCAGAGCCGTATTTTCCCAAGCATGGTGTCGCATCTGGAACAAGTGTTGCTGAGCGAGATCCAGGCGGTGGAGCCGGGATATCCGCTGCGCGGCAAGATCGAGATCGACGATGGCAGTGTACATGTCGCGCAGGCAATTCCATCTCGCGGCACGGTGTGGGCGGGTAAACGCCTGTTGCGCAAGCTCAATCTGAAAGTGGGCGACGAAGTAGGTATCGGTGTGCAACGTTTCACCGTGGCGGCGCGTATCGTGAAAGATATCGATCAATCCATCGGTTTTTCCAGCTTTGCGCCGCACGTGTTGATGAACGAAGCCGATCTGGCTGCCACCGGACTGCTGCAGGAAGGCAGTCGCATTTCCTATCGCATGATGATCGCGGGCGACGCGGTGCAGGTGAAGGCATTGCGCGCGGTGTTGGAAGATAAGCTGTCCGGTAGCGAAAAAATGGAAGATGTGCGCGATGCACGTCCCGAGATACGCGTCGCGCTGGAGCGTGCCGAGCATTTCCTCGGTCTCGCAGCACTGACTGCCGCCATCCTGGCCGGAGCGGCGATCGCGCTGGCGGCGCGGCGTTTCGTATTACGTCACCTTGATGGTTGCGCGGTGATGCGTTGCCTGGGTGCGCAGCAGGGGCAGGTGCTGTGGCTGTTCCTGTATCAATTCATTTTGCTCGGCATCGTGTCGGTGGTTCTCGGCGGCTTGCTGGGCTATATCACGCAAGCGGGGATGGTCGAGAGCGTAGCTTCCATGCGCGAGGCGGATCTGCCACAGCCGGGTGTGATGCCGCTGCTCAAGGCGGCGGCCAGCGGCTTCGCATTGTTGCTCGGTTTCGCTTTCCTGCCTTTGCTGCAATTGCGCAAAGTAACGCCGTTGCGCGTGCTGCGCCGCGAGCTGGGTTCTCCGGAAGCCAGTGGCTGGCTGATTTTCGGTCTTGCACTGCTGGTTTTGTCCGGGCTGTTCCTGTGGCATGCAGGTTCGCTGGAACTGGGCTTTGCGGTATTGGGTGGCTTGCTGGCGGGGTTGCTGGCGTTTGGCGGGTTGGCATGGGTGCTGTTGCATGGCCTGGCGCGCAACGCATATTTGTTTCAGTCGCACTGGCGGCATGCATTCAATAATCTCGCGCGGCATGGCCGCAGCGCGGCAGTGCAAGTGGTGGCGCTGAGTCTGGGGGGGATGGCCTTGCTGTTGCTGACGCTGGTGCGCGCCGATCTGCTGCAGGGCTGGCAGGGCAAGCTGCCGCCGGATGCGCCGAACCGTTTTCTGGTGAATATCCAGCCCGACCAGCTTCAGCCGATGCAGGATTTCTTCCGGCACCGGTCATTGCCGGTGCCGGAGTTGCAGCCGATGGTGCGCGGCAGACTGGTTGCCATCAATGAACAACCCATCAGCGGTGACAACTATTCCGAGCCGCGTGCCCGTGCGCTGGTGGAGCGCGAGTTCAATCTCTCATACATGGAACAGATGCCGACGTGGAATGAACTGGTGAGCGGAAAATGGTGGGCATCGCCTGGCGTGAACGACGAGCCCTCTATGGTGCGGCGGGAATTATCGGTCGAAGAAGGGATCGCGCAAACCCTGGGCATCCATCTCGGCGACATGCTCACCTACGATGTGGCAGGCAGCAAATTCACGGGCAGGGTCACCAGCCTGCGTAAAGTGCAGTGGGATTCGATGAAGGTGAATTTCTTTGTCATTTCCACCCCGGAATTGCTCAGGGATTTTCCAGCCAGCTATCTTTCCAGCTTCTATTTGCCGCCGGACAGGGCGCGCGCGGGTGACGAACTGGCGCGAACATTCCCCAACATCCTGCTGATCGATACGGGAGCGATGATTACCCAGGTGCGCGACATCATGGGCCAGATTGCGCAGACGGTCAGCGCAGTGTTCCTGTTTACGCTGTTGACCGGACTGGCGGTGTTGTATGCCGCGTTGCTGGCGACGCAGGATGAGCGCAGCCATGAGGCGGCGATCTTGCGCACGCTGGGGGCGGACAGCCGCTATTTGCGACAATTGCATCTGTCCGAATTCGCCGTGCTGGGCGGTTTGAGTGGCTTTTTTGCGGCAGCAGGTGCGGTGCTGCTGGGCTGGGTATTGGCGTATTTCGTGCTGGAAATACCCTGGCAGGCAAGTATTGCCATCTGGTTCATCGGTTGCGGCGGCGGCATGGCGGTAGTGATGCTGGCCGGATGGCTGGCAACCAGACGGCTCGTGCAGCGCCCGCCGTTGCGCATTCTTGCCGCGGAATAGCAGCCTGCTGCTTGACGCGGTGCCGAATATCCCTATAATGCGCCCCTCCCTGAAAACAGGGAGTTTTATCCCTTGCTCCACCGTCCATTTAATGTCGGGGGGCTTTAATCCACAAGGAGACGTAATGCGACATTACGAAATCGTATTTATCGTGCATCCCGATCAGAGCGAGCAAGTCCCCGCGATGGTCGAGCGTTATCGCACACTGGTGACCAGCAAGAATGGTCACATCCACCGTCTGGAAGACTGGGGCCGCCGTCAACTGGCTTACCCGATCCAGAAAATCCACAAGGCACATTACGTGCTGATGAATATTGAGGTCGATCAGCCCACACTGGACGAGCTCGAGCATGCATTCAAGTTCAACGACGCCGTACTGCGCCATCTGACCATCAAGACCAAGGCTGCCGTGGTTACGCCTTCAGCCATGATGAAGGAAGAAAAGTCGCGTTCGTTCAACGATGCAGCGGATAAAGCGCCAGGAACTCCAGCTTCGGAAGTAGCAGCGGAAGCAGCTCCATCTTCGGAAGTGGCGCCAGCAGCAGAAGCCGTTCCGGCTTCAGATGCGGCACCGGCTGCGTAAGTAAGGATTGAGCAGCAACCGTTGTGTGATTGAAGGGGAAGTAGTCGAGCTCGAGAGCTTGCGCTATACCCCGGCAGGATTGGCGAGAGTGGCGTTCAAATTGCGCCACACTTCGATGCAGCAGGAAGCGGGAATGCAACGCCAGGTTCAGTGTGTGGTTTCTGCACTGGCTTTAGGCGAAGCGGCGCAGCAAGTCAGCCGTTTGCAATCCGGCCAGAGGGTGAGAGCCGAAGGATTTCTGGCGCAGCGCAGCCTGAAGATCGCGCAACTGGTTTTGCACATTGATAATGTTACATTGAAATAGGAGCACAAAATGGCTCGTGTATTTAAGAAAAAAGACGACAAGAAGAACAACGCTTCGCGTCAATTGTTCAAGCGCCGCAAGTTCTGCCGTTTTACCGCAGAAAAGATCGCGGAAGTGGATTACAAGGACATCAACATCCTCAAGGAATTCGTTTCCGAGAACGGTAAGCTGATTCCGGCCCGTATTACCGGTACCAAGACGCGCTATCAGCGCCAGTTGAGCGTGGCCGTGAAGCGTGCACGCTTCCTGGCTTTGCTGCCGTACACCGATTTGCACTAAGGAGTAGATCATGCAAGTTATTCTGATGGAAAAAGTGGTCAACCTCGGCCAGTTGGGTGATGTAGTTAAAGTGAAGAACGGTTTTGCGCGCAACTTCCTGATCCCGCAAGGCAAGGCCAAGCGTGCGACGGAAAGCAACGTGGCGGATTTCGCTGCACGCCGTGCCGAACTTGAAGCAGCTGAAGCAGCCAAGCTGGCTGATGCGCAGACGCGCGGCGCCAAGCTGGAAGGTCTTACCCTGCAGATTACTCAAAAGGCGGGTGTGGACGGCAAGCTGTTCGGTTCCGTGACCAATGC
>JBNKBO010000065.1:0-8991 GCA_050287265.1 Sideroxydans sp. | reverse complement strand
GGATTATTAAAAGCATGTATCTAAATATGTTAATGATTCAACACGGATGTGGTCATGATATGACATCGGCGCTTCCAGCTAGACGGTTTTATCGCGATCCCCGGATTCCTTCGTGTCCATACGATCCATATCATCGTCATTCAGGATACGATGGGCCGGACCTTCCATATCCTCGTACTGGCCATTGCGCACTGCCCAGAAGAAGATCAGCACACCGACCAGCCCCAGCAGGATCATGCCCGGTATCAATCCAAAAATTACGTCCATCGCCCTGCCTCACGTTCCATATCGTTTGCAATTATCCCACAATGGAACGTTCAACCCAGCAATTTCAGAAGGAGCTGCAACCTTGTTTTTCTCCTGGATTTGCCTGCTTGCATGCGCAAGGGATCAGACTTACGGACACTGTGATGCGGCGAAGTTCGGGTAGAAACTTTGCTGCGAATGTCCGCATGCGTCACATCTGATCGCGCCTGGCTTGCGGCAAACCGTCCCATGCGATGACGGATCAGGATGGCGTTACCAATCACGAGCAGCGAGCTAATCGGCATTGCAACCGCCGCCAGCACCGGGGTCACCCAGGCCGCCATGGCAACAGGGATCAGAATGGCGTTATATGCCAGAGAAAGCGTCAGGTTCTGGCGTATCGTGCGCAGCGCCTGTCTGCCTATCTCGATGGCGTAAGGCAGTTTGCGCAAGTCGCTACCCATCAGTACGACATCGGAACATTCCATAGAGACATCGGTGCCCGACTCCATCGCAATACTGACATCAGCGCGCGCCAAAGCCGGCGCATCGTTCACGCCGTCTCCCACCATTAGCACTTTTTCTCCCTGACGCTGCAAAATCTCGATCTCTCGGGCTTTGTCTTCCGGCAGCAACTCAGCCACGATACGCATCGCACCCAGTTGCGCCTGCAAATGATGTGCCGCCCTGTTCGTATCCCCGGTGAGCAAGGTGATGCCCATGCCCTGTCCACGCAATTGATCCAGCAGTTCGTGCACACCTTTGCGCAAGCGGTCTTCCAGATAGATCACGCCCAGAACCCTGTCCTTGTCACCCAGCATCACGGCGACGCCCATCGCGGAACCTGTCACCTGAAGCGAATGCTGGACATCGTCCGGAATCGTCAAACCGGCTTGCGCCATCCAGCGTGCATTGCCCAGCCAGAGCTGCTTCCCGGCGACATGTCCGACAACGCCCAGGCCATTGCTTGCCTGCAGCTTTTCAGTTGCCGCAAAACCCAAGCCTCGTTCTTCTGCTTCCTTGACGATTGCCTGTGCCAGCGGATGTGCGAAATTGCGCTCCAGCGCACCCGCCAGACCCAGCAGTTGCGTTTCATTCAACATGGGATCGCAAGCCTGAATGCGGCTCACACGCAAGTTTCCTTCGGTCAGGGTACCGGTCTTGTCGAACACGACATGGGTAACGCGGGACAAGTCTTCCAGCGCCTCGCCATTGCGTATCAGTACGCCCATGCGTGCCGCCGCCCCGGCACTGACAACGATGGACATCGGCGTGGACAAACCCAGCGCACAGGGACAGGTGATGATGAGCACGGCAGTCGCAGCCAGCAGTGCGGTGTCAAAATCGCTGCGTACCCAGAAAACGAAGGTCGCCGTTGCCAGCAATAACGTGATCGCCACGAACCACGGCACGATACGATCCGCCAGTCGCTGCACTCTGGCCTTTGACCCTTGCGCTATTTCAACCAGACGGATGATGCGTGCCAGCGCTGTGTCGCCACCCGCCTGCTCGACCCTGACCTTGAGCACCCCCTCACCGTTCACTGTGCCCGCGGAAACGCGCGACTGCAGTGACTTGTGCACTGGCTGTGATTCTCCGGTCAGCATTGCCTCGTTCACATGACTGTCACCCTCGATCACACACCCGTCGGCAGGAATCTTGTCTCCGGGACGCACCAGTACACAGTCGCCAATCGCCAATTTGCGCACGCCGACGCGCTTTTCCTGTCCTGATTCATCCAGCAGCAGCGCTGTGCGCGGCTGCAATTCCATCAGGTGCAGCGAAGCGGAGGCCGCGTTGCGCCGAGCCATCGCTTCCAGATAGCGCCCGACCAGTATCACAAAAAGGAAAGTGGCCACGGTGTCGAAATACACTTCGCCGTTACCCTGCAGGGTGCGCCACAGGGAATAAAAATAGGTGCTCAACGCACCGATGGCGATGGGCAAATCCATGGTCAGGTGACGCACCATCAGTCCGCGCCAGGCCGAGACCAGGAAAGGGCCACCGGAATAGAACAGTACTGGCGTCGCGATGGCGAAGCTCACCCAGTGAAAGAATTGTTTGTACTCTGCGTCGATACCGGAAAATGCCCCGGCATACAGCGCAATGGAAATCCACATCATGTTCATCGCGCCAAATGCAGCGAATCCCATACGGAACAGCAGACGCCGGTTGCGGCGCTTCAACTGGCCTTCGGCGGTCTCCGGGTCAAATGGCACGGCCGCATATCCCAGCGCAGCCAGCCGCCGCAGGATCGCGGATAGCGCAACTTGCTGCGGTTGCCACTCCAGTTGCAGACGCTGGCGCGCCAGATTGACTTCGGCACGGGTCACCCCCGCCAGATTGCCCAGTGCCTTTTCGATCAACCATACGCAGGCCGCACAATGAATACCTTCAACAAGCAAGTGCGCAGCGCGACCGCCATCCGGGAGTTTGTTCACAAACTCGCGCTGCACTTCTTCCATGTCGTATTGATCAAGATCGGAGGGTGCGTCGGGAGGCGGCGCCAGCGTGTTCTCTTGCACACGCAGCTTGGCATAGAAACCGTCCAGCCCGGATTCATATATGACGCGGCAGACTTCCCTGCAGCCGGTACAGCAAAAGGAATGCGCTGTGCCGGCAATTTCCCCGGTGCAAGCCGATGCACCCGAGGCAGGCAGGCCGCAGTGGTAACAGACGGCGTCCGGATTACCTCCGGACTTTGATGCGTTGTGCAACATCATATTTCTGATCCCCAGACTTGATCTGGGCAATCAGATCCCATTTACCCGGCAAAGGGAAGGCGACGTCGGCTGCAAAAGTGCCGCTATCCACCAGTTTCAGTTCCTGCCTGAAGTCGGCATCCGCATTGTCGGGACGATATACATACAGCACGGCTTGCCCGGTTTTCAATGGGTTTCCCTGATGATCCATCACATACAACCGCAGTGTCCGCGGCTGATTGACTGCAAGAATAGAAGGGACCAGCAACTGCAAGCGCCACGCGGAAGCGGTCTGTTGTACGCGCTTGATTTCCTCATGGAAATAATTTTTTCCTTTTTCGTAATAATCCCTGGTCACAAGCTGTGGCGGCGACGAGATGGCATAGAGCACAAAAACCACATTTACAGTTACCACGATCGCAACGCCGGCGAGGATCCCGCGCAGCCACGGATTTTTCAAGTCGTCTTTCAATTGAAGGCTCATGCTCATTTCGCTCTCCTTATTTTTAATACTTTAACCTTCGCCTCGATTTCTGATCTGAACATTAAAATCAATTCGGCCCAACGAATACCGATTCGTATTCCAGTTCTATTTTGTCCTCGCCCTCACTTTCAAGCACGAAACGAATGGGTGTATCCACTGCTTGCAACTGTTCCGGCCTGACGCGCACATACACGCGGAACGGCACCACTCTTTCCGGTGTCAGCACCACCGGCACATCGTCGTTGACCCTGATGGTCGCACTTTCGATGCCTTCCGTCCGGATTTGTATCGGCAGATTGGCACCGGTTTTATTCACCGCCTTGATGGTGTACTTGTTGGCAATGCTGCCATCGCTCATGCGGATGAACAAAGGTTGACGCTCATGCAATACAGTTAACTGCACTGGAGCAATGTGGGTCAATCCGTACAAAATACCACTGGCCGCCAACAGCAGAATGGTACCGTAAACCAGCACCCGTGGACGTTTGAAGAGCGGCGGCGGTTGCGTACCCTGAATTTCATTCTCGGAAGCATAGCGAATCAGCCCGAGCGGCTTGCCAACCTTCTCCATCACAGCGTCACATGCATCCAGACACAGGCCGCAGGTAATGCATCCTTCCTGCAAACCTTCCCGGATATCCACGCCGGTCGGACAGGCAGCAACACACAGATTGCAGTCCACACAATCTCCGCGGACAGTGCCACCATCCTTGACACGGCCGCGTGGCTCGCCGCGACGGTAATCATAAGTAGGTATGATGGAATTGCGATCCACCATCACCGACTGGATGCGCGCATAGGGACATAACCAGAAGCACACTTGCTCACGCATGAATCCGGCGAATACATAAGTACCGAAAATGAACGCCGCCATCACGACCCAACCTACGAGCGGCACCTGAAACGTGATGTAGTCGTACCAAAGTTGGTAGATGTCGGCAAAGTATCCCGCGAATGTCACGCCGGTAATGATGGCGATCACCAGCCAAAGCACGTGCTTACTCAGCTTCAGGCGTATCTTGCGGGCATCCCAAGGCGCGGCGTCAAGCTTGCGCCGCTGGATCGGATTACCTTCGATCTTGTCCTCGATCCAGGTGAAGATGTCAGTCCACACGGTCTGGAAACAGAAATATCCGCAATACACGCGCCCGGCCACGGCGGTCACCGCGAACAGGGTGATGGCAAAGAAGATCAGCACCAGCGACAACAGCCAGATATCCTGCGGCCAGATGGTCAGATCAAACAGATGGAACTGGCGATGCGGAATGTCAAACAGGATCGCCTGCGAACCATTCCAGCGCAGATAAGGCGCCAGCAGATATACCAGCCAGGACGACGCAGCAATCCATTTAAGCTGCCGGAAACGGCCCGGCATCCTTTTGGCATGAATAGTCTCATTGCCAGTGTTCACATGCCAGTGGACGGCATCGGCATACAGATCTTCAATTTTCTCCAACGGTTTGTCTACCACGCGCATCAACGTCCTCTATATATCCAACCACTTCGAAACAAAGGGGAGCAGCAAAGCTCCCCTTTGTCTTGCTCCGATCACTTCCACGGGTTTAGTTTAGTCCTTGCCCATGATGATCTTGAAGAACTTATAGCCCAGGTACCCGATTATCAGTACCGTTATAACAACTGTAATAATTGAACCGATCACAACTGCATCCATGATATTTCCTCCTCATTGTCCACCGCCGAACTCATGTACCTTCACGGCCACCATCTTGATGGTTTCCGGGCTCAGTTTGCCGCTGAATGCCGGCATGATCGCCACACGAGTATTGGGACCACCCTGATTCACGCCGTAGCGTATGGTGCGCAGTATTTCTTCACGACTGCCGCCAAAACGCCAGATGCTATCAGTCAGGTTCGCCGCTCCGGTTCCGAGCTTGTTGATCGCACCGCCCTTGGCATTTTCGCCATGACAAGCCGAGCAGCCGGTTTCGTTAAACAACGCGAACTGTGCAGGTGTAGCCTTACCCTCGGAAGCGGCCAGCACAAAGTCTGCAAGCTTGTTGATGGTGGCATCGTCAAGTTGGTCATTGTATGCCAGCATCTGGCTTTCCCGACCCATTGTGATGGTTTCCACCAGTGTGTTGAAATCGCCGCCATACAGCCAGTCGTCGTCAGCCAGCACCGGGAACAAACCTGGTGCGCCCTGCCCGCCTGCACCATGACATGCCGCACAGTAGTCACCGAAAATCGCCTTGGCTGAAGAATCCGCAAAGTTGCGCATACCCGGGTCGCCAAGAATCTGCTGACCGCTCATTGCAGAGATCTTGTCCAAAAAGGGTTGCTTGATGGCTTCATTTTCTGCTAAAGCGGCTTTGTATTCACCGATCTGCGACCAGCCCAGAATACCCTTGGTATTACTGTCGAGCAGCGGAATCGCGGGGTACAGGATGAAGTACACAACACACCATATCCAGCTGGCATGCAGCGATATCATCCACCAGCGTGGTGGCGGATTGTTCAATTCACGGATGCCGTCCCACTCATGCCCTGTATCACTTGCATGCTGAGTATTATTTTGCATGGTCATGTCCTCCAATTTCCCCATTCATTTCATCATCCCGATTCACAAAATTGCTATAGCGCTCGAACTTGCTCTTATTGCCCGGCAAGAAAATCCAGACATAAAGGCCAATCATCAGCAGCGTCAGCACCGTAACAACCGTCAACCCGAACCAGTCTGTGTGCGTCATGGCCGACCAGTCGGTATGAAAATAACTTTTAGTTGACTCATTCACGGTAATCCCTCCCTTCCTGGAATTTGACCATGGTACCGAGCACCTGCAGATAGGACACAAGTGCATCCATCTCGGTCTTGCCTTGCACAAGTGACGCTGCGGTCTTGAAATCACCCTCGGTGTAAGGCACGCCCACCATACTCAGCGCGCGCATCTTTTTCTCGGTCAGGGAATCGTCTACCAGCGCATTCTCCAGAAAGGCGTAGTCCGGCATCACCGATTCCGGTACCAGAGAGCGTGGCGCCCTCAAATGCTGGACATGCCATTTGTTAGAGTATTTGCCACCCAGGCGTGCCAGATCCGGACCGGTACGCTTGGAGCCCCACTGGAATGGATGGTCATATTTCGATTCAGCTGCCAGCGAGTAATGTCCATAGCGCTCCTTCTCGTCACGGAAAGGCCGAACCATCTGCGAATGGCACAGGAAGCAGCCTTCGCGGATATACACGTCACGCCCTTCCAGCTCAAGTGCGGTGTAAGGACGAATGCTGTCCTCATCCTTGTTGAGCTTTTCTATCGTGTTATCGAGATAGAACAACGGAACGATTTCTACAATACCTCCGATCGAAACCACGATCGCAAGCATGGCGGCAAAGCCCCAGACGTTCTTTTCAAGTTTTTCCTGAAATGACATTTTCTTCCTCCCTTATGCGCTAACAGCGGAGCGTCCGGCACCGCGTATCGTCATTACAACGTTGTAAAGCATGATCAGCGACCCCAGCAGCACCATCACCCCGCCCACCGAGCGCAGCACGTAATAGGGATGCATTGCAGCCACACTTTCGGCGAAGGTATAGGTCAGGTTGCCGTACTCGTCGGTTGCCCTCCACATCAGGCCTTGCATGATCCCGGACACCCACATCGCACACACGTAGAACACGGTGCCGATGGTATGTATCCAGAAGTGCGTGTTCACCAGACTTTCGGAATAGATTTTGGTGTTCCACAAACGCGTCAACAGATGATAGATGGCGCCGATCGATACCATCGCCACCCATCCCAGCGCGCCGGAGTGAACGTGACCCACGGTCCAGTCGGTGTAGTGAGACAAGGCGTTGACCGTCTTGAGCGACATGACCGGTCCTTCGAAGGTGGACATGGCGTAAAACGCCAGCGACACGATCAGGAAGCGCAACACGTAATCGTCACGCAGCCTGTTCCAGGCTCCGGACAGTGTCATCAACCCGTTAACCGCGCCGCCCCAGGACGGGATGATCATCGCTACTGACACCGCCGCGCCCAGCGAGCCCGCCCAGTCCGGCAGCGCCGTGTATTGCAGGTGGTGCGCGCCCAGCCAGACATAACCGAACATCAGCGCCCAGAAGTGCAGCACAGACAAACGGTAGGAAAAGATCGGCAGATTGGCCTGTTTCGGAACGAAGTAGTACATGATGCCGAGGAAGCCCGCAGTCAGGAAAAAGCCCACTGCGTTATGTCCCCACCACCACTGAACCATTGCATCCTGCACCCCTGAGAATATCGAGTAGGACTTGGTCATGGTCACCGGTATCGCCAGCGAGTTCACCACGTGCAGATAAGTGATCATGATCATCATGCCGAGGAAGAACCAGTTTGCCACATAAATATGTGAGGTCTTCCGGTTGGCAACAGTCATGATGAAATTGCCCATAAAGGACAGCCACACCACGGCAATCGCAATATCGATTGGCCACTCCAGTTCGGCATATTCCTTGCCTTGCGTCCAGCCCATCGGATAGGAAACCACCGCGCCGACAATGACCGCAGTCCATCCCCAGAAAGTGAACCACGCCAGCTTGTCGCTCCACAGGCGCACTTCGCAGGTTCGCTGCACAATATAAAAAGCGGTTGCCATCAAAGTGCAACCGCCAAAGGCAAAGATCACTGCATTAGTGTGAAGCGGACGCAACCGTCCGAAGTTCACATGGGCATCAAAATTCAGGGCAGGAAATGACAATTGCCAGGCTATAAAGTCGCCTACCAGTGCCCCCACCACAAGATAGATAACCGCGCATACTGCAAACCATTTCACGATGTTCAGGTTATAAGCCTGATCCCCCAACTCTTTTCCAACCATGACGGCACCTCCTTATTTCAGAACTCAGTAATAAACCTATTTTTCACGTGGTCAGCAGCAACACAGTCTGCAATTTATGCCCCTGAAACTCACAGCCGCTGCTGACCAATGAACCTCGGGGATATTTATCCATGCTGCCAACCCCTCCCGTACCGCGTACCACACTCCGAAAGTGGTAAATGCATAATTGCCCATGGAGCTTGTTGGCAATCCGCAAACATATTTCCTGACAAATCAATACGGTTATTGTAATACGGCCATATTGGTTTATCCATACTGATAAAATGGGGAAGCAGCAAGCGCCAAACAGCGGGCTAATTCATAGAGGGGAGGGCCTCAACTGTTTTTGCAGCAAAGCGCCGCCGCTTCCTTGCGCTTTACAATGCAAGGCCTGTGCCACGTATCTCGTAAATGATGTAACTGGTTAAGTCAGCTTTGGTTTTCGTGTTGGCTTGCTGAGAAATGTGACATGAAGCAGGAAAAAAATGGCGTGATTATCTGCCATAATGACATAAATACTGCCAATATGGCAGATGCTGGCTATTCATCAAGCTGTTTGATTCGCCGGTAGAGCGTTCTCTCGCTGATACCCAGTTCGGCCGCAAACTTCTTGCGGCTGCCACGGTGGTGTGCGAGCCGGTTTTCCAGGGTCTGGAGTTCCAGTTCTTTCAGACTTAGCGACGAATTGACCGCCTCGGTCTCGCCCGTGTCTGGCGCGTTGCGGACTTCTTCGGGCAGGTGTATCGGCAG
>JBNKBO010000064.1:0-9356 GCA_050287265.1 Sideroxydans sp. | reverse complement strand
CGAAGCGATGTAACTGGATTTCGGCAGAGGTGTGCCCAATGGTTTGAACAGGATGGGCAGACTCGTGTCCATCGCTTCCTGCTCAATGGGGGTGTAGGCGATGCCGTTGTAATGAAAGATACGGAAGCGGAATTCGTTGCCGGCCATGCGTGCAATGCCGACGATCAGTGTATGCGGTGTATCGGCATATTGATTTTGTATCTGAATATCGCGGTTGCAGTCGATGATATAGGGCGGTTTCTGCTGTGCCAGCCAGGCGTGCAGTGCCGAAGTGCTCCATTGCGTATCGCGATAGGTCGTGTCGAGGAATTTGTTCACTGCCGAACGTCCGCGCTTCAACTCCACGTTCATCGCCGCACGCGGAAATTCGTACATCAGCTTGGGCGCCATCGGCTGGCCGTTGTTCATCGCCAGGATCAGGCTTTCGCTGTCGGCCGGGATGGCCTTGCCCGTGGCCGGGTCGATCACGCCATCCAGTGCGCCGGGGCCGAGATAGGGGATGACGCTGCCGTCGGACAGGCCGCTGAAAATGGATTCGAATGCAGCACTCATCGGGATGACTCCTCCTATATCGATACCGGTAATCATTCGCAATAACCGGGCCAGAACCCGCATCCAGCATTGGCGGGGGTTTCAGAGGAGTGGGGTTTGGAGCAAATGCGACAAAACCGGAAATCCTGTCGCACATGGGTACGGGGGTGGGGCGCAGAAGTGCCGATGTTCTCGTCGGCATACCCATTCATTTTAATTTGGTACCTGGGGCCGGAATTTCTTCAATCGATCTTGTATCCGCAGTCGTAGCATTCCTTGTCTGTGATACATAGCGATCCTCCGCATTGAGGGCATTTCCATGCTTCTTCCTGTTCCTTGAGCCATTGCATGGCACCGATCTTCTTTATCCGCTGCAGATTATCAATCAGGCTGATATTTTCTTCGCGAAGATGACGGTGGCTGAGTTTCTCAAGGTTTGCACAGGGAAAATCCTTGCACTCGAAACAGAACGTGATCTGTTTCTTTCTTAATAATGCACAGTCTCTTTTGACCCAGGCGCATTTCTTGTCCTGTATCCGGCAACCTTTGCATCCATCTTTCAAATGCTTTTCTTTTAACAATCCTTTTGTTCTTGCGAGATAGTGTCTGCAAGTACCGCAATACAGGCCGCATGGGCCGGCCAGGTTTATTTCGTGGGAATTCTGATGACTCATAAGGCGATTGGCGGATTGCGGGGCTAGGAACCGAGGCCTTCAAGCAGTCTGGACAGTTCCAGCACAAGCTGGCCTCGCCCCTGCGAGATATACAGGCCAAATTGCGCAATAAGCGAGTACGCCACCGCAAACTGGGCAACCGCAAAACCGGCCAGCGTAAATTGGGCAATGCTGAACACGCCCACACCAAACTGCGAGATGCACACGACTCCGCAGGCAAACTGACCAATGGCGAACACGCCGCATGCTACGACGGGTGTCCGGTTGGGCCGGAACTTGAACGAGATGTGCACAAGAGGCAATCCGGCAATCGTTAACCTGGATTTGTATTCGTACCCCCAGCCATCCCAGGACGCACGCGCAGGATAGGGCGCTCCGCAATGGGGACACCCCAGCGCCTGTTCAGAAATTTCGTGATGACATTCGCGGCAAGGTTTCATGATAAAGGTCTCTGGAAAAGATATTGTACAGGGTGGCGAGTCAAAAGCAGGGATGGTTGCATTGCCATGGTTGATTGAGCCAGTTGCGAACACTGTTTACAACGCATTGCGCATTCCTGCCTGTTATCGGCAATTTCACAAAATTCCCGTTTGCCAGTTTCAATAAAGCGCTGCTTTCTTTTATATTACTTCTCTCTTTGTTTAGGTTCCATCTCTCACCTCACGCAAGACCCCGGTACGCTTTACGCTGACGGCTGTTCGCTACATTGTATATGTCCAGCGGCGGGTCTTACCCTCCCGCTCGAAGCCAGCAGCGGCATACACTTTGGAATGCCCCCAATGCCGCGCGGGCCCCACACCGGAGAGGTTCGCTGTGTCCCAGGGGTATGCCTCCACGACAAGCGCGCCCTGATCCTTGGCATACCGGACAGCGCCCGCAACCAGTGTGCGGGTCAAGCCTTGTCCACGATGGCCGGGCCTGACAAAGATGCACAGGATAGTCCATGCTTCCTCGTCAATGACAGGCATGGTGCGCGACCGCGCCAACTTTACATAAGTGGCGCGCGGTGCGACAGAACACCATCCGACGGGCTGGTCATCGTCGAACGCCATCACTCCGATGGGCGTTTCCTCTGCAATGAGCCTAAGCATTGCATTGCGTTTTTCCTCGCGGCCCAGATTTTGCGCATCCTTGAAGCGGTACGGCGTGCACCAGCAAAAACCGGGGCAGCCCTTGGCGGCGAAAAGCTCCTGGAATGCATCCTGGGTATCAAGCGTCACCGCCCGAACCTTAATGCAGCCAGTTGCCGTGTTTGAGGCAGTATCCATAGGCATATGGTAATTTGTTATCCAGATTTTTCCGTTTCTCACATAACGCCTGGTTAAGTCATGCAAATAGAGTGCAGCGGAATTTGCATCAATATAGAGTGCCGTATCAGGCGAGATATTCTATTGCTCGGGATGGGTGCGGGGAAGTTTACTGCGAAACCAGATGGGGTGGGAGGGAAAGGCGATGCTGCGTTAACTCAGATTTGTTGACCAGGCACGCTGATTAGCGTGCCTGGATATTTGCCAGGTAATTTACAGTGCAGCGTCCTTGAGCTTCTTCAGCGGGCGAATCTTTACCCGGACAGTGGCTGGCTTGGCAGCAAACCATTGCTCTTCGCCGGTGAAAGGATTCTTGCCAAAGCGTTTCGGCTTGGCCGGAACCTTCTGGGCAACGACCTTGAGCAGGCCGGGCAAGGTGAATTCCCCAACGCTGATCTTTTTAACTGATGCCAGCGCTGCCGCTTCCAGAGCAGCCATCACTGCCTTGACCGACTTTGTTTCCACACCAGTTTGTTCAGCCAGATGAGTGACAAGGCTTCCCTTGGTGAAAGCGGTTTTGACAGACTTCAGCGCAGCGGGCTTGGCAACCACTTTTTTGGCAGCCGCTTTTTTGGCGGCCGGTTTCTTGGTTGCGCTTTTCTTGGCTTTGGCGGCCGGTTTCTTCTTTGTTGCCATAACACCTCCTTCTAAAAAAACCTGTTTAATTATACGAGCGTCCCCTGGTTTTTACTGCAAAATCGACTTGAGAGGGAACTCACATTTCATTCGGCGCGTGGCCATGCTACGCGTTGGAGCGGAGCGTAGCAGTACGGCTCAAAAAGTCAACATATTGCGGTATGGGGGCTTCGTGATGTAGACCTGTTGAGCCGAATCAAAAAGTCATCTTTTCTATGTGAATTAACGGGACAAGAATGGATTGCTGGTTCTTGAACGGGTTGGCGTGATAATAATTTGAAGTTGACCCTTTTGGCTGCCTGAATACGAAGCGGAAGGGGCTGCCGAGTCAACGGTGGAAGCAATCTATCTCAATCCGAGCTGCCTTTTCACCGCGGCGACATATTTTCTGTCTTCCTGATTGATGTGTTGCAACCACCACGTCTTGAGCAGTACGAGTAACTCATCGACCTGGTCCGGATCTGGGCGGTACTTGGTCAGCGAACGGAATTGATTCATGAACTTGTTGTGAATCTTGGCATGTTCATCCAGATCGGTATAACCCGCAGCGCGCATGAGCGCCTCTTCGGCCAGGAAGTGCAGACTAGTGTAGTGGTTGAGCACATCCATGGTCGGCTCGAAGGCCGTGGCGGCCTCACCCTGCTGGATAAAGTAATGGAGCGAATTGATCGTCGAAACGATGCCCCTGTGCTGTTCGTCAATGATAGGGATACCGGTCTCGTTTGACGGTTGCCAGACGATATACAAGGCATTCTTCATTGGTAGACTCCTTTGAATCGTGACGCCCAATGCTTGAGGGATGTTCGAAGTCGATTATATATTCGACCGTGCCATGGTCGTGTAAAACAATTCGTCTCCGGCACCTTTTTTTGGGTTCTTGAATGGGTTGGCGAGATAAAAATTTAAAGCACCCCTTTGGCTCACGAGCGAGGAACTCGAGATTTGCGGGGAAGCTTTGGTTTGTCCCAGATTATTCTCAAGAAGTTTTGCCCGCCTGTCGAACGGATCGAGAAAAAATCCCCCATAAACCAAGAAGGCCGGCAGGAATGAACAAAACCCATTGCGGCAATTTGAAGAAGAGACCTTCCCCCGGTTGCGTGAGGGCGACGACAAGAAAAACCGTGCCGAAACCCAACCAGAGAACGGAGATAAACAAGGCCAGGTAACGCCCAGCAGCAGCATGATGCGGCAATGCGCAGACGTATAGCGCGATAGCGGATAGCAACAGGGTCACAGAAACCAGATGCCAGACCGCATAAAGCGTAAGCCGAGGTTCTTCGGCGAGGCTGGAAGCGAGGAGCGGGACGGCAACGTCAGCTCCACCTGCGAAAAGATGTACTGCTGCGATGAATGCGGTCAAGAGAGCGGCGATGAGCAATGGTTTATTCATAGGTTTATGTCTGGACATTAACGTAGAGGTAACTTGCCTGGGCGGTTTTTTGCGCAGGGAATTATTGAGGTCTGCCCCCTGATTATAATCTTAATACATTGATTCATAATGACCACAGACTCATAATGACCACAGATTCATAGCACAGCTTATTGCTGTCTTTTACATCGTATGAAGACTGACAGTGCAATCAAGGTCAACCATTCCGCTACGGCACGCAGCGTGAAAGCTATCGTCACGTTGTTCATACTGATCACGGTGCTGCTGGCAGGACTGATCTACATCGAAAGCAGGGTATTCGACGGCATTCGTTCGTACGTAAGAGGCGAAGGATTGTGGGCCAAGGCGCAGAAGGATGCGGTACTTCATCTGGAGCGCTACACATACGAGCATGACGATGTTGACTACGCCGCTTTTGAACGCTCCATTCAAGTAATTGCCGGAGACAAGCAAGCCAGGTTGGCCCTGATGGCCTCTCCCCGTGATATGGAAAAAGCCAGGGCAGGATTTTTGCAAGGGCAGAACGACGCCCAGGATGTCGACTCCCTGATCTGGTTTTTTCTCAACTTCCGGGATGTTTCATACATGCGCGATGCGATCGATATCTGGATCGCCGCCGACGCCATGATAGAGGAACTGACATCGGCCGGGACAGAGATCAAGCTTGAAGTCAGTTCGCATCATCCCCACCCTGCACATTTGCAAGCCTTGAGAAATCGCCTCAGGATATTGAACACCCAATTACTCGACCTCGAAAACCAGTTCTCTGAAGTGCTGAGCGAAGGCGCACGGTGGGTCAAAACAACGGTCTGGAGATTAAGCCTCGCATTGATGTTCACTTTCCTGGGAGCGGGAATCTGGATAGCCAGGAATATCCTCAGGGAGATTGTCGAATCAGAACGGGAATTGCTGATCAGTGAGTCGCGCTTCACCAGCCTCAAGGAATCCAACACGATCGGCATCGTTTCCTGGCACGGGAATGACCGGATAAACGACGCGAACGATTTGTTCCTGAACATGCTGGGCTATAACAAGACCGAACTTGCCGAAGGCCGGCTGACCTGGCAAAAGCTTACCCCGCCCGAATGGCATGAAAGGGACAGGCAGGCATCACAGGAGCTTGATTCCTACGGGCGTTGTGAACCGTATGAAAAAGCGTTCATCCATAAACGGGGATTCACCGTGCCGGTGATCATGGGCGCCTCATTGCTGAAAGGCGATAAGGAACACGGCATCGCATTCGTCGTCGACATTACCGAGAAAAAACGGATCGAAGACATCATCAAACAGCAGGCCAACTACGACACGCTGACCGAATTGCCGAACCGCCGCATGGTCTATGACCGCCTGAAACAGCAAATGAAGATGTCCCGCCGTAACAACTTGCCGCTGGCGTTACTGTTCATCGATCTGGACGGTTTCAAGGAAGTCAACGACAGGTTTGGACACGAGACAGGCGACACCCTGCTGAAAGAAGCCGCCCGCCGCATGCTGGCTTGCGTGCGCGAGTCGGATACGCTGGGACGCTTGGGCGGGGACGAATTCATTATTATTGTCGGGCAACTGGATCACATCGAAAGCGTGAACCGCATCGCCAATGACATCCTGATGAGCGTTTCAGAACCATATATCCTGGATGGAGAAACAGCCAATATTTCTACCAGTATCGGGATATCGCTCTATCCGGATGATGCGGACGATGTTTCAACACTGATCACTTGCGCCGATCAAGCCATGTATGCAGTCAAACGCGAAGGCCGCAATGGCATCCGCTATTACGCGTCCATGAATGCAGACGACAACTAGTCCGTGTTTGCGGCCTGAATTGCGCTGAGCGGTGACTTGTCGGCCAATAACTTCGGGCTCCGTCCCCATTTCACTATCGATTCTTGAGCGTGTCGGTATCGACCGGTGCTGGCAACAGACGACTGAGGCTTTCGAAGATAGCTATCTCGATCAAGACGCCCCCCAAATCAAAGAGCAGAAGAGTCGGAGTGTTCATTTCGGTACGTTTTGTCAGCGATGCTGACTCCGAATTGCTCGAATCGTCCATTATTTATTTTTCGTAGGTCGATGCCTTTTTGAATCCGGCCAGTTTTCCTTATGAATCACCGGGAAAGAAGCATTGTGGTATGAGAACATCCGAGGACGAATTGGGATAATTGAAAATCTTCGTCCAAATTCTTCCGGCGTCAGAATGAGTGTCTTCAGCGATTGGATTGTCTTATTCATCGCTTGGGCCCGGATATTTCGAATAAGTTGGAAGTCCATTGTGAGAAAGCAGTAGCAATGGTTCTGTTCAGCGGTTGCTATGTGCCAAGCATCCTGAGAGTTATTGGGGCCCAAAACCGAGAGCAATTCTTTGAAGAGGGGATCTGTTTTCTCTTTGAGCCTTCTAAAGCGTTGCTCTTTAGGAGTTGCTCGGGGCAATCCTGTAACACCATAAATGACAGAGTATTGTGTGTCTTTGATCGTTTCAAACGTTATGTTTCTGAAAAGTGAGTAGTCGTATATACCATAACCATGAAACCGACCAGCCGGATGTGACCACTGCTCATCGCGAAGCTCGCAGGAAGTAGCGAGTCTAAGATGTCCTCGTCGAGCCAAGCTTGCGATACTGGGCAGGTAACGGATTGATCGTGCCGCATCCTTGGTGTCATGATCGTCATGCACAGGGATGCGAGCTGCGTAACCGGAGTCTACGAATACGTTTCCCCAGCGCATCTTTCCTGTACTGACCCAGGCTGTTTTATGAGTAACGCCATGCGCAAGAACTGTGCTATCAACAAGAATGCGCTCTACGTTTGCTATCTTCAGCTTCCTTGACGCTCTGAATGTCGCAATCAACGTCAGGATGTCAACTGCCCTAGGGTAGTATTGATACAGAATTTTATTGCTCAGGTTCTGAGACAGCCTTTGGAACCATTCAATCATAAATTCTCGGAATCCATTGGCGGAACCCATTGGAACCCATTGGGGGCAGCATCACAATATCTATTCACGCCATCCTCGCGCTTTGCGCATGCAGCTTGATCCCCAGCGCATTCGTGACTTTCAGAATGGTCGCGAAGCTGGGGTTGCCTTCACCCGATAGCGCCTTGTACAGGCTTTCGCGTCCCAATCCGGTTTCCTTCGCGAGTTGTGTCATGCCTTTGGCGCGGGCGATGTTGCCGAGTGCTTTGGCGATGAAGGCGGCATCATCGCCAGCTTCTTCGAGACAGGCTTCGAGGTAGAGCGCCATGTCTTCATCGGTCTTCAGGTGTTCTGCGCTGTCCCATTTTTTCAGTTTGATCTTTGCCATGATTGCCTCCTAAATCTGCCGTGCAATTTCGAGCGCGGTCTTGATGTCTTTTGTCTGGGTGGATTTGTCGCCGCCTGCCAGCAGGATGACGATCTCCAATCCTCGTTGCATGAAATAGATGCGATAGCCCGGTCCATAGTGGATGCGCATTTCGGAAACGCCTTCTCCTACAGGTTTGCAATCGCCGAAGTTTCCTTCCTCGGCGCGGTCGATGCGCACCTGGATGCGGCGCGCGGCTTGCTGGTCTTTCAGGCCCGCGAACCATGCGTCGAAGACTTCCGTGGTCAGGATGGACTTCATGTGCGCAGTGTATTCTTTGGGATACAGTCAGTCAACCCGGTGAGTTGGTATTGGCGATACAGGAGGCAGCAGTGCTTGCGGCCTGAACTTGGAAAAGATCAATACGCCGCAATACTAACCTCATACATTCCGCCGATCACGGTGTACTCATCCTCCCCCTTCAATATTCCCGGCAGTAGCTTCGAATAAAAAGCGATCTTCGATAACGGCACGTTCGCACTGAGCAGATAGTCGCCGAATTCATCCGCACGTTCGCGGTTGGCGGTGAAGGAGTTGAGGTTGTTCAGCAATACCACTCGGTGCTGGTTGTCGAGTGTGGCGAGCGTCTCGTGTTCGTCCACGCGGTTGACACCGCGGTAGAGCGTGAGGTGATGTTGTCGGGGAAGCTGCCGCGCGAGTTCGTACTGGCAGTAGGTGTAGAGCAGGTCGAACTGTGCTTCGAGTGCGTTGGTGCCATAGAGTGCTGTCGCGCGCATTTCCATATAGCGCCGGTAGGCTTCGCCCGAGAGGTCATGTATCGCGCCGCCATGGTAGCGCGGCAGCAGACCGAATCTCGATTCCACCCATCCCTTCAGTGCCGCGCCTTCGCGGCTGTCCGAGTCGAAACTCCAGCCGCGCACCATGCGCAGGTAGTCGGCTTTGTGTCGATTCTGTTTCGAGCTTGAGGTGTAGCCCGCCTGTTCCGGTTCGTTGAGGTAGAAGCAGGCGTTCATGTGCATGGCAAATGCCTCGGCACGTTCTGCCGCATCGTCCAGCGTGTCCAGCAGTTCGAAAAATCCGCGGTGCAGTTGTGCCACGCCGTCGAGTTCGAGCGCGACCGGGGAGCGCTGGAAGGTGAGGCCGCCGAGGATGTCGGCAGGCAGGTTGCAGCGGTTGACGGGCAGCCGGGCGGAGCGGGGCAGGGCAACGGACAGTAATGTTGAATCGTCTGTGTTGTGTCCGTTTCCCTCACCCCCGTTCCCCCTCTCCCTGGGGGAGAGGGGTACGGCAGGTTCTCGCTTCGCGAGGTCCTTTTGATTGCCTGGCAGGCTTGTAGCTACTGCTACAAAGTCCCCGGGATTGTTGTGTTCCACATCCGCCAATGTGTCTTGTGGTGATTTTCTTTTTTCTGGCATTTCAGGATGTTAGGTGAATTTATGGCGGGTGGCATGGAGCTTGCGATGTATGGGGTGCGAGAACAGTTTCTCAAATCGCAATCCGTTACTGAATCTTTAAGG
>JBNKBO010000063.1:0-9440 GCA_050287265.1 Sideroxydans sp. | reverse complement strand
ATCAACCATACCCGCGAGCATTTCGCCGCGGAAAGTGTGTTGATGCGCGCCTCAAAATATTGGGGCATGCCGGAACACGAGAATGAACATAATCGCGTACTGGGCGAGTTGCAGCAACTTAACCTCCGTCTCAAGCGAGGACATTTGCCGTTGGCGCGTGCGTATGTAAAAGAAGGTTTGCCGGAGTGGTTCGATACGCATGTGACGATGATGGATGCTGCGCTGGTGATGCACTTGAGAAAGCAACCTGCGTAAAGCAAATTTACTATAACTTGAGCAAGCAATATCTGCAGGGCACGCTTACAATTGAGTCTGTTTTCTGCAACCCTGTCAAAACATGAGACAAATTAATCGGGCATTATCAGGTTTGATTGTGTGCAGTGTCATGCTGGCAGCCTGCAGTACCACAGGCCCAATGACTCCCCGCGGCCAAAGCGAACAGCACAGCTTTCTGCATAACGGAATCAAACGAACCTATTCAATCTACATTCCCGAAGGCATTCAAAAATCCCGCCCCGCGCCACTGCTTGTCGCCATTCATGGCGGGGGTGGTTCAGCCGAAAAATGGCCCAGCTACACCAATAACGGTTTCGAACGGCTTGCCGACCGTGATCACTTCATTCTTGTCTATCCAAATGGACTGGAAGGCAACTGGAATGACGGAAGAAACGTCGAACGATTTTATTCCCATCGTAACGATATTGATGATGCGGGTTTTCTGGCAGCGCTCATTGATAAGCTGACACAATCCTATCCGGTTGATGCGAACCGTATCTACGTGACCGGCGCTTCCAATGGCGGCATGATGGCACACAGGCTGGCCGCCGAATATGCTGACAAGGTGACCGCAATCGCCACCGTGATTTCATCGATCCCGAAAAATCTGGAAGGAAAACTGCACCCCACCCGGCCTGTCTCCGTACTGGTGATGAATGGAACCGCGGACCCACTGGTGCGCTGGGAGGGAGGTCCGGTCAAATTTGGCAAATTAACGAACGGGGATGTTATTTCAACGGAACAGACCATCGAATTCTGGACTAGGCACAACAAATGCCCTCCTTCGCCAAGAACAGACAATCTGCCTGATACGGATCCGGATGATGAAACCACGGTCACGCGCACAAGCTACCGCAATTGCAAATCAGGGACGGAGGTTGTTCTCTACAGGATTGTTGGTGGCGGACATGCCTGGCCAGCATATGAAGACAGGCGCGGGCCGGTCGGCAGGATACTCATGGATAAAGTAATCGGCATGAAAAGCCGCGACATCGATGCCTGCGAAGTCATCTGGCAATTTCTCAAGGATCAATCAAAGAGGCGTGCTATCAAACATTAACCTGCTTGTTGCTGCCTGAGCTCATTGATTCTTGAGCAAGCATTTTCAAATAAATCGAAAACATCAATATGCTCACCATTCTCGATTCGTTTTGATATGGAAGTGAGGGGAAATGTAATTATTGACGTTCCTTCCACCACGAGGGCTGGATCACGGCCATATTCGTCTTCAACAGCCACCCACTTCAAATCCAGCTTTTGTGCAAGTGCATCCCCAAAGGTGATGCCCAAACATTGAAGCTTTACAGTTTCGTTCGGCTCTATCCATTTGTTCTTGAGTATCGTGTCAAGAAGCGCAAGTTTTCCTTCAAGTGTCTGGTATTTTCCTTCGGATTTCGGCGAATAATGTTCGCGAACCCATTTTCTTTGCGCCTCGATCCGGGCGCAATCCTCTTGCGAAAGCTTTTCTACTTTCTGTTCCATCTTGATTTCAATTTTGAAGTATGAATTCCAGCCAGACGTTCAAACTGATCGCAAGGATATCAGTTTTTAGGGCAGTCTGATTTGTGTTATTCATCATCGTCGTCCGTAGCGATCACACGGCGCGGAACAGTCGCAGGATCGGCAGTGATCGCACGGTAGATCTCCACACGGTCGCCGGGTTTAAGTTCCGCGTCCAGTTCTGCCGTTTTCCCGAAAATACCGACTGCGCAATTGTCCAGATCGATATCCGGAAATTTGCTCAGAATGCCCGATTGTTCGATGGCCTGTTGCACCGTCGCACCCTCCGGCACTTCGATGCGCAACCAGGCTTGTTGCACCGGTTCAGAATAGGCGACTCCGATTTGCATGTTTATCTCCTAGCTCGCTGCCGCTTCGGCGGCAACCGTTTCGGCACGCGCTGCATTGCGTCTGTCCAGCACGCGCTTCGCAGCCAGCAGAAAACCCACCGCCATAAACCCGCCCGGCGGCAAAATCATCAACAGGAAACCTTTGTAATCCGGCACGATGGTCGTTTCCAGAAAAGCAAACGCCGGGCCGAGCAACAGATGCGCATTGGCGAACAATGTGCCGCTGCCCAGTATCTCGCGCACGCCGCCGATCACCACCAGTGAAAGCGTAAAACCAGCGCCCATCATCAGACCGTCCAGCGCGGCATCGAAAACGCTGTTTTTGGAAGCGAATGCTTCGGCACGGCCAAGAATGGCGCAGTTCACCACGATCAGCGCGATGAACAGACCCAGCACCTTGTATAACTCGTGCGCCCAGGCATTGAGGCTCATGTCCACCAGCGTCACCAGTGTCGCAATCAGAACGATGTAAACCGGAATGCGCACTTCGGTGCTGATCAGATGGCGCACGCTTGAGACTATGATATTGGAAAGCAGCAACACTGCCGTGCTTGCCAGCCCCATTCCCAGCCCGTTGGTCGCACTGCTGGTCACTGCCAGCAATGGACACAACGCAAGCATCTGCGCGAATACGACGTTGTTGCTCCACAGCCCTTCGCGCACGATGCGCGTGTATTTGTTGCTCATATCAAACCCCTGCTTGTCCACGAAAAACACGAAAAGCACGAAAAAAACCACCGTGCGCCTGATCTAACCCATGCCATGAATAACAGATAAAGTCGCTGACTTTCTCTTGCATTTGTTCGTGTCCTTTCGTGTATTTCGTGGACATTTGGTTTTTCACTCATTTTCCACCTGCAACCTCATCCAACAGCCGGGTTTTCTGTTCCTCGAAGAACTCCAGCCCTTCCTTCACCGCCCTGACCACGCCGCGCGGCGTGATGGTCGCTCCGGCAAACTGGTCGAACACGCCGCCGTCCTTTTTCACCGCCCATTTGTCTGCCGCCGGTTCGCCCAGCCATTTGCCGGTGAACGAATGAATCCAGTCGCTCTTGGCCGGCTCGATCTTGTCGCCCAGCCCCGGCGTTTCCGCATGCTTGATGACGCGCACACCGAGAATTTTTCCTGCGCGCGATACGCCCATCACACATACGATGGCACCCGAATAACCACGTCCGGTCACTCGATACACCACAGCTTCTACCTTGCCCGCACGCCGCGCGCGATACACCAGCACATCACCTTCCTTGCCTGGAAGCGTGACGGTATCCTTGAGCAGGTCGTTTTCGTATTTACCCGGCAGTACCTGCGTCAGCGATTGCTTGAGATCGGCTTCTTCGGCCGCACGAATGTCTGCCTCGGTCGCGCGTGAAGCAAATGACAAAGCCGCGCTGGTCAGCAAGGCAACACTGCCCAGCAGCAGGGCCTGATATAACAATTTTGCGCGTAATGCTTCGAGTTTCATCTCATAACTCTTTTTTCACAGGCAGTGCCACACCATTGCGGCCATATCCATATCTGCGCGGTTTGACATACTGGTCGATCAGCGGCGTCGCCGCGTTCATCAGCATCACGGCGAATGCCACACCTTCCGGATACCCACCCCAGGTGCGAATGATCCAGGTCAGCAATCCGCAGCCCAGACCGAAAATGAATTGCCCTGTCGCCGTATTCGGCGAAGTGACCGGATCGGTGATGATGAAAAATGCGCCCAGCATCACGCCGCCGGAAAGCAAATGCACCAGCGGTCCGGCGTAATGGTTGGCATCGATCAGGTTGAACAGCAGTGCAGGCACGGCAACACCGAGCAGCATGGCGACCGGCGCATGCCATGTAACGATGCGGCGGACAATCAGGAACACGCCGCCCAGCAACAACAGCAACGCGGCAGTCTCACCCAGACTGCCTGCGCGGCTGCCCCACAACGCATCAAACGGTACGTAGTAACCGGCCAGCGCCTGATCCAGGCCGACGCCGCGCGTGAATTCGGTTTTCACATGACCGAGCAGCGAGGCACTGGCCATACCATCCAGTGGCTGACTGAAAAAAGTTACGCGAAGACTGTCAAACCAGCCCGGCGCATGCACCGAACCCAGCGGCAGCGGCGACACCCAGGAAGTCATTTCCAGCGGGAATGAAATCAGCAACATCACGCGCGCCGCCATCGCCGGGTTGAATACGTTCTGTCCCAGTCCGCCAAATATCTGCTTGCCGACAATGACCGCGAACAGGCTGCCGAGTACTGCGATCCACCAGGGCGCAAATGGTGGCAAGGACATGGCCAGCAGCCAAGCGGTTAAAATGCCCGAGCCGTCCATCAAAGCCGGACGCACGGGGCGCTGTTGCCAGCGCAACACAAATGCTTCTCCGAGAATCGCAGCAAGCAATGACACCGCCCACAAATTTATCGCGGGCCAGCCATACAGCCAGAAGCCCAGCAGCGTGGCGGGCGTAAGTGCGAGCAGCACGGTGCCCATTATTTTGCTGATGGAACTGGGCGCGTGGGCGTGGGGGGAATGGGCGATGTGATTCATGTTCTATTCATTTCTCTACATAATGCATACGCTGTGCGGACATTTGATTGAGTCCCTCTCCCGTAGACGGGAGAGGGGTTGGGGTGAGGGACGTCGAGCTAAAGCAACACTTGGCGCATACCCACCACCCCTCATCCCCCGCCCTTCTCCCGCCCGCGGGAGAAGGGAGTGAAAATACGCAGACTGGCTCATACAACCTCCGCCTTGGCTGCCGCTTCCTTCGCCGCACGTGCTTTAGCTTCGCGTGCTGCCTTGCGTCTGGCCTGCGCTTCGGCGCGTTCGCGCTCGATGCGCGCAATACGTTCACTGCGCGCCTCCGCCAGTTTTTTCGTCGCTTCCTGTTTCAGCCGGGTGCGCTCCTGCGCGGCAAGGTCGCCCTTTGCGAAGTTGAAGTAATGCACCAGCGGGATGTGCGCCGGACAGACATAGGAACAGGAACCGCAGGCAATGCAATCCTTCAGCCCCAGATCGACCGCGCCTGGTAAATCGGACGCGCGGATATGTGCCGCCATTTCCAGCGGTAACAAACCGATCGGACACGCGCGCACGCAAGTCGAACAACGGATGCACGCCGAGGCGTGCGCCTGTCCGATCTCTTCGGATGTCAGCGCCAGTACGCCACTGCTACCCTTCACGACAGGGACGCCGGTATTGGTGAACTGCTGCCCCATCATCGGGCCGCCCAATACCAGGCGCGCAGCGGGTTGCGAATATCCATCCGCAAAATCGATCAGTTCCTGTACCGGCGTGCCGATCAATGCTTCTACATTGCACGGCGTCCTGATCGCACCGCCGCTGAGCGTGACAATGCGCGAGATCAGCGGCTTGCCGTAACACACTGCCTGCTGTACGGCATATGCGGTTGCGACGTTATGTACCAGCACACCGATATCCGCCGGACGTCCGCCTGCGGGGACTTCCTTGCCGGTAAGCACCTGGATGATCTGTTTTTCTGAACCCATGGGGTACATGCTCGGCATGACAACCACCTTGACCGCCGTGCCCTCGGCAGCGGCCTGCATGGCGGCAATCGCTTCCGGCTTGTTGTTTTCGATGCCGACCAGAACTTCCTTGGCGGCAACCGCGTGCGCGATGAAACGGATGCCCTCGACGATCTGCCCGGCACGCTCGCGCATGATGCGATCGTCGCAGGTGAGATAGGGTTCGCATTCGCCGCCGTTCACGATCAGTGTCTGCACGCCACTGCTGCGGCTGAGATTGAGTTTGAGCGCCGCCGGAAAAGTCGCACCGCCCAGGCCAACGATACCTGCGGCTGCGACGCGCGCTGCAATCTCTTCCGGCGTCAGCGCGAACGGATCGTGCGTTTCTTCCCTGGCGATCCACTTGTCCTCGCCGTCGCTCTCCAGCGTGATGGCCGGTACCGGCAAGCCGGAAGGATGAGGCGCGAAATAATCGCCGAGCGCGACAACCGTGCCCGACGTCGGCGCATGGATGGCAGACGACACTGCACCCAGTGCAGAAGCGATGAGTTGGCCTTTCAGCACTTTGTCGCCGATATTCACTGCAGGCGAGGCAGGCGCACCAATGTGCTGCTGCAACGGCACGAATAATTTTTTCGGCAACGGCAGGACGCGAATATGGCGTACCGCCGACAGGTTCTTGCGGCCTTCGGGATGTACACCGCCTTTCAGGTCGAAAAGCTTCATTCTGCACTCCCCAAAAAATGTGGATCGAGTTTCAACCCAATAAATGCGGTAGCAATCACCTCCCCTCCCCCTTGCAGGGGGAGGGTTAGGGTGGGGGTAGACGCGTTACGAGTCCACAACTCTACCCCTATCCCAACCTTCCCCCTGCAAGGGGGAAGGTGCAGGCTTGGCTTCCGTTGACTGTGTTGCTTCTTCGGCTTCATGCGGCACCTCCCGCTATCACCGGTTTCGGCCAATGCCAGGATTGCAAAGTCGCCGGAATGGGCTGCAATTTCACCGACTCGGTCGGGCAGACTTCCTCGCATTTGCCGCAGGCAGTGCAGGCTTCGCGGAACACCACATGAATCTGTTGCGCCGCGCCCATGATGGCATCGGTGGGACACACCTTGAAACAGCGTGTGCAGCCGATGCAGATTTCTTCCTTTACTTCGGCGATCATTGGCACGCTGTCTTCAACGCCGGACAGGTCGGCTTCGATACCAAGCTTGGCCGCCAATGCCTGTATCACGGCTTTTCCGCCGGGGGGACACAACGCAAGGGCGGCGTTACCGTCAGCCAATGCCTGCGCCGCACCGGAACAACCCGGGAAACCGCACTGACCGCACTGCGAACCGGGAAGCAGTTCCTCGATTTCTGCAACCAGCGGATTGCCTTCGACCTTGAAATAACGCGCGGCAACACCAAGCACCAATCCGAGGATGGTGCCCAGCAAAGTCAGACTGACAACGGCAGTGAATAGCATTTCAAAATCCTCGAAAAGAATCCGGATCACGCGGGGGCGCGGAGACGCGGAGAAAAACAAGGCAAGGCATCCTCCGCATTTCCGCGTTAGACCGGATAGCAACACCCAGCAATAGTCCAAGTGCGGTACCTAGCAAAGTCAGACTGACAACGGCGGTGAACAGCATTTCAAAAACCCTCGCAAAAAATCTGGATCACACGGAGCCCGAAAAAAACTATGGAAGGTTTTCTCCGCGGACTCCGCGTCCCCGCGTGAGACTTGATTTTGATTTGACTCATCACAGCATGTTTTGTCATCTCAATGCCCCGCTAATCCCGCAAATCCCATGAACGCCAGCGACAACAATCCCGCCACCACAAAACCGATGGGGGCACCGCTGAACGCAGGCGGCACTTGCGCCAGCGCGAGGCGCACACGCAGTCCGGTGAACAACAGCATCACCAGCGTAAAACCGAGCGCAGAGCCGAAGCCGTACATCAGGCTGTGCATGAAACTGTTCTTTTCCTGTACGTTGAGCAATGCAACGCCCAGCACCGCACAGTTGGTCGTGATCAGGGGAAGATAGATACCCAGCACCTGATACAAACCCGGACTGGTTTTGCGAATGACCATTTCGGTGAACTGTACGGTGGAGGCGATCACCAGAATAAATGCAAGAATGCGCAAATACTGGATGCCCAGCGGCTGCAACAGCCAGTGTTCGAGCATCCAGCTTGCAGCGGTCGCCAGTGTCAACACGAACGTCGTCGCCATGCCCATGCCCAGCGCGCCGTCCATTTTCCTGGACACGCCCATGAACGGGCACAAGCCGAGAAATTTCACCAGCACCACGTTGTTTACCAGCGCCGTGCCGAGCAGCAGCAGTAGATATTCGCTCATTTCATTAAATCTCCTGATTCCCTAATCGCAAACCTCATGCCAATAAACACGCCCCGTGCAGAGGCGCACAGAATCAAGCGTTTGGTGCATTGACGCACCAGACGGGTGCATAAATCCTTTGTCGTTGTCGGGTTGCGCAGTATGTCGATGTAGCAAACATGACAAGCAGCCTGTCCTGCGTTAGTGCTCCCTCTCGCGCATGCGGGACTGTAGATGGAAGGGTTGGAGGTGACCTATATCGTTTCGCTGAGCCTCCACACCCCTCACTCCAACCCTCTCCCGCCTGCGGGAGAGGGGGATTTGATTGATGGGCATGCTTATTGCTGAACTTCATCTGTCAACTATCCACTGGAGCATCCATGTCCAAGCAACCCACGGCACCGAACAAGCCCGCAGACACGGGAAAAGACTTGCCGACTCATTTGTTCCGCAAGGCTGTGGAACAGGCCGCACTGGCGATCTCCATCACCGATGCGCGCGCCAACATCCTGTATGCCAACGGCGCGTTCTCACGCATCACCGGCTACGGGCAGGATGAAATCGTCGGACATAACGAATCGGTGCTTTCCTACCGTGTAACCCCCAAGCTGGTGTACGAAACACTGTGGGCACAGATACAACGACAGCGTCCGTGGAACGGCCTGCTGGTGAACAAGCGAAAGGACGGCAGCCGCTATCTGGCGGATGTGACCATCACGCCGGTCGTCAGTGAAGAAGGCAACACCACGCATTTTCTCGGCATGCACCGCGACGTAACCGAAGTGCACCGGCTGGAACGCCAGGTGCAGAACCAGAAGACTTTGATCGAATCGGTAGTGGATGCCGCGCAAGTCGCCATTGTGTTGCTCGACGAACAGGAGCGCGTGCTGCTCGATAACCAGGAATATAAAAAACTGATCGGCGATCTTGGTAAAGAACCGGCAATGAAATTGCTGGCCGCACTGCGCACACAGATGGGTGATGCGTTCGCGAGTGCTTACGACAAGCACCGCAACATCTCTGCGCGCGAAGTCAGCATCGAATCGCGCAACCACGACACGCGCTGGTTCTCCTGTGCTGTATCGTGGTTCGAAGAGCACGCAGTCGGCGCGGATGCGTTCTACGAACCGGCCCGCCGCCACTATCTGCTGCTCACCATTCAGGACATCAGCGAACTCAAACGCCAGCAGGAGGCATTGCGCATCAACAGTCAGCATGCCCTGCTGTCCGAACAGGAGCGCATCCAGGGCTTGCGCGAAACACTGGCGGGGGCGGTGTATCAACTGGAAGGCCCGCTCAACATGCTCAGTGCCGTCGCCAACATGATGGAACGCCGTCGTGATGCGGGCAGCGACCTGCCTGCCGCCAGCGCATTGGAAGAAGCGATGAACAAGAGCCGCGAAGTGCTGGATACGCTGCGCGCCTGCATCCCGGATCGCAACATGGAAGCAATGCAATCGGTGGACATCAATGAAGTCCTGGCCAACGTGCTCAAGCTCACCACGCCTGCCCT
>JBNKBO010000062.1:0-9858 GCA_050287265.1 Sideroxydans sp. | reverse complement strand
GGGCTGGCCGTGTTCGCATGGCGATTCATTTTGACCACCGGTACCGGCCTGATCTTCGCTTTCCTGACCGCGCGCCAGGCTTATGGCTCAGCGTTGCTGCCGCCGATGTTCATTGTGCTGTCGTTTGCCTGGGGACTGGCCGTATTCCATGTGGTGCAGACCGTGATTTACGCCTGGAATGACAAGACGATCAACCCGGATATCCTGCAACGGAAGAAAAACCTGCTCGGCGTGTTTGTCATCGGTTCGCTGTACATGGTCGCCGCCTACCATGTCACCAATCTCTATTTTGCGCACCAGAGCGGTTTCGAGCGCTTCATCCTGTGCGATGGCGGCGTCTTTCCCACGCTATTCTGGTGGGGCTATATACTGATCGGCAATCTGTTGCCGCTGGCGCTGATCTATGTGCCGGGTCTGGGCAAATCGGCCGGCAGCGTCATGCTCGCGTCCCTGCTGGTGATCCTTGGCGCATTTGCCTTGCTGTATGTATTCATCATCGGCGGACAGGCTTTCCCGCTCGATATTTTCCCCGGCTATGAAGTCAGCAGCAGTTTTGCTGACGGACAAATAACGGCCTATCACCCGTCGATCTATGAATTCCTGCTGGGTTTCGGTGGTCTGGCGATCGCTTTCATCATCACCACGATCAGTGTGCGGGTGTTGAACTTCATGCCGCAGGATAAACCGTACATTTCGGATTAAACCTGTCCACGAAATACACGAAAAACACGAACAGATTCGCACAATGGTTCGTCTATTTTGTGGCTTTCGTGCCTTTCGTGGATGAGATGGTTTTCAGGTTGCAGCAATAGCATGGCGGGGCATGCATGAATCGTTTTCTTATTTCCGCTGCACATAAATCTTCTGGCAAGACCATGGTCAGTATCGGTCTGTGCGCGGCGCTTGCCGCGCGCGGCCATGCGGTACAGCCATTCAAGAAAGGGCCCGATTACATCGATCCGATGTGGCTGGGTCAGGCTGCCGGACACATCTGCTACAACCTCGACCTCTACCTGATGGAGCGCGACGACATCGTCGCCACTTTCGACCGGCACAGCGCGGAAATAAACCTTGTCGAGGGCAACAAAGGGCTGTATGACGGTCTGGCACTGGACGGCAGCAACAGCAATGCCGCGCTGGCAAAACTGCTCGATTTGCCGGTGATGCTGGTGATCGACGCGCGGGGCATGACACGCGGCATCGCGCCGCTGATACTCGGCTACCAGGCTTTCGATCGCGATATCAACATCGCCGGGGTCATCCTCAACAATCTCGGTGGCCGTCGCCACGAATCCAAACTGCGCCAGGTCATCGAGCATTACACGGATGTGCCGGTAATCGGCGCGATCCAGTATGACGAGCGCCTTTCCATCGTCGAACGCCATCTCGGGCTGATGCCCAGCAACGAATCCCATGTTGCGTCTTCCAGGATCAAGCAGATCGGTGAGGTCATCGCCGAACAGGTCGATCTGGACAAACTGCTGTCGCTGTCGCAAAAAATTGAACTCCCTCCCCCTGTAAGGGGGAGGGCTGGGGAGGGGGTGGAAGCGGACAAGGTTGTGCCGTTTCCTCAACCAAAGGTGCGTATCGGCATCGCACGCGACCGTTCCTTCGGTTTTTACTATGCCGATGACCTCGATGCGCTGGAAGCAGCGGGTGCAGAGCTGGTGCCGTTCGATGCGCTGCGCGATGCGAAATTGCCGGAAGTGGACGCACTGTACATTGGCGGCGGTTTCCCCGAGACCTGTGCCACCGAACTGGAAGCGAACGTCAGCCTGCGTACACAGATCAGGCAGACCATTGAAAACGGCATGCCGGCCTATGCCGAATGCGGCGGCCTGATGTATTTGTCGCGCAGCATCACTTATGAAGGCCGCACTTTTGACATGGTCGGCGCCATTCCCGGCGACGTTAAAATGCACGCCAAACCCGTCGGTCGCGGTTATGTGCATCTTATGGAAGACAAAACCCACCCCTGGCCGCGTCCACGGTCGAACCCTCTCCCCAACCCTCTCCCGAAAAGCCCCTCTCCCCAACCCTCTCCCGCAAGCGGGCGAGGGGGCAAACGAGAAGATCAATTGCAGATTCCTGCGGGCGAGGGGGAAAACGTGAAAAGCGATCCTTTAATCCGCGCGCACGAGTTTCACTATTCCAGTCTGGAAAATCTTCCGTCAGATTCGCGCTTCGCTTACCATGTCGAGCGCGGTTACGGAATCAATGGGGAGCGTGACGGATTCATCCTGCATAATTTGCTGGCATCCTATACACACTTACGAACGATAGGCAGTTGCTATTGGGCTACCCGCTTTGTCGCCTTCATCCGGCGCCATAAGGAAAACTGTCGTGTTTCACGCGGGGACGCGGAGCGCGCGGAGAGAAACACTTGAAATGTCCGATCCCACGCGGAGGCGCGGAGAGATCAAACACCAGGTTTTTTCTGCACCTCGGTGCTTAGATGTCTCCGTGTGAGTAATTTGATTGAAAGCATATGGTTTTACACTGAGGTTCGAAGATCGCGAAGGTTTCATGATTTGGTTTTTCTCCGTGTCCCTGCGTTTCCGTGTGAGTTGATTTGATTGAGCGCATATGGTTTTACACTGAGGTTCAAAGATCGCGAAGGTTTCCTGATCTGGTTTTTCTCCGCGTCCCCGCGCCTCCGCGTGAGTTGATTTGATTGAAAGCATTATGAATTACTTACCAATTTTTGCTGATGTAAAAAACAAACTGTGCCTCGTGGTCGGCGGCGGGCAGGTGGCTGCCCGCAAGGCTGGCGTGTTGCTGGACGCGGGCGCAAAAGTACGCGTGGTCGCACCAGAGATCGATCCCGGACTGGCAGAACAGCAAGGCGTTGAGCTCATCGTTTCGCGTTTCGAGCCTGAGCATATTGATAACGCGGCACTGGTTATTGCAGCGACCAATGATCGCAACGTCAACAAACAAGTCTCCGAACTGGCGCAGTCACGCAGCATTCCGGTCAACGTGGTGGACGATCCCGAGCTGTGCAGCTTCATCATGCCTGCCATCCTCGACCGTTCGCCGCTGATGATTGCGTTTTCCAGCGGCGGTGCTTCGCCGGTGCTCACGCGCATGATGCGCGGCAAGCTGGAGACACTGATCCCGCAGAATTACAGCCGCCTGGCGGCTTTTGCGGAACGTTTCCGCGAACAGGTCAAGACACGCGTCACCAATCCCGCCAAGCGCCGTATCTTCTGGGAGAACGTGTTTGAAGGCGTGGTCGCCGAGAAGGTGCTCACGGGCGACGAGGGCAGTGCGGAAGCGCTGTTGCAGAACATGCTGGCGCATGAAGACAACATCCAGCGTGGCGAGGTGTATCTGGTCGGCGCCGGTCCCGGCGATCCCGATCTGCTGACTTTCCGTGCTTTGCGTCTGATGCAGAAGGCAGATGTGGTGGTGCATGACAATCTGGTGTCGAAACCCATTCTTGAAATGACGCGGCGCGATGCAGAACGCATCTATGTCGGCAAAAAACGCGACAACCACACCCTGCGCCAGGAAGAGATCAATGAGTTGCTGGTACGTCTGGCGAAAGAGGGCAAACGCGTGCTGCGCCTCAAAGGCGGCGATCCTTTCATTTTCGGACGCGGAGGCGAGGAGATCGAGACACTGGCGGCAGAAAACATTCCGTTCCAGGTTGTGCCCGGTATCACCGCCGCATCCGGCGTTGCTTCGTATGCCGGTATTCCGCTCACGCACCGTGATCATGCGCAGTCCTGCATGTTCGTCACCGGCCACTTGAAAGACGGCACGATGAACCTGGACTGGGAGCAACTCGCGCGCCCACGCCAGACCGTGGTGGTTTACATGGGCCTGCATGGTCTCGATACGCTCTGCGCGAAACTGGTCGAACACGGGCTCCCGGATTCCACGCCCATCGCCATCGTGCAGCAGGGCACGACACAGAACCAGCGCGTTTTCACGGGCACACTGAAAACCTTGCCGGGTATCGCCGAACGCGAAAAACCGCAGGCACCGACACTTATTATTGTCGGCGGTGTGGTCACGCTCAGGGAAAAACTGGCCTGGTTCCATCCGCAGAATTACTGAAGTGCCGTTTCAAAATCAAAAAAATAGTAAGCAGGGGGAATAACAAGATCGATTGACCATTTAAAACCGTTTTCATGACGGAATAGTTGCTGGAGAGAACCTCATGTCTACAGAATTGATTAATGCAATAAATGCGGGAGAGATATCTGCAGTACAGCGGATGTTGGCTGCAGGGGCAGATGTCAACTATCATGATGCGGAAGGCACCACCTTGCTGATGCTGGCGGCGAATGCAGGGGACATGCCCATGGTGAAACTATTGATCAAAAACGGCGCGGACGTTAATGCATGCGATGCGCATGGCTGGTCGGCGCTGGCCAAAGCGGTGTACAACGCGGAAATGAAGTGCGGATTCGTCGATGTGGTCAATACACTGATCGGCGCAGGCGCGAATATCGAGGCCAGCATCGGCTATGGCGTACGTCCCCTGATGCTGGCGGCGGGATACGGTGAGACTGAAGTGGTTGAGGCCCTCCTGAAGGCAGGTGCGGACGTGCTGGCGCGTAATGAGGGCGGTTTTACCGCGCTGATGATGGTTAAACAGAAGCATTATGTGGACGTCATCAACCTGTTGCACGAAGCGGAACAATTGGCCGGGGTCGGTGAAGGAAGTTGCACCAGCAAAAATGCGCCTGGCTCCAATGTTATTACTTTCATGAAACCTTCCGGCGCAAAATAAACTCACATTTGCCATGCCATACTTTATTTACCGCGTAACTGAATTTCCCATCCGGAAGCTGGAAAAACTGGAACAGCATGACGCCTATCGTGATGCGTCGGCACGCGTCAGACAAATGCGCACCGAGCAGGCAGACGGTTCGCCCACACTCCTCAAAATGATCCATGCCGATACCGAACTGCAAGCCGAAGACCTGCTGAACCAGGTGCGCGAACCCGCCCCGGAGCCGGGGGATGACTGACCCCCATGGATGAAAACGCGATCAAGCAAAAAATATCCGAAATGAGCGAACGTCCCTGCACGTTCGAAAAAGCCATACTAGCCGACTGTGTCGAATGCGAATGCGCCGATCGTATACACATCGCCGAGCACGAGAAGGTGATTTGTCGGCATCAAGCCAGCCTTTCCCGATGTATTTCCCTGCACGATCTCCTGCGTCACAGTTTTGCCTTTGCCCTGAAAAATCTGCATGAAGATGCGGTGCTGTCGCACGCCCAGGAAATGCGCGTACAGTGCGGTGGACTGCTGGGACTGCAGAACGTGCTGAATGGCGAAACCGAAGTGGAAAACGTGGATGCGCTGCTGGATGCTGTGTTACAGCGATGGGGCGGATTGTCGGAGATACCCTATTCGGAAGTCATACATGCCGCAGCACTCTGCTACAAGGGACGGCAATAACGTTGCAAGGCAATATTCATGAACCCGCAAAAGGTCCGGCGCGCCCGCCTCAATAAACTGGAAGACCTTCCCAATATCGGCAAGGCAATGGCAGTCGACCTGCACTTGATCGGCATCCGCACACCACAACAACTCATCGGCCACGATCCATTCAAATTGTACGAAGCGCTATGCAAAAAACAGGCGTACGCCATGATCCTTGTGTGATCGATGTGTTCATCTCGATTGTTCGCTTCATGGATGGCGGTGAGGCATTGCCGTGGTGGTCGTTTACAACAGAGCGCAAACGCACATACAAACCAAGTTGAAAGTATCAATCCGGCTGGCAGAACTGCGTGGGTGATGCAGAAAGAGAAAGAAATTCAGGAATAATGAATGATTGATACTAATCGGCCATTCAATGTTTGAACTCAGCTTTGGTGCCACTGGACCTGTCGCGTCAACGCCGCAGGCAATAACGCCATCCGCTGGTACGATTTGTTATGCGCGCGAAATACCCGCACCGAGATTATTCTTTTCCGCCCTTTACGAGAAGCCAGATCGAAAACGACATTTCTCCTAAAACACTCGGAATAGCTACAAGCGCCAGGAAAATCGAACCATAGGTTTCATAATTCGGCAGCGCGAAATGTGCCGCTGTGTCAATCATATACATGATGCCGGCAATTACGAGAAAGATTGCAATGATTTTTGGTTTGCCGATTATTCTACCCAGAAGGATGAGATGGACACCAAAAAAGAATAATCCGATAAGCCAGATATTCTGAAAAATATTTACCTGTTGTAAAACTTCTTCACGAACAGTTGAAACAAGTGCCATAGGAAGTGCAAAAATGGCAACTCCCATAATTACTGCATGCATCATCCTAAATAGCGTACTTAATCCAGACAAGGAATGCTCTTTGAATAATTCATAAAGAGCCCATGCAACGACAACGTCGAAAACGACAGTTATCAGAAATGCCAAAATTCCGGCGCTCACAAAAAGATGATTTTGCTGGATAGTACTTAGCGGATCATTGAGCAATGATTCAAGAACAAAGAAGTTTGCAAAGATTGCCGCAAAGAAAATAATCAGGTAGCTAATACCTGCTATTAAAGAGAGCGTTCTGGGTTTCATGGTTTTGTTCATCCTGAAGTCATAATATTAATGTCCTATGAGCCGAGTAAACACTTCTCGGAGCTATTGTGCCCTTCATAATAGCGTGCCTCAATTAAATTTCGTTCGGGGTCTCTAAAATAAATTGAAGTTCCTGTTCCATGCGCTCCCCAGCGTGACACAGGGCCTTCCTCTATTTCGACATTATTGTCCTTAATGCGATCAACGAGGCTTTCCCACTCTTTCATGCTGAGAGAAATGCAGAAATGGTTTAGATGGTCACGTCCTTGTCCTGCACTGGCATTCCCCTGCCACATCCTTTTCGGAAACAGATCTATAACCGTGTTCGGGTTTAATCGCACTGATGGAAATGGCACCTTTCCTTCTTTGTATTCTTCAAAGCGATCAGTTTCAAGCTCCAGCACTCTAGAGTAAAAAACAATAATCTCTTCTTCGTCCTCAACGTTTAAGACGATGTGATCCATCAAGCATTGCATAATCATATCCTCCTATATCAGTGGAACGGAGCCCGATTCTTTTTCGCGCACACAGCGCAGTACGAACGACGGCGGAACAGGCACGCTACAGGGTATTCGTGTGGATTATCGTTGTTTGTATCATCATTTCAATTTGTTGTTGGATGTATTATCACTTGAAAAATAATTTGGTTCCGTCCCTATGTCATTCCACGCCGGTAATGCATGGCGATCGCACCGTTGTGGAGCGGCTTGGCCGAGACCAGCTCAAGCCGTCGCGTGGTGGGCAGCCCACTCTGGTACAGGGTCGGGCCGTGCCCAGCGATCCTGGGGTGGACGAGGAATTTGTACTCATCGATCAGATCCAGGCGATCGAGCTCTGTCGCGAGTTTACCGCTTCCAAGGAGTACACCAGCCGGGGTCTCGTTCTTGAGCTTCTGCACACCCGTGCGAAGGTCGCCAATGATGTGATGGCTATTGGTCCATGTGTAGTCCTTTCGCGTTGATGACACCACATACTTGGGCTTGGCCTCCAGCTTGACCGCCCACTCGCGAATCGCGGGTGGCACCTCCACGTCACCGCGCGCGACCGCCGGCCAGTAGCTCTCCATCATCTCGTATGTGACGCGGCCCCACAGCATCGCGCCGCCCTCATCCATGAGGTGGGTGAAGAAGGCGTGTGTCTCGTCATCGGCGATTCCTTCCTGGTGGTCGACGCAGCCATCCAGAGTGACGTTGATACTGAAAGTCAAGAGTCCCATTATTTCCTCAGAATGAAATGGGGACAGAGTGAATTGACCCAATACTTAGGCTTTATTTGCATGTTGACTTCAAACTATAGAAAGATGCCTTATAACGAAAATTTAGATTGTTTGTTGCTTGTTTTTCATTAACGACGCTACGGTCTGATTGTACGAAGTTATGTCCTAACTCATCGAATTGGCAAGACAACATAGTTCCGCTATCAAGATCAAAAAACGCTAAAGTGCATGAATAATTGCTGCCGGGTAACATAAAGTGCTTTCGTTGAGCAGCAGAACCCGGTTTAAAGGAAAATTTTTGCTCGACATTGTATTTTGTACCTGCATTTACATCCTCAATTTCAATAGTGCACTTAGCTGCATCTGCCAACGTTAGGGACGAGAACGCCGTGAGCACGAAGGTAAGTGTAAGCTTTGTCATGGGCAGGCACTCCTTATATGAAGCCTAACGTGTTAGGTGTGAACGGATGGGGACGGAGCCCAATTCTTTTCCGCGAACACAGCCCAGCACGAACTACGGCGGAATAGGCACGCCGTGGAGTATTCGTGTGGGTTATCGTTGTTTGTATCATCATTTCAATTTTTCGTTGGCTATATTATCACTCGTAAAGGAATTGGGCTCCGTCCCCATGTCATGTAGCAGCCATGGCGCCGCCTTTGAATTGCCGCCGGTATTGCGCGGGAGAAAGCCCGGTGGCGCGCTTGAACAGTCTCCTGAAAGAAGAAACATCCTCATAGCCCACACTCGCGGTGATTGCCTCGAAATCGCTGTGCGACTCCTCCAGCAGTTCCTTTGCCCGTTCGATTTTCAGCGCCTGGAAATAGGCGAGGGGCGTCATCCCGGTGACCTCGATAAAACGGCGGTTGAGCGTGCGATAGCTGACGTGCATCGCATTGGCAAGTTCGTCGATTGAAGCAGGCTGTGTCAGCTTGCCCATCATCCATTCGATGGCGCGCCGGATCAGCGGCTCGGAATAGTCTTTTTGCACGGACATGAACGGGCGCTGCGATGTGCGCGCGCCATCCACCAGCATGATGCCGCTCACGCTACGCGCCAGTGCCACGCCACCCAGGCGGCGCAACACATGCAAGGATAGATCGGTATGCGCCGTCATTGCCCCGGCAGTGATGGCGCGGCCGCTGTCGACAAGTGTCTTGTCCGCATCAAGCCGGATGTCCGGGTAACGCTGCTGGAATTCATGGGCAAGCCACCAGGTCGTTGTTGCTGGCTGTTCGTTCAGCAGGCCAGCTTCGGCCAGCACAAAAGTCCCGTAACAACTGGCAGCCACCAGCGTAGTTTCGGGCAAGTGCTGCAAGCGGGTGATGACGGTGTGCCAGGTCGTTTGCAACTGGCTGACGATGTGATCGAGGGATTCGGCGAAGAACCCGGGCAGGATGATCGCATCGAAAGCGCCAAGGCTGGCCGGCAGCGGCTGCGTATCGACCGCGACCGTGTCAGTCAGGCGTACAAGGCCGCCATGCGTTGAGAACAAATGCGGCTGCCAGCCTGCTTCAGGCTGGTAACGCTGGGCGAGAGTAAACATATCCAGCGTGGTGGTGACGCTGGATGCCGTTGCGCCTTGTTGCAGTAACATCGCGATTTTCATATTGTCATTTTTCGCATTAATTTGGGCAATTATGCCACTGCTGCAGCGGGGAGCGGAATGACATCATGTCTCCCATGCCAATCACACAGGAGGAAATGAAGATGAAACAAGCCGAAGAAATCGCAACCACGATTATCGCAATGGAACGCGCAGCAATGGATCGCTGGGGTGCGGGTGACCCGTCCGGTTACCTGGAAATCTCCGCGCCTGACGTGGTGTATTTCGACCCGTTCCAGGAACGCCGTATGGACGGGCTGGAGGCGCTGACTGCTTTATATGAATCGTTGCGCGGGACGATCCATATCGACCGTTATGACCTGATCGAACCGAAAGTGCAGGTATGCGGCGAAGCTGCGGTGCTGACGTTCAACCTGAATTCGTACACCGGTGCGACCGAGATGCGCTGGAACTGCACCGAAGTCTATCGACTGGACAAGCAAGGCTGGCGTCTTGTCCAGACACACTGGTCAATTACGCAACATTTGAAGAGCTG
>JBNKBO010000061.1:0-10004 GCA_050287265.1 Sideroxydans sp. | reverse complement strand
CTGACCTTGAAGCAGATGAAAGCGTTTGAAGCTCTGGCGTACAAGTTGGGCATGGCCGTACTGGTGGAAGTGCATGACGCAAACGAGCTGGAGATTGCACTGCAACTCGAAACACCGCTGATCGGCATTAACAACCGAAACCTGCGCACTTTCGAAGTCGATCTGCGTACCACGGTCGATCTGCTGTCTGCCATCTCTGCTCCGGAAACGGGGCAAAAACGTATTGTTGTCACCGAGAGCGGCATTTCCACTGCCGAGGATGTAAAACGGATGCGTGAGCACCAGGTGTATGCTTTTCTCGTCGGTGAGACATTCATGCGCGCGGACGATCCGGGTGTGGAACTGGCGAAGGTGTTTGGGTAAGGCAAAGGCAATTTATCCACGAAGCGGGGTACGCAGGCATTTCGCCCAACGGCGAAAGCTCGCAAAAACACGAAAGGCACGAAATAAACAATACATTCCTTCGTTTGGCTTCTCACCTATTGAGTATCTGTGAGGTGCCAGGTTTGCATGTTTCAGGTTCTTCGTTCGTGAGTTTCGTGTTTTTCGTGGACAAAAGGGTTTTGTAATCCGGTAACAGGAGTTCAATCTTGAGTGCGATCCAACCTTCCGAGCTGACCTTTATTTCACGGCATGCACCATTCGATCGCATGGAAGTCGTGCATGTGTTGTGGATGCTCGAACGCATGCATCTCGGCTATTACGCCGAAGGCGAGGTGATCGTGTCGCCGGATCAGGGGGCGGTGGACCGGTTCCTGGTGATCAAGCAGGGTGCGGTGCATGGCGAACAGAATGTTGCGCACGCATCGGAAGCGGATACCTGGCTGGAGCTGGCGGCAGGGGAATGTTTCCCGCTGGGGGCGCTACTGGCGAACCGTTCCGTGGCCAGTGTTTACCGGGCCGGTAGCGATACGTTCTGCTATGAACTTTCAGCCAGGGATTTTCACGAGCTCATTACCATGAGTGCCGCGTTTCGCGATTTCTGCACCCGGCGCATTGCCAATTTGCTGGAACATTCCAAGCAGGTCATCCAGGCGCAATTCAGCCATTCCAGTGTCGAACAGCAATCCCTCGCGAGTCCGCTGTCGGCGATCGTTCGCCGCGAACCGGTAACCTGCGCCCCGGATACGACCATACGCCGCGCGCTGGAAATCATGCACGAGCAGCGCATCGGTTCCATGGTGGCGGTGGACGAAAATGAACGGCCGATCGGGATCATGACCTTGCACGATGTGCTGGATCGCATTGCGCTTCCCCAGATCGATCTCGACCAGCCGGTCATGGAAGTGATGAGCAAGCAATTGTCCATTCTGCCGCCGCATGCGCTGGCGCATGAAGCGGCGTTGCTGATGGCCAGGCAGGGTTTCCGTCACGTGCTGGTTGTCGAGAACGGGAAACTGACGGGACTGGTATCTGAAAAGGATCTGTTTGCGCTGCAACGAGTCGGTTTGCGCCAGATCGGTTCGGCCATCCGCAATGCCGAAACCACCGAGGTGTTGCAGCAGGCTGCAGCGGATATCCGCCGCATGGCGCATAACATGATGGCGCAGGGCGTAGCACCCGAACAGCTGACCCAGTTCATTTCCACCTTCAACGACCTGCTTACGGCGCGCGTGGTCGAACTGGAATTCAAGGCCAGTGACATGCTTGATACGCCATTGCATGACGGAATGTGCTGGATGGCGCTGGGTTCGGAAGGCCGCTTCGAACAGACATTGAATACTGATCAGGACAACGCAATCATTTTTGCCGCACCGAAGGGAATGACGGTGGAACAGGCGCGCGAAAAGCTGTTGCCGGTGGCAAAACGCATCAATGACACGCTGGCCTTGTGCGGATTCCCCTTGTGCAAGGGAGGGATCATGGCGAGCAATCCGAAATGGTGTTTGTCGCTGGAAGAATGGAAACGTGCTTTCTCCGCCTGGATCGATGGCGGTTCACCGGAGGCATTGTTGCGCTCATCCATTTTTTTCGATTTTCGTGCGTTGTATGGCGCCGAGCATCTGGCGGAGGATCTGCGTCAATGGTTGTCGCAGTATGCGCGCAACAATTCGCGCTTCCTGCATCAGATGGCGGCTAACGCCCTGCGCAACCGGCCGCCGCTGGGTCTGGTGCGCGATTTTGTGTTGAATGAAGCGAACCGCATCGATCTCAAGCTCAACGGGCTTGCGCCTTTCGTGGATGCGGCGCGCATTTTCAGTCTGGCAGCAGGTGTGCGGCATACCAGCACGCTGCAGCGTTTGCGGCTCAGCGCCGGCGCCTTGCATATTCCCGTTGCCGAAGTGGAAGCGTGGATCAATGCACTGCTGTTTATCCAGTTGTTGCGGCTGCGCCATCATTACGAGGAGAGCGATCCGGCCGATGGTGAAATGCAGTGCCTGGATAATCTGATCGACCCCGCCCGGTTGAACGAACTGGACCGGCGCATTCTCAAGGAAGCGTTTCGCCAGGCGCGCAAGGCGCAGGCTAAACTGGCACTGGATTACCAGCTTTGAAGAAACTGCTGCAACGCTGGTTTTCTCCAAGGGTGCATCTCCGGCCGCCTCAGGCGGCACGGCTGGCTGCATGGCGGGCTATGCCCGAGACGCTGCAGCCGGCCAGTTTCGCGCATTCGCGCTTCGTGGTGGTGGATGTCGAGACAACGGGTTTGAACCTGATGACCGATACGCTGATCTCGATTGGCGCGGTGGCGGTGGTGAATGGCCGCATCGCGCTGGGCGACAGTTTTTACACCGTGTTGCAGCAAAGCGAGATCAGTCACAAGGAAAATATTCTGGTGCACGGTATTTCCAGTTCCGAGCAACGCGAGGGTGAAGATCCTGCCGAGGCCTTGTTGGCGTTCCTCGAGTATCTGGGTAAATCCCCGCTGGTGGCTTTCCATGTAACCTTCGACGAGACCATGATACGGCGCGCCCTGCGTCAATATCTGGGCCTGACGTTCAAGCATCCCTGGCTGGATCTGGCGTATGTCATGCCTTCCCTGTATCCGGCCATGGCGTACAGCCATCGTGCCCTGGACGACTGGATCGGCCGTTTCGGCATACGCATCGAAGTCCGGCACAACGCGCTGGCGGATGCGCTGGCAACCGCGCAATTGCTGCAGATTGCCATTGCCCGTGCCCGCAGCAGGGATATCGCCAATTTTGCCGGGCTGCGCGATCTGGAACGGTCGCAACGCCAGGCGGCAGGCGTAAGCTGAATGTAAGCTTCCTGACGTAACCTCAATTCCGGTAACAAAGAGAGCCAGGTATTTTTACAGGCTCAATCGATTACCTTGAGGGGACGTATTTTCACCTTCTGCTTTTCGGTTACATGCCGGAGATGCGGCTCCTCAAGCTAATCAAACCAAAACGATAACGATTAGAGAGGAGAACGCAATGGACAAAAGCAGCGAGGCCTATTGGAAGGCTACGTTGGGTTTGCTGACCAAGATCCTGGCAGTCTGGTTCCTGGTTTCCTTCGGGGCAGGTATCTTGTTCGCGCCCTTGCTCAACAATATTCATCTGGGCGGTTACCCGCTGGGCTTCTGGTTTGCCCAACAGGGTTCCATGTACATATTTGTGGCGTTGATCTTCATCTATGCAAAGAAGATGAATGAAATCGATCGCAAATTCGACGTGCACGAAGAATAAGGAGGCTACATGGAACTTCAAACAACAATTTATCTGGTGGTGGGGCTGACATTCGCGCTCTACATCGGCATCGCCGTGTGGGCTCGCGCCGGTAGTACCAGCGAGTTCTACGTGGCCGGTGGCGGGGTAAGTCCACGCCTGAACGGCATGGCAACTGCGGCCGACTGGATGTCTGCCGCTTCATTCATTTCCATGGCGGGTCTGATCGGTTTCATGGGATACGGCGGCGCGCTGTTCCTGATGGGCTGGACTGGCGGCTATGTGTTGCTTGCCACGCTGCTCGCACCCTATCTGCGCAAGTTCGGCAAATTCACCGTACCGCAATTCATCGGTGACCGCTATTACTCGAAGTCGGCAGCCACCGTGGCAGTGGTGTGTTTGCTGGTGGCATCGCTGACTTATATTATCGGTCAGATGACCGGTGTGGGCGTTGCCTTCTCGCGCTTCCTTGGCGTATCCAAGGAAATGGGTGTTTATGTCGGTATGGGCGTCGTGTTCACCTATGCCGTGTTTGGCGGCATGAAGGGCATCACTTACACGCAGGTGGCGCAGTACGTCGTGCTGATCTTTGCCTACACCGTGCCGGCGATCTTCATTTCCATGCACCTGACCGGCAATCCGATCCCGCAACTGGGACTGGGTTCCAATATGGCAGGCAGCGATGTTTCCCTGCTGCATAAACTGGACAGCATCGTGGTCGATCTGGGCTTTGGTCAGTACACCACGACGACAGCGGGCAGCACGCTCAACATGTTCGTCTACACCCTGTCGCTGATGATCGGTACTGCCGGTCTGCCGCACGTCATCATGAGATTCTTCACGGTACCGTCCGTTGCTGCCGCACGTTCTTCCGCCGGCTGGGCACTGGTGTTCATTGCCATCCTGTACACGACTGCACCTGCAGTGGCAGCCATGGCACGCATGAATCTGCATAACACGATAAACCACGCCGTAGCTACCGGTGGTGATCTGTTTGCACCGGAAGCCAGTATCAAGGCCTCCGAGCAGCCAGGCTGGATGGGGCGCTGGGAAAAGACCGGCCTGTTGAAGTTCGAGGACAAAAACGGCGATGGCCGCATCCAGTACTACAACGACAAGTCCAAGGATCAGGAATTTCTCAAAAAAGCTGAAGCCGCAGGCTGGAAAGGCAATGAGTTGAGCGTAAACCGGGACATCATGGTGCTGGCCAATCCGGAAATCGCCTTGTTGCCCAACTGGGTGATTGCACTGGTGGCTGCGGGCGGTCTGGCTGCTGCGTTGTCAACAGCTGCAGGTCTGTTGCTGGCGATCTCTTCGGCCATTTCGCATGACCTGGTGAAAGGGGTGTTCAATCCCGGCATCAGTGAAAAAGGCGAGCTCATGGCCGGTAAAGTTGCCATGGCTTGCTCCATCGTGGTTGCCGGTTATCTGGGTCTGAATCCGCCCGGCTTTGCGGCGGGAACGGTGGCACTGGCCTTCGGTATTGCGGCCAGCTCATTGTTCCCGGCCATCATGATGGGCATCTTCAGCAAGAAGATGAACAAGGAAGGTGCCATGGCAGGCATGCTGTCGGGTCTGATCATTACCCTGTTCTACGTGTTCGCACACAAAGGACTGTTCTTCATCAAGGGTACGGAGTATCTGGACCTGATCGGTGGTGCCAATTCGTTCTTTGGCATTACGCCGGAAGCATTCGGCGCAGTTGGCGCGATGATCAACTTCACGGTCGCTTTCGTGGTGGACAAACTCACCCAGGAACCGCCGGAGCACATCCAGCACCTGGTTGAGGCCGTGCGTACACCGCGTGGTGCAAAAGCAGTCGATGGTGCTCACGCGTAATTAGTGCGTTCTGCATGTAACATGGACCCCGCCGCATCCCGGCGGGGTTTTTTTCTTGGAGTAGATATGACTTATATCAGCATGGCGATGACCTGGGTTTTGTTCCTCGCATTGTTTCCCATGGCCTTTATCTGGTTGCGCCGTGCATGGCGTATTGCAGTAAATCGCGATTTTTCAGAAGTTGCGCTGAAGCGTGGAGTGCCGCCGGCGGATCCGCAGAAATATGCGCCCTATGCAGCCGCCATCAATCTGATGGCCGGTGTGATCGTGGTATCCGTCATCATCGGCGTGCTGACAGCGTCTTTTGATTACGCAACCTGGACTTCCACCGCCGGTATCACCATCTGGCTCAAACTGATTGCCGACTTCATTCTGAGCCGTCATGCGCATCCGTTTACGTTCAGGAAAAAAAGCGAATAAAAGCGCCGGCTTCAAATGTTGCCGGTCGCGGGATGGGGGAAAAGTATGCTGATCCTGGTACCTGTGCCATTGCTGCCGGTATCCAGTACCAGTTCTGCGCCATGGCGTTTGGCGACTTCGGCGACGATGGAGAGCCCAAGCCCGCTGCCGCTCTGTCCGCTGCCGAGGATGCGGTAGAAACGTTCGAACACACGTTCGCGGTGTTGGGGTTCGATGCCGGGGCCATTGTCTTCCACGTGTAATTCCGTACCCTGCAGCGATTTGCTTACGCCGACGGTGATGTGCCCGCCATTTGGGGTATAGCGGATCGCGTTGTCGATCAGGTTGTTGAGCATTTCCATCAGGCTGGCCGGATCACCCTGCACGATCATGCCCGCAGGTGCGCCCTCGTATCCCAGATCGATATTTTTTTCCAGGGCCATCTGTACCCAGTTGACCGTGCATTCCTGCGCCAGCTGGTTGATATCGAGCGGTACAAAACTGTCTACACTCTGGCCGCCGGGTTCGTTGCGTGCCAGTACCAGCAACTGGTTGACCAGGCGGATGCCATGCCGGGTACTGGTGAGGATGTGTTGCAGCGCATGTTGCTTTCGTTCCGGCTCGTCAGAGCGCAATGCCAATTCGGATTGCGTCTTCAGGCCGGCAAACGGCGTGCGCAATTGATGCGCCGCATCGGCAACAAAGCGCTGTTGTGCGGCCATCACTTGTTTCAGGCGTGCCAGCAGATCGTTGACAGCATCGATCAACGGCCGCACCTCGGTGGGTGCCTTGCTGCCGTCAAGTTCGCTCAGGTCGTCGCGCCGCCGGTTCACCACGTCGCGCCGCAAGCGTTCGAGCGGCCGCAAACCCTGTTTCAAACCGTACCAGACGACGCCGAGGGCGATCAGGGTCAGCAGGAGTTGCGGGATGACGATGTTGGCCAGAATGCCGCGTATGAGCGCCTGCCGCAGTCGTGTGGTTTCGGAAACATGTAATTGGAATACCCCGTGATCTGAAGGGAAGACCAGACTGACCATGCGCGTTTTTTCCCCATCGCGTTCGCCGTTGCTGAACAGCGGCCCGGTCCGGTCGCGCCGATAGGAGAGCGGGCGCAACGTGTTGCCATTGCCGGCAAGTTTCCTGCCTTCGCTGTCGGTGACGGTATAAACCACACTGTCCGGCATGCCCAGTTCCGATCCATCGGGGAGTATGGGCACCACGTCCAGTCGTTCGTGTCCGCTACCCAGCTTGAGCTCTGTCGCGACTTCATTGGCGCGTTGCAGCAGGACCAGGTCATACGGCTGGTTGGCGTAGTTGATGGTGGCGAAATAACCTACGACGGTGCTGACGATCCACAACAGGTAGAGCGAGATCAACAACCTCTGCATGAGGTAGTTGCGCAGGGAGTGAATGTTGCTGGCCATGGAACTCAGGCAGGGAGGTTGTCGATGACGTAACCCAGGCCGCGGATGGTGCGGATGGTGACGCCCGCCGGTTCTATCTTCTTGCGCAGGCGATGTATGTATACCTCGATGGCGTTGCTGCTGGCCTCTTCCGAATAACTGTAAAGTCTTTCCAGTAATTGTTCCTTGCTGACGACCCAGCCGGTGCGCAGCATCAGCGCTTCCAGCACGCTCAGTTCGCGGGTCGTGAGTTCAAGCGTCGTGCCGTTGATTGCAGCGCGTCGTCCGACGCTGTCGAACGTCAATGTGCCGCAGGTGTAGACCGGATTGACACCGCATTGACCGCGCCGGATCAGCGCACGTACACGAGCTTCCAGTTCGGGAAGGCTGAACGGTTTGATCATGTAATCGTCGGCACCGAGGTCCAGCCCTTTGACGCGGTCGCCTTCGGCATCGCGCGCGGTAAGGATGATCACGGGCACTTGCTTGTTTTTTTCACGCAGGCTGCGCAATACACTGAAACCGTCCACCTTGGGCAATCCCAGGTCGAGAATGACCAGGTCGAAAGGTTGTTCGCCGCTGAGGATAAGGTTGGCGGCCTGTCCGTCTTTTACGCTGTCGACAGCGTAACCCGACTGGCGCATGGAATGGCACAGGCCATCGGACAACACTTCATCATCTTCTGCGATCAGGATGCGCATGTATATGTAAGCCTCGCGTAAGCGCTAGCAGGCTGTTGAAAAACTACTGCGCTCGACATAACTGTGTTGCTTAATGGCTCAAAATGCTCATTTACTACTTGTAAACTCCGCTTTTTCGCCATTGCGCGCCTTGTTCTGTCATCGCTCGCTACGTTTTTCAATAGCCTGTCGGGGTTAAGTTCCTGTCACGGGAGGGGCGGATAATTTGTTATCCTGTCCATCCTCGGATGCGGTCATTCTATGTGCAAGCGCATATTTATCCAAGACGCAGACTTGTCGGGTATAGATGACGGTTTTTCGGGGGAAAGATTTTCGGAGAAATGCATGCTGCTGACGGAGAAGCACAAACAGTACTGGAGGAAAAACCTCCGATTGACAGGTATATTGCTTGTGGTCTGGTTTGCGATCACCTTTATAGCTGGCTGGTTTGCGCGTGACTTGCAATCTGTCGTGTTTCTCGGGTTTCCGCTCCCGTTTTTCATCGCAGCGCAAGGTGCGCTGCTGGTATACGTGATTCTTGTAGGCTATTACGCTTATTGCATGAGCAAGCTTGATCGAGAATACGGCGTGCAGGAAAGGGACGGGTAATGGCCAAACCGGTCCAGTCGCGATTCGTTTCGCAGCTCAAGCGTTATTACGCGCTATACACGGGTGGCTTCATCGGCTTTATTGTCATGCTGGCCATCCTTGAACAGATGGGTGTGCCCAACAAGATGCTGGGTTACATCTTCATCGGCGTGACCGTTTCACTATATGCCGGGATCGGTTTTCTTTCCCGTACTTCCGATGTCTCGGAATACTACGTGGCGGGGCGGCGCGTACCTGCATTGTTCAACGGCATGGCGATCAGTTCCGACTGGATGTCGGCTGCCAGTTTTATCGGCCTGGCGGGAACTTTGTATCTCTCCGGTTACGATGGCCTCGCTTTTGTGATGGGGTGGACAGGGGGGTTCGTGCTGGTCGCGTTGTTGCTGGCGCCCTATCTGCGCAAGTTCGGCCAGTTCACCATCCCGGATTTTCTCGGTGCGCGTTACGGCGGCAGCATCCCGCGTTTCATCGGCGTGTTCGCGGCCATCCTGTGTTCGTTTACTTATGTGATCGCGCAGATATATGGCGTGGGCCTGATTGCCAGCCGCTTCACCGGGCTGGATTTCGGCGTGGGCGTATTTGTCGGCCTCGGTAGCATTTTATTGTGTTCGTTCCTGGGCGGTATGCGTGCGGTGACCTGGACGCAGGTGGCGCAATACGTGATCCTGATCGTGGCCTTCATGATCCCCGTGATCTGGCTGTCGGTGAAACACACCGGGAATCCCGTTCCGCAGATCACCTATGGCTACGTGCTGGAAAAAGTCACCGCGCGCGAAAAAGTGCTGAATGATCCGTCCACGCCGGACGGGGCACGCGAAGCGGAAGTACGCGCCATTTTCAAACAACACGAAATCAGGGGTGAAGACAGGTTGAAAGCACTGGCGGCTGGGGGCGCCGCCTATCTGGCTGAAGAAAAAGTCAGACTGGTCAAAGCTGCTGCAAAATTGAAAGCGGAAAATGCCGATCCCAGGAAGATTGCGGCAGCCAATCGCGCCGTTGCAGATTTCCCCGGGAATGTGGAGGCAGCCCGTAATATGTGGCGCCAGCAGGCTGAATCGGACAAGGCCAAATCGGATCCCATCGCTGCACACGCAGAACCTTTTGCCGGTTCGGATGAAAAAACGCGCGACAACAAACGCAAGAATTTCATGGCGCTGGTGCTGTGCCTGATGGTGGGAACCGCTGCGTTGCCGCATATCCTGATGCGTTTTTACACGACCACGTCAGTGAGCGAGGCGCGCGTTTCCGTGTTCTGGTCGCTGCTGTTCATTTCGCTGCTCTACGTGACTGCACCCGCCCTGGCGGTGCTGGCCAAGTACGATGTATATACGTTGCTGGTGGGTTCCAGTTTTTCCGAATTGCCGAGCTGGGTTTCCGCCTGGGCTTCGGTGGATAAAACGTTGATGAGCGTGACCGATATCAACAAGGACGGCATCGTGCAACTGGCCGAAGTTACCATCGGC
>JBNKBO010000060.1:0-10771 GCA_050287265.1 Sideroxydans sp. | reverse complement strand
GCAGGTGTTTCATGTGGTTGTAGATGTACTGTGCGGAGTTAACTTTATACAGGCGTTCGAACACGGTGCGGTCACAGAACGAGCAAGTGTAGGGACAACCGCGCGAGGTGATCATGGTCGCGCCGTGTTTTTTAACATAGGAGAACAGCGGCAGGTGATATGCCGCGGGAAAACCTTCCAGCTTTTCGTAGGCAGGGAACGGCAGGTCATCCAGATTCAGGATGCGCTGGCGGCGCGGGTTGGAGACGATGCGTTCGCCATCACGGTACACCAGGTTGTAGATGTCTGCAGGTGGCATGCCGTTGGCAAGGTCGAGCATCGCACCCTCGCCTTCGCCGATGCAGAGGTAATCAATCTCTGGAAAATGTTCCAGCAACGGCGCACCGATGGATGACGCATGCACGTTGCCGAACAGGATCTTGATGCCGGGGCGTTTACGCTTGATGTACTGCGCCATGTCCACCGCATCCATAAAGCCGGAGGTGGTAGCGGAGAAGCCGATCATCTCGGGATTGGTGGCCAGCACGATCTCCGCATTTTCTTCTATTGTGGGAGGCGCGAAAGGACCGAGGCAATCATGCACAAAGGTTTCATGGCCGTGTTTATCCAGCCAGGCTGCAAGGGAGAGGATGCCGATTGGCGGCATGCGGTTGGCCAGCACGGAAAAATCAGGCTGTCCGGGAACGAAGTTGAAACCTGCCGGATGAACAAACGTTACGCGCATATATTCGCCTTAAGCAATTAGTCCACGAAAAACACGAAAATCACGAAATCAACAACAGGACAGGGAAATGGGTTGGATGCTTTTGTTCGTGGCTTTCGTGTTTTTCGTGGACAGATTTTTTCTGAAGATCCCAGACCCATCGCAGTATGTCAGAACAATTTCCGCCAGATCAACAAGGGCAATCGGATCAGAAAGCCCACGAGCAGGCGGATATGCATGCCTGTCAGCAACAGGTTGTCGCGCAGGTAATTGAAGTGCGATACGCCGCCTTCTTCAGCCTTCAGGTACTTGACCGGCGCTGGAATATTGACAGGATGAGCACCGCACCAGCACAGGCGCACTGCCGCCTCGGGGTCGAAATCGAAATGGCGCATCCAGTAACTCTCCTCCATCACACCCATCAGCAAGTGCGCGGGATAGACGCGAAATCCGTACAGCGAATCGCCTATGCCCTGCCATAGCGTCTCCAGGTTCGCCCACCAGTTGGAGACCTTGCGCCCTCGCACGCGCAATGCAGGTGCGCTGGCATCGAACACCGGCACACCCAGCACCATCGCGTTGGGATCGGCCATGGATGCCGCCATGAACTCGGGAATTTTTTCGGCCGGGTGCTGCCCGTCCGAGTCCATGGTCAGCACATGCGAAAAACCCATGCGCGTTGCTTCGCGCAGTCCATGCAACACCGCGGCACCCTTGCCGTGATTCTCCTTCACCAGCAGCACACGCAGACCGGGGTCGGTTTCCGCCATTTGCAGCAGTTCCACTTCGCTGCCGTCGGTGCTGCCGTCGATCACCACCCATACCGGCGACCATTGTTCGCGCGCGGCACGCACCGTGGGACACAGCGCCGCGCCGGTGTTGTAGCTGGGAATGAGAACGAGATGGGATATCGATGATGTGGTCATACCTGCTTTCTATGATTCCTGCGCCTGCATCTCGCGGCGGTAATACGCTTCCAGATTGCTGGCAAATGTCTTTGCATCACTCTTCACTTCAAAACGATCTCCAAGACGCACCTTGTAGCGCAAAGGAAAATCCGGCTTGTCGAAGAATGACCAGTGTTTGCCTAAGAAGGGGCTGCTGGCTTCGATGAATACGGTCTGCACTGGCACGCCCGCCTTTTTGGCGACCAGCGCGAAGCCGCCCTTGAAATCGTTGACCGGCGGCCGCACGGTGCGCGTGCCTTCCGGAAAAATCAGCAGTTGCGCACCATCGCGCAGTGCTACGGACGATTCGCGTACCAGCATCGCAGTAGAGTCGTTGCGCACGTAGCCCGCCATGCTCGCTCCGCCGCCAAGCAGCGGATTGTCGAGCAACTTGGCCTTGAGCACGCACACGAAATTGGGCAGGCGCGACCCGACCAGTACCACGTCAATGAGCGCGGGATGATTAGTGGCAATGACCAGCGAAGGTTCTCTGCGCAAGACATCCAGCGCAGTGAGATCAAGCTTCACCAGGCCGCTGGCGCGCACCACAAACAAATAGGTGCGAAATACCAGCATGATGGCAATGCGACCGACACGCTGACCGACGCGGTGAGGCAACAGATGCCGCAGCAAGCTGGCGGGCAGGCTCCAGGCCAGACAGATAAAAGCAAAAAAAATCAGGCCGCCGTAAAGCACGGTGTATTCGTACAGGGACTTCAATTGTCGCCAAACCCACATCTTATTATCCGCTTTTCTGACTCTGTTACGGTTCGTGTCCACCCGGCTACCGGTTATAGCACATACCCACCACATCCTGATGACAGCACCGTCAATCGTATTCCACTTCCACCATTTCGTCCGACTTGTCGAATATCCAGGTAATGGCAAAACCTATGGTGAAATATTCCTTGCTCCTGACCAGTGGACTGTCGGCAAATACCGCCCCCTTCAGGCTGTCCCACTTTACGAAGCCGCCGGCCCAGTAACCTTCGTAGCGCTTGTTAAAGGCGAAGATGAATTGTGTGCCGGCATAACCGCCGGGCGCAGTGTACGCCGGACGTTCTGCCGTCGCATATTGCGGCGCAACATTGTAGAAGTACCCGTGGTATTGCCGGTCGGAATAAATGACACCGCCCACCAGCCCGATATTCCAGCCGTTGCGGTTGATGTCGCGAAAGTCCAAATTAAGCTGCGGCTGGAACAGCCAGCCTTCTTGATGGACACGCTTGAAGTCGGAAGCGATGACCGCACGCAACGGCATGCGCACATCGAAGGTGTTCTTTTTGTCTTCCGTATAGAGAATATGAAAATTGAGCGAAGGACCGAGTTCCAGCGTCGGATCGAGATCGGGCATGCCCTGGCGCGCTTTGGCACCCTTGGCCGGTACGGAACCATTCACACTGACATCCATCTCGACGCGGTCGCGCTTGAAGATCAACCCACGCACGCGTTCACGGTTGATCTTGAGCACTTCACCGTTGTAGAGAAAATAGGGCGCAGGCAACAAATAGGATTTGCGCTCGTCCGATCCGCGATACATCGGAAAATCGATAACCGCAAATCCCGCACCGATCTCCCACAGCGGCTTGATCTCGGTCTGCGCCTGTGCGCCGGAAACGAACAACATCGACAAGACAGCGCATCGGATAATAATCTTCATTACATGAGAACCAGTGCGCTATTGAGCGTCGTTGAAATAGGCGCCCTCGATCTCCAGCAACAAATCGGAACGGCAGATATTGGAATGCAGATAGACCGCCTTGCAGTCAGGGCCAAACTCAGCCTGCACCTTTTCCTGCACCATCGCCTGATGTTCGGGATGGCGCAGATAGACCTTGAGCAGCATGCGCCCCTGACTGGCATCGTAATGCGGAATTTGCTGCAGCAACGTTCGGATATTCATCAACGTTTCGGCAGTCTGCTTTTCCGCATCGCCCTGATGCAACGTCTCATAGCCGACGATGCTGGCCGTGCCGGAAATAAAGAAGCAATACTGCCCGCCCAGTGTTGCCTCCATGGCACGCACAAAGATCGGGCTGCTCGGCCCGAAAAGTTTCGGATAATGGTAAGCGCTGACCTGACGAGGATTTTCTACCGCCGTGCCGCGTTTCTTGCATGCCATGAAATAGACCACGAGTGAGCCGCTGTTGCTGCCCAGTGCACTCGCGGCAGGAACGCTCTCTTCGCTTATCTGGCGACCGTTCGCCACGAAAGACGCATGCCGTCCAACATTGAAACCGCGATAGCGCTCCAGACCATTCTCGTCGTCGTTGATCTGAGGGAAGTAATGCCAGACACGCAGCAGGTTGCGATAGTCGAAATGATCGATGAACCCGAAAATGCGCATATACGCCTGCTCAGCCAGCGACTCCAGCGTATCACCCGCGTGCTGTGCCAGCGTCAGGTTGCCAAACAACACCTGGCCGTCGGTAGTCCCGCTGACACCCAGATGCTCGCATGTTTCGACGGGCAAATCGCTGGTCCATACTTCGATGCTGCTGCCCGATCCGCCCAGTACCGGAATATCCACCCACAGCGGCGCATACCCCGGCAGCGGCGCCACGTGGCCGAAACCGATCACGCTTAAAACATGACCGCGGTGCGCTTCGAGGTATGCGCCGATTTCGCTGGTATCGAGATAGGCCAGTCCGAACTGGGTGCCGCTAATTTCCATAGGTCTCCGTCACGCCAACATCGAGCACCTGGATGGAGCGTTTGCGTTTGAACCAGGCCATAATGCTGGATTTCAGGTGCAGGATAGAACCGCCGTAGTACATGAGCTTGAACATGAACAGCCAGAAAGAATAGCGTTCGGTGCGGTATACGTCCCCGGTCAGGATGGAAATCAGCACCTTCTTCACCTTGCTTTCGGCTCCCTTATACATGAGCAGGTTGCGCATGGCCGGCGTGGTAATGCGATAGATGAACCAGGAAAAGACCTTTGGCCCTTCCATGATAGCCCTGTCAAATTCCTTCAACGCCTGTTCCGCCTCTTGCGGCTTGCTCAGGCAGCGATCAATCGCCTTGGCACCGGCGAAGGAACTGGCCATCGCGAGAAACACGCCGGAAGAAAATATCGGGTCGATGAAAGCAAACGCATCGCCCAGCAGAATGTAGTTCTCGCCGGAGGAGCGCTCGGACAGGTAGGAAAAGTTACCGGTCGCGGTAACCGGCGTCTCGAGCTTGGCATCCTTCATGCGTTCCATCAGCGCGGGACACATGGCGATGGTATCCAGGAAGAACTGCTCAAAATCGTTCCCCTTGAGCCGCTTCATGTAATACGGCCAGCAGGTCGCACCGATGCTGGTGTTGCCGTCGGGCAGCGGGATGAGCCAGAACCAGCCGTGGTCGAACCAGAACAGGCTGATATTGCCCTCCACCTCGCCTTCCAGGCGTTTCACGCCGGAGAAATGGCCGAACATGGCCGCGCTGTTGTGCTTCTTGTTGCGGTGCTTCATCTGGAAATGGTTGGACAGGAAAGTGTCGCGGCCTGAGGCATCCACCACGAATTTCGTACGGATACTTTGCTTGTTGCCATCCTTGTCCTGCGTATCTACCAGTGCGCCCTCTTTCGGCAGGAACTGGATACCGGTGACCTTGCACTCCTCGACCACGCGCGCGCCTTTGGCAGCGGCATTTTTGAACAGTATCTCATCGAACTCGTCGCGTCGTACCTGGTAGGCAGAAGGCCAGGTGTTATCCAGCGCATCGTTGAAATCGATCATCACCGGCGCCTCGTGCCAGGGCGAAACGAATTCCGCACCCAGTTTCACAATGCCGATGCGCTTGATCTCTTCCGCGATGCCAAGCTCCTCGAACATCGGCATATTCATCGGCAGCAGCGATTCGCCAATATGGAAACGCGGATGTTTGGCTTTTTCCAGCATCAGCACGTCGCGCCCGCGCTGCGCCAGCAGTGCTGCAATGGTGGAACCGGCCGGGCCGCCGCCGATCACCAGCACTTCGCATGAACCTTCTTGCTCAATCATAGTGATTTCTCCTCGATTTTAATCGCGCTATTTGCGTCTTATATTATTCTGACTTGTTGACCTCGATTTTAGTCAAAAGCTGCTCCCCGCCCGAATTGAGGGTCAACACACCTTCTCCCTTGTACGAATACTGGATTACCCAGCGGTCCGGGCCGAAATAGAACGGAGTGGAGGCCTTTCCCGTGTGGTGTGTCCATTGCTTGGTAGGGCGGCCGATCATTCTTTCCACCTGGTTCAGGGTCATGCCTATCTTTAATTTGGAGAATTTGCTCCCCTCCTCCGGTTTGCCGACGATCACACCCTTGGAAACCGGTTCTTCCCTGGATAGCTCTTCGACACTCTTTATCACATTCCTGGCCGGTGGCACTTCTTCTGTTCTTGTCTGTTTCGACGCGCATGCAGTCACCAGCGTGGCTGCCAGAAAGACGAGAATCAGATTCGTATACTTCATTGTTTCAATCTCCTTAAGCAGCCAAATATGGCAATGCTTTAGTCCCCGGAAAGTCAACGTGCATCTTAACCGACACCACAGCCCTGAGCAATCTAAGACTGGCGCTCATCCATCATTCCTGACTATCAAAATAGCTGAAAAAACAAGGCTTAACACCGCCCCAACCGCCACCGTTGAGCCGATTGCATTCAGCACGGGCGATTGCGAGAACGACAGCAGCCCAAAACCCAGCATGGTGGATGTATCGGCAAACACCAGCGAAGCAACTGTGCGTTCGCGATCCTGCGGCGACGTGCAGCGCCGGTCAAAAAACAGGGCATAGTTGGAGCCGACTGCCACCACCAGCAGCAAACCGATCAAATGGAAAATCGACAGACTGTGCCCGGTGAGCAACAACCCGGCCGTCACCGCGATCACCGCTGCCACCAGCGGTAACATCACTTCCAGTACGCGGCGCGTCGAGCGCAGGCTGACAAACAGCAAAATCACGATCGCCAGCGCACCCAGCAGGGCATTCTTGCTCGCTTCGTGCCGGTAATCGCGGAACATCTGTTCGGATTCCAGTTTCATGTCGAGCAATACGAACCCTTCCGCAAAAGCCTGGCGTATGCCCTGCTCTATCCCCTGTGCATCTTTGACGCCGCGCAACGGCAGCATCAGCGACCAGCCTTCTTCGCGCTGCACCAGAAGCGAATCGAGCTTCAAGCCGAGGGAACTGCCTTGCATGGCGGCCCTGTCCAGCAAGGGCCGCTGTTTCGCTGCAGCGATCTCCTGCGAGAAAGGGGCAAATATCTCACTGCGAAAAGGCAGGCCGCGCAGGGCTGTGCTCAGATTGCTGCGTGCAGTGGCCGCATCCGGCAAGGCATCCAGCCGCGCCTGTTGCACGGCACGACTGGGCAGCGGTGGCATGTCGAAACCTTGCAGCAATCCCAGCGCGACCTGTTTGCGCAGGATAACCTTTGCCGCTTCACCCTGCAGCAACACATGCTCCTGATCGGCACCGCTTATCACCAGCATAAAGCGCACATCCGGCGCACCCATATCGCGGCGCAATTGCTCGTCCAGCACCAGCAATTCCTTCTTCACCGGGCTCATACTCTTCAGACTGTCGTTCCAGAACGAATCGCGCTTGAACACCAGAAACACAGCAGCCACTGTCACAGCAGCAAGCAATACGATGCGCGCACGCGGTGCCTTGTGCACCAGTGCCATCAAAGCGCTACTGAAACGTGTGGAAGCATGTACGGAAAAACCCGGCGGCAACAGATGCGGCAGGACAAAGCGCGTAGTTGTCACAGCCCCGATCAATCCCGCAATGGAAAACAGACCGAGTTGTGCAAGCCCGGTAAAACCGGAAAACAGCATGGCGGAAAAACCACAGATGGAAAGCAACACACCCACACGCAGCGTCGGCCAGATGCGCCGCAACGTATTTTGTGGCGTGCCGTTCTGTTCTATCTGAGTGAACAAGTAGATAGCGTAATCCACACACTCGCCGATGAGCGTGACGCCAAAGCCAAGCGTAATGCCATGTACGCCGCCAAACCCCAGACTCACCGCCGCCACCCCCGCCAGTGCGCCGGTTGCTACCGGAAACAGCCCGAGCGCCAGTACGCGCGGCGAGCGATAGAGCAGCAGCAACATGGTCGAAATCAAAAAGGTGGCGATGAGCGAAAGCCGCAAGGCATCATCGCGAATGGAGGCACGCGACTGCACCGAGAATACGCCGGGGCCGGTCATGCGCACCTGTGCCGCAGCTGCGCCGGGTATGGTTTCCCGGGCTTGCTCGAATGCAGCCTGGATCGCCAGCATGGCGCGCTCCTGTGCATCGATGTCGTTACCTTCGCCTTTTGTGTGCGCCAACAGCATGGCACGCGTGCCATCGCGCCCAAACCAGACATCGTCCAGCATTGCCGGATGTTCCTCGCCCTGCAACTGCTGCAGCATGTGCACCAGTTCACCGCTGGGATCTTTCGGCAACACGCGCTGCACCATGCCGCTCATCGGCGTACTCAACAGGTCGAGATAGCGGGACAGGCTTTCTTTCAAACCGGCGGGTGAAAAACGTTGCGGTGTCACCGCATCGCTCAACAAATAGCGGTTGTTCCACAATAATTCAAAATCCCTTTCCATGCCGGCCTGTTCGCCATTGTTCACGGTCAGCAATTCCTGCGAGGTGCGCAACTGTGCGGCCATGTTCTTGCTCAGTTGCGCCAGCACGGGTGCCGAAGCACCTTCCACACCGATCAGAATAAGGCGTGATACCACGCCGTCGCGCAATTGCTCGACCATGATCTTCTGTGAGGGGGTGGGATTGCGCGGCATGAACGCCGACATATCAGCGGTGAAACGGGTCTGGCTGATAATCAGTATGCAGACTGCAACGAATAACAGCCAGACGACTACCGCGATATTGCTGCGCTGGTTCATGGCGTTTGTTCTTGCACTGTCATCATCGAATGGTCGCCGTTGCCTTCAAAAGTCTCGACATGGGTAACATGGGCACCGCGTCCGGAAATGACAATCTCGCTCACCGCAAGGCGTGTCCTTGAATCAACAGGCAACAATTTCATGCTCCATTTTGCCGCATTGCCTTTAAGTTTGATCTTGTAAAAACGCTGCAGCGTGGGCAGGTCGCCCGCCAGCGTGGAGCGGATACTCTCGACGAACGCCCATACAGCAGGGTATTCCTGCAACACCAGGGTGCGCTTGACGTTGCGCGCCTTGCTGTCAATGGTGAGCACGCCCTGATCCAGCACCAGACTCTCGACTTTGGGTTTGAGCGTGTGTTTTTCCAGATGATCGGGCGCCTGAAACGACAGCGTGCCGGAAGAATCCAGCGGCACGATCAACACGCTGAGATATTTGCGTTCCTTGAATTTCCCCTGCGAGCGTTGCACCTGCGCCATGCTCTGCATCAGTTGCGGCAAACCCCATTCATCAGCGGGTACGACGGACGGCTCAACTTCCGCCCAGGCGAAAGCGGATGCGAGACTCAGCAACATAAGCAGGATACGCATCATGATTTCCAGAAATCGAAAAAATTAAACCAGTTATACGGAGCGTTGCGGCAATGATATTCGATGCGTTCCACATATCTTTGCTGTGCCTGCCGGATCATTTCATTGCGCGGCAGTTCGGTCTTGCCCATGTCCATCAATTCCTCGAAATACAAATCGTAACGATTACCGCCTCGATACACGCCCGCCATGAACAGCACCGGACTTTTCAGCATATATGCCATGCGCAAAGGACCGGAGGGAAATTCAGCCCGTTCACCCAAAAAGTCGTATGTCACAGTAGCGCTGCCGCTTTCCAGTCCTCTATCTGCAAGAATGCCGATGAATTCACCGCGCTGCAGCGCCTGTTCCACCTTGAGCATGGAATCGACCTTGCCGAGGGCAATCACCTGCTGCGTCAGGTCGGGATTGATCGCCTTCAATACCGAATTGAGTTTGCGCGCGTTCTCCTCGTACATCACCACGCTGGCGGGCGGCCCTTCGATCTCGGCGGCATACGCACGGGTGATTTCGAAACTGCCGAAATGCGCGCCCAGCAGGATACAGCCCCGCCTGCTGCTGATCAGTGCCTGGGCCGCTTCGTCCAGATGCGCACGAACATCGAACTTGTCGAAGCGGCCGTTAAGCAGAAACACGCGATCCAGAATGGTCGAAGCAAACGTATGAATATGGCGAAAACCGTCATTAATGCGCGCTTCTCGCCCCAATACCTTGCGCAGATACTTTTTGGAAGCAGTACGTGCTTCGCCCGCGAACAACAGGAAATACAGACAGATCGGATACAGGAACAAGCGCGCAGCCCGTCGCCCCAGGGTGAGCGCGACCCATACGATAAAACGGATCGCCAGTGTATTGCTGCGCTCGGGTCTGGCAGCCCAGTCGGTTCCAGTCCTGTTCCCGATTTCTTCACTCACTCGCAACGATGCCTCCGGACAGTACTTTGCTTCCTGCAACTGCACACTGAAACTCGAGCGTGCCTTGTGCCGAACGCGAATATTCGATTTCCACCCTGTCGCCCGGCCGCACCGGATGCAAAAACTTGGCAGCCTTAACGTTGCATGCGGAAAAATGTTTTCCCTCCGACTGTTCAATGCAACGTAACACCTCGGCCAGCAGCAGCGCGCCAGGGATGATGGGATTGCCGGGGAAATGCCCTGCTCCGGCGGGGTGGTTCGAATGAAATTCCAGTATCAGTCTAGCCATCATAAAACCTTACCTGGTCCACGAAAGACACGAAAGGACACGAACAGAACCGGAAAGCGAAGCGGCGACAATCAACCAAGCTGACCTGTGACACCTGATAGCATTGGCAGACGATTTCATTTCGTGACTTTGGGAGCTTTCGCCTTGCGGCGAAATGCCTGCATACCCCGTTTCGTGTTTTTCGTGGACAAACATTTTTTCAGTTATTTCTTCGCACACTGCTCGCGCAACCGCAGCAATGATTCGCGCATGAGTTTGCCGGTACTGTTGCGCGGCAGCGCATCGACAAAGTACAGCGGCCGCGGCAGAAAAACGGCATCGACACTGTTGCGCAAGGCACTCAATATACCCTCGCCGCTCAAACCGGGCGCAACCACAAAAGCCAGTGGACGCGTCACGACACCGTCAGCATCGTCCGGCATCAGAAACACGCCGTCCTGCACACCCGGTATCGCATT
>JBNKBO010000059.1:0-11263 GCA_050287265.1 Sideroxydans sp. | reverse complement strand
TTGCGCGCCAGATACACCGTCACTTCTTCCCGGTCGAATCAATGCGAATCAATGCGCGAATCAATGCGCGAATCAATGCGCGAATCAATGGGGTCACGAAAAATCAAAATCAATGGGGTCAGACTCGATTGATAAATGAAGAAATCAATGAAAATCAATGGGGTCACAATGAAAATCAATGGGGTCAGACTCGATTGATAAATGAAGAAATCAATGCGAATCAATGGTGCGAATCAATGGGGTCACAATCAATGGGGTCACAATCAATGGGGTCAGACTCGATTGATAAATGAATAGGCGTAGCGTATAGTTCTCCCCGCTCACACAGGAGAGAGGACCATGGCGCGCTTACCCCGTTTCGTCATACCCGGCCAGCCGCAGCACGTCATCCTGCGCGGCAACAACCGCACGGAAATCTTCTGTGCCGACCAGGATTACCAGTTCTACCTCGAAAAACTCCAGCAAGCCTGTAACACACATGACTGTGACCTCCATGCCTACGTGCTGATGACCACCCACGTTCATTTACTGGTTACCCCGAATGAGGAACAAAGCCTCGCCAAAGCCATCCAGATGCTGGGCCGCTACTACGTCCAGTATTACAACTACTGCTACCAGCGCACCGGCACCCTGTGGGAAGGGCGCTACAAAGCCACACTGATCGACAGTGAAGCCTACCTGTTGACCTGCATGCGCTACATCGAGTTAAATCCCGTGCGGGCGGACATGGTCGCGCACCCGTCCGAGTACCCCTGGTCAAGCTATCGCGGCAACGCACTGGGTCAAACGAATGAACTGGTCACCCCCCACATTGAATACCGGCGGTTGGGCAAGACAGACGAAGAGCGCCAGGCGGCCTACCGCCAGCTATTCAAGCACCGTATCCCCGAAAACAGTCTTGCCGAAATACGCGAAGCGACCAACAAGGCGTGGGTACTGGGAAATGGCCGGTTCAAACAACGCATACAGGCGAAACTGGACAGGCGGGTTGAACCGAGTGCCCGGGGCGGGGACAGGAAATCCGAAAAGTTCAGGATCAATCGAGTCTGACCCCATTGATTGTGCAAATCAACATACTTTTATTGCTTCAAGAAAATAAATTTGACGAGAGTGCAAGGAAGATAATTGTTGAATGGCAAGGTCGACGGATAAACCCAAACGAGATACCAATCGAGCGTCTTCCTCCTCCACTTGTAGCCGATTTCAAAGCTGATGTGCGGACGGGATTTCCACCTCTCAAGGTAAAATTCACCGATCTTTCAACTGGAGATCCAGATAACTGGTATTGGGACTTTGGCAATGGTGTAACATCACAAGAACGATCTCCCGAAATCATTTTCAATGATCCTGGTGTCTATGACGTATCACTAAATGTCCGTAAAGGTGGACACAACAATCCAAAAAGACAGCCTAGTTTTATCACAGTAAAGGATTCACTTAAAGCATTGGGCTGCCCCATTGGCTATGAAAACGAGATATCAGGAAATAAAACTTTTCCCAAATTGGATGGTGGGGGCGTACTCAAAACAAGGCATGGTGGAAGCTTATTTTTTAATCATATTGAGGACCAGCGGAGGGTGATTGCTTGTGCAAAAGGAGATGTGACGATCTTAGGTTATATTCAAGATCAGGCTAGTGTAGATATCTATGCGCTTGGACGTGTTTACGTGGATTTGAACATCCAAAGTCAGGCTGCAGTGAACATCAATTCAAAACAAGGTATAGAGATCAAAGGTCAGATTAGAGAGCAATCCACTGTCAGTATGTGTACGAACGGCTCTATACTTGTGAGGGGAGGGGTACATGACACGGCTAGTGTATTTTTAGATGGGCGAACTCCACCAGTATATGCACCCCAGATGTCCAATGGGGCTTTAGTGCAAGGTCGTGCATGTTCCAACCTCTAAGTATAAGGGAGCGATGAGTCAACCGAGCTAGAGGGGTCATTCATTAATTGGCCTACGTCAAGTGAGTAGTAAGTGACTTTACGACAGCAACAATCGCCGAAGCAATCAAAGGCATCAGCATCGCAATTGTTTTTCAGCTATGCCATACAGGCAGCGCATTGATCTGGTCGGTCTTTCAGCGAACCCAAAGCAACCTAACCTTTGCGCGCCATAAACACGGTTACTTCTTCCCGGTCGTGGTAGAGCTGCTTCACCCGTAGTTGGTGGGCGATGCCTTTGGCGTTGAGCACCTTGCGCATGCTGTCGAGCGCTTCCTTCAATGCTGCGACGCGTTTCTTCATCGGCAATTTGAGGTTGAAGATGGCATGCCGGGTCAGGCCGCTACAGAACCATTCCGTAATCAAATTCGCAACACGCTGCGGTTGCTCCACCATGTCGCACACCAGCCAGTCTACTGGGCGTTGCGGGCGGAAGCGGAAGCCGTCCTGGCGCAGATGCTTGATGGATGGATGTTTTGCTGCCGCGCCCTTGAGCGGGCCGTTGTCCACCGCAATGACTTTTAATCCGCGTTGAACCAGTTGCCAGGTCCAGCCGCCGGGCGCCGCGCCCAGGTCCACTGCTGTCATGCCGGGTTTCAGCCACTGCGCCTGTTCTTTCTTGTCCAGGAACACTTCGAATGCTTCCGCCAGTTTGAGATAAGAGCGGCTCGGTGCATCGCTCGCCATGCTTACGCGGTGGATGCCGTTGAGTGCGGCGGAGCTGTTATATGGATTGCTGGTGGCAATGACGGCGCGATGTCCGTTGGGGAAGAAAATGTGAAGTCCGGGAGCAGATTCCGTTCCCCCTTCGACAGGCTCAGGGCGAACGGAATCGGGAGGGGGCAACCTGCCTTGCTGTCTCAACGCGTTTTCCATCAGGGGCTGGAAACGTTTCGTGAAACCCGAGAGCTTCTTGCCTTCGTTGGTGTCGGGCACTTCCAGATATAGCGCGCTGAATTTTTCCGGGGTTGCGGGCAAGGCAGTGAGCAGGGGCGTCAGGCGGTCGCGTTCCGGCAGTTCGTTTACTTCAGCGCGCAAACTAAGCAACTGGCGCGCGAAGGTGAGTTGTTTGTAGGCCAGCTTGGGCTTGCCTTGCAGTACGACGAAGCCGCTGTTTTCAGCCACTTCGACGGGCATGGCTTGGGTTTCTTCCACGCAATCGTGTTCAAAACCGGGGCGGCAGTAAATTAGCCAGGTTGGCAAAATATTCATGCCGCGGCATGGTAGGGATTGTCAGGGGTGCGGGCAAGCGAAATGGTAGAATCCGCGCCTGATATATTTCGGCGCCATGAATGACAAAACGTTACGATTTGATCGTGTTCGACTGGGACGGCACGGTGATAGACTCCACTGCGGTCATCGCGGAATCAATCCAGGCGGCCTGCCGCGACCTTAAATTGCCTGTGCCGGACGACGAGACAGCGCGCCATGTGATCGGCCTCGGGCTGCAACAAGCCTTGCGCTACGCTGTTCCTGCAGCACCGGAGGAAATGTACGAGCCACTGGTGGCACGCTACCGTCATCATTTTCTGTCACAACACGACGTAATCCCGTTGTTCGCCCAGGTACGCGAGACCATTGTCGAATTGTGTGAAGCCGGTTACCGGCTTGCCGTGGCAACAGGCAAAAGTCGTATCGGCCTGGATCATGCTCTGGAAGCAACGCACATGGGCGAATACTTTCATGCCACGCGTACGGCCGACCGTACGTTTTCCAAGCCGCACCCCGCGATGCTGCTGGAACTTATGGACGAACTGGATGTGCTGCCGGAACGCACTCTGATGATCGGAGATACCACGCACGATCTGCAAATGGCCATCAATGCCGGCGTGGATGCAATTGGTTTGATACACGGCGCGCATCCTGAAGATCAATTGCGAGAATTGAACCCGATTGCATTGTTGAAAGATTTTGTCGAACTGAGAGCATGGTTCAGGACAAATGCCTGACCAAATTTACGGAAGGAGTATCGAGATGCCTGATGACAACAATAATTGGGAACATGGCGTGCTGGAAAAACTGGCCATGTCTGCCATCCAGGAACAGCGCCGCGCGCGGCATTGGAGTATCTTATTCAAGACACTTACTTTCGTGTACCTGTTCATCCTGCTTTTCCTGGCCATGGGCTGGGCGGGAGACAAGGGGGACGGTTCACTGAGCGGTAAACATACCGCACTGATCGACCTGGAAGGTGTTATTGCTCCCGGCAGCAATGCGAATGCCGATAATCTTGTCGGCAGTCTGCAGGATGCATTCGAGGACAAGAAGACGGTGGGTGTACTGTTGCGCTGCAACAGTCCCGGTGGCAGCCCGGTGCAGGCGGGGCTGATAAACGACGAGATACGCCGTCTGCGTGGTCTGCATCCCAAAATTCCGATGTATGTCGTGGTTGAAGATATGTGCGCTTCCGGCGGTTATTATATTGCGGCAGCGGCGGACAAAATATTCGTCAACAAGGCAAGCCTCGTCGGTTCCATCGGGGTGGTGATGGATGGTTTCGGTTTCACCGGCACCATGAAGAAGCTGGGTGTGGAACGGCGCCTGATGTCAGCAGGCAAGAACAAGGGCTTCCTGGATCCGTTTTCGCCGCTGGATCCAAAGCAGAAGGCCATTTTCAAACAGATGCTGGAAGACATCCACCAGCAATTTATCACTGTGGTCAGGGAAGGGCGTGGCAAACGCCTGAAAGAGTCGCCGGAAATCTTCAGTGGTTTGTTCTGGACTGGGGAAAAGGCAATCCAGCTGGGTCTGGCGGACGGGTACGGCAGCGTGGATTCAGTTGCGCGCGACGAAATCAAGGAGAAAAACATAGTTGATTTCACCACGCGTGAAAACTTTGCCGACCGGCTGGCGAAGAAATTCGGTGCCGGCGTGGCGGATGCGTTCACTGGATTCGGAACGCAAGTGAGTGGGATCACGTTGCAATAGTCAGGCATGGCTGAAAGATACTTGGTAAAACTTTCGAACCCGGTCTCGCAATTCAGGATTGCATTGCTGGCCACGCTGGCAATCAAGCTTGTCCTGGCCTGGGTGTTGCCCATGTCGGGCGACGAAGCCTATTTCATCGTGTGGGCAAAACATCCGGATTTCGGCTTTTACGACCACCCGCCCATGGTGGGCTGGGTGCTCCAGTTCATGCTGCTCTTCGGCGATTCGGAATGGGTGTTGCGCCTGCCCGCGATTTTGCTTGCCACCCTGATTGGCATCGGTATCTACCGTTTACTCAAACCGTATGATGAAACCAGAGCAACATGGGTTGCCATCCTGTTCCTGATATCGCCGCTCAATTTGTTGAATGTGCTGGTGACAACCGACACGCCGTTGATCCTGCTGGTTTTCCTTTCAGCCGTTTCACTTTTCAAAGCGCTGCAAAGAAACAGCATGGCATGGTACGCATTGTCCGGTGTCTTTTTCGGCATGGCCTTCCTGTCGAAATATTTTGCCGTGTTGCTGGGGTTGGCTTATGTGGCGTATTTCATTTTTTCGGAAAAGAATACACAGAAGAAGAAAGGTTTTTTGCTGCTGTTTCTGGCGGCTTTTCCGTTTGCGTTGGTCAATCTTTACTGGAACTACACGCACTGCTGGGACAATATCCTGTTCAATATCTATCACCGTAACGAAGGAGAGAAATTCTCGCCGGGAAGTATTGTTGCCTTCATCGGTATGCAGATTTACCTGATGACGCCGCCGGTCGTCTATTACCTTTTCAGGCGTCGCACGGAGATCAAACAGTCCATCAATCGCGACCACTTCAATTTGTTCGCATGGGCATTTCTGGTGCCGTTGGCAGTCTTCGCGCTGTTGTCGCTGAAAAGGGATATCGGGCTGCACTGGGTGCTGGCGTTTTATCCCTTTCTCTATTTGCTGCTGGGCCTGCTTTTATCCGGCGATGAATTGCGCAAGACGTTCAAGTTCATGTTCTGGTTCAGTGCGCTGCATCTGGCGGCAATCGCCGTCATTGCTGTACTTCCGATGGAAACCTGGAAGCACAACAAACTGTATGATGGCATCGTGTTCATGTTCAGGAATGATGCCATCGTGGAACAGGTGCAGTCCTACGAACAGCAGGGGTTCCTGCTGGCTTCGGACGGCTATACGCCGGCTGCGATCATTTCCTACCATTACGGCAAGAATTTTTTCGTGTTCGGCGGCGGTTCGACTTATGCGCGACAGGATGACATGATCACCGACTTCCGTCCTTTCGATGGCCGCGACATCCTGATCGTGAAAAAATCCGCACCGGAACTTGGTCAGTTCACACCTTATTTCCGCAAGGTGGAGGTCAGGGAATTCCAGTTGCGCGGCGCAACCTTTTATTTTGTGCTGGGATATGGTTTCGATTTCAGTCACTATAAGGAGACTGTGTTGAGGTCGATCATGGACAGGTATTACCGGATTCCGGATTTTCTGCCACACGCGCCGTGTTATTTTTGCGAAAAATACTTTCCTGAGGAGTGCGTGTAATGCCCACGCTGATTACGCCGCTGTCGGGTTGGGGTCGCTACCCTGTGCAATCCTGTGAACTGCAGCGCCCGGAGCGTTACGTTGACTTGAAGCCGGATACGGAAAACCTGATTACGCGCGGCCAGGGACGCAGCTATGGCGATGCGGCCCTGAATGAAAATGGACGTGTGCTGCTGACCGAACGCGTTAACCGGTTTCTTGAATTCGATACGGAGCAGGGCATTCTTCGTGCAGAAGCCGGCGCGACGCTGGCGGAAATTCTCGACCTGATTGTGCCCATGGGCTGGTTCCTGATGGTGACGCCCGGCACAAAATTCGTATCGCTTGGCGGTTGCGTGGCGGCGGATGTGCACGGCAAGAATCATCACCGCGATGGTTCATTCAGCGCATGTGTACTATCCATCGGGATGGTGCTGGCTGACGGTAGTCAGGTGACATGTTCACCATCCGAGAAACCGGAATTGTTCTGGGCTACAGTAGGCGGCATGGGCTTGACCGGCATCATCGGCGAAGTGACGATCAAACTTGTCAAAATACAAAGCGCATACATGCAGGTGAAGCACCATGCCGCGCGGGATCTGGAACAGCTTTTTCAACAACTGCAGGATCCCGCCATTGACGATCATTACACCGTCGCATGGATAGACAGTTTGGCCAAAGGCGCAAAACTCGGGCGCGGGATTTCCATGTGCGGGCATCATACGGAGTTGGAGGAAGCGCCGCTTGGTCTCAAGGGGACAGGCAGACGCAACCGCTCCATCCCGTTCGATTTCCCGGCCTTGATGCTGAATTCACTGAGCATCTCCGCATTCAACGGCTTGTATTACCACCGTGAGGGCGGGAAGCGAAAGCCCTTCCTGAGCCACTACGATCCTTACTTTTACCCGCTGGATGCCATCGGCAACTGGAATCGCATGTATGGCAAACGCGGTTTTGTGCAATACCAGTGCGTTATTCCGGAGGCGGAAGCCTACGAAGGCATGCAGCAATTGCTGCAAAAGTTGTCCGAAAGCCGCCGTCCCTCTTTTCTTGCAGTGCTGAAGCGGTTCGGCCAGCAGGGCAAGGGCATGCTGTCATTTCCCATGGCTGGCTATACCCTGGCCCTGGATCTGCCCATCCATGGGCATGACTTGTTTGCGCTGCTGAATCAACTGGACGAAATTGTGTTGCGCTACGGCGGCCGGATTTATCTTGCCAAGGATGCACGCCTTTCTGCCGACTCGTTCCGCGCCATGTATCCGCGTTATGCAGAATGGCTCAAGATAAAAAATACAGTCGATCCGCAAAGCCGCTTCAGTTCCAGTCTGTCGCGGCGTCTGGGAATCGGGGAGGGAACATGAGTGATGCGGTATTGATCCTGGGTGCCACTTCGGCCATTGCGCGCGGCACTGCCGCTGCATTCGCCGCGCGCGGCGATGCGCTGTATCTGGCTTCCCGCGACGAGGAGGAATTGCAGCGAATTGCCGCAGACTTGAGAATCCGTTACGGCGTTGAGGTGCAATACGGCCGGTTCGATGCGGAAGCAACGGATACGCACGAGGCATTTTTCAAATCTGTCATTGCGGCCATGCCTGATCTTTCCGGTGTCGTGCTGGCTTTTGGTTATCTGGGCGACCAGCAGGCGGCACGGGATTTCAGTACGGGCGCGAAAATCATCGCCAGCAACTTCACCGGTGCAGCTTCCATACTCAGTTATTGCGCGAATTATCTTGAACAGTTGCAACGCGGTTTCATTATCGGCATCTCCTCGGTTGCCGGCGATCGCGGCAGGCAGAGCAATTATGTCTATGGTGCTGCAAAAGGCGGGCTCAGCCTGTATTTGCAGGGGCTGCGCAATCGCCTGTATCCCGGCGGCGTTCGCGTTATCACCGTCAAACCCGGATTTGTGGATACTGCCATGACATATGGATTACCCGGCCTGTTTCTGGTGGCATCGCCGCAAAACATCGGCGAACGCATCGTGGCCGCGCTGGGCAAATCGGCGGATGTGGTTTATTTGCCGTGGTTCTGGCGCTACATCATGCTGATCATCAAACATGTTCCGGAACCGATTTTCAAACGGATGAAAATGTGAGCGCAGATCAAGCGATCAAACCGGTCGTGGCTGCATTCGACTTTGACGGTACGCTGACGCGGCGCGATACCCTGTTCCCGTTCCTGTTGCATACACTGGGCAAGATGGCATTTGTGAGGAATATGATCGTTCTGTTGCCGACACTCGCTGGCTATGCTCTGGGTCTGGTCCGTAATGACATCGCGAAGGAGAAAGTGTTCGTGCGCTGTCTTGCAGGAATGAGCATGGATGCCCTGCGCCAGAAAGGTGAGCAGTTTGCCGCCAATGTGCTGCCGGGTTTGCTGCGTCCGGAAGCGATGCGACGGCTTAACTGGCACAAGAAACTAGGCCACCGTTGCGTGGTGATCAGCGCCTCTCTGGAACTCTATGTGCGCCCTTGGGCGATCAATGCCGGTTTCGACGATGTGATTGCCACCCTTCTGCAAATTGATGAAGCGGGACTGGTGAGCGGAAAATTCGCCGGTGCCAACTGTTTTGGTATCGAAAAAGTGCGCCGTCTGCAGGCGCTGCTCGGCGATCGTGACGGCTATACCTTGTATGCCTACGGCGACAGCCGCGGCGACATGGAATTGCTGTCATCCGCCGATTACGCTTACTATCAGCAGATTCCAGACTCGTGAAATGAATAAATTGTTCGATCTCATACGCCTGATGCGGCCCCACCAGTGGGTGAAGAATGCTTTCGTGTTCACCGGACTGCTGTTCGGCCATGCCTGGCAGGATGCCCATCTGGTTACACAAGTGATGACGGCATTTGCCGCATTCTGTCTGGTTTCCAGCGCGATTTACGTGTTCAACGACATCATCGACGTGGAACAGGATCGCCTCCATCCGAAAAAAAGTTCACGGCCGCTGGCTTCGGGACGGGTTGGTATGTCCGCCGCAGCAATACTCGCGGGTGTGCTGGGTGTGTCCGGTCTGGTGCTGGCGAATTGCGCTTCCACAGTGGTGCTGGCCATCCTCGCAGGCTATGCGGTGATGAACGTCGCCTATTCGCTGCGACTCAAACATGTGGTGATACTGGATGTGTTCATCATTGCCGCTGGTTTCATGCTGCGCATCCTCGCCGGTACGCTGGGTGTCGGCATACCGCCATCGCAATGGCTGCTGCTGTGCGGTTTGATGGTGACGCTGTTCCTCGGCTTTTCCAAGCGGCGTGCGGAAATCCTTGCACTGGCCGAAGACAAGGCGGTCCACCGCAAAGTGCTGGAACATTACAGTCCGGTGCTCCTGGACAAGATGATAGGTGTCACGGCTTCCGGCGTGATCCTGAGCTACAGCCTGTACACCATGAGTGCCGATACCATTCGCGTTCATGGCACCGCCAACCTGATCTATACCGTGCCGTTTGTGATGTACGGCGTGTTCCGTTACATCTACCTGTTGCATCACCAGAACCGCGGCGGCGACCCATCGCATGATCTGGTGCGCGATCCACATATGTTCATTGCGGTCGGTGTGTGGCTGGTCGCGACGATTCTGTTGATCGCATGACAGAGACTGTGTTGTCGGGCTGGCGCTTTCGCGCGCTGCTACTGGTTGTGCTGCTGAGTGCACTCGGCTACCTGGCGTTTTCCCTGTGGGGCGGATGGCGCGAAGTACTGGCCGCCATGCAACGCGTTGGTTTCTTCGGGACGGCCATTGCACTTGCGCTGTCGCTGGTCAATTACGGGCTGCGTTTTGTACGCTGGCAGAAATTTCTTGGACTGCTCGGTCATCATGTTTATGCACCAGAAAGCTTGCGCATCTACATTGCCGGTTTCGGCCTGACCATCCTGCCTGCCAAGGTGGGTGAATCGATTCGCAGTGTGTTTCTTAAACGGCATGGCGTGAGCTATCCCGAAAGCCTCGCGACATTTTTTTCCGAACAGTTCTCCAATCTAATCAGCATGCTATTGCTGGTTTCCATTGGCCTGTGGGCGTACCCCAAGACGCAACCCATTGTGGTGATCCTTGGTGTGATCATCGTGGCGGTACTCGTGATACTGCAGCAAACCGAATGGATGCAGGCACTCGAATTGTTAGCGAAGAGAAAGCTGCCTGCGCGTTTGGGTAAACTGGTCGGTCACGGCATCGAAATCGTGTTGCACTCCGGCCGCTGCTTCAAACTGCCCATGCTGTTACAGGGCATGGCGCTGGGTCTGGTGGCCTGGGGAGCTGAGGGCGTGGCTTTCTATTACATCATGCACGCGCTCGGCAGCGATATGCCGCTGCAGGTCGCGCTGTTCATTTATGCTTTTTCCATGCTGGTCGGAGCGCTGAGTTTTCTGCCGGGCGGTCTTGGCGGTACCGAAGCCACCATGGTCGCGTTGCTGATGCTGAACAACGTCGCGCAATCCCAGGCTGTTGCCGCCACCGTGCTGATCCGGCTCGCGACGTTATGGTTTGCCGTGGCGCTGGGGGCAATTGCGCTGAGCATGTCCGACCGTCGCAAAAGCCACTAATCCGGTTAACCTCCCGCAGAAAACCGGGGCATTACCCTAATGCCGCAAGTAATTCATTCAGGTTGGTGATGGGCGGCAGACATTGCGTGCCGCAGCATAGCCAGGCAGTTGTTTTCGAGGGTTTAGGCTTGTCCAGTGGTGGCGGCAAATTGGTTTCTTTGCCTTTCAATGTAATGACCGTCAGCTCCGGCAGATATTTCGCTAGAACAGCCGCCTTCCAGGCGGCTGCTTCCTTTTTTGGCCCGCAAAGCACCAGCAGGGAAGAGGGTTGCAGGATTGTCTCCAGCACGCTGCATAAGCTGCAGAACTGGCTTGCGGATTGCTGCATGGCCGGGA
>JBNKBO010000058.1:0-11551 GCA_050287265.1 Sideroxydans sp. | reverse complement strand
GTGTCTTGGGCTGTCAATCTGGTTCCATTTTCTGGTCTGATGATCAAGTTGTGTTGCACTTGCATGCCACACGGAGAAACACCGACGTGGCCCGTGGGCTTTTGCGGCACGTTTACCAACCACCGACGTTTCCATGGTGATCGGAGCCAACGACATCGTGAATCCGGCCGCGCAGGAAGATCCGAACAGCCCCATCGCCGGTATGCCGGTGCTGGAAGTGTGGAAGGCCAAGACTTCCATCGTGATGAAGCGCAGCATGGCTTCCGGCTATGCGGGTGTGGACAATCCGCTGTTCTACAAGGAAAACAACCGCATGCTGTTCGGTGATGCGAAGAAGATGCTGGAAGAGGTGTTCGTGGCGCTGAAGCAGTAGTAAAACAAGATCTGGTGCAGCCTGTCTGCACCGGGTTGCTGAACGGAAGCCGGCTGTTTCGGCTTCCGTTTTTTATTGCGTCGACGGTTGGTTTCCGGCGTTGTTATGCCAGTAGCGTGCGTGGGATTTGCGGTAGCGTTCGATCCGGAGTTCATGCGCATCCATTGCGATGCTGATCGCGCCATCCGCATCTGTTCTGAGTGTTTTGCTTCCAGCCGCGCGGTAGCGTTGCACGATCTCTTCTTTAGGGTGTCCGAAGCGGTTCAAATAGCCGGCAGAAAAGATTGAATAATGCGGATGCACGGCTCTCACGAAATCCGGGGAAGAAGAACTTTTGCTGCCATGATGCGGGACCACCAGAATGGTGGAGGAAAGCGTTTTTGAATGCAGCTTCAGCAAGCGTGACTCGGAGAATTTTTCGATATCGCCGGCCAGCAATATGCTGTGTTGCCCGGTGCTGACGCGCAATACGCAACTGCGGTCGTTGTCATGTTTTTTCAGGTCGTCGCCATTCGTTTTTGCAGGATGCAGTATTTCGAAGCGCACGCCATCCCATTCCCATGTCTGTCCGTCGCTGCATGCTTCGTTGTGGGCAGCAAGCCGCAGTATCGGGTTTGCGTCGGACAGGGATGAGAGCACATTCAACACCGGCATTCCGCGCAGTACGGACTCTGTTCCTCCAATGTGATCGATGTCGCCATGCGACAGTACAAGCATATCCAGTTGTGAGATCCCTGTGCCATGCAAGGCGGGCAGCAGGATGCGATTGCCGCTGTCGGCTTCTCCCGAAAAGTCCGGGCCGGTGTCGTAGAGCAGGGCATGGTTGTGTGTCTGTACTGCAATCGCCATGCCCTGTCCGACATCGAATACCAGCAAACGTGCGCTGCCTGCAGCCGGGCGGGTGGGGGCGACGAGAAACAGCGGCAACATCATGATGACGCCCAGCCAGCGCAACGGAAATCCACGCGGGGCCAGCAGGCACAATGCTCCGCAGACGCCGACAGGAATCGTCCAGGCGGGTGGTGCATGTTGAGCCCATACCACATAGGGCAGCTGATCCAGCAACTGCAGCAGGAACATGCACAGACGCATCGCTTCGTGCGAGATGAAAAGCATCCATTCGAGTGGCGGCAATGTGCCAAGCAGGGTGAGCGGAACCACGACGAAACTGACCAGCGGGATGGCGAAGGCATTGGCAATGGGCGCAACCAGCGAGAGTTGCTGGAACAGCGCCAGCAAGGGCGGAATCAGGCCGATCATCATCGCCCATTGCACTTTGCCGTATTCCCGCAACCAGTGATGTTTGTGCAGACGGTTTGCCGTGACATAGAAGATCAGCGCGACAGCGCCGAACGACAGCCAGAAACCCGGCGACAGCACCGCCCAGGGATCGGTGATTTGCACCACGATGAGTGCGGCTGCCAGCAGTTGCGATGGCGAAACGTTGCGCGAGAGCATCAGCATGGCGGTCATGGTGGCGACCATGTAGAGCGTACGCTGGGCTGGCACTTCAAAGCCGGACAGCAGCGCGTAAAAAAGCGCAGCGAACAGTCCTGCCAGTGCAGCGGCCTTGCGTGCAGGGAACCAGAGGGTAAGGCGTATGCTGCGCCGCCACAGCCAATAGACAATGGCGAAAACGAAACCGGCAAGCATGGTGACATGCAAACCCGAGATGCTCATCAGATGAATGACGCCGGTGCGCCTGAATACTTGCCATTCGGTTTGCGAGATAGCAGACTGGTCGCCGATCGCCAGTGCGGTCAGGATGCCAGCATAGGGTGCATCTCCCAGCGTTTTCCGGAAACGCATACTGATTTTTTCGCGCAGGCGCTGCACCAGATAGGCCGGGCTGTAAACCTGTTCAGACAACATCCGGTTATTCCCTTTGGTGTATACATAGCCGGTGGCGCGGATATCGCGTTCCAGTGCCCATGCTTCGAAATCGAAGTTGTAGGGGTTGCTGCTGCCATGCGGTTGTTTCAGGCGCACGGTAAATTGCCAGCGTTCGCCTGCATGCGGTTGCAGTGGTTTGCTGTATTTATTGTTATAGGTGGCAAGCAGGATACGATGCGGGACATGAACCCCTTCGGACTGCACGTTTTCCACATCGAAAACGAAACGCCAGCCACGCTCGTGCAAGCGCGGCATTTCCGCTACGATGCCGGTGACAACGATATTCTTTTTCTGCCATTCGTCCGGAAGTTTGTCGGACAGACGATTCTGGGCAACCCATGCCGCATAGCAATAACCCAGCAATGCCGCGCACAGGATCAGTAACAGGCTGCGCATGTAAATCAGGCTTTTTCTGCCGGGACGTGGCAGCAGCAATATGAATGCGGCAACCGGCCAATAGACGGGGAGTGCTGGCAATACGGCCTGCTGTTGCAGATACCCTATGCCGAGCGTAAAAAAGACCGAGAACGAAACCATAGTGTGTTGCGTACCGTATTAAATATAGAATCCAGCCATGCGCAGATTTTTCCGTGATCAATTGCCGAATCGTGATGTCATCCTGCGCCAGCGCTGGTTGCAGCCGGTGCGGCATTTGTTGAAGCACCCAAACCTGTGGCATTTGAATCGCCGTTCGGTGGCGAGTGGTGTGGCAATAGGATTGTTCTGCGGACTGGTTCCGGGCCCGTTTCAAATGATCTCGGCTGCCTTGCTCGCTATCCTGCTTCGTGCCAATTTGCCTGTGGCGGCATTTACCACGCTTTACACCAACCCTTTTACGATTGTGCCTTTATACCTGCTGTCATATGAAATTGGTATCAGGCTGTCGGGTTCCATCAATGGCACCGCTGCGCCCCCATTTCCGGACATACACTGGAATACCGGTTTTGCCGAAGTATGGGCCTGGCTAATGGCGCTCGGGAAACCGTTGCTGATCGGGCTTCCTATCCTTGCGATAGGCTTATCGGTTGTTGGATATTTCGCTATCCGTTTGTTTTGGCGCTGGTTTGTGTTGTGGAAATGGCACAGGCGCCATAGCTAATAGTATTGAACTTTACTCAACTGTTTACATCTGATATTGCGTACGGCGGCGCTACGCCGGATTTCGAGATCATGGAGGGAGGTGTCAGATGAAAAAAGCATATGAAGATGTGGCCAGGCTATTTCGTTGGGCAGTGATCGGTGTGGTAATAGCAATTGTTACACTTCCGACGCTCGTATCCGTCGGCGCCTACATCTGAGAATCCAAATGCAAATCACGCCCCGGTGCGCAAGTGCCGGGGCGTTTTTATACGCCATTTTCCTGACTTAACCCCAATAAAGATTCTCGTTCCACTCAAGAATAACGGAGAAAGGTCGTTACAACAAAGGCCTGGATGTAACAGGGTTGTCTGTTATATTTATACACATACAGCGGAAACAGGTATTGACAATTGCATGGGGTGCTTCAACTGCCATTTTCTGTTGGGTTCCTGGACGCAGTATTGTTTCGATATATATCAAGTGGTGGCTATTTTGAAAGATGCAGAAAACGTCTCAATTTTCGAACAGACGCCAGTTGCTTCGCAGACTGCAGAATCGACGTTCGAACCCGGTTTTGACTACTCACGCGCGTTGCAACCAGACTATTCGGACCCGCAATGGTGCGAAGGACTTATCAGATATCTTGACCGCTTGATCCTCCGGTCTCCCGGCGATTTAACCCCGCATGTGCAGCGTATCAATGCTCTCCTTGCAGCGGGAAATAAAGGGGATCGTGTCTTTGCGGCCGCGCTTGACCTGCATACCGTTCTGGGCGGCAACGGATTGGCTTTGCAGCAGCGTGTCCATGACCAGATATTTTCCGTTCTTGATGATCAACAAAGATCTGATCTTGCTGCGCTCAGGTCAGGTGCTTCATTTCCTGTCAGGGCTGCTGAAAAATACTGTTCGTTGCCCCGAAACATCGATGACAGTGTGCCGCTGGTTTCAAGAAAACAGAAGGATTCCGCGAAGCAGTCAGCAAAGGTCGATTTTGATATTGGTTAATACAGCGTTCCGGACTGAAGAGCCAAAACACGCAAATTGAGTATTTATTTCAGATTTCACGGAGATTGCACGTGAGCTACCGAAGGACTGTTGGTCGTTCCACGAGGGTGACTCGACAACAGCGGGGAAGATATTAAGATGTCAAACAGCAAGGTGGTGATCGATATTATTGCCCCGAACTCGCGCACCTACAATATGCTGGAGTTTATTCTCCAGCAGTATGGGAATGGGCGCTTCGAGCTGGGGCGCGGCAACCGTCCCGATCTGGCCGTGGTCGATTTTGACAAGTCCGATGTGAAGGTGGCGTTCAGAAAATACCGCAGTCGTTTTCCGGAAGTGCCTGCCATCCTGCTGCTGAATCAGCCTGCAGAATATGAAACGCTTGCCAGTGAAGATCGTATTGGCGCCGAATTTATCCTGCTCAAACCTTTTGCCGCCAAAGATTTCATTTCAAAGATTAACGAATGCCTGGACATGGCTCCCGGTATGCAGGCAGATGTTTCTTCAGGGGTTGGCGGAAGGAATACCGCGGGCAGGCCGGGAGGACGCGGGGGAAATTCCGCGCAAACTGATCAGGCTGATCCCTCAAACAAAAAGGGATCGCGGGAATCGCCTCGAAGTGCTGCTGCCAGGGCGGAAAGGACGCATCCACTGCAGGTTCCTTCGACGAGTGATCAGGCCGGTCGGCCGGGAAAACGCCATCGTACGTGGGAAGCGCTGGAAAAGGAAAATATTGCCTATTCCTTTGCGCTTGAATCAGACATTGATATGGCGAACGCCGCCGCAGTGGAAAATATCCACTTGAAGATTGACAGCAAACTGTTGGGCTATCTGAAAAACGCTATTTCGCAGCAAGTATCTGCCCAATCCATAATCTGCCTTTCCGTTCGCAATGACGTGAAATTCTTTATCTCTCCAGGCACCAATGCCATCGGCATAACGGGTGAAAACGTTAATCTGACTGAACTAGCCCTGCAGGATTTCAACAATCAGCAAATCTCGGTATGTGAAAGTGCAATGCTCTTCAAGGACGTCCAGTTGCAGATCGAACTGGAAGCCTTTCTATGGAAACTTGCGCTATACACATATCGTGGCTACCTGCCTGAAGGTGTCAACGTCCACAAACCCGTATATCTGAAATACTGGCCGAATCTGACCCGGCTTGAGCCGACTCCCAACGCCATGCGTATTGCTTCATTGCTGAACAGGCAACCCGTCGCGCTGGCATTCATCGTGCGCATACTCAATATCCCGCAAAAACATGTATTCAATTTCTATGCTGCTGCCAACGCAATCGGGTTTTCGGGACCCGCTGTTCGAGAGGTTGATAACATGTTGCTGCCCTCATATTCTGATGAATCGCTCAACTCGTCGATCCCGGGATATGCCGGCGAATCCGCTTTCCGGAATAAGAGCGCATCATGATCCCGCACAATACCGCTGTCCTTCCTTCTGGCACTCAAGTGCATGAGTACGTCATTGAAGATGTGCTGGGTGTGGGATCGTTTGGAGTTACCTACAGGGCCACCGATACCCATCTTGGTATTTCTGTTGTTATCAAGGAGTACATCCCGGAAGCTTTTGCCAGACGAGACAGCAATAACTGTGTTTCGGCCAACTCGGATGACTCTATAGAGATATTTTCGTGGGGACGCGAACGGTTTCTTGAGGAAGCAAAAATCCTGGCCAAATTCCATCATCCCAATATTGTGCGGGTGAATCGTTATTTCATGGCAAACGATACGGCCTATTTTGTAATGGATTTTGAGGAAGGCGAAACACTGCAGACCATTTTGTCGCGAACAGACAAGCCGCTGAGCGAGACCATGATTGTCAATATCTTTACCCAGATACTGAACGGTCTGAGCGTCGTACATCAGCAGAATTATCTTCACCGCGACATCAAACCGGGCAACATATACATCCGCAACGACAACACCGCCATCCTGATTGATTTCGGGGCTGCGCGACTCGAAATGCCGGGTAACGGCAGTTCTACTGTTATGGTGACCGCTGGTTATGCGCCTGTTGAACTGTATGCACCTGACGGCAGGAAAGGGCCGTGGACGGATATCTATTCCGTGGGGGCCACCATATACAGATGCCTTACAAAAGAAGCCCCGCCAGTCTCGATAGAACGCCACAAAAAACTGGAAGATTTTGGCGTTGATCCCTGTCCGATTCTTTTGAAAGACATGCCGCAGCTCGGTGGCCGGGTGCTTCTGGATTCTGTTGACTGGATGATGTCGATTGCAGCCGAGGAGCGTCCTCAAACGGTACAGGAAGTCCTTGATGTGTGGGCTGGCAAGGCTCGTCGTTCGAAGCCGGTCAGATCGTTGGCAAATGAACCCAGGAAGAGCAAAACCCAATACAAGATATTGATTGCCGGCTCTGCAGGGACGGGAGTATCGGATGCGTTAAGCGTATTACACGACGCCAGTGCGGTGACCGGGTCAACAAACGCAAGTTCAGGCCTGGATTTTGCGAGCTTCGATATTTCCGCTCACGAACGTATTCTGCTTTATAGCATTCGGGAGCAGGCGCAATTCGATATCGTTCGGGATCTGTTGCAGAACGGCGCACTCGGGCTGGTCTTGCTGATCGACAATGAACAACAGAATCCGCTTGATGATCTGGATTCATTAATGAAACGGCTTGAGAGTTTTATAGACAAGACCGGCGTGGTAATCGGCATCAGTCGATCAGAAGGACATCCGGGGCCGGATATACATGAATACCATGCCCATCTTGCGAAGACCCGGAAAGTTGGGAGCGTACCGCCTCCCATCATGGACGTTTCACCGGAAAATCGTCAGGAAATGAGAAAACTGTTGCTGTCATTGCTGTTCCATTTGAACCCCAGCCTATAGGAAATCCATGTCCGACTATCAGCTCACACATGACGTCCACATCGTTCCGACCCCGCTCGGGGCGTACAACGCAGCCAGCAGTCCGCAGCCTGATGCGGCGAGATCGCTTATATTGGGAATCATGGCAAGCGAAACAACACAAAAGGTTTCCGTAGAAACGCTGCGGCAGTATGTGGGGGATGGCGACCCGTTGCAGTTGCTTTTCTGGATGGAAAAGTCGAAATGGATAGCTGGGAGAGCTGAATCGGAAACATTGGCGGCGCAGCATATCGAAACGGATGTCCCGTTCCTGCTTAGCCAGCTATCCAGCAATGGCAAGGCTTTGCTGGCGGATCATCAGGGATTCCATTTGGTAAATGCAGGTTTCACCCAGGATGTTGCCGAGGAGTTGGCGATCTTCGCCGCCGGGATATCCGCCATTCAGGACAAGCATGCCGAGTTGATCAAGAGCAAGCTGCACCTCGGGTCCATGGCCATGGGGATGGTCGACAGCGGTGGCAACAGCGAGCTTGGCTGCTGGCCTCTATATATCGGTAAGCACCATTTTATGCTGGTTGTTTCCGGGATACCCAAATTTGACCAGCAGGCATATTTGCATCTCATCTGGGCGTTATGCAGGAGATATAACACTTAAGTTTTCCACAGAATGACGATAAACAGTAATAGCGCTCAATGTCGCTCGTTGTATGTCAGCCCAGTGATAGCATCGCGATCGAGTGGAAGTAAGCAGCGAATTAACAAATATTGAAAGGAAGAATCATGCGTGGAGAACTAATTCAGTCTGTCCTGAGCGATTTGAATTCAAGCTCGGGTGATATCGAAGCTTCTGCCGTTATTTCGACTGACGGCCTGGTGATTTCCAGCATGTTGCCGGCAACGATGGACGAAGACCGGGTAGGCGCGATGAATGCAGCCATGCTGGCCTTGGGAGACCGCAGCGCACGCGAACTGGCCCGTGGCGAACTTGAACAGGTTATGGTGAAGGGCGATCAGGGCTATATTCTGATGACCTATGCGGGCAAAGAAGCTGTGCTGTCGATTATCGCCAAGTCCGGGGCGAAGCTGGGCATGATCTTTCTCGACGCCAAGCGAGCTTCGGAAAGCATTGCCAAACTGCTTTAGGCTACCTTTAATTTTCAGGAGCCAAAATTGAAAACAATCTATCAATTGTCGGTATGTCCGCATGACACAGCCAAGAATCTGGCCGGATGGTATTTGCTGAATACCTATTTGCAGCGCAATCTAGGGTGCGACATTCACTTCAACCTGCAGGACAATTTCATCGTCGAGCGAGAAACGGTACTTGCGGGTGGATACCATATCGCCTACGCGAATCCGTATAGCGCGCTGGAGTATGCCGAAAAGCTGGGCTTTGTTCCGGTCGCGCGGCCGGTCGGGGTGTTTGACGAAACCCTGCTCGTGATCCGCAAGGGAACCAAGCCGCTGGAGATGGATTCCCCGAAGATTTCCACGGCCACCAAGGGGCTGATCGTGCATGCGCTGGGCTGCATGGAACTGCGCAAACTGGGCAAGGATCCGGAAGCCTGCGAATTCATCATTGCCGGAAACCACATGAAAGCCACCCAGGCCGTCATCAAGGGCGAGGCCGATATCGGGTTCGTGTTCAATGAAACCTGGTATGGCATGAATGCCGTGTCGCGCGAATCGCTGGAAGTTATAGCCGAATCCAGGGAGGGCCTTGCTTTCCACAGCTTCTGTGTCAGCCCCGAATGGCAGGACAAAAAATCCCGCCTGCTCGAAATACTGTCCGGTATGCAGCAAGACGAAAACGGCGGCAAGCGGATACTGGAAGACCTTAAATTCAAGGGCTTCGAGGCGGCGCCGGAAAATACCATCGCCCTGCTGGAAAAAGTCGTGGCGCAGGTAAAGACCTGATTTCAATCCTTTCGCACGCTCGGAGAAGGTTTCAACTGCTTTTCCAGATGTAATTCTGCCTGTCTCAATGCATTTTCCATCGGCCTGGACAGCATGCTGCGCGCGACGATGTGGGCAGCGGAGGTCTCGCCCAGGAATATGGCTTCCAGATAGGAAATGCGGATCGCATCGTAGAGTTCGGCATCCGCCCGGTCGAACACGTCGGCGATCAGGAACAGGTGCTTGCGTACGGTGGTGAAGTCACTATGTGCGAGGGCGTTCCGGGTGGCCAGTTTCATGGCGCCAATCTCCAGATGCACGAAGCCGAAATCACTTTCCTCAAGATGCACCGAGACCTCGGGCAGAAAAAGCGCGACCAGTTTCATGAAATCGGCACGCCCGATCAGTGGTTTGCTTTGTTGATGCGTCACCATACGCCGCAACGAAGCGAACGTTTTGAAATCCTGCAGATGTTGCAGGGACTGCTGAACGCTTTCAGTGGGAGTCATGCTGGTGTGCGGCAAAGTTTCAGAAGGGGATGTGTTCATGTTCGTCGCTCCTGTCGTTGGAATGACGGGTAATCTATCCCTTGCCTGTTACATGGTGATGACGGAAACGTTGCAACCTGAATAGCCTTGAGTGCTGACGTCCTCGTCAGTTGATCAATGGTAGCGCTAATTCCATATTATTAAGCTTGTTAAAAGGGTAAAAACTGGATAACCTGCTGTTCATCAACAGGTTAAAGAAGAATTTCCGTGTCCGTATTATCAAAACATGTCCGGACGTTTTTGTCATATGAATAACTGTTAAGCATATACAAAGAACACCCACTTGGATATAAAATTTTTAAAACCCAGCGAACGTCTTAGAGTCATGGATCTGGTTCATGAAGCTGGGATAGATGTAAGCGACTGGGCGAATTTTAAGGGCGGTGTTGCGAAGGCTGCATCTAATCCAAAATATTGTTATGAATGGTCATATGAAGATGACGTAAAAAAGCTAATTGTTCTTAATCTCTGGTATGAGAATGTTGAGATATCAGATGGCACAATAATTCAAAAATTAAACCTTCGAAAAACCTCAGAAAATGCACTGAGTTCACCACAGTCTCATCGCGCAATAAAAATGGATTTTTCACTTCAAAAAGCAGCCAGACTAAACTGGCCTGTAAGGGTGATTCTTTGTGATGGACCACCGAGAGATGCAAAAGCCACTAAATCTAGTGCTGATAAACGTTTATTGGATTCGGAGTCATGGCACGTACGAAATTATGCCCCTGAAACAGGTGATTGTGTCTTAGTTAGGGGGGGAGTCACTACACAATACATAGATCAATTTGACATTAGTGCATTACCTGAAGGAAGAGCTTCAAAAAAAGAATCAACCTCTACAGTCTATGAACGAAGCTCTGAAGTTAGAAATTACGTACTATCAAGATCAAAAGGTAATTGCGAATGGTGTGGAGAAGCAGGATTTAGAACCCCTTCAGGCTCGCTGTATTTAGAAACGCACCACATACAGCCTCTTGCTGAAAATGGAAGTGATACTGTAGATAATGTCATTGCGCTTTGTCCAAACCATCATCGTGAAGCACATTATGGTGTAGATCAAGATACTCTAAAGAAAGCAATGCATAAACGCGTAATAATGCTTAACAAGGCACTTTTAATAACATAGGGACGGAGCCCAATTGTTTTTTTGAGTGTGCGCTGTGTTCGCGGAAAAGAATAGGGCTCCGTCCCTATGTCACTCCTATGTCACTCTATGTCACTAAACAAGGAGAGGTGGAAATGAATGTTGGAAACACCGAATGCGCATGCGGTTGTGGTGAAAAGCCAGCAGGAGGTAATTTCCTGCCAGGCCACGACCAGCGATTGAGAGCCGATCTTGAGCGCAGGATTGGAGGGCTAATACCCCTACGAATGCTGGTCGAGACAGCGGAGTACTTTGCCGAAGGAAGCATTCAGCCTTCTATGTTCAACAATATGGTCAAGGATATCTTCCGCATGCGAGAGGACAGCAAGTGAAACAATGATATGGGGAAATGACATGGGGACGGAGCCCAATTGTTTTTTGAGTGATAACTCAGCAACAAACTGAAATGATGATACAAACAACGATAGCTCATACGAATACCCAATGGCGTGCCTATTCCGCAGAAGTTCGTGCTGCGCTGTGTTCACGGAAAAGAATAGGGCTCCGTCCCTATGACATTTTATTTTGGGAATAACATGTCAGCAAAGACGGTTAATGAAGAGGTAGCCCAAACAGTCTCCCCTCGCCAATGGATCAGGTTGGTTGTGGTGTATCTCCTGATCCCGCTGATTTTATTTATATGCGGTGGGGATCTTGGCTGGTGGCAGGCGTGGCTCTATTCCATACTGATCATGGCCGCTGGTATTGGCGGGCGCATGTGGGCGGAACAACGGCATCCCGGATTAACTGCCGAAAGACA
>JBNKBO010000057.1:0-11644 GCA_050287265.1 Sideroxydans sp. | reverse complement strand
TCACGAACCAGATCTCGGGTATCAAAAAAAACCTGTGGTGCATTGCACCACAGGCAGAGACTGATGGACGGGAGCGTCCTATCAGGGAGGTCAGCAACTAGCATAACTTCAAGCTGGTTGATCATCGTTTTCTATATTGCAACCACCGTGCCAGACAGCTATTTTTTTATAAATATTGTTATTCATCATGCAGATACTTCAGATAGAACGAAATGACTGTGCTGCAAACTGCTTGAGTAAAGTGTCATAAACGGCATATAATTGACAAAATGACTGCCAAAAACGACATTCCACCCTTTTTATCCAAAATTCCGGCGGAGACGCTCCGCCTGCTGGATAGTTTCTCCGAACCTAAAATTCTGCTCGACCGCAAATATCGCATCATTGCCGCCAATGCAGCTTACCTTCGGGAATTTGATCTGGATCGGAAAATTCTTGGGCGCTTTTGCTACGAATTGTCGCACCAGTATGACAAACCCTGCGATCAAGCCGGAGAAAATTGTCCGCTGCGAGCCTCCTTGGCAAGTGGAGAACCCAAACGCGTACTGCATGTGCATCACACTTCGAAGGGAAGGGAGCATGTGGAAGTGGAAGTGGTACCGGTCAAAGGCGCTGACGGGAAACCCGAATATTTCGTGGAAACCATGCATTCTCTGCGTCATGCTCATGGCGGCGCGCGCGACCGGTCAATGGTCGGGTATTCCCGTCCATTCAACCGCATGCTGGAACTTGCCAATCGTGTCGCTGCGCATGAAAGTTCGGTGTTGTTGCTGGGAGAATCAGGTACCGGCAAAGAACTGGTCGCTCATGCCATTCACGACATGAGTCCGCGCGCTTCAGCGCCATTTGTGACAGTGGAGTGCTCTGGACTGACTGAAACCTTGTTTGAGAGCGAAATGTTCGGCTACGAAAAGGGGTCATTCACCGGGGCTGTCGCGCGCAAAATCGGATTGGTGGAAGCAGTACGCGGTGGCACGCTGTTCCTGGACGAAGTAGGTGATATTCCGCTGTCGCTCCAGGTGAAACTGTTACGATTGATGGAAGCCGGTACCTATCGCCGTGTCGGTGGACTGGAAGCGCTAAGCGCCGATTTCCGACTGATAGCCGCCACGCACCGTGATCTGGCGCAAATGGTGCGTGAAGGGACTTTTCGTCAGGATCTGTATTTTCGCATTAACGTTTTTCCCATCCAGTTGCCGCCGCTGCGTGAGCGCATGGAGGATTTGCCGATGCTGGTAAAAAGCCTGCTGTCCAATATGGAGCCGGGAAGAAGAATCACGCTGAGCGAAGATGCCATGTCTGTTCTGAAAAATCATGACTTTCCCGGCAATGTGCGCGAACTGCGCAACATACTGGAACATGCGTTGATCATGGCCGACGGCAATACCATCCAGGCGCAACATCTCTATCTGGATGCAATGAGAAGCAGCAGGAACGCGATTCCGGAAAACAAACCTTTTGTGGAAATCGCCCCCCTGGAGAATCTGGAAAAGCGCTATCTTTCCTGGGCAATGGAGAACTTCCAGGGTGACCGTAAAGCGTTGGCAGCAGAACTGGGAATCAGCGAGCGAACGCTGTACCGCAAACTCAAAAACAATGGATCAAGCCAAGCTTGATCGTTTTTGACGGCGTGGTGGTCAGGTCACCTTCACCTGTACCAACTCTTCTCCGTTTGGATCAGTGATATGCACCGCGCAAGCGATGCAAGGGTCGAAGCTGTGGATGGTGCGTAGCACTTCGACAGGTTGTTTGGAGTCGTGTAGCTGGTGGCCCTTCAGCGCTGCTTCGTACGGCCCCTGGTTTCCCGCAGCATCGCGCGGTCCGGCATTCCAGGTGCTGGGCACGATGGCCTGGTAGTTGTCGATTTTCTGATCCTTGATCACGATCCAGTGCGAGAGCGCACCGCGCGGGGCTTCCGTCACGCCGACGCCTTGCGCGTGGCTGGGCCAGGTGGATGGTTCCCATTTCGTTTCGTTGAATGTTTTTACATCGCCCGCTTTGATGTTGGTGACCAGTTGGTCGTACCAGCCCTGCATCGCGTCGGCGACGATCTTGGTTTCCAGCGTGCGTGCGGCGGTGCGTCCCAATGTCGAGAACAGCGCCTGCACCGGCACGTCGAGCTTCTTCAGGGTCATGCCAACCAGTTCTTTGGTCTGTTCGTGGCCGGAGGCATATAGCATCAGCACGCGCGCCAGCGGGCCGACTTCGACCGGCTTGCCTTTCCAGCGCGGCGATTTAAGCCAGGAATAATCCTTGTCCACATCCAGGTAGTCGTAAGGAGGTTTGGGGCCGGTGTAGTCGAGTTTGGTCTCGCCTTTGTACGGATGCAGACCTTGCGCCTTGCCCACCGAATAGTCGTACCACGCATGGCTGACGAATTCCTGTATCTCGCCCTCTGCATTCATGTCGATGGGGTGGATCTTGCCGAGGTCGCGGTTCAGGATCACACCGGAGGGGATCATGTACGAGGACGGATCGGACATGCCCTTGGCGGGAAAATCGCCGAAGGTGAGGAAGTTGCCCACGCCTTCGCCCTGTTTTGCCCAGTCCTTGTAGAAACCTGCGATGGCGAGCGTGTCGGGCACGTAGACCTGGTCGACGAACTGGCGCATCTGGTTGATCACGTTCTGCACTGTCTGCAGTCCGACCACATTGAGCGCCGTGCCGGAATTGCTGCCACTGTTCTGCCCGGGCTGGTTGGGGTCTATGCTGATCGCGCTAGGCACGCCGCCCACCAGGAACATCGGATGCGGATTCTTGCCGCCGAACACGGCATGCAGTTTCACCACGTCGCGCTGCCATTCCAGTGCATCGAGATAATGTGCCACGGCCATCAGGTTGGCTTCGGGCGGCAGCTTGTAGGCCGGGTGTCCCCAGTAGCCGTTGGCGAAGATGCCAAGCTGGCCTGCATCGACAAAGCCTTTCAATTTTTTCTGTACATCGCTGAAATAACCCGGCGAAGACTTGGCATAGCCGGACAGGCTTTGCGCCAGCGCCGAGGTTGCCTTGGGATCGGCCTTCAATGCCGACACCACATCCACCCAGTCCAGCGCATGCAGGTGGTAGAAGTGCATCACGTGGTCATGGATGTATTGCGCGCCTATCATCAGGTTGCGGATGAGTTCGGCATTGTTCGGTATCTCGATTTTAAGCGCGTTCTCGACCGCGCGCACCGAGGCAATGCCATGCACCAGCGTGCACACGCCGCAGATGCGTTGCGCCAGCGCCCAGGCATCACGCGGATCGCGGCCGCGCAGGATGATCTCGATGCCGCGCACCATGGTGCCCGCCGATGATGCACGGGTGATGCGGCCGGAGGCATCGGTCTCGGCTTCGATGCGCAAATGGCCTTCGATGCGGGTGACAGGATCGACGACGACGCGGTTTGCGTTTGGCTGGTTCATGCTGGGCACCTCATGTTATTTGTTCTTCACTCCCTCCCCCTTGCAGGGGGAGGGCTAGGGAGAGGGTAGAAACGGTAGTATTTCTCGACTCTACCCCCATCCTAACCTTCCCCCTGCAAGGGGGAAGGAACTGGTATTGCTCTCAATCCTTCATGAATTCAGTCAGGATGCGATATTGTGTTGCCGACTCGATATTGTCGGTACCCTTGCCGGAAGCGATGCTCTCGCAGGTACGCGCCATGCGCGCATGCATGGCCGCTTCCCATGCCGGGTTTTCGCCCGGCTTCAGGCAGGCTAATGCTGCCTCGGCGACGAAGTGTCCGGCCTGGCTGTTCCAGTCGCACTCTTTCCCGCACCGTGTATAACTGTCCACGCTGGCTTTTCTGCTCAAATTGAGGGCGATGTCAAGTTCATCATCGCTGATCTCAGCGCGCCCGGCCGTGTCGATCACGCTTTTTATCCTGTCATCCTTGCACAGCGCAAGCACGTTCCCGGTGAACAACGCCGCAACCTGGCGCTGCTGCGTACCGGAAAGCCTGCTCAGTGTTGATTTGAATTCGCTGTCGTTGCTGATCGTCATGGCGTCATTCTCCTTCGACGAGATATTCGGCGAACAGCTCGGTCAGTCCAAGCACGTCGACCTTCATATGGTTATGCTCCAGTCCTTCTTCCAGCACGATGCGGCAGTTGGCACAGGCGGTGATCAACGTATGCACGCCGGTCGCTTCGATCTGACGTTTCTTGACCTTGAATGCCTGCAGCCGCAACGGCTCGGCACGCGAGTTGGCCGATACACCGCCCCCGCCGCCGCAACACCAGTTCATCACGCCTGCATCCGGCATCTCGCGGAAATCTTCGGCAATTTCGCCCAGCAGGCGGCGCGGCTGTTGCACAACACCACCGCGGCGCGTGATCTGGCAGGGGTCGTGATAGGTCAACGGGCGTTTATCCTTACCCCGGGTCTTGATTCTGCCTGCAGCATGCAATTCGTCCAGCACTTCGAGGATGTGTTTTACTTCGAAGCCAAACGATTTGCCCATGAGGTTCGGGCCTTCCCAGCGTATCGCAGTGAAAGCATGGCCGCATTCGGGGCTGATTACGCATTTCACCTTGAGGCGCTCTGCGGCTGTCACGATGCGGCTGACGATTTCGCGTGCCAGGTCGGAAGCGCCAATCTGGATACCGCTGTTGGTCGCCTCGAATGCGTCCTCCGCCAGCGTCCAGCTCACGCCAGCCTGCTTGAATATGCGGCTCAAGGCCGAAAGGTATTCCGGAAAGTTGATGATCTCCATCGAGGACATCAGCACCAGGTAGTCTGCGCCTTCCTTGTCGACCGGCACTTCGATATTGGTTTCGGCCTGCACGTGTCTGATCTGCGCTTGTACCGCAGGCCACTTGACGCCCATCGGGCTGCCAAGGGTTATCGCGCGGGTGGTTACGCCGACCAGGTCCTCCGGCGCATGTCCGGAGGCGGACATGCCTTCACGCATCTTGCGGATCATGTAGGTGATATCGTTGCCGACCGGGCACACCATGGAGCAGCGGCCGCACATGGTGCAACTGTCGTACACCAGCGGTTCCCACTCTGTCAGTTCCGCGTCCGTCACCGGTTTGGACAGACTGAACAACTTGCCCAGCCTGCCGAGCAATGTGTATTCCTGCTTCCACACACGGCGCAGCGGTTCCAGCTTGTGGATAGGCGTGTATTTTTCTTCGCCGGTTTCGTTGTAGAACAGACAGGCCTCTGCGCACAGTCCGCAATGCACGCAACTGGAGAAGTAGCTGGCAATCGGCGCATCGATCACTTCCTTGAACGAATTGATGCCTTTTTCAAACGTTGCACTCATCGTTTTCTCCCATCCAATTTAGGAAGCGACGCCTTTGCGACCAAAAAAATCTCCGTTGTACCAGCGCGAGATGAACAGGGAGAGCGTGTGGAACAGTTTGGTAAACGGCAGCAGTACCAGCAGCAGTTCGACCGAGAAGATGTGCAGCGACAGCATCAGCGTGTATTCCAGAAGCAGGTGGTGATAGGCCATATAGCCGGTCAAAAGCGGCAGCAACGTGACTGTCCATGCCAGATAATCGCCGTAAGTGGACAACAAGCGCTTTACCGGGTGGTTGAAGCGATGTGTCAACAACACGAAGAGGGCAACGATCGCTGCCACCGCCGAGGCATCCACCAGCGCCGATGGCAGATTGGGCCAGTGCAGACCGGTCATGCTGTGGAAAAATTCGATGTGCGGTGCGAAGAACAGGATGGTAAGGAACAGTCCGATATGAAAAACATAGCCGCCGACGTAGGTCACCGGTTCGCGTTTCAGCATGCCTTGCGGCGGGATGGAACGCGTAAGCAGGGTGCGCCAGCCGCTGCCCGGTGTATCGGTGCGCGGCCTGGCCAGATCGGATTTGCGGCCGAGTCCGAGGATTTCGAACAACCGCAGCACGATGCCTGCGGCGAAGATGATCAGCGCCCAGTTCAATGCAGTGCCGCGCGCAAAGGTCAGCAGGTCGAGATGGTTCATTTGCAACTCCTTGTTGATCCAGACGCACGATGTGCAAGGCAAGGTCGTTCCCCCCTTTGGAAAAGGGGGGGTAGGGGGGATTTAGACATTTCACCGTTATACAAATCCCCCTCAATCCCCCTTTGATAAAGGGGGAAGCGGACAGGTTTCAGGTTGTTCATTTTTCCTCCCGTGTGAGTTCCTGTACCGTTACTTTTGCATGTGCCGCTTTTGCTGCTGCCTTTTTTGAGCGGTTGTGCCAGGTGATCGCTACTCCAGCTGCCGCACCGGCCGCTGCTGCTGCACCCACCATGGACGGCGTTGCCGATACCGGCATGGATAGCGCCTTGTAAAACGGTCCGGCATCCCAGAAATTCGGCTCCGAGCAACCGATGCAACCGTGGCCGGACTGGATGGGGAAACTGGTGCCGTCGTTCCATTTGGTCGTGGCACAGGCGTTGTAGGTTACCGGCCCTTTGCAGCCAAGCTTGAACAGGCACCAGCCTTGCCTTGCTGCCTCGTCGTCGAAGCTCTCGGCGAACTTGCCCCGGTCGTAGAAGGGGCGGCGATAGCAACGGTCATGGATGGTATCGCCATAGAACGATCTGGGCCTGCCCAGCGCATCCATTTCAGGCAATCCGCCGAAGGTCAGGAAATGCGCGAGCACGCCGGTCATCACGACCGGAATGGGTGGGCAACCGGGTACATTGATGATGGGCTTGTCCTTGACGAGGTCGCCTACCGAGACCGCCCCGGTCGGATTCGGATCGGCCTTGGGGATGCCGCCGAAAGTGGCGCAGGTGCCGACCGCGACAATGGCCGCTGCGCCTTTGGCTGTCTCCACCAGCATGTCGTGATTGCTGATGCCGGCGATGCAGGAGTAGCCGGGATTGCCGGTCGGTATCGATCCGTCGACAACCAGCAGGTATTTGCCCTCGTTGTCTTTCATCGCCTGCATGCGCGCATGCTCGGCAGCCTCGCCGGAGGCGGCCTGCAGGGTATGGTGGTAATCGAGGGAGATGAGGTCGAAGATCAGGTTTTCCAGCGTCGGCGAATGCGAACGCGTGATGGATTCGGTACAGCCGGTACATTCCTGGAACGAGAGCCAGATCACCGATTGCCGCCGTGCTTTGGTGATTGCTTCTGCCATCGCGCTTGCCATCGATGGGGGCAGGGCCAGCATCGCAGTCAGGGCGGTACAGAACTTGAGGAATTCGCGGCGGGTGACGCCGCGCTGTTGCAATCCTTCGCCCACTGTTCCGGGCAGAATTTCCGGCTGCTGCGGTTTTTTCATGTTGGCTCCCTGATATTCGATGAACCGTGGAATGCTTTTTCCATTCTGCGCGTGTGAAATTCCCCGGTCAACCTGTCGGACAACATATAGCTGGGTTGCTGAAGTGGTCAATGAGATTGCCTGCCAGATGACAGACTTCAGGCAAGGCCGCCGTTACTGCCGGTGTGAGCGTTTCTCCCCAGCCCACCAGTTCGGGCTGGATGCCGATCAATGCGCGCTGTTGCGGCCAATGCCCGCTCAGTAGCGAGATGGACATCAGGTCGAGCAACCCGACTTCGTGGACGCTGCTTTTCCGGTTCTCGCCGAGAAAACGGTCCATCTCTGCGCCTTCGAAGCTGCGCACCGTCCCGGGCGCCGCCCCCAGTTCGGCCGCATCGATCACCAGCAGGGCGTCGCATTCGCTGATCGGTGCGGCAAGCGTAAAAGACAATGTGCCACCATCGAGGAACCGAATATCGTCGCAATGACCACAGCGTGTTTCCAGCTCGCGCATGGCAACGATGCCTGCGCCTTCATCGGTCAGCAGGGTATTGCCTATGCCAAGGACAAGAATGCTCATCGTTGCGTTTCGAAACCGGGGAAATAGGCATCCAGGCTGGTCTCGCCCTGCAATGCCGCCGCGAGTCCATCCAGAGCAAGGTTGATTTCATGTGCGTGTTGCGCCGACAGGGTTTGGCGCGCCTGTCCCAGTACGGCATATACCCAATCACCGGGTGCAATGTCATCCAGCAGCAGGGTATTCAGCCGCTCACGCTGGCCGCGCCCCTCGCACCAGGCAAACGCGCCATCGACTTCGATAACCTGCATGGGAATACCGAGACACATGCCAGAACCTCTCAGTAAAACGATATGGAAATATTACTCCAGTAGTGCGTTGCCGTATGTTGAATTTGCGCGGACTGCAATAGCCCCCCTTTGGCAAAAGGGGGGTGTGGGGGGATTTGAGAGTGGCTGATGTGTCGCGATTTAAAATCCCCCTCCCGTCCCCCTTTTTACCCGCAAGGGGTACGCCGGTGGGTGCCCCGCTGCTGCGCAGCGACCCTTTCGCAGCCAAAGGGGGAAGCTGTTGTGGCGGTTTTGCCAGGGGGATTGTTACTTACTGTTCGTCATCCTCGTACATCTCATCTGTCTCCGCTGCACGTTTCGCACGGGCCTCTGCTTCAAGTTTCTGTAATTTTTCCTGAGCCGTTTCCAGGCGCTTTGCAGCCGTTTCCTGATGGATCGCGATGGTGTTTTCGCCGAACAGTACCTGCTTGAGGAAGCGGAAGCCGAACAGCATGAGTTCGGTATCGTCGATCAGCAGCTTCTTCATCTCATCGTCCGGAATGTCGTAAAGCTGGGTGAAACCTTCGCTGACCACGAATTCGCGGAAACGGTCCGTGTCGTAGCACACCATGAAAAAAAGTTGCAGGCTGCGTTTGGTGGGCTTGCCGATGCTGGGACCGGAGGATTTCTTTTTCAGGATAAGCTGGCGCCAGCCGCGCGCGAGTTCGTCGTATTCTTCAACGCCCTGTTCCTTGCGGTATTCGTCTATGGTCAGGTGGCGCGGCTCGAAATGGCCCTTGCAGTGGTCTTCCTTGACCAGTGCATAGGATGCGCTGTCGGTATATTCGTCCTGTTTGCGCATGGAAAGCAGGGCGACGGGATAGTAACGGCAGGCGGTGGGACGGTCTTCGTAAATGCCGCAGCCTTCCGGCTGCATGAACTGGCAGGCGGTGCCGTTCTCGACGGGACGCAGTTTCACGCCGGCAATGCCACCGGGTTCGAGTTCATAGGGCACCGTGTATTTCTGCAGCAGTTCGCCGGACGAGATGTCCAGACGCTGTTTCAGGCGCACGATATCGTAGGGTGTGAGCGAGATGTCGATGTTGCTGCAACAGGCGTTCCAGCAGGAGATGCCTTTGCGGCATTCGAACTGGATCTGCTTGCTGCCGTCGCTCATTTCCGGTACGACCGGGCTGCCAGGGAAGGGGAGGTCAGCTGCGTTGTAGGTATCTGTCATCTTGGTCTCTTCACATTTGGTAAAAACAAACTGTCCACGAAATACACGAAAAGCACGAAAGAATTTACTCGGGCGGCCAGATTTTGTTCGTGAGTTTCGTGTTTTTCGTGGATAAATGCTTCTGGAAAAAAATCGGGCATCTCGCGATGCCCGAAATATACCGCTCGTTTACAGCTTTGTAACTGCTTTAATGTGCAGCAGCCTTGAACAGCTTGCTCTTGTCGACCAGATCCACGTGCTTGCGCTTGAAGCAGGTCCACTGATGGGTCTTCTTGTCGTAGACCGAATTGACGAAGCAGTGCCAGTTCTCTTCATCGACGAAGTTCTTGTCGGTGCGATAGTAGAAGCCCGGATAGCGGCTTTCTTCGCGGAACTGGATGTGCTTCATGTGTGCTTCGGCCGTGATGATGCGGTGGTAGTTTTCCCATGCGCGCAGCAGCTCGTGCAGATCCTTCGCACGCATCTTCAGGGAGTCCTCCTTCAGCATCTCCAGCTTCTCTTCCGCCACTGCGAGCATCTTGTCGTTGGTGTTGTAATAGGTTGCAACACCGGCGACATACTCGTCCATGATCTTCTGCAGGCGGAACTGCAGCATCTTCGGCGTGATGTAGTTCGGGTTCACATCGATGGCGGTGGAGTAGTCCTTGTGTTCCATGAAGTTTCGCACCGGCTTGTAGATCGTTTCGGCGATCTGCTCGGCAGTCTCATCGAACTCGGGCTTGTAGTCCTTGTTATCCAGCGCATACTTGACCATGGCCTTGGCGGCCAGACGGCCTTCGGTGTGCGAACCGGAGGAGAACTTGTGGCCGGAAGCGCCCACGCCGTCACCTGCAGTGAACAGACCCTTCACGGTGGTCATGGAGCGGTAGCCCCAGTTCCAGCCGCGCGGCAGATGTGCCGGTACGTTGTCTTCTTTGAACTCCGGATCGTCGCCTGTCGGCGCACCAACGTCGGTCGGGCCGGATACCCAGATGCCGCAGCAGCCTGAGTGAGAGCCAAGCAGGTACGGCTCGGTCGGCATCAATTCGGACATCTTCTTTTCCGGTTCGATGTTCTCACCGACCCAGATGCCGCACTGACCCACACACATATCGAGGAAGTCTTCCCATGCTTCGGCTTCCAGATGTTTTACTTCCTTCGGTGTCAGGGTCTCGCGCAGTTTTGCGAGCGCAGTCACGGTGTCCATATAGATCGGGCCGCGGCCTTCCTTCATTTCCTTCAACATCAGGTGGTTACGCAGGCAGGAAGCGGGAACGGCAGCCTGTCCATAAGGCGGGTAGTCGTTCAGCATTTCCTTGTTCTTGGTCATGTAGTCTTCGCCATAGGCATTGGTGGCTTTGGCCTTGAACAGCAGGAACCAGGCGCCGACCGGGCCGTAACCGTCCTTGAAACGGGCAGGCACGAAACGGTTTTCCATCATGGTCATTTCAGCACCGGCTTCTGCCGCCATGGCGTAGGTGGAACCCGCGTTCCACACCGGATACCAGGCACGGCCCTGGCCTTCGCCCACGGAACGGGGACGGAACAGGTTCACACAACCGCCTGCAGCGAGCAGGATGGATTTGGCCTTGTAGATGTACAGCTTGTTCTCACGTACCGAGAAACCGGCGGCACCGGCGATGCGGTTGGGATCGTTCTTGTCGTTGATCAGGTGCACGATGAACACGCGTTCCTGGATGCGATCCAGCCCCAGCGCCTTCTTGGCCGCTTCGGCCACGATCCATTTGTAGGATTCGCCGTTGATCATGATCTGCCACTTGCCCGAGCGAACCGGCTTGCCGCCGTCCTTCAGTGCCGGCAGGCCTTCCTTGATCGAGTCGGCACCGTCATGACGCACGCCGTCGGCGTCCGTCTTCCAGATCGGCAGACCCCATTCCTCGAACAGGTGCACGGAGTCATCGACGTTGCGGCCCAGGTCATAGGCCAGGTCGTCGCGGGTGATACCCATGAGGTCGTTGGAGACCATGCGCGCGTAATCGGCGGGATCCTGCTCGGAGCCGATATAGGTATTGATCGCGGACAGACCTTGTGCCACGGCGCCTGAACGATCCATGGCAGCCTTGTCCACCAGCTTGATCTTGAGGTCGACGCCTTTTTCAGCCTTGACCGCTTCGACCCAGCGCATCATTTCATATGCTGCACCGCAGCAGGCCATGCCGCCGCCGATCAGCAGGATGTCGAGTTCTTCTTCGACGATTTGCGGATTTCCAAAAGTTGCATCAGACATTTTATTTACTCCCGTTTCGTTAAGTATTCGCTTATTTGCGGCGGATCAATTCTTCCGGTTTGCCTGCGCGGAAGCCGCCCATCATGCCTTTGGTGAACACGCCATCAACGGTGAGTTCGGCCACTTTTGGCATCGGCTTGCTGCCGTATGGATCGATAGAGCCTTCGGAAGTGGTGCGGATGGGGAATTTGAAGCGTTTCATGTTGCCGTTGC
>JBNKBO010000056.1:0-11728 GCA_050287265.1 Sideroxydans sp. | reverse complement strand
GTCGCAGATAAAGAGTATCTGGGTGAAGATACGGGCGATGTCGTTGCCCAGGGTTGAAACAAATCCGGCAATGGTGGTGAAGTGCGGTTGGCTGTCGCCGGACAGGACAATGAAGGTGATGTGTTCGCGGCAGGCACGTTCGATGTTGCGGCTGCTGACGATCCCCTGTGAATAGGCGAACAAGATGACTTTGAGCAGCATGGCGGGTGGATAAGCGGCCGCACCCGTTTCGTCATTGCTGAAGCGGGCATCAAGGCCAGAGAGATCAACTTCGTGATCGAGCAGGTGGTTCAATGCGTGTTCGAAGGTGCCGGGCAGGAGTTGCCGTTGCAGGTCCAGCGCAAGAAACCTCGGGCTGGTGTCGATGTGTTTGTAGCGTGCCATTCCCTTCCCCCTCAATATCTCCCCCAACTTCGACCTTGATATTTGGGTTGGTTCACGGCAGGATGCGGGCATGTTTAGACTTTTTCTACAACCTCGTTAGGTATTTTCTATGCCAGTTATCGATACGCTGCTTTCAACCGCCTTCGAAGACACACAACTTCTCATCAAGAACGATTCGTTGGGAGACAATTTTTCCATTCCAAGAGATGTGGATTTCGTGCTTCGTGCAAAAGAGAGAGCACAGGCTGAAACGGTTGCATCGTTCATTCAAGACAACCAATATGGCATTCCTCGTATCGAGGATGCAGAGTCTGATTTCCGAATTGTCGTTACCGTACGCATGCCAACTTCACAGCAGGTGCTTTGCTCTGTCTCAGGTCTTATGGCGTGCCTGTCTGAAATCTTTGGCATTGAATACGATGGTTGGGGCTGTGTCATACAAAACCGTACCTAACCCTGCGACCAAGTTCGCCCTTCGGGCTGGGACTGCGCTAAAGCGCAACCCTTTACCTCCACGTTAAGGGTCTCAGAAATGGTGCTACGGCAAAAAACGCTTCTCAAGTGGTGGCTGATACTGCTGGGGCTGCTTATTGTGGTCTGGTTGTTTCAAGGTGACGCCTGGATTGCCCGCGGCGCTTTCGTGCCGGTTGTGATTTATGCAATCTGGAATGCCGGTGAAATACGGGAGTTAAAAAGGAAAGGCCCCACTCCGCGAGACATCATTCGCGACAGTAAGGCCATGCTGTTCTGGGTAACCGGCGTCTTGGTTACGGAAACCGGTATCGCTATCTTCTTTCTTGTGAATGGACGCGATCTTGGTGAATATATCGGAGGCGTTGGAGCGTTATTGCTCGTCGTTCTTGCCCCAATACTTCCACCAGTTTTTGCAAGCCAGGTCGCACTATTTCGGAGTCTTGGAAATGAAGAACCCTAACCAGCGCGTCGAGATGGACTCGCTCAGCCGGCGCTTACGTGCAACGTTGATGTCCGCTCCAGTCAGGTAAGCAGTCAAATTCGCAACCAATCTGGTTTGACCGCAATGGCCGAGGATGAGCCTGTCATGACGCGCAACCCGAACTTCCACTACAGGTTGATTTCTCCCGACTTCAGATCAAAGACTATATAGTCGGCTACCAGTACGGGTAGCCGCCCGTATTGTCCAGATCTTTTTTGGGTGTACTCGGTTTGATGAAGTTCTTCGACAGTGTGAGGAAGAGCGGAGTGGGGCAGACAAGGCGTGAACAGACTTTTGCAATGAATGCGGCTGCCATCAACGGCAATATCATTTCGTGGTTGTCCCGCATTTCCATGACGATGACGAATGCGGTGATGGGCGCCTGGGTGACGCCGGAAAAGTATGCAACCATGCCGAGAATGACGGTGGCGCCAAATGGAACTGAGGTGAAAAAGTGTGCGATGTTGGCGCCGAATCCCGCGCCTGCAGAAAGCGTGGGGGCCATGATGCCACCGGGAATGCCGCTGACATAGGAAACGATTGTCGCCGCCATTTTCAGCAGGCCGTAGCTTTCGGGCAAGGTGTCATTGCCATCCAACAGTGATTTTGCTTCGACGTATCCGCTGCCGTATGTGGTGCTGCCCGAGACCAGTCCAATCAATACTACTATCAGGCCGCAGGCTGCAGCGAATGCTACGGGCTTGGCCCGCATCCATTCTCCCAATTCTCCCACCAGCCCTTTGTTGACCTCAATCAAGGTGCGGCTGAAAACGCCTCCCAGCAGTCCGCCGGCAATGCCGCACACGATGACGACATTCCACTCTCTGCCGAAAGACAACGTTTCGGAGGTGTGACCGAAATAGGAATAATTTCCGAGCAGAGCAAGCGAGGTGATACCGGCAATGAGTACAGTCATCAGGATGGTCGTGCTGTTATGTTCTTCAAACGAGCGGCTCATTTCTTCAATGGCGAATACGATCCCGGCCAGTGGTGTGTTGAATGCAGCCGCAACGCCTGCAGCGGAGCCGGCCAGAATCAGACCTTTTTCTACATCGTGCTGCGGGAAGCGTGCCAGCTTGCCCATGTTGTGCATGATGGATGCGCCGATCTGAACGGTTGGGCCTTCGCGCCCGACCGATGCGCCAAAGAAAAACCCCATGACAGCGAGCCCGATCTTGCCAAGGGTCACGCGCACCGACAGCACTTGTTTGCGGATTTCATCGCTTTCGTTGGGATCCAGTGTGGCGATTGCCTGGGGAATGCCGCTGCCTTGCGATCCGGGAAAATATTTCCGGGTCAGGTATACGATCAGGGCAAACCCGATTGGCGTAAGCACAAGCGGCAGAATGGGTGAAATGGCCAGCATCGTGTGGAACATGCCGTTCGCTTTTTCGCACACAACTGCAAACACAATCGCGGCGATACCGACACTCAGTGCGCCGATGCCGAAAACAAGCCGGCGTTTCCAGTCCAGAATCAGCTCTTCGTCCAGCAGGGGAAATTTCATCGTTTGTGCACGTTTCCAGGATTACGGTAGCAATTATCCAGTGTTTTCATCGCGGCACCGTTTGTGTTTTTTGGAAACGCCGATGTACTGATTGAATCAAACATACGCTCCCATTTTCGTGCGGAATTATTCTTTTTATTTGCCGCCGACAATTATGATTGGCACTACTGAAAAACATCAGGTTGAAAGCATAAAGCAAAACGACGCTTACTACCATGACTTTGAACAACTTTCGAAGCAAAATGTGCCGGTGACTCGCGGTACTCGGTTATGCATAAAAAATTCGTCTGCAACATTCGCTCTCCTATGCAGGGGGAAGGAATGGTTTCGCAGTGTGGTTACTTTATCCGGTCAAGATAGCGCGCGCGATACAGCAGACGTTGCGGGTGGATGGGGTCGTCGGTAAAACCGGTACGGTCGTGCAGCACGTTGTTGCAGAGAAAGCCCATACCGGGTTCAAGTTGCGCCTTGAAAATATGCGGCGTAGCAGATGCCAGCAGTCGTTCCAGCGCAGTTTTGGCTGCTTGCGTTGCGGCATCCTGTTTCCAGGCGATGCTGCGCGTGCGGGCGGTATAGCGCATGTGCAGATTACCCCGGGTATCCAGCGAAAACACGGGGCCGCTCTGCGCCGGGCGCACGCCGTCGGTTTCATCCACGCGTTCCGGGATGCTCATCGCATCGGGTTGCATCAGTGCACGGATGTGTTGCGGATTTTCGTCGCGCAGCATCAGATACGCCATCTCGTGATCCATGAGTTGATTTTCGCCGCCCTGACTGGCTTTGTGTACGCAATGCAGCACCATGGCGCGGATTTCCCGTTCCGGCGGGTTGTAGTAGCCGTCGGTGTGCCATTTGATGGCGCGGTTGGTGTAGGGGATGTAGTGCTTGCGCGTGCCGTTATCGAACACGCGGATTTCCGAAACGCCATCTTCGCCTGCCAGCCAGTTGGCATCGAGGCGTTCGAGTCCGAACTGTGCCCCGAACAGGCGCGGGATGTCGGTGTCGGCTTCATGTACAGGGCTTGCGTAGATTGCCATGTTGCAACGCTCGATACGTTCCGCCAGCGCGCTGTGCTCGCCGGGTGTCAGGGCGCGCGGGTCGCGCACTTCAACGATCAGTTCTTCAACTGATTCTGGTGCGCAAGCCAGTTTCTGTTCACGCCATTGCTGGTAGCTTGCGGTATCGTTCAGGTCGAAAGGATTGTTCATCTTGGATAATCCATTTGCTGCAACTGTGTCATACCGGCGAAGGCCGGTATCCAGATAATCAATAGATTCTCTCGAAGTGGGATAACACGATGGACGTGTCCGCTACGCGGAGTGTGTTCTATTGCTGGATTCCGGCCTTCGCCGGAATGACGGCCTGATGGATTTTCCTGATTCATTCAATCCCCGCCTGCCACAGCGCGGCGGCGCGTTTTTTTCGGTTCTTCCTCGTATAAACCGCGCAGGGTTTTTTCCACCATTTTGATCGCTTCGGGCGCCTCAAAGCTGATCATCGGGTCGATGACCCATTTTGCGTCTTCTTCGCTCAGCACGTTGCCGATACAAAATGCGAGGTAGCGGTAGAAGCCGTAATCGGGGCCGTTTTCGTCATAGCCGAAATCGGCATATTCTCCGGCACGCTGGTTAAGCAGGTCGATGAAGTCTTGTTTGCATACTTTTATGTCTGTATCGAGCAGACGGCTGCGGTTTTCCGCATAGGTTTCACCCACGCGGTTGGCCAGGTTGCCGGTGAAAACGAGCCGGTCTTCTGCAGGGAGTCTGCGGTAAGCGATACGGTCGGCCACCAGGACAAGGAACAGCAGGAATTCGGCAAGGAAGTCGAAATATTGCGGCCCAAGCTCGATCTCGAATTTTGCCTTGCGCGTGTTCTTCAGCGCGTTTTCGGCAATCTTCGAAACGACAAACGACAATGCATCCGAAATCTCTTGCGGAGAATGCTTGCGGCCTTCCTTGAACCAGTTGCTTTTGATGCGCAACGGTCAGCCTTTTCTGATGAAAAACTCGTGCACGCCGGCGCCAGCCTCGACGGTATCGAGCACAGTCATGCCGGTGGCAGAGGCCCATCCGTCGATATCTGTCTGCACGCCAGGGCAATCGCTGATCAGTCTCAATACCTCGCCCTCCTGCATGCCATTCAGCAGTTTTTTCGCTTCGACGATGGGGCCGGGGCAGACAGCGCCACGGATATCCAGTGTCACGTTGGCTTTAATGTGCTTGCTGCCCTGACCTTTCTGGATGTGGTAGCCGGTTCCACCATCGGGCATTTTTTCGGTCTTTACAATCTGGTTGCCGGTCAGTTTTGCCCAGGCAAACAGATCGTCCGGTGTGCCCGGGCAATCCGATATCAGCAAGAGTATCTGTCCTGCAGACAGTTCGTCCACCATGCGCTTCGCCCCGATGAGCGGCCTGGGGCAGGATAGCCCTTTCATGTCGAGCACAACGTTGATCTTTTCCATCTGATTCTCCATAGTAATTATTAATAGCCGCCTTTACCCAGCGGTTGGGGCAGTCCGGCGATCTTTGCAGCTTGTTTTGCGGGGCCGAGGGGGAACAGATCGTACAGCGCTTTGCTGTCGGCTTCCGGCCAGAATTCGTTGACGCCCTTCAGCATATTGCGGAAATTGGGCGTGTGGCCATGTTCGCGATATTCATCGCGCATGTAGTTGATGATTTCCCAGTGTTTGGGTGTCAGTTCGATATCTTCGGCCGCTGCGATCACGCTCACCACTTCTTCGCTGTAATCCGGCTCCAGCAAGAAGCCATCATCATTGGTTTCCAGTTCGTTTCCAGCAACTGTGTAGCTCATCGTCTTGTTTCCTTTCTTCCAGAAAAATGTCATTCCAAACTGGCAATGAGCTTGTGCGGCACAAAAATGCCGCAACCAAACCGCCTTTCCTTGCCCAGCCCGGCGTATTGCACCTGCAATGAGTCCTCCGGGGTAAGGTTGTGCAAGACCAGACTGTATCCCCTGATGACATGCCCGCCATCGCTCAGCTGGTGCCGCCGGCCGCAGATCAATTGCGCCTTGACGCCCATGGCGGCCAGATCGGCTTTTACTTCTGCCATGAATGCGATCTCATCTTCCGCGCCTGTCACCAGATTTGCGTGCAGGGTAGGGTAGTGCTGAATCGGCCTGATCCTGCAGCCACCCAGACTCAACTCGCTTCCCGCCATTTGCAACTGCCTATTGGCCAGTCCGGCCGCGGCTTCGGTCAAGTCCGGGGGAAGCCGCAATACCAGTTTTGCCCGCTTGTTCAGCAACATCCCTTCTTCACTTTCTGCCATGCGCAAAGGAATGACGCCGACGCTTTCGTTTTCGCCGAGTTGCGGGATGAGTCTGGATATTTCGCCCCACAGTGCGAAGGGATAGGCGGCAGGTAATGTCACACCGCTTATCTCGAATACCATATCAACCATCTCGGCGTGAGAGGCAGTCACCCGGCGCCCTGCGTATCTGCCCACTGTTGCATGATGGCAGCCCATTGTTTTGCAGTTTGCGAATCGATGTCGAAGATCGTGAAGCGTTTGCCTTCGCGTATGCGGATACGCAACATGCTCATGCCGCCATCTACGTGGTCGATTTGCTGCAATTCGACCTGTTGCTTTCCAATAGGGACCAGAAATTTTCCGAGTTCGCTTGTTTTCGCCATGTTTGTCCTGATTGCAGTTAAGATGGATCGGTTTGCGTGTTTGGCGAACCCCTTGAATTAAGGTAAGTCTAGCGCCAATATTGCCCTGTTTGAATACTACCGGGGAGGAAAAAAACACCCCCCTTAAGGGTTACTTTGGATAGTCGCTACGGGTAATGGTTAGGCTTGTCGTAGCACCGTACCATGCGTACTCATCAGAAAACCGGGCTGGATCAAAGTACGCCAGAACCCGTACGATACCTGAATTTCAGCCCTTCGCCGGGCAACATAGCGCAACGCGACTTGAAAGGAAAAATGATGGCGAAAAAGCTGCATACAACCCCGAATCTGGATGAACTCGAAAAGGGCAAGTGGCCGAGTTTCGTGACCGGGCTGAAGCGTCTGGCCAAGGACAAGGATATGATGGTCGACCTGCTCGGACAACTCGAGGCATCGTACAAGACCCGCAAGGGATACTGGAAGGGCGGCACGGTCGGCGTGTTCGGTTATGGCGGCGGCGTCATTCCGCGTTTTACCGAGCTGAAAAACCCGGATGGTACCCCCCAATTCAAGGATGCGGCCGAGTTCCATACCCTGCGCATTCAGCCTCCGCCAGGCATGCACTACGATACCGATATCCTGCGCAAATTCTGCGACATCTGGGAAAAACACGGTTCCGGTCTGATTGCCCTCCATGGCCAGTCCGGCGACATCATGCTGCAGGGTTGTACCACTGACAATGTGCAGCCGGCCTTTGACGAAATCAATGAGCTGGGATTCGACATGGGCGGTGCCGGTCCGGCAGTGCGTACTTCGATGTCTTGCGTGGGTGCCGCGCGTTGCGAACAGTCCTGCTACGACGAAGCCAAGGTGCATCGCGCTGTGCTGAACACTTTCATGGACGATATGCATCGTCCTTCGCTGCCATACAAATTCAAATTCAAGTTTTCCGGCTGCCCGAACGACTGCATGAACTCGATTCAGCGTTCCGACATGGCAGTGATCGGCACCTGGCGCGATAATATCCGCACGGATGAAACGCTGGCGCGCCGGTATTTTGCCAAACACGGCATGACCGACCTGGTCAATGATGTCATTTCCCGTTGCCCGACCCGGGCCATCCAGATCAAGGAGGTGAAGGACGTCAAGTCTGGCGCCAGCATTTCTTCGGTCAAGGTCTCGGATACACATGCCCTGGAAATCGAGAACAGCGACTGCGTTCGCTGCATGCACTGCATCAACGTCATCACCGGCGGTCTGGCGCCCGGCAAGGACAAGGGCGCAACCATTCTGGTGGGCGGCAAGAGCCACCTGAAGATCGGCGGCCTGATGGGTATTGTAGTCATTCCGTTTATCAAGCTGGATACCGATGAGGGTGTCGAGAAGCTGGTCGATTTTGCCCAGCGCGCCATTGATTTCTTTGCCGAGAACGCACTGGAGCATGAGCGTACGGGCGAAATGATCGAGCGTATCGGTCTGGCCAACTTCCTCGAAGCGATGGAACTCGATGTCGATCCGGCGATGGTCAATTCGCCGCGTATGAACCCCTATGTCCGTACCGACGGATGGGACGACGAAGTCGCCAAGATCAACGCCAAAAAGCAAGCCGCCTGAGGAGACAGAAAATGAATCAAGCCGTTCAAGAAAAACCCGCTCAAAAGCGTAAGCCCAAGGAAACTGGCGTACCGGACAATAAACAGTATCTGCATCCGTTGCTGGCCAAAAACTACGGCAACTGGAAATACCATGACCGTCCGCGTCCCGGCGTATTGCACCATGTATCGCACACTGGCGATGAAGTGTGGACGGTGCGTGCAGGCACGCAGCGCCAGATGGATGTCTATACCATCCGGACCTTATGCGACATCGCTGACAAGTTTGCCGAGAGCCGCGTACGTTTCACCATTCGTTCCAACATAGAATTCATGGTGTCGGAGGAGGGGAAAGTCGCCCCGTTGATCGCCGAACTGGAGAAGAATGGCTTCCCGGTGGGCGGTACCGGCAACTCCGTGACCATGATCGCGCATACTCAGGGCTGGTTGCACTGCGATATTCCGGGTACCGATGCTTCGGGCGTGGTCAAGGCGCTGATGGATGAATTGATCGACGAATTCAAGCGCGAAGAGATGCCCAACCGCGTGCATCTTACGACCTCCTGCTGCGAGATCAACTGCGGTGGACAGGCCGATATCGCCATTATCATGCAGCACACCAAGCCACCTGTCATCAATCATGACCTGGTTGCCAACGTGTGCGAACGTCCGACTGTCGTGGCGCGCTGCCCCGTCGCGGCGATCCGCCCGGCGATGGTGAACGGCAAGCCTTCATTGGAGATCGACGAGACCAAATGCATGTGCTGCGGCGCCTGCTATCCTCCCTGCCCGCCGATGCAGATCAACGATCCGGAGTTTTCCAAGCTGGCGATCTGGGTTGGCGGCAAGAACTCCAACGCGCGCAGCAAGCCAACCTTCATGAAGATGGTTGCCTCCGGTTTGCCCAACAACGCGCCGCGCTGGCCTGAAGTTGCCGCGGTGGTAAAAAATATCATCAGCGTTTACAAGGAAGATGCACAACCCTGGGAGCGCCTGTCAGACTGGATCGACCGCATCGGATGGCCGCGCTTTTTCGAAAAGACCGGGCTGCCATTCACCAAGTACCTGATCGACGACTGGCGCGGTTCTCGTTACAACTTGAACGCTTCGGCACATATCCGTTTCTGAGCGAGGTGACTGTATGAAGTTTGGCATCGTAGTCAACGAGGGGCCGTACCAGCATCAGGCGAGCGATTCCGCTTACCTGTTCGCCAAGGCGGCCATCGAGTCGGGCCATGAAGTATGGCGCGTGTTCTTCTACCACGACGGCGTGAACAACGCTTCACGCCTGACCGAGCCGCCGCAGGACGACCGTCACATCGTCAACCGCTGGACCAAGCTGGCGGAAGAGCACAAGGTCGACCTGGTGGTGTGCGTGGCGGCAGCGTTGCGTCGCGGCATCAAGGAAGAGAATCTGGCAACGGGTTTCCGCATCTCGGGTCTGGGCCAGTTGGTCGAGTCCGGCATCAAGTGCGACCGTCTGGTCACCTTCTGCGATTGAGGAGAACGGAATGAGCGATCAAAAGAAATTCATGTTCGTGAACCGCAAGGCGCCTTACGGCACCATCTACGCGCTGGAATCGCTGGAAGTGGTGCTGATCACCGCGGCCTTCAACCAGGACGTTTCGCTGGTCTTTCTCGACGACGGTGTCTACCAGTTGAAGAAGGGCATGCAGACCAAGGGCATCGAGACCAAGAACTTCTCGCCTACCTATCGTGCGCTGGAAGACTACGACGTGGAGAAGCTGTACGTCGAGAAGGAAGCGATGGAAGCACGCGGCCTGAGCGAAGACGACTTCATCGTGCCGGTCACCGTATTGGCCCGTGCCGAGATGGGCAAACTGATGGACGAGCAAGACGTCGTCCTGAGTTTCTGAGGGAGAGAACATGCTGCATATCGTGAACAAATCCCCGTTGACCAGCGGCACGCTGGAAAGCTGCCTGAACACCATGGTCGATGGTGGCGACGTACTGTTGATCGAAGACGCGGTGTATGCCGCGACTGCAGGCAACGCCTTCGAATCCAAACTGACTGCGGCCATGGGCCGCTGCAAAGTGCACGTGCTGATGCCTGACCTGGAAGCACGCGGTCTGGGCGATCGCCTGGTCGCAGGCGTCTCCGCAGTGGACTATGCAGGGTTCGTTGGCCTGACGGTCAACAACAAGAATTGCCAATCCTGGCTGTAACAAGAATCGCGTTGCGATAACGGTTCGCCCCAATGCCGCAAGGTGAGGGGCGGAAAGAGGGAAGAGCAGTAAGTAGCAACCATTTTTATTGAAGGAGACACAACATGGCTAGCATCGAAGTCGGCGGCAAGAGCTACGAAACAGACGAAGAAGGTTACCTGGTCAACCTGAGCGACTGGAATACCGAAGTTGCGGATTACATCGCCAAGACAGAAAGCATCGAGATGACCGATCAGCACTGGGAAGTGATCAACTTCCTGCGCGAGTATTTCGACGAGTATCAGATCGCACCCGCAGTGCGCGTGCTGACCAAGGCCATCGGCAAGAAGCTGGGCGCAGAGAAGGGCAACAGCGAGTACCTGTACGGTCTGTTCCCATACGGCCCGGGCAAGCAGGCTTGCAAGATCGCCGGTCTGCCGAAGCCAACCGGCTGTATCTAAGCTGAAGCAAGGAAGGGTGACCACACGATGAGCGTGATCTTCGCAATCCTGTTCTATCTCGCGACGTTGCTGTTCGTCGTGGGGTTGCTCTCCCGTATCAAACTCTATGCGCGCACCCCTGCGCCGCTGAAGATTCCGACGACACCGGCACCGACCACCAAGAGTGGTGTGGCATTCCGCCTGACGCGCGAAGTGGTGTTCTTCGAAAGCCTGTTCAAGGCCAATCTGTGGACATGGGCCATGGGCTGGCTGTTTCACACCAGCATGCTGCTGGTCGTTCTGCGCCACCTGCGCTATTTCACCGATCCCGTATGGGGTTGGGTCGCATTCATCCAGCCGTTCGGCATCTATGCAGGCATCACCATGCTACTGGGCCTGTGCGGGCTGTGGGCGCGCCGATTGTTCGTCGAGCGCATCCGTTACATCTCTACGCCATCCGATCACCTGTGGCTGTTGCTGCTGATCGTCATCGCGGCTTCCGGCCTGCTGATGCAGTTCGTTTCCCATACCGATGTGATCGGTGTGAAGTCCTATTTCCTCGGTCTGATGCATTTCGATATCGGCACCTTGCCTGCCGATGGCCTGTTGTTGCTGCACCTGTTCATGGTTTTCGCACTCCTGGCACTCTTCCCTCTAAGCAAGTTGTTGCATGCGCCAGGAGTCTTTTTTTCACCCACCCGCAACCAGATGGACGATTGCCGCGAGCATCGCCACCTGAGTAGCTGGGCACGCAAGTTGGAATCGGAGAACCAGAATGGCTGATATCACTCCGCCAGCCTATCGCACCATCCCCATCATCCCCGCGCTGAAGCCGGGCGCGATGGAAGGCAAGGGCCCCTTCATCGCAAACGACAAGCATCAGGAAGCACTGGGTTTTCCCGGCCAGCTGGTAGACGACTGGCACGACAAGGCCATCGCCAAGATGGGCGACCTGCTGAGCCGTTTCCGTTCGCTACGCGTTTACATGGATGCCTGCGTGCACTGCGGCGCATGCTCTGATAAATGCCATTATTTCATCGGTACACAAGA
>JBNKBO010000055.1:0-11982 GCA_050287265.1 Sideroxydans sp. | reverse complement strand
ATCGCCACCGAGGGTCCGCTGGGCTGGTCTGCGCTTTCCGCTGCCAGAAAACTCAACATTCCGGTAAGTACAGACTTCCACACCAACTTCCACAGCTACTCGCAGCATTACGGCATCGGCCTGCTGAAGAAACCCATCGCCGCCTATCTGCGCCACTTCCACAACAAGGCGGCGTGCACGATGGTGCCCACTGCATCGCTGCAGCAACAACTGGAATTCGAAGGCTACAAAAATGTGGTGGTGGTTTCGCGCGGTGTGGACACAGAACTGTTCCATCCGGCCAAACGCAGTGCAGAACTGCGTGCCACCTGGCAAGCGGCTGATGACACACCCGTTGTGATGCTGGTCAGCCGCATCGCACCGGAAAAAAATCTGCAAGTGGTTATTCAGGCATTCGAGCAGATGCGCAAGATCAACCCGCTGACACGGCTGGTGATGGTCGGCGATGGTCCGGCCCGTGCCGAACTGGAAAAGCAGCACCCGCACCTGATCTTTGCGGGCATGCAGACCGGCGAAGCGCTGGCGCAACATTATGCGTCCGGCGATATTTTTCTTTACGCCAGCCTGACCGAAACCTACGGCAACGTCACCATCGAGGCGATGGCAAGCGGCCTGGCCACGGTTGCATACGATTACGCTGCCGCGCGCCAGCACATGCGCCACGACGTGAACGGCCTGCTGGTGCCTTTCGCCGATACCGATGCCTTCGTCACACAGGCCAAAGCACTGGTCTCCGACATGGATCGTGTACAACGTCTGCGCGTTGCCGCTCGCGAAACGGTGGAATCACTGACCTGGGAACACATCATGGGCGAAATGGAAGCCGTGTTGTACGACGTTGTGCACAAACAGGGAGAACAACATGTCCAACCTGAACTTTCCGCTACAGCAGATTAAAACTTGGGATATGGAGTTGTGTGCGTTCTGCAACCGTCAGAGCCGCAACTTCACGGTGCGCAACCTGTTCCGCCTCGCCAGCCGTCTGGGCGATGGCGTGTTCTGGTACACGCTGATGGTGGTGCTGCTGATCAAGGACGGCGCCGATGCGCTGTACCCCGTATTGCACATGATCGCCGTCGGCCTGCCCGGTACCGCACTCTACAAATTCATCAAGGGAAAAACGCTACGCCCGCGTCCGTTCAACGTCTATCCGGCCATCAAATGCGTCGGCAAGACACTGGACCAGTTCAGCTTCCCTTCCGGCCACACCATGCACGCAGCCGCTTTCAGTATCGTCGTGCTGGTCTACTACCCCGGCCTGTTCTGGCTGATCGTTCCATTCGCCACGATGGTCGCGCTGTCGCGTCCAATCCTCGGCCTGCACTATCCAAGTGATGTATTGGCGGGTGCGGCGCTGGGCGCAGCGATCGCGGGAATCTCGCTCGCTCTATAGCGCCGTCATTCCGGCGCAGGCCGGAATCCAGTTATAAAAAAATATCCCCCGCGTGGCGGGACTGCGCCAAGACATCTATCCGCTTCGCGGGCTATCTATTTCGGCTGGATTCCGGCCTGCGCCGGAATAACAGAAGTGAATATATCCTGCGGCAATGGAATCCGGTGTCTTAGCTGCAATGGCGCAACGAGTTCTATGCGCTGCCGTACGGACGGATCGTCGGCATTTGGATCTGCATCCCACACCGGTTCCTCTCCCTGCAGGATGCGGTCTATATGTGTCAGATGTATGCCGGTTTCGCTCAGGTAATAATTGAAGCGGCGCTGCATTCCGGCATCGAGCGCCCGCGCACCGTGGTAGCACAGGTGCGACAGGCGGCTGGCGCGCAACAGGTTTTCCGCACCCGCCAGCATCGCCACACCGCGCTTTGCCATGACTCCGGAACAGGCGAAATGTTGCGCCACATATTCCGCCAGTTCGTCCTGATGAGCGCGCATCAGTTCACCCGGCACGGCAAACAGTTGCGGACGGATGTGCACGTCCATCGCCCATTCGCAGGCTGCATGCGTCAGTACAGGAATGTTGCCCCACATCTTTTCGTGCGCAGGGACAAAGTGGTTGTGCGCGATCACATCCGCCAACAGATGGCTGACAAAACCCAGTGACAGCGCGTATTCCCTGTCATTCTGTGCGTCTTCAAGCAATATGCGCGCACGCTGCCACTGGTGTGTGGTGGAAAATGGCTCGCCCCATGGGCGCTCGCTCAACAACGCGAGATCGGGCAGACAGGCACCGGCCAGCACCAGCCCGGGAAAGGATTTGATTGCGCGCCGATAGCGCGGGTCGGTAAGTGGCACCGCCCACAGCAGCAGTTGGGCAAAATAGACGTGGGTGTAAAGCCCCCACGCATTGGCATCCGCACTCCATAACAACAGAGGAATCAGCCAGCGCCAGTATTTGAACAGATTCATCATGGCGCACAGTTTCGCTGCAGCATGCGAAACTTTCATGACACGCACATGATTTTATTGTGACAATTTCCGGTTGACGACAACATTCTGGGATAATGGTCGCCATGTCCTGGTTCTTTACCAACCTCATCAGTGCTTTTCTGTTGCCGCCGCTCAATCTGCTGCTTGTTGCGGTGATCGGATTGTGGCTGTGGCACAAACGCCCGCATATCGCCCGTATACTGCTCACTACTTCGTTCGTTTTATTGTGGCTGTTTTCCACGCCGTTTTTTGCCGATGCGTTGCTGCACGGGCTGGAAAGCGAGCCCCTTGTCCACGATTCAAAAGAACCGCTGGCGGATGCCATCGTCGTATTGGGTGGCGGCACTTATTTCCACGCGCCGGAATATGGCGGTGATACGGTCGGCGCTTCCACGCTGGAGCGGCTGCGCTTTGCTGCCAGGCTCCAGCGCGAGACCGGCAAACCCATTCTGCTCACAGGCGGTAAACCGCTGGGCAACAACACCTCCGAAGCAGAACAGATGAAACAGGTGCTGGAGCAGGAATTCAACGTACCCGTACGCTGGACAGAAAATACGTCGGACAACACGCTGGAAAGTGCGCGTTTAAGCCGGCAGATGCTCAAGCAGGCGGGCGTAAACCGTATCTACCTGGTCACCCATGCATGGCACATGCCTCGCGCATTGCATACCTTTCAAGCGGCGGGATTTGAGGTCATCCCTGCGCCCACCGCCTTTACAACACGCTACCGCACCAATTTGCTGGCTTTCGTCCCGAATGCCTCTGCCCTGCGCAACAGCAGGATATTCATGCACGAGTTGATCGGAATGCTCTGGTATCGGCTAAAATCATGACTGCCTGTCGGTTCGGGTTTGTCCGGCTTCGTTACCAACCTTTACCATTGACGGTGTACTCCTTGAGAGTAATAGCGGAAGCAGGGTGTTTTCTTCGAGAATGTTCAGCAGGCAATTTTGTCATGCGAGGTGTCACATGAAAGCACGTATCAAATGGGTTGAAGAAGTCTCCTTTCTCGGCGAAACCGAGAGCGGCCACGCGGTTCTGATGGATGGTCCGCCTGCAGGCGGCGGGCGCAACCTCGGCCCCAGGCCAATGGAGATGTTGCTGCTCGGCACCGGTGCCTGCACCGCTTATGACGTGGTGACCATCCTGAAAAAATCGCGCCAGCAGATCACCGATTGCGTGGTGGACGTCCAGTCTGAGCGGGCAGAAAACGACCCCAAGGTATTCACCAGCATCCATCTGCATTTCGTCATCACGGGCAAGAACCTGCGCCACGAGCAGGTCGAGCGAGCCATCAATCTATCGGCGAACAAATACTGCTCGGCATCCATCATGTTTGGAAAGGTGGCAGAGGTGACGCACGATTACGAGATTATTGAAGGCTAGTTCTCGTCATTCCGGCGAAGGCCGGAATCCAGCAAATTTATCAAGCCCCCTGTGTAGCAGGGACAAAGCTGACTGCATTATTTATAAACCCGCTGGATTCCGGCCTTCGCCGGAATGACACTCAAACCCAATAAACCGTCTTCGTCATCACTTTGGACATCCCGCGCATCGCCAGCTTCACTGCCAGCGGCAGTTCCGCCGCCCCCAGCGCCACCGCCATGTCGGAATGCCCGACTTCATCCACATACATCTGCTGTGCCACGGCGCGGCTCTTTGCATCCTGCGGCGGCAGGCTTTCCAGATGACTTTGCAGGTGTGCGCCCACCTGGCGCTCGGTCTCAGCCAGGAAGCCGAGATTCCATTTATCGCCCAGCGCGCCTGCCAGCGCCCCCAGTGCCAGAGACCCGGCGTACCAGAGCGGATTAAGCAGGCTCAACCTGCTGCCCAGTTCATGCACCCTATGCGAGGTCCAAGCCAGGTGCTCTGTCTCCTCCCATGCAGCCTGCTTCAGTTTTTCCTGCACTACCGGATCGCGCGCCGTCAGCGCCTGCCCCTGATACAAAGCCTGCGCGCATATCTCGCCCGTGTGGTTGATGCGCATCAGCGCGGCGGCGTGTTTTTTCTCGGCATCGCTCAACCCGGCATCGGCGATGCCGGCATCGGGATACGGGCGCGCTGTCGGCGCTTTCGCAAACAGCGTGCGCAGGCCTTTATCAAATTCTATGATCAGACTATCCAGGTTCAGCATGGCACCCTCCATGTTCGTAAGGCGGGCAATTTAGGCAATCAACGCAATACTGTCAAATAAAAAACGGCCACCCGAAGGTGGCCGTTTCAGATTCCAAAATGACTGTTAAGTCAGATTAGAACTTTTTGCGCAGACCAACTGCAACCAGGGAAGAACTGCCGCCCAGGTCCAGAGTTGCTGCTGCCAGACCGTTGTTGTCAACCGAGAAAGCACGGCTGGCGCTCTGGTTCTTGACCGACTCGTATGCTGCATAAGCCATCACAGTCTTAGACATCGGCAGCAGGTAGCCAACGAGGAAGCCGGAACCACCGTTGCTGGACGTTGCATTCTTGTGGGTTGCATACTGCACGCCCACCAGGCCAGGGCCAGCCGGGATCACGGCGGAGAAAGACATTGCCTTGTTGGTGTTGCTGACGCCGGCAGCAGTTGTCTTGCTGGTCTGATAGGTACCCATCAGCTTGGCAACGCCCAAGTCATAGGAAGCACCCACAGCCATGTCGCTCATGTCGGCAGCCTCAACTCCACCAGCGTTCTTGCCGCCTTCCAGAGAGGCCATCACGCCGCCTACAGCCAACGGACCTGCTGTGTAGGTAGCAGAAGCCAGAAAAGCGGTCGACTTGACGATTTGGCTGGTCGATGCCGAACCTGCAGCGCCCAGACCACCGGCTACCTCAGTGCTGTAGTTTACGGCAACAACCACACCGCCCAGGTCGGGGGAGATGTAGGCCAGTGCGCGATTGGCACGGGCAGCAGCAGCAGTAGCACCGATCAGCATACCGCTGTTCATGGATTGCAGCGGAGACACCAGTGAGCCGGCGACCGGATCGAACTTGACTTGCCAGTCATAACCAGTGGTTTGCAGATAGCCGGTAGCAACGGTACCGAAACCGCCAGCCAGACCCAGCAATTCCTGACGCGCACCAAAGTCACCGCCTGCAACCTCGGTGTTCAGACCATATTCCACGTTCACAACCACCTTCATGCCGTTGTCCAGGTCTTCGGCTGCATTCACACCGATGCGCGAAGCACCAGCACCGCCGGAAACGACGAGCAGTTCGCTCTTCTGGCCGGAACCGGACAGAGAAGCCACGGCAGCATCAACTGCACCGTACAGCGTGGCGTCAGCGAATGCAGAGCCCGAAAAAGCAGCGGCGATTGCCAAAGCGATAATTTTCTTTTGCATTAATATTCTCCTCAGGGTTTTCACGATTCGTGCAGGGCCAATCCCTGACGAAATATTTGGATCGGTGGGTGTTCCCGCCTAGTCCGAGGCGCAAAGTATCACTGCCCACACCCCGTTTCAATGCTTGGCATGCAATTGAGGCTATTTTCTGTGTCTTTTTTGCAACACGTTATTTTTAAAGTAAAATACTCAGGATTTATCAATTACTTGTACTCACTTCTTTAGTTTGTTGTTTGACTCTATTTGACGCTAATTTGACGCTAAAAACAGACAAAACGGGCACCAGGGTGCCCGTTTCGAGTTGAAGCCGGATTTGCTTCAAATTGCCTTCATTTTTTCCTCAATCCGGTCAGAAAGCGTGGATCAGACCGACACCCATGGCGGTTTGGGTGGAACCTGCCGTCGCTCCGGAATAGATTTTTGCGTACGTCGCAGCGGAATCGTTCTTCAACGAGGCATACGCCACAAAAGCTTCGGTGCGCTTGGAGAACTTGTGACCGAAGCGCAAGGAAATCTGGTTGGCGCCCGTGTTGGCCACATCGGTCTTGCCGTTTTTGGCGTAGCTCAACGCAATGGAGCTTGCCCCCAGGTTGACGCCGCCAACCAGTTCATTGTTGCTTTGGGTATAAGCTGTCGCAGCGCTCACCTTGATACGCTCGACAGTCGCACCCACCCATGCGCCGCCGAAATCGTACTTGCCCACTATGCGCATGGCATTGTCGGACTGGCCTGCCGTTGTCTGATCCGGGCGGCTATCATAGCCAATGGCTGCATAGATTCCATCCTGATCAAAAGTTGCGGAGAGCGACAAAACCGTCTTGTTGGTCGTGGCTGTCTTGGCTTCGTCCGGGCTGTACAGTGCCGCGATTTTTACACCGCCCAGCGATGGCGATTTGTACTGAACCATATTCTTCTGGCGTGTAACATAGCTGATGCCGCCATTTGCAGAGGCGCGACCGATCAGGTTGGTTGCACTGAACACAGTCGTGTTGTCGAACAGTTCGATCTTGTTGTGGGTGACCTTGTACGGGGTGTCATGGTTACCCAGCGTCAGTTCGCCGAAATCGCCGCCCAGACCAACGAATGTGTTGCGCGAGCCGTTGCCAAAACCGTTGCCGCCGCTGCCGTCGCCATCCACTTGCACTTCGAACTGATAAATTGCTTTCAGGCCATCACCCACATCTTCGCTGCCTTTGACTCCAAAACGTGATGCGTTGGAATTGACGCGCATCTTGCTTACGGCGCCTGTCTGGTTGCTGTTGATGGAATCCAGCGTCAAAAATGCCTTGCCGTAAAGCGTGACATTGGCATTGTCGGCGAACACCGGGGTGGAAAAAGCAGCGGCCACGGCCAGCGCGATCAGTTTCTTTTGCATCTTGATACTCTCCTTCGTTTAGGTTGGTTGCGCGGCCAACAAAGCTGGTCGGCAAAATCAAATAAATTCCCTGAGTGAGAATTCGGTGCGGATTCTGCCGCGAAAATTTTCAAAATCCGCCCTGTAACAAAAATTTCACGAGACCGTTTCAATTGCGCAACAACAGTGTTTGCAGTCATAAAACTGCAATCAAATTGCGTTAGGAAAAAACAGAATTGGTGAAATCGCAGATCAACGCGAATGACAATCTGAAGTAGCCTGAAACCATACTGCAAACGCGCCTATATAACCTTTTTGCTGGTCATTCTTTTGACTAATCTGGTAATGTAATAATGCAGTCGCGTATTTCTAATGATAAAAAAGACCCCTCCCCCAAAAAGGGGAGAGTGGGACGGGGGAGGGGCAGGAAAACGCTTACTGATGATGCCGGAACAAATTGCTTGTTCGGCCCAGGGTTATGGCAGCCGGATGCATTCTGATCCGGCTGCCGTGATCGTCAAGTCTTCTTTTTCGTGGTTCCTTTCTCGGCCAGCTTGCGCCATGTTTCAATTACCGTATCCGGATTCAGCGACATGGTCTGGATACCGGTTTCCACCAGCCATTGCGCAAATTCGAAATGATCGGACGGGCCCTGTCCGCAGATACCGACGTATTTGTCCAGACGGTTGCAAGTTGTGATCGCCATTTTCAGCAGCGCCTTCACCGCCGCATCGCGTTCATCGAAACGGTCCGCCACCAGGCTGGAGTCACGATCCAGCCCCAGCGTCAGTTGCGTCAGGTCGTTGGAACCGATGGAGAAGCCGTCGAAGTATTGCAGGAATTCTTCGGCCAGCAACGCATTGGACGGAATCTCGCACATCATGATCAGGCGCAATCCCTTGTCGCCGCGTTTCAACCCGTGTTTTTCCAGGGTAGCCACAACTTCGCTCGCTTCCTGTACCGTGCGTACGAACGGGATCATCAGTTCGATATTGGTGTAGCCCAGCTCTTCGCGCGCGCGCTTCATGGCGCGGCATTCCAGCTCGAAACAGGCGCTGAAATTCGACGCAACATAACGACCCGCGCCGCGGAAACCGATCATGGGATTTTCTTCCACCGGTTCGTAGACGTCGCCGCCGAGCAGCTTGCGGTATTCGTTCGATTTGAAGTCGGACATGCGCACGATCACCGGCTTGGGCCAGAATGCGGCTGCAAGCGTGGAAACGCCTTCGGTGATCTTGCCTGTATAAAAGTCCTCAGGACTCGCATAACCGGCAGCACGTTGCAGCACAGCCTCTTGCAGCTTGGCCGGCAGCTTGTCGTGTTCCAGCACCGCCCTGGGATGGATACCGATCAGGTTGTTGATGATGAATTCCAGGCGCGCCAGACCCACGCCTGCTGACGGCAATTGCGCGAATTCGAACGCCAGCGTCGGATTGCCCACGTTAAGCATGAGTTTGACCGGAATGGGCGGCAATTCGGTTTCGTTATGCACGACCACCTCGAACGGTAATTCGCCGTGATAAACAAAGCCGGTATCGCCTTCCGCGCAGGAGGCAGTGACAGTCTCGCCGTCCTGCAGCGCGGTAGTGGCATGACCGCAGCCGACAATGGCGGGAATACCCAGTTCACGCGCGATGATGGCCGCATGACAGGTGCGCCCGCCGCGATTGGTGATGATGGCGGAGGCCTTCTTCATCACCGGCTCCCAGTTTGGATCGGTCATGTCGGTGACCAGCACGTCGCCCGCCTGCACCTTATCCATTTCTTCGGGCCCAGCCACGATGCGCACCACGCCGACGCCGATCTTCTGGCCGATGGCGCGGCCTTCCACCAGCACGTCGCCGCGCTGCAGCAGACGGTATTTCTCGGTGCCGCCGGCAGCGGCATTCGATTTCACGGTTTCGGGACGTGCCTGCAGGATGTAGAGCTTGCCATCCACTCCATCCCTGCCCCACTCGATGTCCATCGGACGTCCGTAATGTTTCTCGATGGCCATTGCATAGCGTGCGAGTTGCAGCACATCCTCGTCGCTCAGGGAAAATTTCGACTGATCGGCCTCAGGTACCGGCTCGATGCGCGTGGAACGGCCGGCAGAACGCTGTTCGTCGAACACCATGCGTTGCTGCTTGGAACCCAGTGCACGGCGAATCACTGCGGGAAAGCCCGCAGCGAGTTGCGGTTTGTGTACATAAAACTCATCCGGGTTCACAGCTCCCTGCACCACCATCTCGCCCAGCCCCCAGGACGAGGTGATGAACACTGCGTCACGAAATCCGGATTCGGTATCCAGCGTGAACATCACACCGGATGCGCCCAGGTCAGAGCGCACCATGCGCTGCACGCCAGCAGATAGCGCCACGTCGGCATGCGTGAAATCCTTGTGCACACGGTAGGAAATGGCGCGATCGTTGTACAGCGACGCGAACACTTCGCGGATCGCATGCAGGATGTTGTCTATGCCCTGGATGTTGAGGAATGTCTCCTGCTGCCCAGCAAACGAGGCATCCGGCAAATCCTCCGCTGTTGCAGAGGAACGCACGGCGAAGCTGCCTTCGTCGCCCGCAGACAGTTTTTCGTAATGACTGCGTATTTCGTCTTCCAGGCGCTTGGGCAGCGGCGCTTCGACGATCCAGCCGCGTATGGCGCGCCCTGCTTCGGCCAGCGCCGTAACATCTTCCACATCCAGTTTTTCCAGGGTCTGCTCAATGCGTTTGTCCAGTCCGTCATTGGCAAGAAAATCGCGATACGCCTGCGCCGTAGTGGCAAAACCACCGGGCACATGTACACCTGACGAACTCAGGCTGGAAATCATTTCGCCCAGCGATGCATTCTTTCCACCCACCTCCGGAATATCTGCGAGCCCCAGAGACTGGAAAGGAATAACGTACGGTTGCATGAGGTTCTCCTGTTTTTTCAAAAAATATTATTCTTATTGGTGCAAATCGACTCGTACATTTTCTCCGGGATCAATGCGCCTCACGCTTACATTGATCCTCGCCACACTTATGTGCACCGCAGCCGCATCCTTCGCCTTCTTCGCGCAACGCGCCAAACTCCGGATGACGCGCCGCATGCCTGCGCGCAAATGCACGCACCGCCAGCCATCCGGCAAACAGCGCAAAAACAATCAGCACTGTCTCGAGGTAAATCATTCGCCACCGCCCAGACCGGCAAAGCCCATGAACGTCAATGACAGCAGGCCTGCCAGGATCAGCGACATCGCCGTACCCTGTACCAGCACCGGCACATTAGCCAATTGCAAACGCTCGCGTAGCGATGCCATCAATACCAGTGCCAGCGTAAAACCTGCGCCGCCGCCAAGCGCGAATACCAGCGATTGTGAAAAATTGTATTCGCGCGATGTCTGGAACAAAGCCACTGCCAGCACTGCGCAATTGGAAGTAATCAGCGGCAGAAAAATACCCAGCGCACGGAACAGCGCCGGACTGAATTTTTTCATGACCATTTCCACCAGTTGCACCGACGAGGCAATCACCACAATGTAGGAGATCAGACGCAGGAATTCGAGATGAAAATGGTCCAGCAACAGATTCAGCGTGTATGCACACACAGACGCCACCAGCATCACGAACGTGGTCGCGACACCCATCGGGAACGCGGTACCCAGACGGCCCGACACGCCCAGGAATGGACACAGGCCGAGAAACATTGCCAGCACGAAGTTGTTGGTCAATACCGCACCGATGAATACCTGGCTTAAGGTTTCAGGCGACATCGCAGTGCCCTCCTTCCGCTACCGGTTTCCTGCGCAACAACGCGAACACCAGCAACCAGCCGCCCAGCACAAAGAATCCGCCCGGCGGCAACACCATCACCACCCACGGCTGGAAATGTTCGCCAAAAAGCGAAATGCCGAACAGTTTGCCCGCACCCAGAATTTCCCGTGTGCCGCCCAGGATGAACAGACCGAGAGTAAACCCCATGCCCATGCCCAAGGCACTGACCACTGCCTTGAGCGGCGGATTTTTGGAGGCGTGCGCTTCGGCACGGCCGAGAATGATGCAGTTCACCACGATCAACTGGATAAAGGCGCCCAATGCTTCGTACAGCGCAAGACTGCCCGCCTGGATCAGGTAATCGACCAGCGTCACAAAAGTAGCGATGATGACGATATAAGTGGCAATGCGCACTTCCTTGGGTACCAGGTTGCGGATCAGCGAAATCAGTAGACAGGAGCAAGTCAATACGAAAGTCGTAGCAAGCCCCATCGAAATGCCGTTGACGGCTGAGACGGTGACAGCCAGGGCCGGACACATGCCCAGCACCATGACGAACACCGGGTTCTGGCGCCATATACCTTCCATGAAAGTGTCGAATGTGATGCCTTCATCGGGATTGTTTGGCAGGCTCATGATTTCAACTCCGCTAAATGTGGGACCAGTCTGGGCAACAGTTTTTGCGCGCTCTCATTGATACCGCGGCCGACTGCCTTGGATGTGATCGTGGCACCGGCAATCGCGTCGATCTGCCACGGATCGGTCTTGGTGCCATGCTTGACGGTCTTCACCGCGTTCGCCAGTGCCGTCATTTCGGCATTGACGCGCACATCCAGTGCCTCGAAATTTTTCAGGAACGCTTTGTCGGTAATAATCTTGTCGCCGATGCCCGGCGTCTCACGCATAAACACAACCCCGATGCCGATGATGCACTGGCATTTGACATCGTAGCCGTACATGATGCGCACCGTATCGGCGTAGCCTTTGGCCGCCGCCTCGGCAGCAATGCCTTTGAGTGCACCGGCCTGATCATATGCAGCATAGAATTTTACACCGCCTTCCGGCAGATTTCCCGTCAACGGCTGGACACCTGCCGCCGTTGCCGCGTATTCGCGCATGGTCACCGACCCCGGCAATACCCGGAACACGGCACGCTCGGTCAGGATGCGCCTGTTCTCGGCGATGG
>JBNKBO010000054.1:0-14579 GCA_050287265.1 Sideroxydans sp. | reverse complement strand
CGCAAGGTTGTGCGTAATGAAAAGATAACTCAACCCCATTTCCTGCTGCAGCGTTTTCAGCAGGTTCAGTATCTGCGCCTGCACCGACACATCCAGCGCACTGGTCGGCTCGTCGCAAATCAGTAATTTCGGCGAAACCGCCAGGGCACGGGCAATTGCGATGCGCTGACGCTGTCCTCCGGAAAACTCATGCGGATAGCGCCATTTGCTGTCGCGCACCAGACCGACCTTATCTAGCAACTCATCGATATGCGCCTGGCGTGATGCACTGTCACCGCCGATATTCAACGCAGTCATCCCTTCTTCCAGAATCTCGGCTACGCGCATCTTGGGATTGAGCGAGGCATAAGGATCCTGGAACACCATTTGCATGGAATGCGCGCCTGAAATCCTGCTACGCTTGTCAGTCACCTCCATGCCATTCAAACACACACTCCCGGCGTTCGGCTTGATCAATCCAAGCAATGCCTTACCCAGCGTCGTCTTGCCGCAACCGGATTCACCCACCAGCGCCAGCGTATGGCCTTGCGGAATATCCAGAGACACCCCATCCACCGCCTTCACCTGCCCGACCACGCGTTGCAGCAAGCCTTTGCGAATGGGGAAATGAACTTGCAGGTTTTCTACCTGCAAAAGAGAAGGGGGAAGGGTTAAGGGGGAAGGGTAAACCCCAGATACGCGCTGCACTTCGCTGTCTTCCTGATTTTCCCCTTCTCCCTTCCCTCTTCCCTCTTCCCCATAAAGATGGCACCTCACCCCCTGCCCCTCTGCCACCACCGTCCACTCCGGCACCTGTTCATGGCACAAGGCCCAGGCTTTGTCGCAGCGTGCGGTAAAACGGCAACCCTGCCTGATGCTGCCCAGTGGTGGCACACTGCCGGGAATGGCACTCAACAGTTGACCCGTACGTTCAGCACTTGGCAGTGCGGCAAACAGCTTTCGTGTGTAGGGATGTAAAGGTTGTGAAAACAATTGATCGCGCGAGGCCTGCTCGACGATCTGTCCGGCATACATCACACCGACACGATGCGCATTCTCCGCCACCACGCCCAGATCGTGTGTAATGAGCAATGTCGCCATACCCGTTTTCGATTGCGTGTCGCGCAACAGTTGCAGAACCTGCGCCTGTATTGTCACATCCAGCGCGGTGGTTGGTTCGTCCGCAATGAGCAGCTTCGGATTGCCGGCCAATGCCATTGCAATCATCACACGCTGCTTCATGCCACCGGAAAGCTGAAACGGATATTCAACTACCCGGCGAAACGCATCGGGAATGCCAACCAGATCCAGCAACTCGATGCAGCGTTCGCGGGCATACACCCCTGTCAAACCCTGATGCAACGCAAGCGCCTCGGCGATCTGCCCGCCCACAGTCATCACCGGATTCAGACTCAAACCCGGTTCCTGGAATATCATCGCCATTTTTCCGCCGCGCATATCGCGCATCTCGCGTTCCGGCAAGTCGAACAGGCTGGCACCTTCCATCTGCGCCTCTCCACCTGCATGCACCACCCCGTCCGGCAGCAGCCGCATCAGGGAAAGCGCAGTCATGGACTTGCCGCAGCCGGATTCACCCAGCAGGGCAAAAGTCTCGCCCGCTGCGATATCGAATGAAATATCGTCGACGATATTTGCGCCGTCGCGCAGACATGCCACCAGGTTTCTGACAGAAAGCAGACTCAAGCAGTCACCTCCGTCCGGTTCAGGCGCGGATCGAAGGCATCGCGCACCGCATCGGCAAACAGGTTCGCCGCCAGCACCAGTAGCAGCATGAAGCCGAAAGCCGAGGCCAGCGACCACCACACCATCGGCTCGCGCCCCATTTCCAGCCGTGCGCCGTTAATCATGGTGCCGAAACTGATCATGCTCGGATCAACGCCCACACCGACATAGGACAGCACCGCTTCCGCCAGCACCAGTGCGGAGAAATCCATCACCAGCGAAATCAGCACGATATGCATCACATTGGGCATGATGTGACGCGCAAGAATACGCAGTGAAGAAACGCCGAAAGACTGCGCTGCCTGGATGTACTCCATCTCGCGCAATTTCAGTGTCTCGCCGCGCAGCAGGCGGCACAGGCCGGTCCAGCTTGTCACACCGAGAATGAGACATAAACTCACCAAACGAACGTCTGCTCGCTTCGAAGCAACATCAAACCAGTCAGCATGCATATCGACGAACATTTGCGTCATCAGCACCATTGCCGCGATCAGCAACACGCTTGGGATGGAACTCAATACCGTGTAGATATACTGAATGGCATCGTCCACCCAGCCGCGGAAATATCCGGCCGCCACCCCGAGAAACAGCGCCAGCGGCAGCGTCACCAGCGTCGTCACGGTACCGATGATGAGACCCGTACGGATGCTTTTGAGAGAGAGGTAAAGCACATCCTGCCCGACCTTGTCGGTGCCGAGTACGTGATAGACAGAAGCAAGATTGAAGAGTGCGCCGATGAGTGCGGCAAGAATCAGGATAGTGACGAACACCACGCGCCTTTCCATTCGTCGCCTGGCAAGCATTGCCAGCAATGCGCCGGCCAGTATTCCCGACAATGCACCAATCACTGCTCGCTTCAACACATCCGCATTACGCTGCGTCGCATCGGCCAGATGCGCACCGCCATATTGCAGTCTCGGATATTCACGCACGATATTGCCCTGAGCGTCCGTCATGCTCTCCCTGGCATACAGCGTCAGTGCGAACGGAGCGGAATAAGTTTTTTCATTATGCATGCGCAGCGGATCAACAAGCTTGTCGAACACGCTCAGCACTTCCGGCGAATACACCTTCTCGCCACCGCTCGTTTGCGGCAACGCACTGCGAAAGTGCACGGTATCCAGCAGACCAACCAGCAGAAACAGCGACAACACCAGCAGTGACACCTGCGCTATACCGCTCTGTGCCACACGCCTCCATGGCAACAATAAATGATCGTGACGCCGCACGTACCAGGCACTGACACCCGCTGCCGCCAGCAGCAGGAACACCAGCGCATCGCTCCAGAGAATGACGGGAATGAAACTCATTGCAGCCTCACCCGGGGATCAACCACCGTGTAAGAAAGATCGGTCAAGATCAAACCGACGATGTACAGTACCGATCCCAGAAACACCATGGCGCGCACCACACTGAAATCCTGCGCTTTGATGGCATCAATAGTGTAACTGCCCAGGCCGGGAATGCCGAAAAAAGACTCGGTCAGCAGGCTGCCCAGAAACAGCAGCGGAATGACCACCACCACGCCGGTCAGAACAGGGATCATTGCGTTCTTCAGCACATGCGTGAACAGCACGCGCAGTTCAGACAGACCCTTGGCGCGCGCCGTGCGCACATAGTCCTTGCCGATTTCCTCAAGGAAAATGGTGCGATACCAGCGGCTGCTGGCACCCACCCCGCCCATCACCCCGATAACAACAGGCAGCAGCAGGAACTTGAAGCTGTCTGTCCCGCCCGCATAGCCTGAAATGGGCACCAGGTGCCACAACTTGCTCACAAGAAACTGTCCACCGATGATGTAAAACAAAGTGGAAATTGACATCAACACAACGCACAAGGCCACACCCGCAATATCCAATGCGGTCGCGCGGAACAATGTCATCAATAACGCGAAACTGACATACACCAGCAGACCGATAAAAAAAGTCGGCAACGCAATGGACAGGCTGGGCCCCATGCGGGTAACAATCTCGCGGCTGATGCTGCGCCCGTCATCGGAATAGCCGAAATCGAACACAAACATACTGACGGATTTCTGCCAGAAGATGGTATCGGTCAGTTTATCCTTGCCGTCGGCAGTGCCATTGATCAGCAACGGCTTGTTATATCCATGCTGCTGCTTCCATTTATCGATGGATTCCGGCGTGACACGTTTGATGCCGAGCTGCATGCGCGCCATATCATCAGGCGTATTCACCACAAAAAACAACGTGAAGGTGAGCAGATTCACCCCGATGAGAATGGGTACGGCGTAAAGGATGCGGCGGATGAGATAGGCAATCATGAGTGCCGCTATTGTAAGGCATACGCCCATTTGCAAAACACCGGGTTGAAGCAGAGAATGGCGACACGGCAAAAGGCAGAAACTTTGCCTGATGAATCCCGGTCGTACTTGCATCGCCCGCTAATTCGAAAATCAATAATACAGGAGGACGCCATGCAAATAGAAGTCTGGTCAGACGTGATTTGCCCTTGGTGCTACATCGGAAAACGGCGCCTGGAAATGGCACTGGCGAAATTTCCGCACTGGGAAAGCGTACATGTAGTCTGGCGCAGCTATGAACTCGACCCCGACGCCCCCCGGCAACCGTCGGGCACCCTGGAAGAAATGCTGGCACAAAAATACGGCGTTAGCCGGGAGGAAGCGGCAGCAATGAACGCACGCGTAACCGAAGTCGCCAAAGAAGTCGGCCTGGAATATCGCCTGGCCGACGCCCGTCCCGGCAACACGTTCGATGCGCACCGCCTGTTGCACTTCGCCGCATCAAAGCAACTGGATGACGGCGCCTCGGAGCGCCTCATGCACGCTTACTTTTCTGAATCGCTGCAGGTTGGCGACCATGCCGCTTTGGCCCGTCTCGCTCCCGAGTTTGGCATTTCCGAAAAAGATGCACTGACGGTACTGGAAAGCGATGCCTATTCCAAAGAAGTAAGAGCAGACGAAGCGCGCGCAGCCAGCATGGGCATCACAGCCGTACCGAGCTTTGTCATTAATGAATATTTCGGCATTTCCGGCGCGCAACCGGTCGAGGTGTTTGCAAGTGCAATACAGCAGGCATGGGAAAATTCCCAGTGATTCCTGGCGTTACGAATTGCTGATCGCGATCGTTTTTTTGAAGTCGCTTAAACGCCCGAATACCTGAGTAGTAGTCTCGAAATTAAACAATATTGCACACATGGTCATCTCGCCGCAATTCCTCTACAATCATCAAGGCTTCATCCGTATGTTACATAACCGATTGTATTTGTAATATTGTTACCAATTCGAAAAGGGGGTTCAGATGCGCCGCATCGTACTATTAACACTCGTCATTATCTCCGGAATCATATTAAGCGGCTGCGGCATGGTTGCTCCGAAATATTCCGCGTCTATGGATAACGTTCAAATGCTGAAGGATGCCGGAAACATATCCGCCAAAGTCGGAAAATTCGATTCCATCCGGGGTAAGGGCAACGCCAATCCAATTTCAATACGCACACACCCTATGACTTCCCCCTACGATAATTCATATGCAGCTTACCTCACTGAAGCCATCAAACAGGAATTATCCCTTGCCGGCAAACTGAAACCTGATACCGACATCGAAATTTCCGGATCGCTTCTGAAAAACGACATCGACGCCGCCATCAGCATGGGCACAGGTGACATTCAGGCCCGGTTCATTGTCAAAAAAAGCGGACAAGTGCGATATGATCAGACCAAGACTGTACATCACGAATGGGAATCTTCCTTTCTGGGCGCTGTAGCCATTCCGCGCGCACAACAGCAGTATCTGAACCTTGTGCAGAAACTGCTCGCTGCACTGTATGCGGATCAAGACTTTCTGCAAGCACTCAAGTGACACGTAATTCATTTTGAAAGGAAAGGTTACCCACATGCGTATTTTGAAACTCATCTCCTTGCTGGCCTTGGTTGCGATCATCACCGGCTGCGCCCATCCGCTGGTTATAAGCCCGGATATCTCCAAGATTGAGCAACCCGCCAAAGCGCAACCCATCGACAAGAGCGTCGGTTATTACATTCCTGCCGACATCCGTGATAAATCTGTAAAGACGAGGGGCGGCGGCGGTGATTCGGTGACATATAAACCGTACAAGGACATAGAAGCGGCTTTCTACAAGATGCTGGGCAATGTATTCAAGAATGTCACAATGCTCAAAACGCCCAATGACGCAGTAGCCATTGAAAAGCATTCGATAAACTACATCATCACTCCGGAGATTAAGACCGAGTCGTCGTCATCAAGCATTTTCACATGGCCCCCGACGAAGTTCAAAGTCAACCTGACATGCAACATCGCCAACGTCAGTGGAAAAGTGATTGGCAAGCCAGCAGTGACAGGTGAAGGCAGGGCGGAATTCAATGAGTTCAGATCCGACTTCTCCCTTTCCGGAAAACGCGCCACACTGGATGCGTTATTGAAGATGCAGGATGCCTTGCTGAAAATGCCGGAGTTAAAAACTCCTTGATCCAGCGCAGTTCCAGGGCATCAAGCTGGCAATAAGAATCAGGCCGGGGTTGAATTGTTTACAGCAAGACAGGCTGAAACAATTCAACTCCGGCCATTCTTATCCGGCTCCGGAATTGACCGAATTCACCTGGCCTCTTCCCTTTTCCGCATCGCCCCCCGCATCCACCATCCGAACAACAGCAGCACCCCTGCCCCCAGCCACAAAGGCCAGCGTACCGGCTGGTTCCATTCCCGTCGCGAAATGTCGCGCTGCCGCACATCCAGGCGCCAGTACTTGAGCTCGTTGTTGGCCATGATGTTGGGTTTGACGTTGTGCAGCCACTGGTGTTGCAACACATAGTTCTTGGGGTGGAAGCCCCACAACCAGGGTGAGTCCCGGCGCAGTATTTCCAGCATGCTGTTTATGATCGCCTGCCGCGCCGGACTGTTGTCCATGTTTTTCATGCGTTCAAACAAGCGATCGAATGCCGGATTGCTGTAGTTGCTCGCATTCTCACCGCCCTTGCCCACTTTTGCCTGCGGACCGTGCAGCAAGAACAGGAAGTTCTCCGGATCGGGGTAGTCCGCATTCCATCCGAAATAAAACATTTGCGTATCGCCGCGTCTGATCTTGTCCTGAAAGCGGTTGTAGTCGGTACTGCGAACATCGAGTTGCACACCGATCTTGTCGAACTGCTTGCGCATCCAGTCCAGCCGCGACTTGTCACCAACGCCGCCGGCTGTGGTATCCAGGTGAATGACCAGCGGCTGCTTTGTCCTGGCATCCACACCGCCCGGATAGCCCGCCTCGGCGAGCAAGCGTCGAGCTTCAGCAATGGGTTTACGCTCCGGCTTCCTCTTCACGCAGTCGTACACATAAGCATTGATACCGGCACACCCCTCGCGATAGCCAAAAATGCCCGGTGGAATCGGGGATTGCGCAGCAATGCCGCGCCCGTTGGCAAAGATGGAGATGAACTCCTCAAAATCCACGGCAATGGCAATCGCACGGCGCAATTTGCTTGCCCGTTCGCTGCTGCCTCCCACCGTCGCATCCAGCCAGTTGAAGCCGGTATACATGGTTGAAGTGGCAACAGCGGTAGAAAGTGCAATACCCTGCGCTTTCATCTCATCACTGACATTCGCCTCTCCACTCACGCTGACACTCACCGCTTGGTCGAAGTTGTCCGAACTGATACCGGAAGCATCGTAATAGCCTTGCAGGAACTTGTTCCAGTACGGAATGGTTTCTTTCTCCAGCGAGAACACAATCTGATCAATCAACGGCAGCGGCTTGCCAGCATCGGCCAGCAATCCTGCCTGTGCATCGCCCGGCTCGCCTTCACCGGGATAGTCTTCGCTGTCGAAATACGGATTGCGTGTGAGCACCATACGCCGGTTCGGATCGTTCTCCGACAGGTAATACGGCCCGCTACCCACCGGCCACCAATCCAGCGTAATGTTGCGCTCACGCATGCCGGATTGCGCATAAAAACGCGCTGCCTCCTGCGGCATGGGCGAAAAGAACGGCATCGCCAGCCAGTATGCGAATTGCGGATATTTGCCGCGAATGGTAATGCGATACGTCGTACTGTTTACCACTTCAACGCCGGACAGGGAATACCGATTCAAATCGAGAAAATCATCCGGATGCGCCCTGACAGCTTCTCGTAGCGCGGCAGCATATTCCTTGAGACCGACGATATATTCACTCATCAGCCCGGCAATCGGCGTATGCAACTGCGGATGAACAAGGCGCTTGATCTGGTAAACGTAATCCGCTGCCGTTACCGCGCGCGTACCAGCGCTGGTAAAATCGTTCAATCCGTAAATATCGCTCAGATCGCCGGGCTGGAGCTTGAGATTACCCGGCACAAAAGCAGGGTGCGGCTGGTAGCGCATATCCGGCTTGATATGTATCTCATACACGCTGTAAGCGATCTGTCCGGACGCAGAATTATCGGGCAATAAGTGATGATTCTTATCCAGATATTTGATCCGGGGCATTTCGCTGGCCGCCAGGGGAACCAGTTGGTACGGGCGCTTCAGATAGTGGTATTGCAGCGGAGGCGCGTAGATCAGCGCAATGAATTTGTATTCATTCTCGGCATACGCCTGAGCCGGGTCCAGATGCTTGGGTCGCTCGGTAAAAGCATTATAGAGAATGGACTTGCCCTCATCCGCCGCCGGATAAGGATCGTTCCACAGCCCGCCATCGCAGGCGGTAAGCGATAAAAAAGATAGGGCAATCAGCAATGCTCTCATAACACAAGAGTTTAGCCGAAACCTCGCGCTTCGCGGTAAGATTGCACGCATTCGCAGACCGGAAAAGATGATGAACCAGGATTGGCAGCAATTCCTCGCAACGCAAGGCGCGCAAATACACGATGGCGTCGTGCAGCATTTCGGCGATGCAGCCGCTGAACGTATCGCCACACGCGACAGCACAGTGTTGTGCGATCTGTCGCAATTCGGCGCAATCAAGGTCTTTGGCGAAGAAGCACAGGGGTTTCTGCACAACCTGTTCAGCAGCGATGTCAATGCACTCACACCTCAACAGGCATTGCACAGCAGTTTCAACACAGCCAAAGGGCGCGTGCTGGCAACCCTGTTCATCTGGCGCAGCCAACAGGAATTATTCCTGCAACTGCCGCACAGTCTGGTGACCCCGATCCTGAAGAAACTTTCCATGTACGTGCTGCGCGCCAAGGTAAAACTCGAAGACCCAAGCGACAACATCGTATTTCTCGGACTGTCCGGTGCGAATGCCGAAAGCATACTGCAGACACATTTCCTGAAGCTGCCTCAAAATGTTCAGGATGTCGTGCACTACGATGACAGCAGCCTGATTCGCCTGGCAGGCAAACGTTTCCTGATCAGCACCAGTGCGCAACATGCGCCCGTCCTGTGGCAGCAACTCAGCGCCGAAGCGCTCCCGGCCGGCGCGCCGTGCTGGGACTGGCTCAACATCCGCGCAGGCATTCCCGTCATCCTGCCGCCGACGCAGGAACAGTTTGTAGCGCAAATGGTGAACCTCGAACTCATCGGTGCGGTGAATTTCAAAAAGGGCTGCTATCCGGGACAAGAGGTCGTTGCGCGCATGCAATACCTCGGCAAAAACAAACGCCGCATGTATCTGGCGCAAGTGCATGCCGAAACAGCGCCGCAAGCGGGTGCTGAATTGTTCAGTATGGAAATGGAAGGACAGGCCTGCGGCATGGTGGTCAACGCGCAGGCTTCGCCGGACGGCGGTTTCGACATGCTGGCCGTGGTACAGATCGCCAGCCATGACGCCTTTCCGGTACATATTGGCTCGATGACCGGTCCGCGCCTGCGATTCCATGCCCTGCCCTACCCGCTGGCAGGCTGTTGAAAAACTGCTGCGTTCGACATAACTGTGCTGCTCAATGTGAATCTGCCGACGAGCGTCAAAAGAAATACAAATGGAAAATAAACTCAGGCGGGAGACAAATTCAACTTCATTTTTTTATGCGGCATCCCGGCATCCATAAACTCCTTGCCATGCTCGACGAAACCGAACTTGTGATAAAACGGAATTGCAAAAGTCTGGGCATCGATGTCAACTTGCTTGTAGCCGCGTGACCGCGCTTCTTCCAGCAACGCCTCCATAATTGCCGTGCCCACCATCTGCTTGCGCCATTTCGGCAATACCGCCATGCGGCCGATATGCCCATTCGGCATTATGCGCCCGCAACCGATGGCATCCCCATTCTGGCTCAAGACGAGCGCGTGACGGCTTGCTTCATCCTGTCCATCCCACTCCAGTTCCACCGGAACATGCTGCTCGCGGATAAACACCGCCTCGCGTATGGCGCGCAGCAAAGGCTCGCCATCATGCCAACTCACCAGGCTTACTGTGAAAGGTGTAGTCATAACTCACTCCCTTTTCCCGCTTCATCGCCTTCCGGCTAAAAGAGGAAAGAAACATTGTTATTGATCGAACTACATGGCGTCAGAAATCGTAGCGAGCGAGCCGACATTGAAGGAGCCCGGAGCGCAAGCACCGGAGTGTACATATAGTACATGAGGATGCCGAGCACCGCGCGATTTCAATGCCGGTTCGCGTAGTAGATTTATGTCGCTATGTATATCTCATGCCACGATTTCGACTTCTGTCCCTGCCTGCACCAAATCGAACAACTCAACCAACTCACTATTGCGCATTCGAATACAACCGTGCGATCCCGGCCTGCCCAATTCCATACTATCCGGCGTGCCATGGATGTAAATGTAGCGACGCATGGTATCGCAAGAACCTGAACGATTAAAACCACTTTCGCAACCCGATAACCAGAGTATTCTGGTCAGAATCCAGTCGCGTTGCGGATGCATGGCATCCAGTTCCGGCGTATACAACTCGCCCGTCGGTCGGCGTTTCACAAACACGGCGTTTTCCGGCTGCCCGGCCCCGATCCTGGCACGGATCACATGCCTGCCGCGCGGGGTACACAAGCTGCCGTCCTCCTCGCCCGCACCTCTTGCGCTGGTGGAAACCAGAAACTTCCGCAACGATAGGCCGTTGTCATCGAACAACTCCAGCGTCTGTGTCGGAATATGGATTGATATTTTCATTGCGCCTTCGGCTGTGTACGCCGCACTGCAAAAAAATCGCTCAACATCTTTCCGCACTCTTCCGCCAACACCCCGCCATGGACACCCGCATGATGATTCAGGCGTGCCTCCGCAAACAAATTGATCACACTCCCCGCCGCGCCCGTCTTCGGATCGCGGGCACCGAATACCACCCTGCCAATACGCGCATGAAACATCGCCCCGACACACATCACGCAAGGCTCCAGCGTAACAAACAGTTCACAATCTATCAGCCGATAATTACCGAGATGTTGCGCTGCATCGCGCAACGCCGTGATTTCCGCATGCGCAGAAGGGTCGTGCCTGGAAATGGGCGCATTGCTGCCGCGCCCGATGATTTTTCCTTCCTTCACCACCACCGCGCCGACCGGCACCTCTCCCATCTGTGCAGCCTGACGTGCCAGATCGAGTGCTGCGCGCATAAAGCCCTCATCCGCAGCACTGACGGCAGGGATATTCTGTGATGGAACGGCGTCCGGAGAATTCATACCCGGCATTGTACGGACAAAAACCGGATTGCAAAACGCCATGACCAGGCACAAAATCTCCACGCCCGGACACCACACATCGACATGCCGGCGCGAACACCAGCAATCACAAGTGATACCCTGACCATGCACAGACGTCTTCAAACCATAGGGGAAGAAATCGCCAACAGCATCAGCCATGGTGCCGGACTGGCCGCATCAGTGGTGGCAGCGCCATTCCTGATCGTGCATGCGGTACGGCTTGGAGAGATCGGATACCTGATCGGCGTAATCATCTTCTCCGCCACCATGATCACGTTATACCTTGCCTCCACCCTCTATCACTCATTCCGTCCGGGCAGGCTCAAGCATATCTTTCGCATCATCGATCATTCCGCGGTCTATTTGCTCATTGCAGGAACCTACACGCCGTTCACACTCGGCGTACTGTATGGCGCATGGGGCTGGACACTACTGATACTGATCTGGATATTGGCGCTGACCGGCGTGGCATTGAAATTCCTGAGACGCATGTCCCATCCTATCGTTTCCACGGTGCTTTACCTGCTCATGGGATGGCTCATCCTGGTCGCGATTGATCCGCTATACACCCGTCTGCCCGTCTCCGGTCTGGCCTGGCTGGTCGCAGGCGGTCTGGCTTATACGGCAGGAACCATATTCTTCGTCTATGATTCGCACCTGCGCTTTGGTCACTTCGTCTGGCACTGGTTCGTCCTGGCGGGCACCACCTGTCATTACTTTGCAGTGTACTGGTACGCGGCTTAAGTATCAAAAACCTGCATATTGTTAACTCGGAGGAAAAAATGACACTGCTTATAACCGGTCTTCTGTTTTGGTCCGTAGTTCATTTGACACCTGCAATGGCTGCGGGTATCAAACGTACGTGGATTAATCGCCTCGGGGAAAATGGCTACGCAATTTCATTCGCTGTTCTGATCGTATGTTCTCTCGTTCTGATCGTTTCAGGGTGGCGCAGTTCGGCACCTGTACCTGTCTATGTTCCGCCTGTGTCCCTTAAACCGGTTACCGGCCTGTTGATGTTGCTATCTCTGATGCTCTTTGTCGCATCCGCTCATGCCACAAGAGTCAGAAGGATGGTTCGCCATCCCCAGATGACCGGCGTCATCCTCTGGTCTGTGGCACATTTGCTGCAAAATGGGGATACCAGAAGTATCATATTGTTTGGCTGGCTCGGCATCTGGGCGATACTCGAGATCATCTTTATCAACCGGAGAGATGGCAAGTGGGTAAAAGCAGCCCCACCCAGCCTGGCAATCGAGATTCGATATATTGTGATCAGTCTTGTTGCTTTTGTGATCATTATATTCATTCACTCGCTTATTTCAGGCGCAGATTTTGCGAAACATTAAGGAAGTGCCCTACTCTCTCTAATACCGCGTTTGCACAGGAGAATACAGATGAAACGAATGATCATAGCTACAGCATCAGGTATCGTTTTCGGGTTCGTGTGTTTGGGTTTTGCGTCAGGCGGCCCTGAGCCGTTGCCATTGCCCGTGGCCATTCAGATCATTGCGAGTCGATCGCTTATTGGCTTTGCCATCGGCATCAGCTCCTTGAACCTGGGACACTGGTCAGTTCATGGCGTGGTTATGGGGCTGCTTTTCAGCCTGCCGCTTGCATTCAGCGGTTTAATGGCTCCAGACAACCCTGAATTCACCAAAACAGCCATGTGGGTGTGGACGGTTGCTCTGGGCATGATTTATGGTCTGCTGATCGAACTCATCACCTCGGTCTTTTTCAAAGCGCGGCAAAAGAAATAACTGACGGTCAGGATTGTATTTGAAACCGGGGAAAAGAAAGCTCCCCCCGAAGCGAAGTCAGCAGGCAATCCGTTGCTAGCATAAGGGGGAGACAAGTTATAAAGCTGCGTTACGGCATCCTCGGCCTGGCCGTACCACTTTGCCGAACTGAATTGCGTAGTGCACGCAACACATTCTGGACAGTACGCAACTGCATCTTCCTGACCGGCGAAGGTGGACTTTTTTCATCCGGAATCTCGGTGCCGTAGCCCGGCTTGTCGATGACCACGCTGCCGAATTCATTTGAAACGACAATGGATGTTTTCTTGCCTGCTTCTTCCGGTTCCAGCAGAACGATTTTGGCGGAAGCATCCACCGTCTTCCCGTCTTTTTCCTCCCGGTCGGTCACTTCGCCTTCAACCTGAGTACCGCGAATGCCGATCGTGGCAACCCGCGCCCGCACCGTCATGCCGCGCCCCCTGGCGTGCGCGATCAGGCCGGACACGAAACGGAAAACGCCCTTGATGATTCGGGAGTGAAAAGCATCTTCTTTCGAGCCCTGATTGAATTTGAAATTTTCAATTACAAACTCCGTATTCGGCCCCAGAGAAAAACGCGACTTGTCGGCGAACTTGATATCGATAGTGGTTTTTTTACCGGTCCAGACACGCTCCCCGGAATACACGGCATCTCCCAGACTGAGCTTGCGCGAAGTACCGTCAGATTGCCGGGCCTCGGCAACATTGTCTCCCGTCATCTTCGACACCTCCCCCGCAGAAGGTACGGCCATCGCCGATGCCATCGCAGGCAATAAAAGTGCGCTCAAAAAAATCAAGCCCGTCATCCAATTTTGATATTTCATTTTCTATCTCCTTTGGTGCTGATCGATACAAAATTTATCTCATATTTTCATTAGGCTATCATACCGGCGCAGGCCGGTATCCAGTCAAATAAACACTCTGCGAAGCAGACAAAACCATGATGCAGTCCCACTTGACCGAAGGTCAGCCTGTCCTGAGCCTGTCGAAGGGCGGGGAATTCATAATCATCCGGATACCGGCCTGCGCCGGTATGACGCGGTTTTTGCCGCTGGATTATTTGGTTACCCCCACCCACTCACCTCTGCCCTTCCCTTCCACCGGCAGCCGGGCCGTCCCAAGGATTCTGCTGGGCATGAATATACTGCGCTTGGCAGGAATGTATTGCGCCCCGACTGTTTGCTTCTCAACCCTGCGGCGCGACACCTTCCATGTGGCCTGTCCCCTGGAATTGAGCTTGACCGGCTTTCCGGCTTTTTTGCCATTAAGTGTGAACTGCACCCAGCCTGTCGGCACATTTTTGGCCCTGGTTTTGGCATTGATCACGCCTCTGGCGGGTGCTGCATGCTTGGCCACCGTTGCGGTAAACGTCACAATCCTCCTGTTCATGTCACGGTCATCGCGCACTTTGATGAAAGTCGCCCCGGTGCGAATCTTCTGGTTAAGCAGGTGACCCTTGGCAATGTTCTTATGCCCCATCACCCTCACATCGAATATGCAGTCTGC
>JBNKBO010000053.1:0-14952 GCA_050287265.1 Sideroxydans sp. | reverse complement strand
TTGCCGTGGTCTACGTGTCCTATCGTGCCTACGTTTACGTGCGGCTTCGTCCGTTCAAATTTGCTCTTTGCCATGATATTCCCCCATCAACCCAAATTAACGATAAAGAACTAAACTAAAAACTCCTGGTGCCCATGGTGAGAATCGGACTCACGACCTCTCCCTTACCAAGGGAGTGCTCTACCACTGAGCCACATGGGCCTGAAAATGTATGGAGCGGGAGAAGGGAATCGAACCCTCGTCATAAGCTTGGAAGGCTTCAGCTCTACCATTGAGCTACTCCCGCACAAACCCCAAAACCAGCCCACAAAACAATAATCTGCAACTTACTGGTGGAGGGGGAAGGATTCGAACCTTCGTACTCTGAGAGGGCAGATTTACAGTCTGCTGCCTTTAACCACTCGGCCACCCCTCCATTTAAAGAGCGCGCGATTATCCGGATAACCGCGCGCCTTGTCAAAGGGAATCTACAGATTTTCAGCAAGAAACAGGCCAACCCGGCACATCCTCAGCAGGCTGGAACTGAACAGATCAGGACGCCACTTGCAATTCGCCCAGCACATCCAGCAACTCCATTGCAGAGTAGCGTTGCTCCCTGTCTTTGGACATCATCCGGTCCAGAATAGATTGCAAATGGCGGTGGCCCGTTGGCAATTTTGGAACGGGTGCATGCAAGTGTTGCTGCACAATTTCTTCCAGCGACTCTCCCTTATAGGGTTTTTCGCCGGTAAGCATGTTGAAAAATACGGCACCCATACTATAAATATCGGTGCTCTCGTCTTCTGTGTCACCGAGTGCCTGCTCGGGACTCATGAAATAGGGGGTTCCGACAATATAATCGATCGTCCCCGGATGGTGCGCCTTGAACATGCGTCGCGCCACCCCGAAATCGCCCAACACCGCCGTGCCGTCGTTACGTAACATGATGTTCTCCGGCTTGATGTCACGATGGATGATACCCATGCGGTGCACCTCCACCAGCGCCTGCACCATCTCGCGCAACACACTCAATGCCCGTTCCGGCTCCATCCCCATCCCGTTTTTCCCGATGAACTGTTTAAGCGTCCCACCGGGCAAATATTCCATCACGATGAACAGGACATCATCCGTCACACCCTGGTCGTATATCTGCAGCACATTGGGATGGTGCAGTTGTTCCAATAAACCGTATTCTTCGACGAATCGATACAGCATTTCGTTATCCTCAGAGACGCTGCCATCGGCAAACTTCAGGGCCAACTGCGCCCCATCACGCAGGCGCTCCACCAGGAAAACGCGCGACATCCCCCCCTTCCCGAGCGGCTGCAAACAGCGATAACCCGGTATCGCGGGGAAATCGGACGCAAACAGGCTACCCTCAGCAACCGGACGCTCAGCATCGATCACCGGATAACGGCCAGAACGCGTCCCGCGTTCAAACTTCAGCGTGGCTTCCAGTATCTTGCCGGATTTGGACACGACGCCTTCTTCCTCCTCGTCGCGTACCACCACCACTTCTGCTACGTTCACCGGATTTTCCAGCCAGTCAGCGCCTATCAAGGCCTGCCGTCGTTTCTGCACGCCCTGCCCTGCCGCTTCGAGCGCCTGTTCACTACATACAATATTCCAATCCAGCTCTTTGGATTTGACCGATAAAAGGGAAGCGACAGAAACCGCATGCCCGCTCGCCACATGCTGAATATGCGGTGCCAGACCAAATTCGGCAAAAATCAATTCCCCGCTATGGATACCGATACCCACGCCAAACTTGTCCAATCCCTGCTCGGGAAAGGCCTGCCGTATCCAGAATCGCGTCTGGTAAGCGATCAGCGCAACAGCCAACGCACAACGCAAAGCACGGCGTGCATGCGCATCCGCCCCCGCCACATCGGAGAAAGTCACCACCATGCTGTGGTTGCTGATCGAAGTCAGGACGCCCTGCAACTGTTCAACCTGTATGCAGACTTTTTCGTAGTAGTCACTCATCAGAACGACCAGACTGCTCGACGAAAGACGTTCCGTCAGATGAATAAAGTCGCGGATGATAACGCTGACCACCGTTGCTTCAATTGGCTTGTCCCGACCTGGTTTGATGGTTTTAGCCTGTTCCTTCACAACATGCCCTTTTCCGCAAACGACAGGCAACCCGCACCCGCCACAATAAAATGATCCAGCACCCGTACATCGACCAATTGTAACGATTCCTTTAGGGCGTACGTCAATAAACGATCCGAATCGCTCGGCTCGGCCACGCCGGAAGGATGATTATGCGCAAAAATCAATGCCGCCGCATTGTAATGCAAGGCACGCTTCACCACCTCACGCGGGTACACACTGGTCTGCGTCAATGTACCCTGAAACAGTTCTTCTGCGGCGACGACCCGATGCTGCGCATCCAGAAAAATCCCCACGAACACCTCCTGCTGCCGTGTGCGCAACAGCAATTGCAGATAATCGCGCACCGCGCGCGGCGAATTCAGCGCATCGCCGGACTGCATCTCCTCCAACAACGCACGCCGCGACATCTCCAGCACCGCCTGCAACTGCACGAACTTCGCACGTCCCATGCCGTGAATGGCGCAAAACTCCTTTTCACCCGCCGCAAACAACCGGGTAAGACTGCCGAATCGTTCCAGCAACCCCCGCGCCAAATCCACCGCACTCATGCCCGTCACGCCAATACGCAGGAAAATCGCCAGCAACTCGGCATCGGACAACGCTGCCGCGCCGCGCTGCACCAATTTTTCGCGGGGTCGTTCGTCGGCAGGCCAGTCGGTAATACTCATGTTTCGTTTCGCTCTCCATGTTCAATACAGAAAAAGCACAACTGTATTCCACACGATAATTCTGACAAGTTGCTTTTGAGAAATCATTCGAACGCAATTCCATGCGATGGCACAGATAAAGCAGTTCGGGGATGCAAGCTAACCCGTCGTTGATACAGGGTCAATATGCCATTTGGCCTATATATTCTTTGCCAGGCCGGAGCATTGTGAGCGCTTTCTTGATAAGATGCGCGGCACTATGACGCAAGCCCGAAAAAAACACATCGTGCTCGGCATCACCGGTGGCATTGCGGCCTACAAGGCAGCGGAGCTGGCACGTTTGCTGGTGAAGCAGGGCATCGAAGTACAGGTGGCAATGACGGAAGCGGCGACGCACTTCATCACGCCCGCCACCATGCAGGCACTGACCGGCAACCCGGTGCTGGTCAACCAGTGGCAGGACGACAAGGGCATGGCGCACATCCAGACCAGCCGTGTTGCCGATGCCATCGTGATCGCGCCCGCCACGGCAGACTTCATTGCGAAGCTGGCGCATGGTCTGGCCAACGATTTGCTCTCTTCCCTATGTCTGGCGCGCGATTGCCCTTTGCTGGTGGCGCCTGCGATGAACAAGCAGATGTGGGCGAATGCGGCTACGCAGCGGAATGTTCAGCAGCTTGCTGATGACGGCGCAATGTTGCTGGGGCCGGTCAGTGGGGCGCAAGCTTGTGGTGAGGAAGGTATGGGGCGGATGGTGGAGGCTGAGGAGTTGGCGCGGGATATTCTTGCGGCGCTGCAAAATCCGGCACTCACCCCCCTTCGACAGGCTCAGGACAAGCAAAGCCTCTCCCGCCCGCGGGAGAAGGAGTTAAGCGGAGTGAAGGTTCTCATCACCGCTGGCCCCACTTACGAAGCCATTGATGCGGTGCGCAGCATCACCAACCGCAGCAGCGGCAAGATGGGTTATGCCATCGCGCAGGCGGCGGTGGAGATGGGCGCCGAGGTCGTGCTGGTCTCCGGCCCGACGGCGTTGACCAAACCACAATGCGCACAGGTCGTGAACGTCACCAGTGCCGCCGAGATGTTCGAGGCAGTGAAGCAACAGGTAACGAATGCGAATATGTTTATCGGCGTGGCTGCCGTGGCCGATTACCGTGTGGCGCAGCCGAGCAAACAGAAGATCAAAAAAAGCGATGCCGCGCTGACGCTGGAGCTCATTCCCAATCCCGACATATTGGCCTACGTCGCCAGCCTGCCCAAACCGCCGTTCTGCGTGGGCTTTGCGGCAGAGAGCGAGAAGCTGCGCGAACACGCTACCGCCAAACGCAAAAAGAAGAACATTCCACTGCTCGCCGCCAATCTGGTGCAGAACGCCATCGGCAGCGACGACAACGAAATAGTATTGTTCGATGATACCGGTGAGCATGCGTTGCCGCGCGCCGATAAACTCACTCTGGCACGGGCGCTGTTGCGTCATGCCGCGATGCTTTATATGAAAGGGAACAGGAAATGAAGAAAGTGGATGTGAAGGTGCTGGATCCCCGCTTGCATGAACACCCCCCTGCTTATGCCACCCTGGGCTCGGCCGGTATCGATTTGCGCGCCTGCATCGAGAGCAGCATGACCATCCAGCCCGGACAGTGCGAACTCATCCCCAGCGGCATCGCACTGCATCTGAACGATCCGCACTATGCGGCAATGATCCTGCCGCGTTCCGGTCTGGGACACAAACACGGCATCGTGCTCGGCAACCTGGTGGGGCTGATCGATTCGGATTATCAGGGGCAGATTTTTATCTCCATCTGGAACCGCGGCCATCATCCGTTCGCGCTGATGCCGATGGAGCGCATCGCACAACTGGTCATCGTGCCGGTGGCCCAGGTGGAGTTCAACATCGTGGAAGAGTTTCCGATGAGCCAGCGCGGCGCGAACGGTTTCGGCAGCACTGGCAAGCATTAAAATCACCCTCGACAAAAAAAGCCCGCTTGGCGCGGGCTTTTTTTATTACTGAAGGTTACCTCAAGATATTCGCCGCACCGGCGAAGTGCCGGTGCCCATAAGATTGGGTTTCATTTTTCCAGCTGAAATTCCAACTCCGTGGTTGCGCCTACGCGTATTGCAACTTTCTCGGTTGCGTTTTTATATCCTTTCAGTTTGACCACTACTTTGTGTATGCCCCCAGCAGAATCGATATTCAATGGCGACAATCCGTAATACACACCATCCAGATAGACCTTGGCACGTGCAGGCTCGGTCCTCACCACCAGCAAGCCCTCCTCACTGCGAGGCGGCTTGAGCAGAGGGTGTTCCGGCGCAGGCAAACCCCGCTCAACATGAGGCGGTTTGAGCAAAGAGGTGTCCGGCGCTGTCGTACCCTGCCCATCGGGTGACACAAATACCGTCACCCCCGGTATCGCCTTGGTGCCGGGAGTCAGATTGAACAACTCGGGACGCGTCACGACCAGCATGTTCTCAATCGCTTCCGCCGTCTTGCCTGTCACTACGCCAAGTTCCTGCTTCAGATAATCCGCTATATCGCTGGTGCTGTTGCCGGACACGCCTGCAAAACGATCGTTTTTCTGCTCCACTACGCCTGCCCAAACCGCCTTGCCGGTGGCAATCTCTTTCAGTGTGGTTTCCAGTTTGATACGCACATAATCACGTGCCTTGACGTCATACCTGAATTCCTTGACCACGCCACTCAGCTCGAACAAGGCGTGCTTATTATCCTTTGCCAATACCCGCAAGCCTTTGTCGTTCAGGTGCTTGTGCATCGACTCCGCCACAATATCAGTAACATCGCGATCCAGCATCACCTCTGTCCCGATCATGCCGGACACCCTTACTTCGGATATGCCAATTTTGCGCGGGTTTTCCGCTTTGCGGCCGTCGACGTACCCCATCATGCGAATGGAGGCAAGATTCTTGGCCTCCGTACCAGCGGGATTCAGTTCTTCACTGACGTGGACTTCGTTGCTGCTGAAACTGGCACATCCGGCCAACATCAATCCGGCCAACCAATACAAAAAGAAACGACTCATGCAACCCCCATTATTATTAAACCCACAGGAAGTATATGGATACTGAACTATTGCGAGTTAACCGAGGTTTCAATCTCGGCAAATATTTTAGCAACTTCTGCCGTCTTGATCTGAACACCCAACTGCCGCGCAATCTGCGTCACGGAAAACAAACCACGCACAGTCTGGTTACCGTCGGCTTTCTCTTCGACTACCATGGCATGGTGCCTTCCGGATACCCTCAATGTCGCAAGGATATTTCCCACATTGGCATTCTGCACATCTTCCAGTTTCAGCACTTCAAGTTCCTGCTGCACTGTCATCACATCACTCACCAGAATGTTGGCATGCGTCCCGCCCATCTGCTGCAGGAAGCGTACCGGTTTCTCGCCCAGCACATCGGTTGCAGTCAATATACCGGTAACCTTGTCCGCTTCGTCCATCACCAGCAGCATACGTACGCCGTAGCGAATCATCTTGTCATTCGCTTTTTCCAGCGTGGTCTTGGCGCGTACATTGATGACAGAGACGCTGCACAGATCGGTCATCACACTGACGGCCGGACTCTCCATGGCAACATTCTGCTGCAATACCTGCTTTGGTCTGGAAATATCTGCGCCTGCCTTAAAAGGGTGACTGTTCAGCGCTGAAAAATTTTTACTCATCACGATCCTCCTGCATTAACTGCATGAGTTCTTTCTTATTGTTATCGGATTACTTTCCGGCCTGTTTCCTTCGCTCGCATCCTTTTAGCGGCGGCAGATAACGCACCAGTTCATTCAGCGCCAGACGATACACCTCGCGCTTGAACTCGATCACGCTGTCCAGTTCGACCCAGTAATCAATCCAGCGCCAAGCATCAAACTCCGGATGTCCTGACGCACGCAAAGACACGTCGCAGTCACGCCCGACCAGACGCAAAAGGAACCATATCTGCTTCTGCCCCTTGTAATGGCTGCGCAATTCGCGCCTGACCCAGGTTTGCGGCACCTCATAACGCATCCAGTCCCGGGTACGCCCCAATATCCGGACATGACAGGATTGCAGACCAATTTCTTCCTGCAATTCGCGGTACATCGCCTTCTCTGGCGTCTCGCCGTGCTGGATACCGCCCTGCGGAAACTGCCATGCATCCTGCCGGATGCGCTTACCCCAGAATACCTGATTCTTTGCGTTAGTCAGAATGATGCCGACATTCGGGCGATAGCCTTCCCGGTCTATCATGATTCGCCCCACTCTGTTTTTCGATATAGCGAATTGTTCCACATTTCAGGCACACTGGAAAGACGGAAACAGCGCCTTGCAGTAGAATCGCGCCTTCAAACCAGCACGATGAGTCACATATATGCGCGTTTCCCAATTTTTTATCTCCACATTAAAAGAAGCACCTTCTGAAGCTGAACTGCCCAGCCATCGCCTGATGCTGCGCGCAGGCTATATCCGCAAACTCTCCAGCGGTCTGTACACCTGGATGCCATTGGGATTGCGGGTATTGCGCAAAGTCGAAGCTGTAGTGCGCGAAGAGATGAACAGGAGTGGCGGTATAGAATTGCTGATGCCCGCCGTGCAACCCGCGGAACTGTGGCAGGAGACCGGGCGTTGGGATGTTTTCGGACCACAGATGCTCAAGATCAGGGACAGACATGACAATCTGTTCTGTTTCGGCCCTACCCACGAAGAGGTCATTACCGATATCGCACGCCGTGAAGTAAAAAGCTACCGTCAGTTGCCGCTGAACTTTTACCAGATCCAGACCAAATTTCGCGACGAGGTACGTCCGCGTTTCGGTGTGATGCGCGCACGCGAATTCGTGATGAAGGATGCATATTCCTTCCACAGCAGCTTCGAAAGCCTGGAGCAGACCTATCGCGTGATGCATGAAACCTACAGCCGCATCTTCACCCGTCTCGGCCTGAAATTCCGCGCAGTGACGGCGGACACGGGTGCGATCGGCGGCAGCGGCTCGCATGAGTTCCACGTGCTGGCAGATTCCGGCGAAGACGGTCTGGCGTTCTGTCCGAACTCGGATTACGCCGCCAACGTGGAACTGGCTGAAGCCGTCGCTCCCGCCGCACCTCGTCCGGCCGCAACGGAAACCATGCACGATGTGTCCACCCCCAGCCAGACCAGCTGCGAGGATGTGGCCGCATTGCTCGGCATACCGCTGCACCGTACCGTTAAATTGCTCGCCGTTATCGCCACAGAACAGATCGTCATCCTGTTGATTCGTGGCGACCACAGCCTGAACGAATTAAAAGTAAACAAACTGCCGGGGCTGGCCGAATTCCGCTTCGCGAGCGAAGATGAAATTCGCGCCTTCTTCAATTGCCCGCCCGGATTTCTGGGGCCGGTCGGCATTGACCGCAGCAAAACCCGCGTCATCGCCGATCGTACAGTCGCAGCCATGAGCGATTTCGTAGCGGGCAGCAACAAGCCCAAGTTCCACACGGCCGGTATCAACTGGGGACGCGATTTGCCGGAACCCGATCTGGTTGCCGACATCCGTAACGTGGTCGCAGGCGATGCCTCACCGGACGGAAAAGGCACGCTGGAACTGTGCCGTGGCATCGAAGTCGGCCACATCTTCCAGTTGCGCACCAAGTATTCCGAAACCCTGCAAGCCACTTTTCTGGACGAGAACGGCAAGACACAAATCATGGAAATGGGTTGCTACGGCATCGGCGTGTCGCGCATCGTGGCTGCTGCCATCGAGCAGAATTTCGACGAGCGCGGTATCGTTCTCCCCGCAGGCATGGCGCCGTTCCAGGTAGCCATTGCGCCCATCGGCATCAAGAAGAGCGAAGCCGTACGCAATGCGGCAGAACAGCTTTATGCTGACCTCACCTCAGCTGGCATCGAAGTGCTGCTGGACGACCGCGACGAACGCCCCGGCGTGATGTTTGCCGATCTGGAACTGATCGGTATCCCGCATCGCATCGTCATCGGTGACCGCGGATTGAAAGATGGCAACGTGGAATATCAGGGGCGCAAGGACGAGGCAGCGCAGATTGTTCGTTTGCAAGATGTGAAAAAACTCGTACAATCCAAGCTATGAGACTGAAAACATTTCACAAATCATTTCTAACGCTGTCAATTGCGGCGGCAGGGTTAGGGCTTGCCGTCAATGCACAGGCCGGCGCACAAAAAGAAGAAGTGCTTTCCGCCAGTGTGCGCAGCATGATGCAACGCGCCGTGTCGGATCAGGCAGCGCCAAAATTGGCGTTCTCCTCGCAACTGGAAGCGCAACTGTGGCTGGATGAGATGTCCAAGCGTCTGGAAAAGCGCATGCCTGATGCAGATTACCGTTTTGATTTCCTGAGCACAGTGCATTACGAAGCCACAAGGGCCGGCCTCGACCCCCATCTGGTATTGGGGTTGATTGAAGTGGAAAGCGGTTTCAAGAAATATGCAGTCTCAAAGGCCGGGGCGCGCGGCTACATGCAAGTCATGCCTTTCTGGACCAAAGCCCTGGGTGCAAAAGACCAGAACCTGTTTCACTTGCGCACCAACCTGCGTTTCGGCTGCACCATACTGCGTCATTATCTGGATCGGGAAAAAGGCAACCTGTATCGCGCGCTGGGGCGCTACAACGGCAGTCTGGGCAAATCCATATATCCCAACAAGGTGAAAGCAGCCTGGCACAGGCACTGGAAAAAACCGCAACAAAATACCAAGCTTCGCTCCAGCTAACGACTCTTCTTGCCGCTCTTTCTCCTGATATAAGACTCGACACTCGCGCGCGTTACCATCCCCTGTTGATAACTCACCAGTTTCCCCGACGGATCATACAAATATGAAGTCGGGAGCGCCTCCACTTCGCCAACTTGATCAGCAAGATCATAGTTGCCCATAACGATGGGGTAGCTAATTTTTTCCCTGGCTACAAAATCAACAACATTCGTTTTCGTGGAATCAAGCGCCACGCCGATCACGACGAGATCGGATTTCCTGTGCGCTTCGTGCAGCCCCATCAGATCGGGAATCTCTTCCAGACAGGGCGGACACCAGGTCGCCCAGAAATTGACCAGTACCCATTTGCCTCGATAATCCTGCAAGCGTTGCGCATGGCCCTGAAGGTCCTTGAACACAAAAGACTCGGCAGACGCGATGCCGATCGTAAACAGAAGCACTGCCGCCAGCAGTCGCCAAGCAATGTTCATCAATGCCCCGGTTTTCTTTCATCTCTCCCGTTAGCGTCCGACGCATCAACACCCGAACCATGTCCATCGGCAGCGTGGCTCAAATACAGCGCCAACGCGATCAGTGCGATTGCCGCACCCAAATAGACCAGGTGAATCGGTTGCGAGATATGCATATTCAGTGCTTCTTCGAACAGTGTCACGATCATGATCATCAATATCACTTTTGCCAGCCGCGACTTCAGGTCATCCAGATTGCCAATCACCAATATCTTGCTGGACGCCTTGCTGCCGTGCGCCTGGTCAATATCGCTGATGAACAGTTCGTACAATCCCAAAGAGAAGATCAGCAGCACTACTGCCAACAAATATCCGTCCACCACTTCGACAATGTGAGACACCGTACTGTCATGCAATGTTTTGCGCACCTCATCGGCCATGCTTGCATCGGCGTAGTGTGTCATGTGTTTAAGCAGGAAATATACATCCACCGTCGCCATGTAAAAGATGGCAATAGCCGCCAACAAGCTGCCTACCACTGCAGTCAAAATGATAAAACGACTGTTCCAAAGCGTAGCTTCGAACAGATCTTCGAAAAATTTCATGAACGACTCCTGATTGATTAGCAAAACTTGAATCACGCGGCGCGCATTTAAGCGCAAACGAGAAGAGGCAGCAATACGTTAGTCACCCTTTTTACACATAGCCTGCAAGGTCACGGGTTTTGAATCATACAAACGTTTCTCCAGCGTGGAGAACCATTCCTTGATATCGCCATCACCTGCATGTTTGGGCAAAGTCGACACATCCAGCAAAAACAATTTCACCAGTTCGTTCAATTCAACCGCATCAGGTGTACGCACCATACCCCAACCCAACCCGGAAAGTTTGCCCACTATCCTGGCTTTGGCAAGCACATCCAGAATACGCTCGACATCGTCGAAGCCGATGCGTAATTTGCGCGACAACCCCGGCAAGGTCTGCACTTCGCCTTTCACAAACCCTTTGTACATCAGCTTGAGCATCCCAATCGCATAATACAGCTTCGTAGCCTGATCCAGCCGCAAGGAATGCGTACTGCGCCAATGCGAAAGCGAGGCAGTGATGATCGCCCCGAACAACACGGTAAGCCATGACAAATAAACCCACAGCAAAAAGACCGGTACAGTGGCGAACGCTCCGTATACCAGCTTATAGGTAGGGAAATGCGAAATATAGAATGCGAAACCCCGGTTCATCGTTTCAAACGTGATCGCCGCAATCAAACCACCGATGACGGCATGTTGCATCGGTACAAAACGATTGGGCACAACACGGAACAACAGCGTAAAAGCGGCTGTCGTCATCAAGACCGGAATAAGCTTCAGCACATCCAGACTGACCGAAGGAATCTGTTTTCCATACCCCGCCGAAAACCCGATCAGCCATGATGTAAGCGACAAACTGCCGCCGACCAGCAAAGGTGCCAGTGTGATCACCGCCCAATACACCAGCACGCGCTGCAACAGACTGCGCGGGCGCGACACACGCCAGATCATATTAAAAGCGTTGTCGATGGTGAGCATCAACAACATTGCAGTAACCGTCAGCAACACAACGCCTACTGCCGTCAGACGCGACGCACTTTCTGCAAACTGCGTCATGTAGCCGGAAATAATCCTGGCACCCGTCTCCGGCGCCAGGTTCGAAAGGATAAACTCCTTGATCTGGGCCAAATATTCGTTGAACACCGGAAATGCCGAGAACAGAGACAGTGCAATGGTAATCAGCGGAACTAGCGATAGCAGCGAGGTAAAAGTCAGGCTCGCAGCCATCTGCATGCACCTGTCCTCCTTTAACCGCACCGTGACATAACGCAGAAAACGGAAGGAATCGACAATACCAAAATTTGGACGTTCTCCTTCCCCGTTAAAAATCTCCGGTAGTTTCACTGGTAGTTTCATAAGCCCTGACAACTGAATTCAATGTCCCATATGATAACCGACAAAACCGCTCTGCAAGCTACAGCTCTCGCCGCCAGCCGATCGTTGCGTACCCACTGCGATGCAGCACCAGACCTTATTGATTGTAATGGTTACGACCTGCGCCTGAACGACCGTACCCTGCGTCACGCCTTCCCTGCATTCATGTTCGATGGCACCCGGATCAAGGCCCTGCTGCAAAAACAGACCGATAAAAAGGGTATCGCGAACGATACCCTGATCAAATCCAACCATGCCGCAAAACTACCCGCGAACTCCCCTGAGTTGCACAGACTGACCTGCCGATTCAGACGGCGTTTCTGTCATCATGGCCGGACTCTTCGCTTTCGGAGCAGCCTTGATTGCCCCAACCTTGCCTGACGATTTCGACTTCCTGCGCTGCTGAGGATTATTTCTTTTTGTTACAGGCTCAGACTGAATAGACAAACCCTTGCTCATTAAGGGTTCAGCAGGCACCCCCGATCTGACCGCATATGCGCTACCAGCCAGCATAGCCACCAGCAACATCAACCCCAGTGCAACTTTCATCTTCAGCATCCTTATAAACGAGAGCGTCAGAGTTGAGGATGCGCCCTATTTGCCCCGGTGTCCAGCTTATTCAAGGCATTCAGGTAGGCTTTGGCGGAAGCCACCACAATGTCGGTATCCGCCCCTAACCCATTGACTATGCGACCGCCTTTTGCCAGACGCACCGTCACTTCACCCTGAGCATCCGTACCGCTGGTAATGTTATTCACCGAATACAGCAACAATTCCGTGCCGCTATGCACAATCTGTTCGATAGCCTGAAACGTCGCATCCACCGGTCCACCGCGCTGCACTTCGGCCTGATGTTCTGTGCCGCCGACACTCAGTGTGACCCTTGCCTTGGGCAAGGTGCCCGTTTCGGAATGGGCGCTCATGGAAACCAGACGGTAGTGTTCGCTCACGTGCGTGACTCCTTCCTCGCTCACCAGCGCCTGGATATCCTCGTCGAATATCTCGCTCTTGCGGTCGGCCAGTTCCTTGAAGCGCGCAAACGCAGCGTTCAACACCTCTTCGCTTTCCAGCACGATGCCCAATTCCTGCAAACGTGTACGAAACGCGTTGCGCCCGGAAAGCTTGCCCAAAGACAGCTTGTTCGCGCCCCAGCCCACATCCTCTGCACGCATGATCTCGTAGGTCTCGCGATGCTTGAGCACGCCATCCTGATGGATTCCGGATTCATGCGCAAAAGCATTGGCGCCGACGATGGCCTTGTTCGGTTGCACCGGATAGCCGGTGATACTGGACACCAGTTTTGAAGTCGGTACGATCTGCGTGGTGTCTATGGTGGTATCGCAGGTAAAAATGTCACGACGCGTCTTCACCGCCATCACTACTTCTTCAAGCGATGCATTACCCGCACGTTCACCCAGTCCGTTAATGGTGCATTCCACCTGGCGCGCGCCGTTCATCACGGCCGCCAGAGAATTGGCCGAAGCCATACCCAGATCGTTGTGGCAATGCGTAGACCAGACCACCCGGTCAGCGTTCGGCACACGCTCGATCAACTGTTTGAAGCGTTCACCCCACAGCATCGGCAGGCTGTAACCCACCGTATCCGGCACGTTCAACGTGGTCGCCCCCGCCTTGATCACCGCATCGAAGATGCGTACCAGAAAATCCATCTCGGAACGCACCGCATCCTCGGCAGAGAACTCGACATCGTCTGTGTATTCCAGCGCCCATTTCACTGCCTGCACTGCGCGCTCCACCACCTGGTCCTCGCTCATGCGCAACTTGTGCTGCATATGAATGGGTGAAGTGGCGATAAAAGTATGGATGCGTCCGTGCTTCGCCGGTTTGATCGCTTCGCCCGCCGCGCGCACATCCTTTTCCCCGGCACGCGCCAGCGAACAAACGGTCGAACGTTTTATGACTTTGGCAATGCTGTGAATCGCGTCTGCATCGCCGGGGCTGGCAGCAGCAAAACCTGCCTCGATCACATTCACACCCAGCTTCTCCAACTGACGCGCAATGCGCAATTTCTCTTCCTTGGTCATGGACGCGCCGGGACTCTGCTCGCCGTCGCGCAAGGTTGTATCGAATATGATTAACTTGTCAGTCATGATTTGCTCCATCGCGATTATTCATTCGCAGCTCACACCAGCCTGGCCGCCTGCCCTGATACTTGTGATATAGATGTTAGATAGCCAAAGTTGCACGCAACCAGCCTCAATTCTCCATACAATATTTCTGCACCAACCCCACCCGTTTCAGATACGCCTCGCGTGCGACCTGCACGTCTTCCAGAAAATGCGGCAATTCTTTCAGCAACATCGCCTGCGGACCGTCTACCAGCGCTTGCGGCGGCGCGGGATGAAAATCCACCAGTACCATGTTCGCCCCGGCCAGTACGCCCTGGGCGGTGGCGTGCATAATGTCGAGGATACCGTCAGGTGAAGCGGCGCGCGTGCCGACCGAATGCGAAGGATCGACACAGACCGGCATGCGGGTCAGTCGCTTCACCACCGGCACATGCGCAAAATCGACCAGGTTGCGATGGGGATCGCCCATGTTGGTCTTCATACCACGCAGGCCGAATACAACATTGCGGTTGCCTTCTGAGGCCAGGTATTCCGCAGCGTTGAGCGATTCATCCAGCGTGATGCCGAAGCCGCGCTTGAGCAGCACGGGGAATTGCTGCTGGCGGCCGACAATCTTGAGCAGTTCGAAATTCTGTGTGTTGCGCGTACCGATCTGCAGCATCACGCCGGTCGGGTTGCCGGACTGGTGCAACACTTCAGCGATCTCGTTCAGGTGCGATTCGTGTGTGATCTCCATGGCGATCACCTTGATGCCGTATTTACCCGCCAGTTCGAACACATACGGCAGACAGCTCTTGCCGTGCCCCTGGAAAGCATACGGACTGGTGCGCGGTTTGTAAGCACCCATGCGCGTGCACACCTGTCCGTTGTCGCGTAGTGCACGCAGCATGATCTCCACATGCTCGGCGTTGTCCACCGCACACAGGCCGGCAAAAATATTGAGCGTATCCTGCCCGAAACGCACGCCGTTGTAATCAAAGTGTGCGGGACGCGTGTCT
>JBNKBO010000052.1:0-15486 GCA_050287265.1 Sideroxydans sp. | reverse complement strand
TGGCGCGTGGCCGTTTCGTATTCCACGTGGGCGGTATTAATGGTAATGCCGCGCGCCTTTTCTTCCGGCGCTGCGTCAATCTGGTCGTACGCTTTGGCTTCACCACCTGTTGTCTTCGACAGCACGGTCGTGATCGCCGCCGTCAAGGTGGTCTTGCCGTGGTCTACGTGTCCTATCGTGCCTACGTTTACGTGCGGCTTCGTCCGTTCAAATTTGCTCTTTGCCATGATTTATCTCCGACTGGTCTGTATTATTTTTTACTGTTCATCACTGCTTCAGCGACGTTCCTGGGTGCTTCTGAATAATGCTTGAATTCCATGGTGTAGGTCGCACGACCCTGGGTTGCCGAGCGCAATGCTGTGGAATAGCCGAACATTTCGGCCAGCGGCACTTCGGCCTTCACCGCCTTGCTGCCGCCGGGCAGGTCTTCCATACCCTGCACCATGCCACGGCGGGAAGACAAATCACCCATCACGGTACCGGTATAGTCTTCCGGCGTTTCCACCTCAACCGACATCATCGGCTCCAGCAGCACCGGACTGGCTTTACGCATACCGTCTTTGAAACCCATCGAAGCAGCCATCTTGAAAGCGTTTTCGTTGGAGTCCACATCGTGGTAGGAACCATCAAACAGCGTGACCTTCACATCCACCACCGGGAATCCTGCCAGAACGCCATTCGGCAGCGTATCTTCCAGCCCCTTCTTGACCGCCGGAATAAATTCGCGCGGTACGGTACCACCCTTGATGGCATCCACAAATTCAAAACCTTTGCCCGTTTCGTTTGGCTCCATCTTCAACCACACGTGACCGTATTGACCGCGACCGCCGGATTGCTTGACGAACTTGCCTTCGACTTCAACCGGCTTGCGGATCGCTTCGCGATAAGCCACCTGTGGCGCACCCACATTGGCTTCCACACCGAATTCCCGCTTCATGCGCTCTACCAGGACTTCGAGATGCAACTCGCCCATACCGGAAATAATAGTCTGCCCCGACTCTTCATCGGAACGCACACGGAACGACGGGTCCTCCTGCGCCAGACGGTTCAGCGCCATACCCATCTTTTCCTGGTCAGCCTTGGTCTTCGGTTCTACGGCAACGTGAATCACTGGCTCGGGGAATACCATACGCTCCAGCGTAATAACCTTGGCGGGATCGCACAGGGTGTCGCCTGTGGTCGCTTCTTTCAAGCCGACCGCCGCGGCGATGTCGCCGGCATAGACTTCCTTGATTTCCACGCGTTCATTTGCATGCATCAGCAGAATACGACCGATACGTTCTTTCTTGCCCTTGACCGGGTTGTAAATCGTATCGCCAGATTTGAGCATGCCGGAATACACGCGGAAAAATATCAACTGCCCCACGAACGGATCCGTCATGATTTTGAAAGCCAATGCCGAGAACGGTGCATCGTCAGAAGCCTTGCGCTCACCCACGGTTTCATCTTCCAGTTCACCCTGAACCGGGGGAATATCGGTTGGCGCGGGCAAATAATCGAGCACGGCATCCAGCATGGCCTGCACGCCCTTGTTCTTGAAGGCGGAACCGCACAACATCGGCACAATTTCACACGCGATCGTACGTGTGCGCAAGCCCAGTTTGATTTCGGACTCGGACAAGTCTCCATTCTCGAGATACTTGTTCATCAATTCTTCGCTGGATTCAGCGGCACTTTCCAGCATTTTCTCGCGCCACTCGCCGCAGGTAGCAACCAGATCAGCCGGAATATCGCGCAATTCGAATTTCGTGCCCCGGGTCTCTTCATCCCAGTAAATCGCTTTCATGCGGATCAGGTCGACCACGCCCTCGAACTTTTCTTCGGCCCCGATTGGCACCTGGATAGGCACGACGTTGGCGCGCAAACGGGTGTGCATTTGATCATGCACCTTGAAAAAATTAGCACCGGAACGGTCCATCTTGTTCACAAAGGCCAGACGTGGCACTTTGTACTTGTTCGCTTGACGCCACACCGTCTCGGATTGGGGCTGCACACCACCCACCGCGCAATACACCATGCACGCACCGTCCAGCACACGCATGGAGCGCTCCACCTCAATCGTGAAATCCACGTGACCCGGCGTATCGATAATGTTGATCCGGTGCTCGGGATAGTTCTTGTCCATCCCCGACCAGTAACACGTCGTCGCAGCAGAAGTAATGGTGATACCACGCTCCTGCTCCTGCTCCATCCAGTCCATCACAGCAGCGCCGTCATGCACCTCGCCGATTTTGTGAGAGACACCGGTATAGAACAGAACGCGTTCTGTAGTGGTGGTTTTGCCTGCGTCAATATGCGCGCTGATGCCGATATTGCGATAACGCTCGATGGGTGTTTTACGTGCCACGGTAGCTACCTAACTTAAAAGACTTAAAAAATATGAAAAAACCTAGAAACGGAAATGCGAGAACGCCTTGTTGGCATCCGCCATGCGGTGGACTTCCTCGCGCTTCTTGACCGCGCCGCCGCGACCTTCGGAAGCATCCATCAACTCACCTGCCAGACGCATCCCCATGGATTTTTCGCCGCGTTTGCGCGCGAAATCCTTCAGCCAGCGCATGGCCAGCGCCATACGGCGCGACGGACGCACTTCAACGGGAACCTGGTAGTTGGCACCGCCCACACGACGACTCTTGACTTCAACCTGAGGCTTGGCATTGGAGATTGCCTGATTAAACACCTCGATCGGGTCCTTGCCGCTCTTCTTCGCGACCTGCTCCAGCGCGCCGTACAAAATACGTTCTGCGACTGACTTCTTGCCGGCGGTCATCAGTACGTTAACGAACTTGGAAAGATCCTGATTCCCGAACTTGGGATCCGGCAGAATTTCGCGCTTGGGGACTTCTCTACGTCTTGGCATATCAATACCTCTGTTATATCTGTCTGAACTTCCGGATTACGCTTTTTTCGGGCGCTTCGCGCCGTACTTGGAACGGGACTGTTTGCGATCCTTCACACCCGCCGTATCCAGACTGCCGCGCACCATGTGGTAACGCACACCCGGCAAATCCTTCACACGACCGCCGCGCAGCAATACCACGCTGTGCTCCTGCAGGTTATGGCCTTCACCGCCAATATAGGAGATGACCTCGAAACCGTTGGTCAAACGCACCTTGGCGACCTTGCGCAGCGCCGAGTTCGGCTTCTTCGGCGTCGTGGTGTAAACGCGCGTGCAGACGCCGCGTTTCTGAGGGCTGCCTGCAAGCGCAGGAACCTTGCTCTTGATCACTTCGGCCGTACGGCCGGTGCGCACTAACTGGTTGATGGTTGGCATTATTTATCCGCTTCCTGAAAACTGTTTAATAACTAATAGTTGAACTTCAAATACAACACTGCGACCACTTCTGTTGCAACTTGCACAGAATGCGCGGGCTAAAAAGACCGCGCATTCTATTGACGAAGCCTATACCTGTCAAGCAATTACACGCCTTCCTGCGCCTCCGCTGCTGCCGCAACCTCGTCCAGGCCGGCACCCTCTGCGATGTCCAGGCCCAGGCGCTGTTTGCGCCGCAGTACGTGATAAGCCAAACCCGTACCCGCCGGGATGAGACGGCCGACAATGACGTTTTCCTTGAGACCGCGCAAATCGTCCTTCTTGCCCATGATGGCCGCTTCGGTGAGTACGCGTGTCGTCTCCTGGAAGGAAGCAGCGGAGATGAACGAATCGGTCGACAACGACGCCTTGGTGATACCCAGCAACATGTACTGGAATGTCGCAGGCTCCTTGCCTGCCGCCACAACACGCTCGTTTTCGGCCAGCAACTCGGCACGTTCCACCTGCTCCTTGGGAATGAAGGTGGTATCCCCCTCGTCGACGATGGCAATACGACGCAACATCTGGCGCACAATGACTTCGATGTGCTTGTCGTTGATCTTCACACCCTGCAAACGGTACACATCCTGCACCTCGTCAGTGATGTAACGTGCCAGCGCTTCGATCCCCAGCAAACGCAGGATGTCGTGCGGATCAGCCGGACCATCCACGATCATTTCACCCTGGTTCACCACCTGACCGTCATGCACCAGCACATGCTTGTCCTTGGCAATCAGGAATTCGTGAGATTCACCCGCAGTATCGGTAATAACCAGACGCTGCTTGCCCTTGGTTTCCTTGCCGAACGATGCCGTACCGGTCACTTCGGCCAGCATGCCCGCATCTTTCGGCGAACGCGCTTCGAACAACTCGGCCACACGCGGCAGACCGCCGGTAATGTCGCGCGTCTTGGAGCTTTCCTGCGGGATACGCGCCAGCACATCGCCCACACCCACGTGCTGGCCATCTTCCACCGTAATAATGGAGCCGACCTGGAAAGTCACCGAAATCGGCGTGTCGGTACCGGCGATCTTGATCTCGTGTCCGGCGTCGTCCAGCAGACGCACCAGCGGACGCGAGCCCTTGCCGGTCGTGGAACGTTTCGGATCGATAACCACCAGTGTGGACAGACCGGTCACTTCGTCGATCTGCTTGGCGACGGTTGCGCCCTCCTCCACATTCTCGAAACGGACCTGGCCCGCATATTCGGTAATGATCGGCCGGGTATGTGGATCCCAGGTCGCCAGCACTTCGCCGGCACGCACCGCAACGCCTTCACGCGTAGTCAGGTTGGCACCGTAAGGCACCTTGTGACGCTCGCGCTCGCGACCATGATCATCGGTCACCATCACTTCGCCGGAACGCGCCACGACCACCAGTTCGCCACGCGCCGTGGTCACGGTGCGCATGTTCGGACTGTACTTGATGGTGCCGTTCGATTTACCTTCAACCTGGCTGGCCACCACCGTACGCGATGCCGCACCACCAATATGGAAGGTACGCATGGTCAACTGGGTACCCGGTTCACCGATGGACTGCGCGGCGATCACACCGACTGCCTCGCCCACGTTCACCAGACCGCCACGACCCAGATCGCGGCCGTAGCACTTGGCACACAGACCATAGCGCGTATCGCAGGTCAGCGGCGTGCGCACGCGCACTTCGTCGATACCCAGCGATTCGATCAGTTCGACCTTGTCTTCATCCAGCAAGGTATTGGCTTCGAACAGCGTTTCGCTGGTTTCCGGATTGACAATATCCGCAGCCACCACTCGGCCGAGGATGCGCTCGCGCAAGGCTTCGATCACTTCACCGCCTTCGACCAGCGCCTTCATCGAACGACCGTTGCTGGTGTTGCAATCGTCCTCGGTGATGACCAGATCCTGTGTCACGTCGACCAGGCGACGCGTCAGGTAACCGGAGTTCGCCGTCTTCAACGCCGTATCCGCCAGGCCTTTGCGTGCACCGTGCGTGGAGATGAAGTACTGCAGCATGTTCAGACCTTCGCGGAAGTTCGCGGTGATCGGCGTCTCGATAATGGAGCCATCCGGCTTCGCCATCAAACCGCGCATACCGGACAATTGGCGAATCTGCGCCGCGGAGCCGCGCGCACCGGAGTCGGCCATCATGTAGATGGAGTTGAACGATTCCTGCGTGATCGCCTTGCCCTTCTTGTCGAAGAGAGGCTCACCAGTAGCAAGGTCGCGCACCGGCTCAACACCGAGTTGATCCATCATGGCCTTGGCGACCTGGTCGCCGGTACGGCCCCATATGTCCACCACCTTGTTGTAGCGTTCGCCCTGGGTCACCAGACCGGAGGTGTACTGGGTCTGGATCTCGTGCACTTCCTTCTCGGCAGCGCCGATCAGTTCATTCTTCTGCTGCGGTACCAGCATATCGTCCACACAGATCGAGATACCGGCACGAGTCGCATAAGCGAAGCCGGTATACATCAACTGGTCAGCCATGATCACCGTGTCGCGCAGACCGCAACGGCGGAAACTGGCATTGATCAGACGCGAGATTTCTTTCTTCTTCAACGTCTTGTTCACGGCGCTGAACGGCAGGTTCGCCGGCAGGATTTCGGACAGGATGGAACGACCGACCGTGGTTTCGTAACGTGTGAACTTGTCTTCCTTCTCGCCTGCTTCGTTGATGACCACTTCCTTGATACGTACCAGCACTTTGGCTTGCAGGTCGACCTGATTGGTACGGTAGGCGCGCAATGCTTCGGACACATCGGCGAACATGGAGCCTTCGCCCAGCGCGCCGATTTTCTCGCGCGTCATGTAATACAGACCCAGCACGATATCCTGCGACGGTACAATGATCGGCTCGCCGTTGGCGGGCGACAACACGTTGTTGGACGCCAGCATCAGCGTGCGGCATTCCATTTGCGCTTCCAGCGATAACGGCACGTGTACTGCCATCTGGTCACCGTCGAAGTCGGCGTTAAATGCAGAACAGACCAGCGGATGCAGCTGGATGGCCTTGCCTTCGATCAGGATAGGCTCGAATGCCTGGATACCCAGACGGTGCAGCGTCGGCGCCCGGTTCAGCATCACCGGATGCTCGTGAATAACTTCTTCCAGGATGTCCCAAACGATGGGTTCTTCCGCCTCGACCATGCGCTTGCCGGCCTTGATCGTAGTCGCCAATCCCATCTTTTCCAGACGCTCGAAAATGAACGGCTTGAACAGTTCCAGCGCCATCTTCTTGGGCAGACCGCATTGATGCAGCTTGAGTTGCGGGCCCACCACGATCACGGAACGACCGGAGTAATCCACGCGCTTGCCCAGCAGGTTCTGACGGAAACGGCCGCCCTTGCCCTTGATCATATCGGCCAGCGATTTCAGCGGACGCTTGTTGGCGCCGGTCATGGCTTTGCCGCGACGGCCATTGTCCAGCAGCGAGTCCACGGACTCCTGCAGCATGCGCTTCTCGTTGCGCACGATGATTTCCGGCGCCTTCAATTCAAGCAGGCGCTTCAGACGATTGTTACGGTTGATCACACGACGATACAGATCGTTCAGATCGGAAGTGGCGAAACGGCCACCGTCCAGCGGCACCAGCGGACGCAATTCCGGCGGCAGCACCGGCAGCACTTCCATCACCATCCATTCCGGCTTAATGCCGGAATGCATGAACGCCTCCAGCACCTTCAGACGCTTGGCAAATTTCTTGATCTTGGTTTCGGAGCCGGTCGCTTCCAGTTCTGCGCGAAGCGTTTCGATCTCGGCCGGCACGTCCAGCGCGCGCAGCAATGCACGCACACCCTCCGCGCCCATCACCGCGGAGAACTCGTCACCGTATTCTTCCAGCTTGGACAGGTAATCGTCTTCAGACAAAAGCTGACCACGGTTCAGCGGCGTCATGCCGGGCTCGGTCACCACATAGGCTTCGAAATACAACACACGTTCAATGTCGCGTAACGTCATGTCCAGCACCATACCCAGACGCGAAGGCAGCGACTTCAGGAACCAGATATGCGCAACCGGAGAAGCCAGCTCGATGTGACCCATGCGTTCGCGACGCACTTTGGACAAGGTGACTTCAACGCCGCACTTCTCGCAGATCACACCGCGATGCTTGAGACGTTTGTACTTGCCGCACAGACATTCGTAATCCTTTACCGGGCCGAAAATCTTGGCGCAGAACAAACCGTCGCGTTCCGGCTTGAAAGTACGATAGTTGATGGTTTCCGGCTTTTTTACTTCGCCGTAGGACCAGGAACGGATTTTCTCGGGAGAAGCCAGACCGATCTTGATCGTATCGAACTCTTCCTTTTGCGTAACCTGCTTGAATAAATCGAGCAATGCTTTCATGTATAACTCCTTTTAGCCTTGTGCCTGACTGTCTTAGTGACGATCCAGATCGATGTCGATACTCAAAGAGCGGATTTCCTTGGTAAGCACATTGAACGACTCAGGCATGCCCGCATCGATCTTGTGTTCGCCCTTGACGATGTTCTCGTACACCTTGGTCCGTCCGTTGACGTCATCCGACTTGACCGTGAGCATTTCCTGCAGCGTGTACGCCGCACCATAGGCCTCCAGCGCCCACACTTCCATCTCACCGAAGCGCTGGCCACCGAACTGCGCCTTGCCGCCCAGCGGTTGTTGTGTCACCAGACTGTACGGGCCGGTGGAACGCGCATGCATCTTGTCGTCGACCAGGTGATGCAGCTTGAGCACGTGCATATAGCCCACAGTAACCTTGCGATCAAAGGCATCGCCGGTGCGTCCGTCATACAATTGAATCTGACCGGATCGCGGCAGGTCGGCCAATTCCAGCAGATCCTTGATCTCGTCTTCGCTGGCGCCGTCGAATACCGGCGTTGCGAACGGCACGCCATCCCTCAGGTTGCGGCACATCTCGATCACTTCTTCATCGGTAAAGGTAGCGATCTCGTCTGCCTGGTCGCCCTTGTAGATCTTGGCGAGGAATTTACGCACATCGGCGATCCTGGCTTGTGATTCCAACATCTGGGTGATCTTCCTGCCCAAGCCCTTGGCGGCCCAGCCCAAATGCACTTCCAGCACCTGACCAATGTTCATGCGTGACGGCACGCCCAGCGGATTCAGCACCACGTCCACAGTTGAACCGTCGGCCATGCGTGGCATGTCTTCCACCGGCACGATGCGCGACACCACACCCTTGTTGCCGTGGCGACCGGCCATCTTGTCGCCGGGCTGCAGGCGGCGTTTCACCGCCACATACACCTTGACCATCTTCTGCACGCCGGCTTGCAACTCGTCGCCTTGTGTCAGTTTTTTCTTTTTAAGCTCAAATGCAGCATCGAATTCCTGACGCTTTAGCGCCAGACTTTCCTTGACCTGTTCCAGCTGCGACGCAGCAGCATCAGTGGCCAGGCGAATATCGAACCAGTGGTGATGTTCGAGTTCGCTCAGGTAATCCTTGGTCAGCTTGGCACCCTTGGCCAGCTTCTTTGGACCACCGTTGGCAACCTTGCCTACCAGCAGCTTTTCCAGACGTGCGAACACGTCAGTTTCGACGATGCGCATCTGATCCGCGAGGTCTTTCTTGTAGCGATTCAGTTCGTCGTCGATGATCTGCTGCGCGCGATTGTCGCGTTGCAAACCTTCGCGGGTGAACACTTGCACATCGATCACGGTACCGGAGATACCAGCCTTCACACGCAGCGAGGTATCTTTCACGTCAGATGCCTTCTCGCCGAAAATCGCGCGCAGCAGTTTCTCTTCCGGCGTCAATTGTGTCTCGCCCTTGGGCGTAACCTTGCCCACCAGTACGTCGCCTACCCCGACTTCCGCGCCAATGTGAACGATGCCGCACTCATCCAGACGCCCCATTTGCGCTTCAGACAGGTTGGGGATATCGCGGGTAATTTCTTCCGTACCCAGCTTGGTATCGCGCGCCATCACCGTCAATTCTTCGATGTGAATCGAAGTAAAACGGTCTTCGGCAACCACGCGCTCGGAGATCAGGATCGAGTCCTCGAAGTTGTAACCGTTCCAGGGCATGAATGCGACCATCATGTTCTGGCCCAGAGCCAATTCACCCATGTCGGTCGACGCACCATCGGCCACCACATCGCCGCGGGCAATCACGTCGCCCACGCGCACCAGCGGACGCTGGTTGATGTTGGTGTTCTGGTTGGAACGGGTGTACTTGGTCAGGTTGTAGATGTCCACGCCAACCTCCCCTGCTGTAGTTTCGTCGTCATTTACGCGAACCACAATCCGGCTGGAATCAACATAGTCCACACGACCACCGCGCCAGGCTTGCACTGCCGTGCCGGAGTCGACCGCCACCGTACGTTCGATGCCGGTGCCGACCAATGCTTTCTCGGCACGCAGCACGGGCACCGCCTGACGCTGCATGTTGGCACCCATCAACGCGCGGTTCGCATCATCGTGTTCCAGGAACGGGATCAGTGAAGCCGCCACGGACACGACCTGTGCCGGCGCTACGTCCATATACTCGAGGTTGACCGGTTCGGCCAGCACGAATTCGTTGTGCTGACGCGCGGAGACGATATCGTTGGTGAAGTGTCCCTTCTTGTCCAGTTCGGCATTCGCCTGGGCGATGGTGAACTTACCTTCTTCGATCGCAGACAGGTAATCCACATCATCGGTAGCACGGCTCTTCACGACACGACGGTAAGGTGTTTCGATGAAACCATATTCGTTGGTGCGCGCATACAGCGCCAGCGAGTTGATCAGACCGATGTTCGGACCTTCCGGCGTCTCGATCGGGCACACGCGGCCATAGTGGGTCGGGTGCACGTCGCGCACTTCGAAACCGGCACGTTCGCGGGTCAAACCGCCAGGGCCCAGTGCGGAGATGCGGCGCTTGTGGGTAACTTCCGCCAGCGGGTTGGTCTGATCCATGAACTGACTCAACTGGCTGGAGCCGAAGAACTCTTTCACCGCAGCCGAGATCGGTTTGGCATTGATCAGGTCATGCGGCATCAGGTTATCGGCTTCGGCCTGACCGAGGCGTTCCTTGACGGCGCGCTCGACGCGGGCCAGACCGGTACGGAACTGGTTCTCGGCCAGTTCGCCCACAGCACGCACGCGGCGGTTACCCAAATGATCGATGTCGTCGATCTCGCCGCGACCGTTACGCAGTTCGACCAGGATGCGAATCACTTCCACGATATCCTCGTTGGACAGGGTAGTGGCACCCGTCAACTCTTCACGACCAACACGACGGTTAAACTTCATACGGCCTACTGCAGACAAATCGTAGCGGTCCGGGTTGAAGAACAGGCCGTTGAACAGCGCCTCCACCGCGTCTTCGGTCGGTGGCTCACCAGGTCGCATCATGCGATAGATGGCCACGCGCGCAGTCCACAGATCGGTGCTCTCGTCAACGCGTAGCGTTTGCGAAATGAATCCACCCTGATCCAGATCGTTGGTATACAGGGTCTGTATCCTGGTAACGCCAGCAGATTCCAGCTTTTCCAGCAAAGTCTCGCTGATCTCGTCGTTGGCATTGGCGATGATTTCGCCGCTGTCCACATCCACGATGTTGTGTGCCAGCATGCGCCCCACCAGGAAATCCGCTTCCACCGGCAGCTTATCGATACCCGCTTCCTGTATCTCGCGGATATGGCGCACGGTAATGCGCTTATCCCTGGCTACGATAAGCTTGCCGCCCCTGGTTGTAATGTCGAAGCGCGCGATTTCGCCGCGCAGACGCTCGGGCACCACCTCGAACTGGATGCCCTTCTTGCCGAAATGGAAAGTGTCAAACTGGAAGAACATCTGCAGAATCTGTTCCGGTGTGTAACCCAGCGACTTCAGCAGAACGGTTACCGGCATCTTGCGGCGACGGTCGATACGGAAATACACGAAGTCCTTGGCATCGAACTCGAAGTCCAGCCAGGAACCGCGGTAAGGGATCACGCGCGCCGAAAACAGCAGTTTGCCGGAAGAATGGGTTTTGCCGCGATCATGCTCGAAGAACACGCCGGGCGAACGGTGCAGCTGAGACACGATAACGCGCTCGGTACCATTGATCACGAACGAGCCGGTGTTGGTCATCAACGGGATCTCGCCCATGTAAACTTCCTGCTCCTTCACCTCCTTCACGGTTGGTTTGGACGCTTCCTTGTCCAGCAGGGTCAGGCGCACGCGTGCACGCAGCGGCGACGCATAAGTCAAACCGCGCTGCTGGCATTCGCGTACATCGAACGGCGGCAGCCCCAAAGCGTAGCTGACGAAGTCCAGACGGGCGAACTTGCTGTGGCTCTCGATCGGAAAAATGGAATTAAATGCGGCTTGCAAGCCTTGATTCTTGCGTTGTTCGGGCGCAATCCAGGCCTGCAAAAAGTCACTGTATGATTCCAGCTGGGTGGACAGCAAAAACGGCACAGGCAAAGCGCCAACGCGCTTCGCAAAACTTTTACGAATACGTTTTTTTTCAGTAAAAGAACAGGTCATGGTATCTCCACTAACAGAAGGAAAAGGTAAGGGACAATCGGCGCACTCGCACCACTTGACCGTTAACTTCTATACGCCCGGATACGGTTTTCCGGATTTGTTTCCAGAAGCGCCAAAAGGCTGACGGATTTTCCCGTCAGCCTTTCCGCACGCGCTGTGCTTATTTGATTTCAGCGGTTGCGCCAGCTTCGATCAATTGTTTTGCGATCGCGTCGGCATCTGCCTTGCTGATGCCTTCCTTGATAACCTTGGGTGCGCCGTCGACCATATCCTTGGCTTCCTTCAGGCCCAGACCGGTGATGGTGCGCACCACCTTGATCACGTTGACCTTTGCGTCGCCTGCAGATTGCAGCGTCACGGTGAACTCGGTCTGCTCGGCAGCAGCTGCACCGCCGGCAGCAGCACCGCCAGCAGCAGCCGGAGCCGCCATTGCCGCAGCGGATACGCCGAATTTTTCTTCGACAGCCTTCACCAGTTCGTTCAGTTCCAGCACGGACATGCTGTCCAGTGCTTTCAAAAATGCGTCTTTATCGAATGCCATGTTGTTCTTCCTAAAAATTAAATGATTGATTGGTTAAGCAGCAGCGCCGGCTTTTTTCTCGGACAGGGCGTTCAGAACGATCGCCATGCTCGTGATCGGCGACTTCATGACGCCCAGCAACTGCGCCAGCAACACTTCCTTGCTCGGTACGCTGGCCAGTGCGGAAACCCCGGCAGCATCCATAACCTTGCCATTGTAGGCGCCGCCTTTGATGACCAGATTGTCGTTCGTCCTGGCAAATTCATGCACCACCTTCGCAGCAGCGACCGCATCCGCGCTCATGCTGTACATCAGCGGACCAACCAGCTTGTCCGCCAATACCTCGAAGGAAGTGCCCTGTACTGCACGGCGTGCCAGCGTGTTTTTCAACACATGCAGATACACACCAGACTTGCGCGCGTTGGCACGCAAGATGGTGATATCGGCGACTGGAATACCGCGGTACTCAGCCACGACGATGGTCTGGGCCTGCGCCACTTGTGCGCTGACTTCCGCAACCACTGCCTGCTTTTCTTGCAGATTAAGAGCCAATGTCTTTCTCCATCTTCAATATCGAATATCTTTGTGATATCCGGGTTAACGACCGCGTCCTCAAGACAGGAAAACAAATACTTCCTGCTCGCGGGCACACCATCTGCGTGGGTCGACGTTACTGCCGTCAATTAAGTCGGGCCAACTGCGCCTTCGACACCTACGGTCTTTGATAATCTGCCTGTACCGCCAGCAGTCAAAGAGCAAATGGCAGCAGGGAACACCCTGTTGCCAAATTCAAAAATACTTACGCTACCAGGCTCGCCTGTTCGACGCGAATACCGACGCCCATGGTGCTGGAGATCGCGACCTTCTTCAGGTACACACCCTTGGAAGTTGTGGGCTTTGCCTTGTTCAGTGCATCGATCAAAGCCAGCATGTTTTCGCGCAATGCTTCCGGCGCGAACGAAGCGCGGCCGATGGTGCACTGCACAATGCCGTTCTTGTCGGTTCGGTATTGCACCTGGCCGGCCTTGGCATTTTTTACCGCGCCTGCCACATCGGCAGATACCGTACCCACCTTGGGGTTAGGCATCAAACCGCGCGGACCCAGGATCTGACCCAGTTGACCGACGATACGCATCGCATCGGGAGACGCGATCACCACGTCAAAATCCATCTTGCCAGCCTTGATGCTTTCAGCCAGATCATCGAAACCGACGATGTCGGCGCCGGCCGCCTTGGCTTCTTCGGCCTTGGCACCCTGTGCAAACACGGCCACACGCATGGTCTTGCCGGTGCCCTTGGGCAACACGACAGAACCGCGTACCAGTTGGTCGGATTTCTTGGCGTCAACACCCAGATTCACAGCCACATCGATGGATTCATCGAACTTGGCCTTGGCGGTCTCTTTCACCAGCTTCAGCGCTTCGTCCAGCGCATACAATTTGTTGCGATCCACCTGCGCGGCGAGCGCCTTATAGCGTTTGGAAACTTGTGCCATGTTAAATCACCCCTTCTACAGTAATGCCCATGCTACGCGCGCTCCCAGCGATAGTGCGCACGGCGGCATCCAGGTCGGCAGCCGTCAGATCAGGTTGTTTGGCTTTGGCGATATCTTCTATTTGCGCGCGTGTCAGGTTACCAACCTTGGTAGTGTGCGGCACCGGGCTACCCTTTTGAATACCGGCGGCCTTCTTGATCAGAATGGTCGCAGGCGGTGTCTTCATCACAAAGGTGAAGCTCTTGTCTGCAAAGGCAGTGATCACGCAGGGGATAGGCAGACCCGGTTCGACACCCTGGGTCTGCGCGTTGAACGCCTTACAGAATTCCATGATATTCAGACCGCGCTGGCCAAGCGCAGGGCCGATGGGGGGGCTGGGATTGGCCTTACCGGCCGGAACTTGCAGCTTGATATAGCCGACAATCTTCTTTGCCATCTTGATACTCCTAATAGTGGGTTAAACGCATACCGCACACTCCGATACGCTCCCCGTTAAAACCGGGAAGGGAGAAGAGGGAAGGGGGAAGAGTAACTGCCGAAACCGGTTTTTACCCTTCTCCCTTCTCCCTTTACCCTTCCCCTCAAAATCAGGCTTTTTCTACCTGCCCGAAATTCAGTTCTACAGGTGTCGACCGACCGAAAATGGTAACCGCGACCCGCAGCTTGCTCTTGTCATAATTGACGTCTTCCACCATGCCGTGGAAATCCGTGAACGGACCTTCCTTGACGCGCACCGCCTCGCCCACTTCGAACAACACCTTGGGACGCGGTTTCTCAACCCCCGCCTGCATTTGCTGCATGATGTTATCGACTTCTTTTTTACTAATCGGCGTCGGTTTCATGGCAGAACCGCCGAGGAAACCGGTGACCTTGGGCGTGTTCTTCACCAGGTGCCAGCTTTCGTCGGTCATGTCCATCTCGACCAGCACATAGCCGGGAAAGAATTTTCTTTCGCTGATATTCTTCTGGCCCGACTTCAGTTCGACAACTTCTTCAACCGGAACAAGGATCTGACCGAACAAGCCTTCCATGCCTTCACGTGCAATACGCTCTTGCAAAGCACGCTGCACGTTCTTCTCGAACTGTGAGTACGTATGCACCACATACCAACGCTTGGCCATCACTCACTCCGTCCCATCAACAGGTTAACCAACGACAGCAGAATCGCATCCACCGCCCACAGGAACAACGCCATAACCACTGTGAACGCAATCACAAGCGCAGTGGTCTGTATCGTCTCTTTGCGTGTCGGCCACACCACGCGCTTGGCTTCCGCCACCGAATCTCCGGCAAAACCGAAAAAACGCTTGCCGGAATCGGTCGTCCAGAACACACCTGACGCCAGCAACACACCAGACAGTACCGACAGCACCCGCAATACTGCTGCGCTGTCCTGCAATACGTAGAAACCGACCACACCTGCCGCAATAAGCAGGAATACAACCAGCAATTTGATCTTGTCTACCATATTGTCCGTTTCTTCTTTGACTTACTGGCAGGCCAGGAGGGTCTCGAACCCCCAACCCTCGGTTTTGGAGACCGATACTCTACCAATTGAGCTACTGGCCTAAAAAATTAAGATACGGGATACGGGATACGGGAGACAGGAACTCACCCCTGTATCCTGTATCCCGCATCCCGTATCCTGCTATTCGATGATCTTCGCAACCACACCTGCGCCGACGGTACGACCGCCTTCGCGGATCGCGAAGCGCAGACCTTCTTCCAT
>JBNKBO010000051.1:0-15834 GCA_050287265.1 Sideroxydans sp. | reverse complement strand
ACTCAGATGAGTCGATTTCGAATGGCGCCCACTCTGCTTCACGTGGCGATGCGCCATGTAGCAACGCCTGATTGAGAATTTTCAATGGTGGAATTCGCTTGTAAAGAAATACCCAGCGGACATCTCGAGCAAACGAGTCCAATGGAACTGTCTTCTTCAGGAACGTCCCAGCAACATCCGGTGACAACGTGTAGGTAACGTTTCTCATGATGCCCAACGTTTACGGTAAGGGGCCGAGGCGAAGCCGAGGTCCCGCGCAGGGCCGAAGGCCCGGAGCGAACTTGACCGAATTGTTATGTGTTTATTAAATAACCCGAACAGGTTCATTTTCCTTGGCCTCAACATTATACCTACCGCTAAATACTTCGAGTTTAGAATTTATGCCTTTGCTAAATATTTGAATTATCTCTTCAGGTATTTCATTAATAAATTCATCTTTTTCTAATTCAAAAGCACTAACGTAAATGGGGTATATCTGTGTTTCATCTCCCCATTCATGTTCTCGAGATATGTTTAAACGCATGTTGTATGCTGGAAGACTCAACCATACCCACTCATACACATTTTCGTAATCTCGAATCAATTCGTCTTCGGTTGCACTAGGCCAAATCTCTTTTACGTGTTCCTCTAGGTCACCATCGATAGTAAATTTTAGATACATTATTTTCGTTCTTCTTTACACATAACGTAGAGCTAACCGGCGCTGCGCGGCTTTATCGCGCAGCGTCCAGCGACCAAAGGGAGCGAGGTTGAGCGCCGGGTTGGGCGATACGTTCACCAAAATTTCCATTTCGACTTTGCTGATGGCGTTTCGTAAACCAGCTTCATTACCGTCTTCTCGTTTCCGAAAGCTGACTCCGAATACACAATTCTTATTCTTTCTCCAGCGTCTTCGCCAACGGTGTCTCCATCGTTAATTGTTATTCCACTGCTCAGCACATAATCAGCGAGCAGATAAAGTCTTTCGCGAAGTGCACCGGGCTCCTCTGGGGACGCCTCAGTTTCGATCTCCATGTGACCAAGAGCGTCAAGCCCCGTAGTAAATCCAGCAGATCCTTTGCTCTCCTGGCGCCCAACTCTAGTATCTATCCAGATATGAACCGGAGGCCCTTTCGGCAGAATCCCAGTTGCGAACTCCAAGAAAAGTGCCTTTGGTACCAGTAGTGTTGCATTGCCCCAGTAGACACCGATAGCGCCGGGACAAGCGGCCAAGACCGAAGCTGTGGCTTGAGTCAGTAGGTTGGAGAGGGGAACTAAGTCTGTTTTTGCCGAAACGGTAACAATGATATGGGTTTTATGCCCTTGCACTTCGTTCGCAGCGTTGCGCCATAGGATGCTTGTAGCGCACGGCCCCTCTAGGTCCGACCAAGGAATTGGACCGCTCATCTTGCCGAGGACAACGTCTGCCTCGCCTAAGTTAAAAGCAAAGTTACCTTCCCCGGTCTCGGCATTACTCACCTCTGGTAGATCGGGGTAGTTCTCCCGCAAAAAATTGCTGAGAGTGACCAAATCAGGGATGCCATCGTCGGCAAGCATCACCATCGATATGCCAATAGCCATTCAATTTCCTCTTGATGTTGCCCAACGCTCAAGCTGTGGGGCGCGAGCCGCATCGCGGCGCAGCGTCCCACACGAGCGCATTGTTATGTTGTATATTAATCTGCGCCATCTGAATGCAACCATTCACCATTATGGCAATACTTATAAAAAGAAGATTTACCAAAGATATACATTCCGATTGCATCGTGTGTAAGCTTAGAAGGCCAGTCGCTACCATATCTTTGCAAATATGGCCTGACTGTTTCTTCGGTTTCTACTTCGATACTTTCACCGTTATTTATAAATTCATTTGAACATTTTTGGGGGCCGCCCCAATGGATGAATATTCGATTAGTGTTTTTTGCATTGCAGATTACGGCTATATCATATTGACCTTGTGCCGCAAACTGGCCTACCAGAATACCGCGGGCAGGTATTTTTATACCACCACCCCATTCAATATTCAGTGGGATTTGGCATTCAGATTTTTTTAAACGCTCTTCAATATCTGAAGGCAACCAATCCATATCTGAGGGCTTAATAAAGGCATCTGCATGGCAGACAGAGCTGGCCAGAAGAATAGTACATATGGTCAAGTAAATGGTTTTCTTCATGTCAAAATTTAAAACATAACAGTTATTCATATGACAGAAACGTCCGGACATGTTTTGATAATACGGACACGGGGATTCTCCTTTAACCTGTTGATGAATCGCAGGTTATCCAGTTTTCAACCAATTAACAAGCTGAATAATACGGACAGTTTCAAACCATTTCACTCAGGTATCATGTGAGTTTTCAACTGAAGGGAACGAACCTCATGGGGTACACCGTCCCCGACACCTGCAACATCCCGTCCTCCCCGCCTGCTTGAGCGTGTATCAATTGCCTGTCGGGGTCGTCATTTCAGTCCACGGACTGAAGAAAGTTATCGGGACTGGGCATTACATCCTTCCGTTATAGCCGATGAACAGACCAGCAAACTCACGCATCAATCTTTTCTCCAGTTCGGATAGTTTTGCTCGGACACAGGCTGTGTTGCCTGCCCTTCAACCAGACAAAAAAAGGCTGATGAACTTTGCGTTCATCAGCCATTGGGAAGATCGACTAATCAGCAATCAGATTGCCGCTTTGTCGATCATTCTCGGGGATCTTAAAACTTGTAACGCAATGAAACCTCATATGACTGCTGGGAGTGCGTTGTTGTGTTGGTTCCGGTTCCACCAAAGTTGGCAACAGCTACGGTTTTCTCGACTTTAGGCGTAATCACGGCTGCACCTTCAACGGCCAGCGCACTGGAAATGTCATAGCCGCCGCCAAAGGTATAAGAGTTCTTCACAATGGCAGGGAAGAACATGTTGTTGAAGAAATTAATGGCAGCGTTGCGATACTCGCTTGGGGCTCCCGATGAAGCAGGAAGTACGCCGATGGGATCGTTGGCATGGTTATAACCTAAACCAAGCCAATAGCCATTGTCAGTATATTTAACACCGACAGCAATGATTGTCTGATCTTTCCAGGCGAAGTCTTTGTATCCGGCAGCACTCCCCCACTGGATCAGTTTGTAATCGGCAGTCATTGTAAGGTTGCTTGCCACTGCATAGGCAACACCCGCCTTGAACTCCGCCGGCTGATTCAGGTCATCGCCAAAAGCACTCGACCCAGTCAAACCAAAGCCAGTACCTGCAGCAGATATCTGTGTGCCATATTTAGCTGCAATTTCTGACTGATAAGATGCGGCCACAGTCAGTGTGGGCGTCGCATTGAAATAGCCGCCCAATGAAAAGCCATACCCTGTACTGGATTCCTTGCTTTCGCCTGTGTTGACCGCAACGCGCACGCCTGGGCCGCCTCCATTCGGGTTGTTGTACGTAAGCATCAAAGAACCATATTGGAATATGGGAGAGAAACCGAAACCGTAGTCAGTCGTGTTATAGGCAATAGTCGGAACCACTCGCAGAATGCTCAGCGCCGATTTCGCTTTGATGTGCGTAGCCTCATTGGCATCCTTGTAGTCAACGCCCATACCGGCAATCCCGGCAATAGCGACACCATAGGTCAATTCAGTGCTGACCCTGCTGGAATAGGACACATCGGGGATATAACTCGTGGATGCCTTGCTGTCCGTTGCTGGGCCTCCTGGCATTCCAGTATTGGTCACAGAAGGCGAAAACAATACAAGCCCGCCAGTAACTTCATCACCCGTTGATTTGCCCAGCATCGCCGGATTTGCCCATGTGCTATCCGCACCCATGAAATTTGCCACACCGGTACCACCCAGCGCCGTGCTTTGCGAGCCAACGGCCATCATTTCGTCGCCATTGGTTGCATTTGCCCAAGGCGATACCATCATACCCAGTGAAAACAACGAAGCTGCTATTCGAATATTTTTCATGCTTCACTCTCCCTAATAATTATGAGTCACCACTGTGGTGACTCCGGTTGTTACGGTCGTTTCCTTACGTCTAAACGAACAGACAGATGTCCGTGTCTCCAGCGAAGCCCATGAATGTCGCTGCGCCGCCGTATTCGCATTGTTCGATAAACTCGCTCTTGTCGAACTCGAACAGGTCGACGGTCATCTGGCAGGCGATAAATTTCACATCGGCTTCCAGGCACAAGTCGCGCAATTCTGTCAGCGATGCAACGCCATGCTTTTTGATCTTTTGCTTCATCATCATGGTCGCCATGGATTCCATGCCGGGCAGCATCTGCACCATCACCGGCATCGGTATCGGCATCGGCATGGCCGGGTTGGCGAGGGGGCTGATCATGACGTGAGACAAATCCTTGCGCAGCAACTGCAAACCGTAGAAGGTGAAAAACACTTGCACGTCATAGCCCAGTGCCGCAGCAGTCGACGCCAGAATGAACGGCGGGTATGCCATGTCCAGCGTGCCTTTGGTGGCGATGATCGCCATTTTCTTGTTAGACATACGTCCTCCCTGATTGTATTGATAAAGAAAGCCGGATTACTTTTTCTTTATATAAAAAATGAATTCGCCGTTTTCTTCAACCGTAGACAACAGCGAATTACCGGTTTGCTCGGCGAACGCAGCCATGTCTTTCACGGAACCGGTGTCGGTTGAAATGACCTTGAGTACTTGATCGGCAGGCATGTCGGCCAAGGCTTTTTTGGTCTTTACGATAGGCAAAGGACAGGACAAGCCACGTGCGTTCAGTTCTTTATCGAAATTCATTGTTTAGTCTCCCGCTTGTTGTTTAAGTATTGTAGAAAAAGTGCGTTTCCGCGCAGAACTTGAACGGCATTATAGGAATATTCGTGCTATTGGCGTCCATAGCTACTAAGGGGGGAAGCTGTAACCCATTGGTGTTATGAATGCCGCCCGGATTCCGGATAGGCTCAGAAAATCAGGTACATCATGGGCATTAGCACTGCGATGAACAGGATGGTCATGATGCCACCTGCGCGCATGTAATCGGCCACATGGTAACCGCCCGGCCCCATCAACAGCGCATTGACCTGATGGGTCGGCAGAAAGAAAGCGTTCGACGTTGCAAGCGCCACCGTAAGCGCGAATACCGAGGGATCGGCACCTGCACCGATGGCGATGTTCACCGCCAGCGGTACCAGCAACACGGTCGCCCCGACGTTGGACATCACCAGCGTGAAGAATGTGGCGAGAATGACAATCGCCAACTGGATTATCCAGACCGGCGTGTCGCCCAGAACAGACAGCGTCTGTTCCGCGATCCATTTCGCCGTGCCGCTGGTCTCGACGGCAAGACCGAGCGGGATCAGACTGGCCAGCAGAAACACCGTCTTCCAGCTCACGGCACGATATGCCTCATCAATGCTGAGTACGCGCAACAGGATCATGCCGATGGCGCCGCTCATCAGCGCAACCGAAAGCGTGATGTCGCTGAACAGGATCAGCGAAAGTGCAAGCGCGAAACTGACAAGCGCAGCGTTCACCTTTTGCGGACGCAGTTCTTCGCGCGGAAAATCGGTCGTAATGACGACAAAATTCTTGTCCTTTTGCAAATGCGCCAGCGCTTCCCAACTGGTATGCACCACCAGGGCATCGCCGGACTGAAATGGAAGGTCGCGTACTCCCTCACCCTCACGCATGGTTTTACCGCCGCGATTCAATGCCATCAGCGAGAGACCGTATTTTTTGCGCATCCAGATATCGCGCGCACTCTTGCCGATAAGATCGGAGCGAAGCGGAATGACGATTTCGGCGATGCCGGACTTTGCTGACGATAGCTGTTCGGCGAATGTTTCGAGTTCCTCGCGTAACTGCAAACCATTGGCGGCAGCAAACTCGCGCAGACGCCCCGGGGCGCCAAGTATCCCCAGCACGCTGCCGGGAACAATCTCGATGTCGCGAGCCGGCCCGACACGCAGATCGTCGCTGCCGCGCATAATGGAGACGACACGCAGCCGGTTCGGCTGCTCGATGTCGTTAATCACATGACCGACTATCGGACTGCCCTCCGGGACGACAACTTCAAAGACCGCGTAGTCAAGCCCGTAAAGCTTGCGGAAATAATCCATCACGTCGGTACTGTCGGGAGCATCTTTAACCGTGTTGCTCGGCAATACGAAGCGGCCGGCAAAGATAAAGTAGATGATGCCGGTTGCCAGCAGCGCAAGACCGACCGGCGTCACCGTAAACAACGACCAGGTATGCATCTGTTGATCGGGCAACAACCCCTTGTTCGATGCCAGGATCAGGTCGTTCAACAGGATCAGCGGACTGGAACCCACCATGGTGATGGTGCCGCCGAGAATCGCGCAAAAACCCATCGGCATCAGCAGGCGCGACATGGGCAGGCCGGTACGTACCGAGATGCGGGCAACCACGGGAAGGAACAGTGCTGCGGCGCCGACATTCTGCATAAAGCTCGAAATAACACCGACCGTGCTGGAAATTGCCGGGATGATACGGGCTTCGGAATGACCTGCCACCTTGATGATAAAGCTCGCGACCTTGCTCATCAGTCCGGTCTTGTCGAGTCCCGCGCCGACGATCATCACGGCGATGATCGATATCACGGCATTGCCGGAAAAACCCCTGAAGAGTTCGCGTCCCTCAATCAGCGGCTTGGGCAGGCCGACCCAGTCGCTAAAATGACTGAGCAGCCCCAGCAACACCATGATGCTGATCGCGGCCACATCCACCCCGACCACCTCGAAGGCAAACAGGAATATGGTCAGCAGCAACAGATTGAGGACAATGGCTATCTCCCGGTTTGGCGCGAAGAGAAAAGCAGATACACCGATCAGGATGAAAATCAAAGCAGCTACAATAGTTTTTGCCTGAATGGCATCGGTGTTCATTGCAGTATTCCTCTTATTCGACTCAAGCAGTCAAATCCCGCAGCATCCGGGGTGTACGGTATGTTTCTCATGTAGTCCGTGCTTCGTCAGGCAGTATTGACCCACGGAGAAAATGCATATCCTGCAGGGGCGGCATATCACCGCACAGAACTTGAGTCGTTTTACATTATAGGAATATTCGCGCTATTGGAGTCCATAGCTATAAAGAGCTATAGCATTGCCCTATTAGTGTTACGCACACAATCCAAATGCAGCAAATTGGCCAGGCCAGTATTAATAAGGAAACGCAGAATAAGCCCCTCTCCCTCTGGGAGAGGGAGAAAAACAGACTTATGGGAGCGCTTATTAATTCGTCATACCGGCGAAGGCCGGTATCCAGTGCTTTATTTAACTGGGTTCCGGCCTGCGCCGGAACGACGAAACCGAATAGATCTGCTCTTCCTTAAATCGGCGCATCCATAACGGGGTTGAACAGACCTTTCCCGGCTGCTTTGCATGCCCCACGCTCTGCGTCTCGTTGAACAGAGCGTGAGGCTGATTGCCATTCATCCCGCTTTTGCAGGCAGAAAATCATTCATCAACATCCTCCCATCCGGTAATCATGGCCTTGAGGTGAGCACCAATCGTGTGACCTGTCGTGATCAGGTAGACATGCACGATCACAAAGGCCAGCATCATGAAGGCCGCCATGGTATGAAAGAAGGCCACCCATTCCAGTGAAAAGTAGGCGCGCAATCCCCACTCGGTCCAGTAGTCGTGAAAGATATACAGCAAACCTGTCGACCAGATAATCGGCCCAACTGCCAATAATATGCTCAGATAGGCGATTCGCTGCAGCGGATTGTGCTTGTGAAGCTGGGTCAGCCGGAAGGGATGCGGTGCATTGGTAAAGATGCCCGTGATGTAATACTTGATCATGGCATCAACTTTTTCAAGCGTCGGTATGTACTGCTTCCACTCGCCCGTTGTGAATAGCCAGAAAATGACAAAAGCCCACAGACTGATCAGTGTCCAGGCGGCGATGGTGTGATAACTGGTTGCCTTCTCGAAACCGAAGAATGAGTACGCGCCATGTATCTCGAATCCCGTGAGCAGCATTGTCAGCACCAGCAGTGCCTGCCCCCAGTGCCAGAAGCGGTTGAACCGGTTAAAAACATAGATTCTTTTGCTAGTCATGATGTTACCCAGCCTTTCTCAATGTAAGGTAGATACGTGCGCCGCCGTGAATCAGCACACCGATGAGTGCGGCAAGCGCAACCAGCCAGCCAACTCGCTCAAGCCAGCCAAATTTGCTGTAACCGGGCATATAGATACCTCCAACGCCCTTGAGCCGGCTATCAGCCGTGTGGCATTCGGCACAGGCGACCACTTTCTCTTTTGGCGCGACCATATGCGTGATCGGCCAGTACATTTCGGTCTTGATGAAATCCACCTTGCCCGAGAAAGGGGCGCCCATGTTTTTCATACCGTCGGCAATCGCACTTTCCCAGTTAAGATCTTTCCAGTAACCGCCTTTGCCCGCCAGATGCGGCATGACCAGCGTCTTGTTCACCGGATCGAAAGGCTGGACGCCGTGCATGATCTTCATGGGCCAGATCATTGAACGACCGTCCGAAGGCGAGCCTTCGATGCGGTTGATCGGTGTCGGCGTATCGGATTTCTCGACTTTGTCAGTCAGCAGCGTGTATTTGATATCGCCGTTGAACCAGCGGTACTCGGGTTTCACGTTTTCACCAAGGACGAAATCGCCTTTGTGGGAAGCGTAGGTGGCATGGCCGTGCTCATCCTTGATCACAAACTGTTTGCCGCTGGCATCCAGCTTGCCGGAAGTTGACCAGTCCCAGGATAGCTTGGTGGGAACGCCGCCGCGCGCGAAGTAAGGTATGTGGCAGGTCTGGCAGGCTATTTTCTCGGCGTGCGTGTTCATGCGAACCTGCTTCAGGAGAACTTCGGTTTTGTGCGGCGTGTTGCCATGACAGGCCTGGCAAGTTGCCGGGTTGCCCTGATCGGCCTTGCCACGGATGAAGGCACTGTGTTTTTCTGTTGCCGTCGGTTTGTAGCGGCTGCCCGGCACGTCATGACTCGATGTCTTGTGGCAGGTGCCACAGGCAAAGTCGAGTCCGAGGGCATCCATGTGGATATCGAGCTCGGCATCGGGCGCGGCAAGCGAACTATCCATGTCGCCGTGCTTGACACCATCGCCGCCGCCGCCGAAAAAGTGGCAAGCACCGCAGGAATCGCGACTGGTCTTGCCTATCTTCTGGGCAACCCTGGCAAGGTCAACAGGTCTGGTAATTTTGCCGGAGCCGGGCGGCCATTCCATCGGCTTTCCAACCACCGGATTGCCCGCCAGTCCCGGCGGCTTCTTGTATGTCCCCGTGGTGTCGTGGCAGACCAGGCAGTCGACATTGACCTCGCTGGTAAAGTCGAAATTCCTGTCCTTCCAGCCATAGCCGACATGGCAGCCAGTGCAGAAAGGGTAGTTTTGCGAGATCGCGATGCAGAAGTTGTTCACCACGTTCTTCTTGCCCAGACGCTGTTGATTGTCCGGGTTCAGAAAATCCCATGTCCAGTGCTTGGTGCGATGCACTTGCCTGGCGGCCTCGGTATGACAGGTCAGGCAAGCTTTGGTGACCTCGGGCCCTGATTTGAACTGCTTCTGCAATTCCTTGAACTTGCTGTGATCGGCCGTTGAATTGAGTTTGACAGGCGGCGCATCGCCGGCGCGCGCAATACCTGCCCCGATCAATGCAAACCACCCTAAAAACAGTACGATTGTAGACCAGCGTATGCGTTGCATATGATTCCCCTTAACTAATAATGAAGTCTCCCTGATCGAAATCTTGCTCGTTTCTCATCAGAACACTGTGAATTTTTCCGTGGATTCGTTGTAACGTACAAAGGCGTACCAAACCAGCAGCAATATTCCGCTGACGATCAGGGTCCAGCCCCAGCCGGGGAGGATATCGGGCCAGTAGGCCTGGTATCCGATGGCAGTGATATCAAATTCCTCGACGTTGTCTGCGTCGAGCGAGGTGATGCCGGACTTTTTCAGCAGTGCGCTGGCGGTGGAACCCATCCAGGCGAAGAAGAGCATCGCCATCCACAGCTTGAGATGGCCTTCACCCATCCGCCACAACGAACCGGAAGCACAGCCGCCGGCAAAGATCATCCCGATGCCGAAGATCAGCCCACCCAAAAGGGAACCGATCCAGAACGTCGGCGGAATGGCGATGTAGGGGTCAATCACCTTCTTCTCGAAAAGGAAGGCCGCAATGGGAATGCCGATGGCAAGCGCCAGAATGATGGCCTTGGTCATGTCACCTTCGGCGGTCATGAATGGCTCGCGAAAGGCCCGGGCGAAACACAACCGCGCACGGTGCATGATGAAGCCGATAGCGAACCCCAGCAGTACGATCACCGCACGCGAAACCAGCACGGTGTCGCTGGAACCATACCAGCCAGCTGCCCAGAACATCACTGCCACGATCAATGCCAGACCGATGAGCGGGTATGCGCTCCGCAGCCATGCGGGTGCAACAAGCGTGGGAGGCGCCTCCATGCCCCATTCAATGTTTTCCAGCGTCCACAACAGCAGCTTCAGGCCGATTACCGCGCCAGTCAGCAAACCGGCCCACATCATCCATCCCGCCGGAGATGAATGCAGCACCGGGTTGAGAAAACCGCCCGTGGTGCAACCGCCGGCAAGCGCAGCACCCGTACCCATCAATGAACCACCCAGTGCGCCCCAAACCAGCTCAAGCCTGGGCGGACGGCTGATCTGAAACTGTCGCGACATGAGCGCTGCAGTAAAAGCCCCCAGTAGCAGCACGATATTCATCAACGACATGCGATGTGTGAAAAAACCTTCATCAACATGGGGCACGCCGATAAGCGGTCCCAGCCCGATGAGGTTATTGATGTTGTCTCCCCAGTAGCGCACACCGCCGAATATTCCCCAGAACAGGCCGTTGATCATCAGCGCAGTGATCACAAGCACCAGCATTATCGCCCCCACGTACGGCGACCATTCTTTGACAAATATTCTTTCGTAGTCGGACTTGAAGCCCGCCAGCCAATTATTTCCGGAACTCATTTCAGCCAATCTCCTTTGCGAATTTGTGAATCAACCAGGATGCGATGGTGAAACTGCTTCCTCAACTGCAACTGGCCGGGCTTTCGCCGTCCTTGGCACTTTTCATAAGAAAGGATTTGATGTCCTCGAACAGTTCCTGATCCGGCACATCGGCAAACTTTTCTGCAGCCTTGTTGCTGGATTTGATGCTGTCGCGATACGCCTTGCTGACGTACTGCTTGACGTTTTCCTTGCCCTTGGCGTGCTTGTCGGCATCCAGGTAGGCTGTCCATTCGGCCTTGGTTTTGCTGCTCGGATTGATCTTGCCGACAGGTGAAGCATCGTGGCAGGAAGTGCATACACTTCGGAAATAGATGCGGCCACGTTTCCAGTTGGAATCGTAGGCATGGGCGGTGGAAACGAACAGCACAGCTGCCGTCAAGATCGGTAGCGTAATATGAAGTTTCATTGCGATTCTCCTTTGAATTTCAATTGAATAATTTGATACGTTATTCCCTCTAGAATATTTGTCAGTGGCAACTGAATAATTTGCAATATGGATATTTCATCTCTCAAAACATGGTCTCGTCACATACGGCAGTATGGTTTTTAATATACATTTTTCCGGTTCATTCCATTTCTCAAATCAGAAAATCAGCTGTTACGGGCTAACTGAAAAATTAAATGACCGAGTCGGTCAACAGGAAACCACCGCGTACGAACCGGCGGCAGTTACGCATAATCCATGGGTTGCAGGAGCACCATGAAAAGAAGGCAGAAAAAGTGTGAAGTTGTTTTTCATGCTGTCCTTGGTTCGCCGTCAGGCAACTTGTCATGGCACTCGGAGAAGATGCGCGCCTTGCAACTCCTGCATATGTCCGGATTCAGCGTGGCATATACCGGCTTGATCCAGTTCGACATGGCAGGGTAGAAATTCCCCGCGCCGATATCGTCCAGCTTGCCGGACTTGCGTAAAAACCCGTAGATATCGTCCTTGCAGCGATAGAAGTACAATCCGCCGCCCATCTTGCGTCTTCGCCGCGCTTCCTGCGCCAGCATTTCGGCACCTGCCACATCGACAAAACTGATTCCGCTGGAAACCAGCAATGCGGTTTTCTGCTTTGGATTGATCTCATCGATCTTCATCAGATTGCTTCGCACATGATCCACGGCACCAAAAAAAATCGCGCCGTTGACACGCACCATGCTCAACTGCGGACATTGAGGATGGTCAGTGGCTTCCACAAAGTGATAAGCACCCTCCTCTTTCGCCGGCACCACCGGAACAAGACCGGGGCGTGAAACACGATAAAGGTAAATGGCAAGCGAAAGCAGGATGCCGAAGAAAATGCCCTTTTCCAGGTCGATCAGCGTACCGATCAATGTGACGAACAGTGTGACGGTCTCGGAACGGCTGGTACGGATGATGGAAAAAATGTGATGGAAATCGATCAGTCCCCAGGCAACGAGAAACAGGATCCCCGCCATGGCGGCTGTCGGCAGGTAGGAAGCAAGCGGCGCCACCAGCAACAGGATAAGCAACAGGAAGATCGAGGCATAAACCGTGGCCAGTGGTGTACGCGCGCCGGCCGCATAGTTCACCCCGCTGCGGTTGAACGATCCGCATGAGGCGTAACTGGAAAAGAAACAGCCGATCACGTTTGAGATACCTTGCCCGACGAATTCCTGGTTACCGTCGATGCGCTGTTCCGATTTCACCGCGATGGCGCGCGAAATGGATACCGCTTCGGTCAGTGCCAGCATGGTGACCACCAAAGCGGGGAACGTCACCTTGCTGATCGTATCGTATGAAAAATCCGGAATGACGAATGGCGGAAGGTGTGCGGGCAAAGCGCCCACCGTCGTGATCAGCGTGGTCTCCAGCCCGAATTCCAGGTTGACCAGCCAGGCAACCACGCTGCCCAGCACCATGGCTACGATCATGTACGGCAGCTTCGAAATATACCGTTTGGAAATAATGCCGATCACAAGCGTGGCCGCGCCAACAAAAGTGACATAAGGATTAATGTCGCCTGCCTGCGAGATTGCCTGCTGGATCACAAGATGAAAGGGAGTCCCGCGCGGAATGTCGAGGCCGAGGAAATTCTTCACCTGACTGGCCGCGATAAGCAATGCGGCTCCGGCTGTAAAGCCGATCACCACTGTATGCGAGATGAAATTGACCAACACCCCCATGCGCGCCAGCCCCAGGATCAACTGGAACAAACCGGTCATGAAGGTGAGCGTGAGCACCATGCTGATGAATTCCGGTGAACCGGGCTCGGCAAACGGGCTGATGGCGGCAAATACCGCGATCGAAATGGCGGTCGTCGGGCCGGAAACCAGATGCCAGCTTGAACCGAACAATGCTGCGATGATTGCAGGCAGCATGGCGGCATACAGACCGTACTCGGGCGGCATGCCGGCGATGGTGGCAAAAGCCACGCCCTGCGGCAAAACGATCAGAGCGCCGGTGATCCCCGCAATCAGGTCGGCACGCGTGGAACTGCGATCCACCATGTGCCACCATTGTGTAAATGGAAGCAGACGATGCAGCCAGTATTTGTATGCGTGCTGGTTATTCAAAATATTCCGTTCAGCCTATGGTTTGGTAGTAAAGATTCTGCGGATGGTTGGCTTGCGCAAAGAAAAACCAGCGCTCCTGCATCAACCCGATGTATTGAAGCATGAATGCTACTCCAAGCAGCGCAGGAGTGGACATGCCCAGCACCAGCATGGCCAGCGGAACCACAAATGCCAGCAGCAGAAAACCCGGCTGGATCATGCGCATAACCACCGAAGGCATGCCATGAAAGAATTCGCGCGTATTGAACGAGCCGCCCATGGAGCCCATCGAGCGTTGGGTGATGTACGGATGTTTGATGCCGATGGCGGTCTGCATGGTGGATTTCGGTTTAAGGCGGGCGTTTCGTACGAGCGAGGCCCCGCGCCCGATGAATGCCAGCAATGTGATGATGATTGCCCATCCGGCGAAGAAATCCGTCTCTGTCGATGCAACGAATGACGAATAGAATGCAGCCAGTATGAATCCGGACGACCCCCCCATCAGGATGTAATTGATGACCGTCAGCGGCGAATTCCATTCACGCAGGAAACGCAGGCAGGCGTAGATCATGCCGGTACAAATGAACAACGCAAACGCCAGCAGCGTGCCGAGGGTGCCGATCACGATGGAAAGATCAATGAGCAGACCGCTGGGTAATGTCACGACCTCAGGGCTGAACCCGGCCAGATGCGACGCGCCATACAGGAACACCACGCCCATGAAGACAGGCAATACGATTACTTCGCGCGACAGCCATGAGGTGCGCCATTGCGTTGCCGACCGCCATGCGCGCTCCGGCCGTCCGAGATGGAAGAACGAGGCGATCAGCCCGCCGCCGAGAAACAGCAAAGCCAGTGCACTGCCGCAGCCGTAGAAAGCATCCGACTGCATCGGCAACAACCCGAACAGCGCATAGGACTGATGCGTAAACAGCGCGAGGAACAGTCCCTGTCCTGCGCCGAGCAGGGTGGTGAGAAAAATAACGGAGAATGCGGGTTTCATAGCCATACCCCAAATAATTCGTCCTTCCCGCGCAGGCGGGAATCCAGTACAAGAAATATCTCTTCCGCATCGCGGAAGACAAACCATAAAAGCATGTTGAATAAACCCGCTGGATTCCCGCCTGCGCGGGAATGACGTAGTTTGAATATGTTGCATACCCACATCGTTCTCATCACCATGCCGATACATCTTCCATGGACGGCGCATCTTTTGCCGGCTTGGGCAATTGGCCGTCCACTTTGAGCGGATTGTCCGCACGCTCCAGTTCGTCCTTGTGTATCTTGAGTTTGATCTTGCGCCGCGGCAAATAATGGTTGGCGGGATGCGTGCCCCATTCCGGCATCAGCGCATAGCCGCCGTCCTCGCGGATCGCCTGCGATACGGCCGATTCCGGATCGTGAATATCGCCGAACAGGCGCGCGCTGGTCGGGCAAGCCTTCACGCAGGACGGTTTGCGGTCCGCTTCCGGCATCGACTGATCATAAATACGATCCACGCACAGGGTGCACTTCTTCATCACCTTCTGCTTCTCGTCGAATTCGCGCGCGCCGTATGGACATGCCCAGGTGCAATACTTGCAGCCGATGCACTTATCGTAGTCCACCAGCACGATGCCGTCTTCCTTGCGCTTGTACGATGCACCCGTCGGGCACACCGGCACGCAGGGCGGATCTTCGCAATGCAGGCAGGATTTGGGGAAATGCAGCGTTTCGCTGTTCGGGAATTTGCCGATCTCGAACGTCTGCACGCGGTTGAAAAAGGTACCGGTCGGGTTCAGTCCGTAGGGATTTTCATCGTACAGCGGACCTGCGGAACCGGAGGTGTTCCATTCCTTGCAACTGGTCACGCAGGCATGGCAGCCGACGCAGACGTTGAGATCGATCACCAGGGCGAGCTGCGTCATGACAAAACCTCCAACCCACTCTCCACGCAGTGGGGTAAGCAGGCAATCCGCGCAGCGGATGCTCGCAAAAACACGAAAGGCACGAAAGGAAACCCCAAGACATTTGCTTTCCGATTTTCACGCAATAGATTAGCCTTCACCGAACAAAGAGATTTTGGTTTTGTTCGTGTGTTTTCGTGTATTTCGTGGACAACTGTTTTTGTTTTTTCCGCAATCACTTTGCATTCCCCTTCTTCCCACCGCCGAAGTAAGCCTGCCAGCGCGGATGTTGTTTCATGCCGGGATATTTTTTCATGGGCTCGAATTGCGGCGAAGTCTGTTCGGCCTCCCCCGCTTCCGCCTTGTAGATGCGTACGCGCACGTCGTACCAGGCAGCCTGTCCGGTGATCGGGTCAGAGTTGGAGAATCGTGTGCCGTCCGCCTGCGGCGGCAACTCTTCC
>JBNKBO010000050.1:0-16325 GCA_050287265.1 Sideroxydans sp. | reverse complement strand
AGCACCGCTGGAAACAGCGAGCAGTTCGCTCTTCTGGCCGGAACCGGACAGAGAAGCCACGGCAGCATCAACTGCACCGTACAGCGTGGCGTCAGCGAATGCAGAGCCCGAAAAAGCAGCGGCGATTGCCAAAGCGATAATTTTCTTTTGCATTAATATTCTCCTCAGGGTTTTCACGATTCGTGCAGGGCCAATCCCTGACGAAATATTTGGATCGGTGGGTGTTCCCGCCTAGTCCGAGGCGCAAAGTATCACTGCCCACACCCCGTTTCAATGCTTGGCATGCAATTGAGGCTATTTTCTGTGTCTTTTTTGCAACACGTTATTTTTAAAGTAAAATACTCAGGATTTATCAATTACTTGTACTCACTTCTTTAGTTTGTTGTTTGACTCTATTTGACGCTAATTTGACGCTAAAAACAGACAAAACGGGCACCAGGGTGCCCGTTTCGAGTTGAAGCCGGATTTGCTTCAAATTGCCTTCATTTTTTCCTCAATCCGGTCAGAAAGCGTGGATCAGACCGACACCCATGGCGGTTTGGGTGGAACCTGCCGTCGCTCCGGAATAGATTTTTGCGTACGTCGCAGCGGAATCGTTCTTCAACGAGGCATACGCCACAAAAGCTTCGGTGCGCTTGGAGAACTTGTGACCGAAGCGCAAGGAAATCTGGTTGGCGCCCGTGTTGGCCACATCGGTCTTGCCGTTTTTGGCGTAGCTCAACGCAATGGAGCTTGCCCCCAGGTTGACGCCGCCAACCAGTTCATTGTTGCTTTGGGTATAAGCTGTCGCAGCGCTCACCTTGATACGCTCGACAGTCGCACCCACCCATGCGCCGCCGAAATCGTACTTGCCCACTATGCGCATGGCATTGTCGGACTGGCCTGCCGTTGTCTGATCCGGGCGGCTATCATAGCCAATGGCTGCATAGATTCCATCCTGATCAAAAGTTGCGGAGAGCGACAAAACCGTCTTGTTGGTCGTGGCTGTCTTGGCTTCGTCCGGGCTGTACAGTGCCGCGATTTTTACACCGCCCAGCGATGGCGATTTGTACTGAACCATATTCTTCTGGCGTGTAACATAGCTGATGCCGCCATTTGCAGAGGCGCGACCGATCAGGTTGGTTGCACTGAACACAGTCGTGTTGTCGAACAGTTCGATCTTGTTGTGGGTGACCTTGTACGGGGTGTCATGGTTACCCAGCGTCAGTTCGCCGAAATCGCCGCCCAGACCAACGAATGTGTTGCGCGAGCCGTTGCCGAATCCGTTGCCGCCGCTTCCGTCGCCATCCACTTGCACTTCGAATTGATAAATTGCCTTCAGGCCATCGCCAATATCCTCGCTGCCCTTGACGCCGAAACGCGATGCGTTGGAATTGACGCGCATCTTGCTCACAGCGCCAGTCTGGTTGCTGTTGATGGAATCCAGTGTCAGGAATGCCTTGCCGTACAGAGTGACATTGGCACTATCGGCGAACGCCGGGGCGGAAAAAGCAGCGGCCACAGCCAGCGCGATCAGTTTCTTTTGCATTTTAAAGCTCCTCGTTAGTTTAGGTTGGTTGCGCGGCCGGTAATATTGGCCGGCAAAATCAAATAAATCCCCTGAGTGAGAATTCGGGGCGGATTCTGCCGCGAAAAATTTCAAAACCCGGGCTGTAACAAAAATTTCACGAGGCTGTTTCAATTGCGCAACAACACTGTTTGCAGTCATCAAACTGCAATCAAATTGCGTTAGGGAAAAACAGAATTGTAAAATCGCTGATCAATGTAAAACACGATCAGCGCGACCTGAAACCATACTGCGAACGTGTCTATATGACATTATTGCTGGTAATTTTTTTGACTAATCTGGTAATGTAATAACGCAGTTGCGTATTTCTTTGAAATAAAAAAGACCCCTCCCCCCAAAAGGGGAGAGTGGGATGGGGGAGGGGCAGGAAAACGCTTACTGATGATCCCGGACAAGTTGCTTGTCCGGTTGGGGGTTGCGGCAGCCGGACTCATCTTGATCCGGCTGCCGTGGTCACCAAACTGTTGGCTACCAAAAAAAGATTTTTGTCATTCCGGCGTAGGCCGGAATCCAGTCAATCTAATTATCCCTTGCGTTGCAAGGACAAAAACCAACGGCATATTAAATAAAACCGCTGGATTCCGGCCTCCGCCGGAATAACGGATTAGTGGTTTTACTTCCTGGCATTTCCTTTCACGGCCAGCTTGCGCCACGTTTCAACCACCGTATCCGGATTGAGCGACATGGTTTGAATACCGGTCTCTACCAGCCATTGTGCAAAATCGAAATGATCAGACGGTCCCTGACCGCAGATACCGACGTACTTGCCCAGCCGGTTGCAGGAGGTGATCGCCATTTTCAGCAGCGCCTTGACCGCCGCATCACGCTCGTCGAAACGGTCCGCCACCAGACTGGAATCGCGATCCAGGCCCAGCGTCAACTGCGTGAGATCGTTTGAGCCGATGGAAAAACCGTCGAAGTACTGCAGGAACTCTTCGGCCAGCAATGCGTTGGAAGGTATCTCGCACATCATGATCAGGCGCAATCCCTTGTCACCGCGTTTCAGGCCGTGTTTGGCCAGCGTGTCCACGACTTCCTTTGCTTCCTGCACCGTACGCACGAAAGGGATCATCAACTCGACGTTGGTGTAACCCAGCGTCTCGCGCACGCGCTTCATGGCACGGCATTCCAGTTCGAAACACTCGCTGAAGTTCGCAGCCACATAGCGGCCTGCACCGCGGAAGCCGATCATCGGGTTCTCTTCCACAGGTTCGTAGATGTCACCGCCGAGCAGCTTGCGATACTCGTTCGACTTGAAGTCGGACATGCGCACGATCACCGGTTTGGGCCAGAACGCAGCCGCGAGTGTGGACACGCCCTCGGTGATCTTTTCGACATAAAACGCTTCCGGGCTGGCATAGCCGGCGGCGCGGCGTTGTATGGCCTCATGCAGGGAAGCGGGCAGTGTGCCGTGTTCCAACACTGCCTTGGGATGGATACCGATCAGGTTGTTGATGATGAATTCCAGGCGCGCGAGGCCCACGCCCGCCGAGGGCAGTTGCGCGAATTCAAAGGCCAGCGTGGGGTTCCCCACGTTAAGCATGAGTTTGACCGGGATGGGCGGTAATTCGGTTTCGTTATGCACGACCACCTCGAACGGCAGTTCGCCGTGATACACAAAACCGGTATCGCCCTCGGCGCAGGAGGCAGTGACGGTCTCGCCGTCCTGCAGCGCGGTAGTGGCGTGGCCACAACCGACGATGGCGGGAATACCCAGTTCACGCGCGATAATGGCGGCATGGCAGGTACGACCGCCTCGGTTGGTGACGATGGCGGAGGCCTTTTTCATCACCGGCTCCCAGTTCGGGTCGGTCATGTCGGTGACCAGCACGTCACCCGCCTGCACCTTGTCCATTTCTTCGGGCCCAGCCACGATACGCACCACGCCGACACCGATCTTCTGGCCGATGGCACGGCCTTCCACCAGCACATCGCCGCGTTGCTGCAGACGGTATTTCTCGGTACCGCCGCTGGCTGCATTCGATTTCACCGTTTCGGGACGCGCTTGCAGAATGTAGAGCTTGCCATCCGCACCATCCTTGCCCCACTCGATGTCCATCGGACGTCCGTAATGTTTCTCGATGGCCATTGCATAGCGTGCGAGTTGCAGCACATCTTCGTCACTCAGGGAAAATCTCGACTGGTCAGCGGCAGGCACGGGTTCGATGCGCGTAGAGCGCCCGGCGGAACGTTGCTCGTCAAACACCATGCGCTGCTGTTTGGAACCCAGCGCGCGGCGGATAACCGCAGGGAAGCCCGCAGCGAGTTGCGGCTTGTGCACATAAAACTCGTCCGGATTCACCGCGCCCTGCACCACCATCTCGCCCAGACCCCAGGACGAAGTGATGAACACGGCATCGCGGAAACCGGATTCGGTATCCAGCGTGAACATCACGCCCGATGCACCCAGGTCGGAACGCACCATGCGTTGCACACCCGCAGACAGTGCCACGTCGGCATGAGTGAAGTCCTTGTGCACACGGTACGAAATAGCGCGGTCGTTGTACAGCGATGCGAACACTTCGCGGATCGCGTGCAGGATGTTGTCTATGCCCTGGATGTTGAGGAAGGTCTCCTGCTGCCCGGCAAAGGACGCATCGGGCAGGTCTTCCGCGGTAGCCGAGGAACGCACGGCGAAGCTGCCTTCATCCCCCGCAGACAGTTTCTCGTAATGGCTGCGTATCTCGTCTTCCAGACGCTTTGGCAAAGGCGCTTCGACTATCCAGCTGCGTATCACCCGCCCTGTCTCGGCCAGTGCGGTGACATCTTCCACGTCCAGTTTTTCCAGTGCCTGCTCGATGCGCTTGTCCAGTCCGTCATTGGCAAGAAAATCGCGATACGCTTCAGCTGTGGTGGCAAAACCACCGGGCACATGCACACCTGACGAACTCAGGCTGGAAATCATTTCGCCCAGCGATGCGTTCTTTCCACCCACCTCCGGAATATCTGCGAGCCCCAGAGACTGGAAAGGAATAACGTACGGTTGCATGACTTTCTCCTGTCAAAATATATTGTTATGGTCAAAACAAAAACGATACTGACTCAACGAAAAAACCAATCTGTCCACGAAAGACACAAAAAACACGAAAGAACGCAAACCCTCAAATGGCGCTCGAAAAATAAAATCCGGCGTCAAGGTAGCTTCATGTTTCGTGCATTTCGTGTCTTTCGTGGACAAATGTTTTTCCAGCTTCAATGCGCCTCACGCTTGCATTGATCCTCGCCACATTTGTGCGCACCGCAGCCGCACCCTTCCCCTTCTTCGCGCAAGGCACCAAACTCGGGATGGCGCGCCGCATACCAGCGCGCAAATGCGCGTACCACCAGCCATCCGGCAAACAGCGCAAAAACAATCAGTACTGTCTTGAGGTAAATCATTCGCCACCGCCCAGGCCGGCAAAACCCATAAAGGCCAGCGACAATAAGCCCGCCAGGATCAGCGACATCGCCGTGCCCTGTACCAGCGTCGGCACATTGGCCAATTGCAAACGCTCGCGCAGCGATGCCATCAATACCAGTGCCAGCGTAAAGCCTGCGCCGCCGCCGAGTGCAAACACCAGCGATTGCGAAAAATTGTATTCACGCGATGTCTGGAACAAAGCTACCGCCAGCACTGCGCAATTGGATGTGATCAATGGCAGGAAAATACCCAGCGCGCGGAACAGCGCAGGACTGAATTTCTTCATCACCATTTCCACCAGTTGCACCGATGAGGCGATCACCACGATGTAGGAGATCAGACGCAGGAATTCGAGATGGAAATGGTCCAGCAACAGATTCAGCGTGTATGCGCATACAGACGCCACCAGCATCACAAATGTCGTCGCCACCCCCATCGGGAAAGCGGTACCCAGACGGCCCGACACGCCCAGGAACGGACACAGACCGAGGAACATTGCCAGCACGAAATTGTTGGTCAACACCGCGCCGATGAATACCTGGCTTAAGGTTTCAGGCGACATCGCAGTGCCCTCCTTCCGCTACCGGTTTTCTGCGCAACAACGCGAACACCAGCAACCAGCCGCCCAGCACAAAGAATCCGCCCGGTGGCAATACCATCACCACCCAAGGCTGAAAATGTTCGCCGAACAGCGAAATGCCAAACAGTTTACCCGCCCCCAGAATCTCGCGCGTGCCACCCAGTATGAACAGGCCGAGGGTAAATCCAATCCCCATGCCCAACGCGTTGATCACCGCCTTGAGCGGCGGATTCCTGGAAGCATGTGCTTCGGCACGACCCAGAATAATGCAATTGACCACGATCAACTGGATGAACGCGCCTAATGCTTCGTACAGCGCAAGACTGCCCGCCTGGATCATGTAGTCGACCAGCGTCACGAAAGTGGCAATGATGACGATGAAAGTGGCGATGCGTACTTCCTTGGGCACCAGGTTGCGGATCAGCGAAATCAGCAGACAGGAGCAGGTCAGTACGAATGTTGTAGCAAGCCCCATCGCAATGCCGTTGACGGCGGAGACAGTGACCGCCAGCGCCGGGCACATGCCCAACACCATGACGAACACGGGATTTTGACGCCACACACCTTCCATAAAGGTGTCGAAGGTAATGCCTTCGTCGGGTTTATTGGGCAGGCTCATGGTTTTAACTCCGCGATATGTGGAACCAGTTTGGGCAGAAGTTTCTGCGCACTTTCATTGATGCCGCGGCCGACTGCCTTGGACGTAATCGTGGCGCCCGCGATTGCATCGATCTCCCACGGACTGGTCTTGGTGCCGTGTTTGACCGTTTTCACCGCGTTGGCCAGCGCCGTCATCTCGGCATTGACGCGTACATCCAGTGCCTCGAAATTTTTCAGGAACGCTTTGTCGGTAATGATCTTGTCGCCGATGCCCGGCGTCTCGCGCATGAACACAACACCGATGCCGATGATGCACTGGCATTTGACATCGTAGCCGTACATGATGCGCACCGTATCGGCGTAGCCTTTGCCGGCGGCCTCGGCAGCAACACCCTTGAGCGCACCGGCCTGGTCATATGCCGCATAGAATTTGATACTGCCTTCCGGAACGGCATCCGTCTGCGGCTGGATGCCTGTCGCCATCGCTACGTATTCGCGCATGGTCACCGCCCCGGGCAGCACCTTGAATACGGCACGCTCGGTCAGGATGCGTCTGTTCTCGGCAATGGGCTCCAGCGTACTCTCGTACGCGCCCACGATGAGCACGCCGCAAATGGTGGCAACCAGACCCATGGTCAGGATCATCTTGCTGCTGGGCGTCGTTTTATGAATGACTGGCTCGCTCATTTTTTCTTTCCCTGGCGAGTACCGAACACACGTGGCTGGGTATACAGGTCGATGAAAGGCGTCAATGCGTTGCCAAGCAGAATGGCGTACATCACACCTTCTGTCAGCCCGCCGAAATAACGAATCATCACCGTCAACACGCCAATCAACGCGCCATAAATCCACACACCCAGCGATGTCACCGGCGAAGTTGCCATGTCGGTCGCCATGTACACCGCGCCCAGCATCAGGCCGCCGGAAAACAGCACGAACTGCGGCGAAGGATAATGCGCCGGGTCATACAACTGAAACAGCCAGGCTGTGAACGCCGCCGAGGCCAGCACCGCAACAGGAATACGCCAGTCCATGAACTTGCGCGCGGCCAGATACAGGCCGCACACGAGGATGAGAATGGCCGAAGTCTCGCCCGCAGAAGCAGTCACAGCCCCCGTCAGCAAGTCATGCGTCGAGGCAATCACGTTCTCGAATTTCCAGCGTGCCAGCGGCGTCGCACCGGTAAACGCATCCACGGCCTGCTGCTGTACCCAGTCGGCGATCTCGGGCGGCATCATCAGCGGCGCAGTCAGTGTGGTCGGCACGAACTCGCTGAAGCGATGCGCCGAGAACGCCGGCACCCAGGTGGTGATGGCGACTGGAAATGCGGCCTGCACGAAAGCGCGTCCGACCAGCGCCGGATTGAACACATTGAAACCGAGTCCACCGAATAGCGCCTTGCCGACGGCGATGGCCACGAAACCGGCCACCACGCCCATCCACAACGGGAATGAAGGCGGCAAGGTCAGTGCCAGCAAAATACCGGTAATGGCTGCGCTCCAGTCGCCCAGCGTGCTGGGCTGATGGGCGGAGCGGTTGAGCAGGCGTTCGGTAAGCAGACAAGTCGCGGTCACGGTCAGCAACAAGGCCAATGCCGACAGACCATATTGCCAGACCGAAAAAGCGCAGATCGGCAGCATGGACAACACCACATGCTTCATGATGGTGGGTACGTTGCGGTCGGTTGTCTGGTGGGGCGAAGTGCGGAGTTGAATACTCATGCTGCGGTCTTTTCTCTATTTACAGCTTTTGCGATACGGAACTGCTGCACCAGCGGGATATGCGATGGGCAGACATAACTGCAGCAACCGCATTCGAAACAGCGATCCAGGTTGTAGCGCTCCGCCATTTCCGCATATTCGCGCTTGGCTGCCAGCAATCCCAGTTGCGAGGGGTTGAGGAATTTGGGGCACGCTTTGAGGCATTCGCCGCATTTGATGCAGGCATATGTGCGTTGCGCCTCGTCCGCCAGTTGCGCTTCGGCGAATGCGAGCACACCAGAAGTCCCTTTGGTCACCGGCACATCCAGCGACGAAATGGTCATACCCATCATCGGGCCGCCGAGAATGATCTCTTTTGCACTGCTTTTCGCGCCGACCTGCTCCAGCAAAAAACGCAACGGCGTACCGATAGGCACGATGTAGTTGCCGGGACGTTCGACGGCCGGACCGGCCACGGTCAGCACGCGTTCGACAATGCCTTCCCCTGCCGGCAACAGGCGGCCGAGATAAGCCAGCGTCATCACATTGTTCACCAGCACACCAATGGCGGCGGGACGCTGCCCGGCGGGGATCTCGCGCCCGAGCAGGGCATAGATGATGTTGTCTTCCGCACCTTGCGGATATTTGGTTTCCAGCGCCTGCACCGTGATGCTTCCATCGGCAGGCAAGGCTGCCTGGATTGCTTCAATGGCATCCGGCTTGTTGTCCTCGACACCGATGATAGTGCGCGGCGCACCGCTGGCCTTCATCGCGATGCGGATGCCGTTTATCAGATCCTGCGTACGTTCCACCATGATGCGGTGGTCGCAAGTCAGGAAGGGTTCGCATTCGGCACCGTTCACCACCATGGTGTCGATCACTGTTTCCGGCGGTACGTTGAGTTTGACATGGGCGGGGAAAGTCGCACCGCCCAGACCGGAAATACCGGTATCCTGGATTGCAGCCAGCAGTTCTTTCCTGTCCATCGCTTCGATGTCGCGCGGCTCGCGCACACGCACTTCCTGTCCGTCGCCCTGGTACACGCGAATGGTGATGGAATCCACCATCTTGCCGTTGGCGGCAGGCATCACGCCGATTGCCTCAACCACGCCGGTCGCGGGTGCATGCACGGGCAGTGAAACAAAACCGTCCGCCGTGCCGATGACCTGGCCACGCAATACTTCCTGGCCGACATTCACGCAACACACGGCAGGTCTGCCGATATGCTGTGACAGCGGCACGATCAGGCGCGGTGCAAAAGCCAGACGTTTGATCGGCAGGCTTCCGGTATCCTTATGGTATGCCGGGTGAATACCGTGCTCGAAAGTCGCGGCCCGTTTGAAAAAAGGCAGTTTCATTCTCATCACAAATTGGTCAATAGCACACAACACCGTCATACCGGCAAAGGCCGGTATCCAGATGATTAACGATTCCCCGCGCCAGCGGGACAACATCAAGATGTTGTCTGCCGCGCAGGGTGTTTTTCATGTCTGGATTCCGGCCTTCGCCGGAATGACGGGCTAGTGGGATATTCAGACTCATATCAGTTGAACTTGGCTGCACGCGCCTTCAGTTTCTCCAGATTTGCCTCGTTCGTGTTCCACGGCGTGCCCGGATGGATGATGCCTGCCGTGCATTTCTCCGCCGCTTTGACGATGTCGAGAAAGGTACCTGCGGTCGGGTTCAGTACGACCGCCAGCTTCTGGTCGTTGTAGCCGAATATCTTCGGATTGATATTCATGCACTCGTCGCAGGCCGTACATTCCGGTGTGTCTATCCATACGGATTCATAGCCTTCGGCTGCCGCAGCGGCCGGCGCGGCACCCGCCGCAGACTGCGCTGCAGGAACCGCACCACCGCCCAAGCCGGACGACAGTTGCTGTATCAGTTCCTGACGCACGCGGCTGGCGATGGCCTGTTCATCGGCTTGCGCGCCACCGACGCTGACCACATCCTTGAGCTGGTGCCAGAACCGCAAACGTTCTTCGCAGGAACGCACTATCTCCACCGACGTCAGCACGCGCATCAGACGCTGCTTCTTGTCCACTGCCCAGATGAACGGGAATTTGCCTTCTCGCTCGTCCTCGGACAGTTTGAGGAAATCGCCCAGCAACACCATATCGTCGTTCCATGTCTCCGGCGGTGCCTTCTTGAACTGTTTGGCAAAACGGCCTTCGCTCAGCGCGAAATCGGCGAACGTCATCGGCAGCGTCATCGATTTCTTCTCGCCCTGCTCGTCCACATAGGCGAGATCATAGGTCGGCCAGTCGGCATCCAGCGCAGGATTACCCTCCAGCGTGGCACACTCGGAAAAGGTCACGCCCAGATCGGGGTTGTAGCGGAACAGCGGATAGGCGCGCGCTTCCGTTGCCATCTTGCTTTGTGCCACCGCGCTGTCGTCGCCCACGCCGTGCTCCGGTGGACACACAGCATATGCGTTGAACAGCGCCGGCCGGCGGGTGTTGAGGCCGTCGATGAAACTTTCCAGCATGTGCGTAATATTGGCCTGCGACACTTGCGCCACGAACGAAGTACGGTGCGCCATACCAATCACGCTGATTTCCTTACGCTGCTCGAGCTTGCCATGCTGGCTCGCGCCGTAGGGCGACATGTCGGCCACCTGGCCGATAAAGCCGGAGGTACAGGCCTGTCCGCCGGTATTGGAATACACCTGCGTATCGACGATCAGTATCTTGACCGGCTTGCCCGACATCAATACACGCGACAGATTCTGGAAGCCGATATCAAACATCGCACCGTCGCCGCCCATCGCCAGCACCGGCGGGCACAGGTGCCATTCTTCATCGCTGAGTTGCTCCCAGTTGAAGCGCGCAAAGAAATCGTCGCTCGCTTCCGGATCGTATCCGCCCGCTAGTTCCATCTCGGCCTGGCGCACGGACTTGAAGCCTTCCACCATCGAGCACATATGGCCTTCGAAAATACCCATCGCCACCGAGGGAGAATCCTGGAACAGGTGCGACGTCCACGGGAACGGATAAGGATTGAACGGATAAGTGGATGCCCACACCGAAGTGCAGCCGGTGGAATTGATGATGCCCATTTCCGCGCGGCCGTTCCTGGCCGGACCTTCCATGTAGCGCCAGCGCAGATCCTTGAGCTTGTCCAGCATCTGGCTCACGCGCTTCAGCCATTGCGGGTCGATGGGCTGCCCCGGGTGCTTCTGCAAAATGCTTTCCGACAGGTTGGCCAGCGTCAGGTCGCGCCCGCTTTGCGCCTGTACCGCCTGCATCAACGCCTGCGTGTCAGTGAGATCGACACTGGAACTGAGCTTGAGACGTACGTGGTTCTCCAGGTCAGTAATCAGCTTGTCCAGTTTGGCCAGGAATTTCTTTACGCGCGGCTGCATCAGTGCGGTGACGGTACTGGTAAACAGGTGGATGGTGGATTTTTCGCCGCAACCGAGGCAGGCGCCGTCGCCGCTGACCATGGACAGGTAGTTGTGCTTGTCCAGCAACAGCGTTTCCAACGCGCCGACCTTCTCGTCCAGGTCGTCAATACGGCTGTATTGCGGCGGCGTGGTCGGCAGGTCGAGCCAGAAATTCCAGTCGGAACGCATCGTTTCAATGCTCTCCCTGGTTTGCGTGACCATGGTCAGCGCATCGTCGTCGCATACTTCCACGCACAGCGCACATCCTTTACAGGTGTATGGATTGACGGTGATGGAGAACAGGCCGCCCGCGCCTTTTGTCTTCTTCTCTTTCTGCGTCCAGTACGGCTTGGTGGTGGCAAACTTGAAGCTGCCAATCGCTTCACGCAACAGGTTCAGTTCGGCTTCCAGTTTGGTGCGGTCTTCGCCCTGCGTGGGATCGGCGGCGAACGCCTCGGTAATGGCGTTGGCCAGCAAGGCGCGCACGTCGAGGCCGTCCTTGTCCAGCGCACCGCGCAGCTTCTTGTCGATGGTGCGGCTGAACTTGCGCAGGAAACGCGTCGGGCGTCCGCCGATCTCAATGCGCTGGATGGCGGTATTGAGCACGTCGGACGTGGTCGAGACCAGGCCGGGAATCGCGCTGTCGGGACAGACCGTGAAACAGTCGCCGCAGGCGGTGCAATTTTCGGCTTTCCATTCCGGATGCTCAAAGCGCACGCCGGTCATGTCGCGGTATACGCCGGTCACGGCAGGAATCACCGACAGGCCCATGAACGGATCGGCCAGATTGTCCGAGCCCTGTCCCTTCATGTAGAAACTGCCGGTTTGTTCCCAGAAACGATGCACGTCGGAGATGCCGCCGTCGCCCTCCGGTATACGCTTCAACATGACGGGCAGCGCCGGTGCGGGTTTTCCCACGACTTTGGCGCGCTGACCGACTTTCATCTGCTCCGGCTTGATCTCGAACAACTCCTCATAGCCGCGCCGTACCACGCGCAGGTTGTCGTCGACGATGCGCTTGCCCTTGCTGCCGAACTTGTGCTGAAGCTGATTCTCGATCGCGTTGAACAAGGTCTCTTCGCTCAACCCGGCACGATCCTTGACATCGGACGCATGGAAGAACGCGCCCTGGAAAGCGTTGCCCTGCATGCGCAACTGCAGGTCGACATTGCTGGATTCTTCGCGTGCGATCTTGAACGCGTCGAGATAGAACACGCGAATTTTCTTGTCCACGATGTATTTCTGGATGTGCATCGGGAAGCTTTGCCACAGCGCTTCGGCACTGCCCAGATTGCTCTGGATGATGAACACGCCGCCCCGGCCCAGGCCATCCACCGCATTGGTGTGCCCGAACACCTGCGGATCCGGCGACATCACCACATCAACGTGGGTGTGTTCGCAGTTGATACGGATGGGTTCGGGTGCTGCAGAAAGATAATAAGTGGTCGGCTGACCCTTCTTCTCGGAACCATATTTCGGATTGGCCTTGATATCCCAGCCCAGCAACTCGAACAGCGTCATCGCCAGGTTCTTGCCGGTGGTCACCATGCCCCAGCCGCCGATGGAGTGCATGCGCACGGCGATGGCGTTCTTGGGCAACAGGTTGGGGTTTTCGGAACCGCGCAGTGCCATTTCCTTGATGCGCGGGTAAGCCGCCTTCAGTTGCTGCTGATGAATTTCCTGCTTCGGGTTGGCCGACTCGTCGCGCAGGAAGTCCACCGACAGATAATAGAATTTGCGGTGCGCAGCACCCGGCAGCATGTTTTCCACGGCGGCGACCAGGCCTTCCGGCTGCAGGTCGCGTGAACCCAGGCCGTAGCAGCCGGAGTACAGCGACGGCATGTCTTTGGCATTTTCATAGGTCGCGTATTCGGGATAGGAATTCTCGCGCGCGTTCTCTACACATTTTGTGATCGCGGCACGTACCTCGCGCATCAGCGGCAGGTCTTCCGACAGCGGCTGGTCGGTACGCTCCAGCACCGCTACGCCTTTCTTGCCCTTGAGCACCTTGCCCAGCAGGTCGCCGGGGAAGGGACGGAACATGGTGAGATTGACCACACCCACCTTGATCTTGCGGTTCTCGCGCAGCCAGTCGGCCACGGCCTCCGCCTGTACGATCATGCTGCCCTGGCCGAGGATGATGTAATCGGCATCCTCGCAGCGGTAGTTCTCGATGCGGTTGTAGCGGCGTCCGGTCAACGCATGGAATTCCTCGGCACTGTTGTCGAACAGTTCGTCAATATGATCGAAGAAATACGGACGTTGAGCAGCCACAGCCTGCATATAGGCATCCTGGTTGGCAACGACGCCGGTCTGCATGGGATTGTCCACATCCCAGATGGCCGGAATGCGGCGGCGCGTGGGGCCGTACAGCATCTGCTGGGCCGGTGTAGGCGTATCGATGATGTCCTCGGCACAACCCAGATATTCTGCGATGAGCTCTCGCTCCGGCACCAGCATGGGTTCGATCTGGTGCGTGGTAAGAAAACCGTCCTGCCCAACCATGGCCGGCGTCAGTGACAGTTCGGCGGTCTTGCGCGCGATCATATTGAGATCGGCCGCTTCCTGCGCGTTCTTGGCGAACACCTGAATAAAACCGGTATCGTCAGCGCAATGGTAATCGTCATGCGCACAGTGCACATTGAGCGAGGCCTTGGTGATGGCGCGACAGCCCAAGTTCAATACATAGGTCAAACGCTTGCCGACAGCGGCATACAGCGATTCGTGCATGAAAGCCAAACCCTGCGCCGAAGTGAAGTTCACCGCACGCATGCCGGTCATGGACATACCGGCAGTCACGGCCGCAGCGGCGTGTTCGGACTCGGGTTCGACGAAGATCAGCGGCTGGCCGGCGGTATTGAGATGGCCTTTGGCCACTTCTTCCGCCCAGTACTCGCCCATTTGCGTGGAAGGCGTAATGGGGTAAGCGCCCGCACCATGCGAAGCTTCGCGTTCCACCATGATCACGGCCGTATTGCCGTCGATGGCGTCGCGCGTGCCGGGATATTTGTATTTTGTGTGACCGGCTTTGGAACTCGCGTCCGCGCCGGTCAGTTTGAATTGCTTGAGCTTGTTCTGCATGGTTGGGTTCCTTTTATACTTCTGCCGAAGCAGGTAAGGGTTCGATACGGATGATTTTCTTTGCGGATTTTCCTTTGATAATGCGGTCGCCTTCCAGCCACACTATCGCGCCCGTGGGGCAGCGTTCGATGGCTTTGCGGTCTGCACTGTCATTATTGTTGTAGTCGATCACGGCCAGGTTGCGCACCATGCTGATCAGTCCGGGAGCAGCGTCCACTGCGCAGCGTCCGCACGCTGTGCAGGCCACTTCACAGGCGGCCTCGGCAACATCTCCGTCAGCCTCTTCGTTGCAGCAGGCCATCCAGATTTTGTGCGACACGCCATGAATCGAAAACAGATTCTTCGGACATATATCGACACAATCGCCGCAAGCTGTACATTTTGCGCCATCCACCACCGGTAGTCCATGCATGTCCATGGTAATGGCATCGAAATCGCATACATCGGCGCAGTCGCCCAGGCCCAGACAGCCCCAGGCGCAGCTCTTGCCGCCGCCGCCCGCCACCGTGGCGGCACGGCAGGAGGACAGTCCGGCATATTTGGCACGCATCGTGGCGACATGTTTGCCGCCGGCGCAAGCCAGACGCGCCACACGCTTTTCCACGTCACCGAGTGCAACACCCAGCAACGAGGCAATATTCTGGTTTTGATCGGGAGAATTGACGGTACAGCGGCCGGGTTCGATCTTGCCTTCCACAACCTGCTCGGCAAAGTTATGGCAGCCTGCCGTGCCGCAGGCACCGCAATTGGAACTGGGAAGCAATTCTTCGACCTGCTCGATGCGCGGGTCTTCGTACACATAAAACCGTTTGCTCGCGATTGCCAGCACGAGCGCAAGCAGGCCGCCCAGAACGGCCATGAACGCTCCTGCGATAAGCACGATGTATACGACGTCCACCTTCTCTCCCTTGCTTCAAAAAAAAATACACGCGGAGAACCGCTGCCAACGGCTCCCTCATTCGCTTCTCTTGATCTATGATTTATTCCCCATTTTGCGTGTCAATGCGAACCACGCAAAAAAACAGATACATGCTGTTTTTATTATGTAGCCCAAGGGTAAACAAGCTACAATTATTCCGCGAATCAATTGTTTTAATCATTATTATTAATAATTAGAATATTTAAGGTGACTATATGATTGATATGGGGATGAGTGCAGACAAAAAAAGTTACTATAAAAACAATCGCCTCAAGCAGATGCGCGCATTTTGCGAGGTCGTGCGTACCGGCAGCATCACCCTGGCCGCACAAAAAATGTTCCTGAGCCAGCCGTCGGTAACCCTGCAAATTCAGGCAATGGAGCGCGAATTGGGGGTGACGGTGTTCGAGCGGCGCGGCCCCGTCCTCAAACTGACCCCGGACGGCGAAACCCTGTATGCGCTGGCCAAACCCCTGGTTGAAGGCATAGACAGCCTGGAAGAAAATTTCGCCGCACAGCACGGCAAGCTGGATTCAGGCGAATTGAATATCGGCGCAGGCGAATCCACCATCCTGTACATCCTGCCGGAAGCGGTACGCCGCTTTGTCACTACCTATCCGCGCATCCAGCTCAAGATCCATAATGAAACCGGGCGTGACGGCCTGAAGATGCTGCGTGCCGACGAGATCGACCTGGCTGTCGGCTCCATGCTGGATGTGCCTGATGACATCACGTACCAGCCGGTGGTGACGTTCGACCCGGTACTCATCGTTCCGCTCGGCCATCCGCTGGCCGGTAAAACCAGCGTGACGCTGGAAGAGATCAGCCAGTACGGCCTGATCCTGCCGCCGCGCCATCTCTCGACCTGGCGCATGGTCAAATATGTATTCCAGCAACACAACCTGACTTTTTCCGTGACACTGGAAGCGGGCGGCTGGGAAGTGATCAAGAAATATGTGGAACTCGGAATGGGCATTTCCATCGTCACCGACATCTGCCTGACCGGCGACGAAAAACTGGCACGCATCCCGCTCACCCAGTATTTCCCGCAACGAGGCTATGGCCTGGTGCTGCGCAAAGGGCGCTTCCT
>JBNKBO010000049.1:0-16991 GCA_050287265.1 Sideroxydans sp. | reverse complement strand
AGTCATCGGTGGCAGCGGTGGCGGCTTCGATGCTGCCGGCAATGCGGCGGAAGACCCGCTCCAGTACGGCATGGTAGAGCGCCTCTTTGTCGCCAATCTGGTAATAGAGCGTGGCCTTGTTTACCCCTGCGGCCTGCGCCAGTTCTTCAACGCGGGCGCCATCATAGCCCTTATCCGCAAACACGCCTGTGACCGCGTCGAGAATGACGTCGGCGGTGCTGAGTTCTGTTTCTGCAGTCGGGTCAGGCATATTTCAACCATTCGGTTTAACTGTTTGGTTGAATTCTGCCTTCCGGCCTTATCCTTGTCAAGCTGCCTGTTATTGTCCTGCTGGCGTCAGCATAAAGATGGGGTTGGTTACGATGAAGGCATTGTGGCTGCCTGAATATTTTTTCTGGAATATTGCATTGCGGCCGATTGCAGCCGGGGCAAGAGATTCGTTTGACAGGGTTGGTGGCCTGGCATAGAATGCGCGCCCTTCGCAGTCCGTTAACATTTATAGTTTATAGTTTTTTTAGGAAATGCCATGAAAACATTTTCTGCCAAGTCGCACGAAGTCCAGCATGATTGGTTGCTGGTTGATGCTGCTGACAAGGTATTGGGCCGTTTGGCCAGTCAGATCGCTTCCCGCCTGCGCGGCAAGCACAAGGCCATCTATACGCCGCATGTCGACACCGGCGATTTTGTCGTCGTGGTGAATGCAGACAAGCTGCGTGTGACCGGCAACAAGGCGCAGGCCAAGATGTACTATCGCCACACTGGCTATCCCGGCGGTATCTACGAAACCAATTTCACCAAGTTGCAGCAGCGCCATCCGCAGCGCGTGCTGCAAAAGGCCGTGCGCGGCATGCTGCCGAAAGGCCCGCTGGGCTATGCAATGTTGAGCAAGCTCAAGGTCTACGGCGGTGCGACTCATCCGCACAGCGCGCAGCAACCGAAACCCATTGATCTGTTGAAGGCTTAATCATGAGCGTGACTTATAACTACGGAACCGGTCGTCGCAAGAGTGCGGTGGCACGTGTGTTTATGAAGCCCGGCAAGGGCGAAATCGTCGTCAACAGCAAGCCGATCGACGAGTTCTTCTCGCGCGAAACAGGCCGCATGATCGTACGCCAACCACTGGAATTGACCGAGATGATGGGCAAGTTTGACATCATGGTAAACGTTTCCGGCGGCGGCGAATCCGGCCAGGCCGGTGCAGTGCGTCACGGCATCACACGTGCATTGATCGACTACGATGCTGAGTTGAAACCCACGCTGAGTCAGGCTGGTCTGGTTACACGCGATGCACGCGAAGTGGAACGTAAAAAAGTGGGTTTGCGCAAGGCGCGCCGCAGGAAACAATTCTCCAAGCGTTAAGGAGCCTGTCCCGAGCGTGTCGAGGGGCTGGTTGGAGAACAGGAAAGGCCGCCAAAAGGCGGCCTTTTCCTTTATCATTCGGATGTTTGTATGAAGGAAAAATCGTGCTTAAGGTCGGAATCGTAGGCGGTACAGGTTATACCGGGGTCGAATTGCTGAGACTGCTGGCGGGACATCCGCAAGTGCAGTTGCAAGCGATCACCTCGCGTGCCGATGGCGGCATGCCGGTCAGCCGGATGTTTCCCAGCTTGCGTGGTTACGTGGACCTTTCTTTTACCCATCCCGACGAGGCGCAACTCCACCAGTGTGACGTGGTGTTTTTCGCCACCCCAAACGGTATTGCCATGCAACAGACAAGGGCATTGCTGGATGCAGGCGTGCGCGTGATCGATCTTGCTGCGGACTTCCGTATCAAGGACATTGCCGAGTGGGAAAAATGGTATGGCATGACACACGCCTGCCCCGATCTGGTGGCGGAGGCGGTGTACGGTTTGCCGGAAGTGAATCGGGCGCAAATTAAACAGGCGCGGCTGGTGGCGAATCCGGGGTGTTATCCGACGGCAGTGCAACTCGGTTTTATCCCATTGCTGGAAGCGGGCCTGATCGAGGAAAGTTCTCTGATCGCAGATGCCAAATCCGGCGTTTCCGGCGCCGGACGCAAGGCTGAAGTACACACCCTGTTTGCCGAAGCGTCGGACAATTTCAAAGCCTACGGTGTTGCCGGCCATCGCCATTTGCCCGAGATCAGGCAGGGTCTGGCTGGCGTAGCCGGTACGTCGATCGGGCTGACTTTCATCCCGCACCTGACGCCGATGATACGCGGCATACATGCCACGCTGTATGGACGGATCAAAAAGGATGCGGACTTGCAGACACTGTTCGAACAACGCTATGCCAACGAAATTTTCGTGGATGTGCTGCCTGCGGGCAGCCAGCCCGAGACGCGCACGGTGCGCGGCTCGAACCTGTGCCGTATTGCCGTGCATCGGCCGCAAGGTGGCGACACGGTGGTGGTGTTGTCCGTGATCGATAATCTGGTAAAAGGTGCGGCGGGGCAGGCCGTGCAGAACATGAACATCATGTTCGACCTGCCCGAGGAAACCGGCCTGAATATAATTCCATTGTTGCCCTGATTATGAAATTTATCCGCCGTTTCCGACGCAAATTCAGCATTTCCGCACCGCGCCTTGCGGTGCGTCCGCACATGCCCTGGTATGTGCGCGGGGCAATTGTGGTGCCTATTCTGGTGGTGGTTGGCATGTTGGTCACGTGGGCGTACGATTCCGGTCTGGAACTGGCGGGCTTTCATCGCGGGAAAGCCGAGCAGGAATTGAGCGAGTTGCATGACCGGGTACAATACCTGGAAGAAGAGAATACAAGGTTGACCAATCAGATTGAGGCTTATGGGCGCAAGGATCAGATTGAACAAGCATCCGAGATCGAGGTCAGAAAGCAGGTAAAAAACCTGAACGAAGAAAATACGCGCCTGAAGGAAGACCTGTTGTTCTTTGAGAACCTGCCTTTGACAGGCACACGCGAGGCTGAATTGTCCGCTCACCGCATGAAGATCGAGCCCGACTCACTGCCAGGTGAGTATCATTTCAGCATGTTGCTGGTACAGAGTGTGCAGAAGCGCGGCAGGGAGTTCAGGGGCAATATGCAACTGGTCGTGAACGGTGAACAAGACGGGGATAAAGTAGTGCTACAATTCCCGCAAACGGACTCTGAGCAGGAAACCAGATCGTATCAATTAAGCTTTAAATATTACCAGCGAATAGATAAGGTTATTCAGTTGCCACCGGAAATGCAGCTCGAAAATGTCGAGGTGCGAGTGTTCAAGATGGGAGCGCAGGAACCCAAGATCACACGAATGATCGACTTGCAACCTTCCACCCCTAAGGAGGAGTAAGGATGTTTAACAATCAGCAAAGTAAACCGCAGAACCGTATCGATTCACTGGTGGGTATCGGAACCAGAATTGAAGGTGACGTCCATTTTGCAGGAGGTCTGCGGATTGATGGTGAGATCAAAGGTGGCGTTATCGCCGATGCGAGCAAACCAAGCACTTTGGTGTTGAGTGAGAAGGCACGTGTCGAGGGTGAGGTCAGGGTTACCCATCTTGTTGTGAATGGTACTGTGGTCGGTCCTGTCTATGTGGCAGACTATCTGGAACTGCAGAGCAAGGCCAAGGTCACAGGCGATGTTCACTATAGAACTCTGGAGATACAGCTGGGCGCGATCGTTGAAGGCAAACTGATCCATTTGGCTGAAGAGGAAGAAAAAATTGTGGCGTTCAAAATTGGAACAGCCGAGTCATAATTCAACAAAAATTGTAAGGAGGTAACATGGATACGGCAACCGAAATACAGGATCCGCTGCTGTTTACGGACAACGCAGCGAACAAAGTGAAACAATTGATTGAAGAAGAAGGCAATGCAGAACTGAAGCTGCGCGTATTTGTCAGCGGTGGCGGTTGCTCCGGCTTCCAGTATGGATTCACCTTTGACGAAGTCGCCAACGAAGATGATACCGTGATGAGCAAGAACGGCGTGCAGTTGCTGATCGACCCCATGAGCTTCCAGTATCTGGTCGGCGCGGAGATCGATTACACCGAAGGTCTGGAAGGTTCGCAGTTTGTCATCAAGAACCCGAATGCCACCACCACATGCGGTTGCGGATCGTCGTTCTCGGTATAAACGAAGTTAAGTAATTATTTGAAGAATGGGGCGCGAAAGCGCCCCATTCTTTTTTTGGAAAAGCAGGTGTCCACAAAATACACGAAAGAACACGAACAGATTCGATCTGTATCTGATGAATTCCCACTGGGGGTGATTTGCCAGGAAAGAGCAACTATTGATCCTCCACGCTTTGAACCGGGTTGTCGGTCGAGCCGGATCAATAATGGATTGGTTTCGTGACTTTCGTGTATTTGCGAGCTTTCGCCTTGCGGCAAAATGCCTGCTTACCCCACTTCGTGGACCAACGGGGTCTTCAGGTTTATGCGGGATAAATCGCGCCCAATATGCAAGGATGTTTCGCGCCGGTAACGGCAGGCAGGTTGGCGGGGCGCAAATGCATCGTCTGTTGCGCCAGCCAGGCGAAAGCGATGGCTTCCATCCAGTCGGCGGCGATGCCCAATACCTCGGTTGTCTGAATGCTGCAGTCGGGAAGTGCGCTTTGCAGGTGTGAGAGCAGTGCTTTGTTGTGGGCGCCACCACCGCATACATATATTTCTTCGGCTCCTGGGCAAAAACGTTGTACGGCAGCGGCAATACTGTCGCCGCTGAGCGCGAGCAAAGTGGCCTGCACATCCTCTGCTGCCTCCTCGCCGTTCAAATGTTTTTCCAGCCAGGCAAGATTGAACAGATCGCGCCCGGTACTCCTGGGAGGCGCTGAACTAAAAAAGGAATCTGCCAGCAAGCTTTGCAGCAGGGCGGGAATGACCTTGCCGCTGGCGGCCCATGCGCCGTCCGTGTCGCAAGGCTCACCCCTGTGGCGGGCAATCCATGCATCCAGCAACATGCAGCCCGGCCCGGTATCGAAACCGGAAGTATTTTTGTGCGGAGCAAGATCGGTAAGATTCGCGATGCCGCCGATATTGAGAATGACGCGATGCTTATTGGTGTCGCGCAGAACATGGTCGTGGAAAGCCGGAACCAGCGGCGCGCCCTGTCCGCCCGCTGCGATATCGCGGCTGCGGAAGTCACTTACCACGTTAATATCGCTCAGTTCAGCCAATAGCGCAGCATTGTTGAGTTGTATGGTGTAGCCGAAATCCGGACGATGACGCACGGTTTGTCCGTGGCAACCAATGGCTTGCACGGATTCGGCGGAGACACCTGCTTTTTCCAGCAGGATTTGCGTTGCTTTGGCGTACTCGATGGCCAGAAGGCTGGCGACGAGTTGTGACTGATGCAATTCATTATGCGCGACCGTGTGCAACGCGAGCAGGGCTTCCTTCAACGACGCGGCATAAGGCTGGTAGTGGCTGGAAACGAGACGAGGGACGGTTTGCGAAAGATCCACCAATGCGGCATCGACACCGTCCAGACTGGTGCCGGACATGATGCCGACGTAGAGGTGGGAGGGTTGGTTCAATCTAGTCCAGTTTGGCGATACGCATGTCGCGGAACGTATCCAGTTGAGCGAACATATCTCGAGTCTTGTCCACGAACTCGGTCAACTGGGATTTATCGACAGGTTTTCCGTCCGGTAGCGCAATTTTCAGCGGATTGCGCTGAATGCCGTTTTGTCTGAATTCATAGTGCAAATGCGGGCCGGTGGACAGGCCGCTCATGCCGACATAGCCGACGATCTGTCCTTGCGCAATTTTCTGTCCCCTGTGGAGGCCACCTGCGAAGCGCGACAGGTGTCCATATACGGTGGTGAAATTTCCCTGGTGTTTAACCATCACCACTTTGCCGTAGCCGCGCTTATTGCCGACGTAGGACACAACGCCGACGCTGGTGGCCTTGACCTTGGTGCCGATGGGCGCAGCGTAGTCAACGCCTTTATGTGCGCGCCATTTGTTCAGTATGGGATGGAAGCGTGATCTGCTGAAACCGGAACTGACACGTGAGAACTCGATGGGCGATCGCAAAAAAGCTTTGCGCATGCTCTTGCCATCCGGGGCGTAATAGTCGCCGGCATTTTCGCTGGTCTGAAAATACGCTGCGCGGAAAACGCGTTGGCGGTTAACGAACTCGGCAGAGAGGATACGTCCGGTGCGCACGGATTTCCCGTTGATGTAGTTCATCTCGTAAATCACCGTGAACTTGTCGCCCTTGCGCAGATCGCGGTGGAAATCGATATCCCCGCCGAAAATCTCCGACATCTGGTTGGCTGCGGGATCGGGCAGGCCGATTTCATCGGTTGCGTCGAACAGGTTGGTTTTGATCACCCCGGTGCGGATCTGCACACGCTTTTCGGTTGGGGCAGGCAGGTTACGGGTCTGGAAGCCGTCACCGAGCTTTTCCACGATCACCTGATTGGTGTTGTTGCTCAGATAGCGCAACGCCACCAGCGCGCCATTGGCATCCGTCTCTGCCTGAACCTCCTTGCCTACAGGCAGACGGCGCAGTCCCTGTGTGGATTTGCTGCTGCGCAGGTATTTGCTTGCTGCCGGGTCATCAACATTCAGTCGTTGCAACAGTTCGGCGATAGTGTCGCCGCGCTGGATGCGGTCGTTGCGCCAGAAAGTTGTTGCGTTGCCCACCACAGTGGAAGAAGCGGGCAATGCAATGTCCTCGACTATGGAAGTTTGTCCAAGCGAGTTTGCATCCGTCTGCGGCATGATGCCGAAGGCAGTGACTACCCCCAGTAAAGGCAGGCTAGACAGCGTGACGAACCATCTCAGCTTCATTTTGTGCGCGTGTGACAAGGTGTTTTGCGGTAACATTCTCGCCTCCCAGGACGACTGGTGCTTGTGAATGCCCGTATTTCCTTATCGGCAGACACAAGAACTTATTGAATTTTAGGCGCGCACTTTAACAGAAAGCGGCACTGCCTCAAAACCCGCCGGGGTGCCGGGCGAGACACTGACAAGCGGTTTTTCAACATGAATCAACAAGAAATCCTCAATCAAATCAAACGCGGCAGCGATGAATTGCTGCTCGAATCCGAACTGATCAAGAAGCTTGAACAGGGTCGCCCACTGCGCATCAAAGCCGGTTTTGACCCTACAGCGCCCGATTTGCACCTGGGCCACACCGTGCTGCTCAACAAAATGCGCCAGTTACAGGATATGGGACATCACGCCCTGTTCCTGATCGGCGACTTCACCGGCATGATCGGCGACCCCTCCGGCAAAAACACCACGCGTCCGCCCTTGACGCGAGAACAGGTGCTGGCGAATGCGGAGAGTTATAAGGACCAGGTATTCAAGGTACTCGACCCGGCCAAAACTGAAATCGTGTTCAACTCCGCCTGGATGGACAAATTCAGCGCGGTCGACCTGATCCGGCTGGCGGCCACCCATACCGTGGCGCAGATGCTGGAACGCGACGACTTCTCCAAGCGCTACAAGGCTAACCAGCCCATCGCCATCCACGAATTCATCTATCCGCTGGTACAGGGTTACGACTCCGTCGCGCTCAAGGCCGACATCGAACTCGGCGGCACCGACCAGAAATTCAACCTGCTCATGGGGCGCGAACTGCAAAAGCACTTCGGCCAGCCCGCGCAATGCGTGCTCACCATGCCGTTACTGGAAGGTCTGGACGGCGTCAACAAAATGTCCAAATCGCTGGGCAACTATGTCGGCGTCACCGATATGCCGACCGAGATGTTCGGCAAACTCATGTCCGTTTCCGACGACCTGATGTGGCGCTATCTTGAATTACTCTCGTTCCGCAGCCTGGCGCAGATCGCCAACTTCCGCGAGGAAGTGAACGGCGGCCGCAACCCGCGCGACATCAAGGTACTGCTGGCGCAGGAGATCGTCGCGCGCTTTCATACCCAAAAGGCGGCCGAAGAGGCATTGGCGGAATTCGAAGCGCGCTTCCAGAAAGGCGTGCTGCCGGACGACATGCCCGAGATTTCCGTGAACAGCAGCGGCGGCCAGATCGCCATCGCCAACCTGCTCAAACAGGCCAATCTTGTGGCCAGCACTTCCGAAGCATTGCGCATGATTGATGCGGGCGGCGTCAAACTCGATGGCGAGAAAGTCAGCGACAAAAAACTGCAACTCAAGGCAGGGGCAGTGGTGGTTGCGCAAGTCGGCAAGCGCAAATTCGGGCGGATCAGCGTCAGCTGATTCAACTCCGGCGGGTGTCAGCCGGATCCGGCAGTATTATTCCCCGCCGAAATACTCATAATCCTTGGGCAGCAAATGCGCAACGCCCTTGTGGCAATCGATGCAAGTCTTTTTCTCTTTTTGCGCCTGCATATGTTTGTCATAGACCAGCGACAGGGTCGGTGCGCCTCGCATTGCCTCGAAACTGTGGCAGTTGCGGCATTCGCGCGAATCTGATGCCTTCATGCGCGCCCATTCGCGTTCAGCCATCGCCAGGCGGTTTTCTTCGAATTTTTCCCGGGAGTCGATATCGCCTGTGACCTTGGCCACCAGCTCACGCGTGGCTCGTATTTTGCGCAGCAATTTGTAGCCCCAGCTCCTGGGAACGTGACAATCGGAGCAGATGGCGCGAACGCCAGAACTGTTCGAATAATGCAGTGTTTTTTTGTATTCGGGATAAACGTTATCGCGCATCTCATGGCAGGAGATGCAGAATTCCAGATCGTTTGTCGCTTCCATGGCCGTGTTGAAACCGCCCCACATGATGATACCCGCCAACAGACTGCTCGCCACGATCACCAGCACCGGGACACGCGTGCTCGGGTGACACAGAAAATCACATGTGAGTTTCAGGAAGCCTTTTCTGTTTTCCATAGATCACTTCGCTCCTCAACGACAAAAACACTGAATTTATTATGGTTTTATGCCAGGTTTTGAGTCGTGTACTCCCGCTACGGCATCATAGCGCAAGGGCCATAAAACATCGCCTTACTTTTGGGGGATGGTTTGCTGACACTTTCGGGTGAATGACCCCGCTATCCAGCCCCACGGGCTGAAAACAGGGCGAGGAAAATATTGGTTGTGGAATAACCTGTTGTTTTGTAGAATCGCGCCCTCGAATTTTTGGTAGAAGGTAGTTTTTACATGACAACAGTACGCGTTAAAGAGAATGAGCCGTTTGAAGTGGCAATGCGCCGTTTCAAGCGTTCTGTGGAAAAAACCGGTCTGTTGACCGAACTGCGCGCTCGCGAGTTCTACGAGAAGCCCACTGCAGAACGTAAACGCAAGCTGGCTGCTGCCGTCAAGCGCCACTACAAGCGCCTGCGCAGCCAGACTCTCCCGCCCAAGCTGTATTGATCTGCCACGCCTCACGGGCGCAGGGTAGTTTAAGATGAGCCTCAAGCAGCAAATCACCGAAGACATGAAAACCGCGATGCGCGCCAAGGATACGGCGCGTCTCGGGGCGATTCGTCTTTTGCTTGCCGCAATAAAGCAACGCGAGGTGGACGAGCGCATCGAGCTGACCGACGCCGATGTCGTGAGCGTCATCGAAAAGATGCTGAAACAGCGCCGCGATTCCATCAGCCAGTTCGAAACGGCAGGCCGCCAGGACCTGGTGGATGTCGAAAAGTTTGAAGTCGAAGTATTGCAGGCCTATATGCCGCAGCAACTCAGCGAGGCCGAAGTGAATGCCGCCATCGCCGAAGCCATTGCCGCGACAGGCGCATCAGATCCAAAGGATATGGGCAAAGTGATGGGCGTGATCAAGCCCAAACTGGCCGGACGTGCCGACATGGGCAAGGTGTCCGGGCTGATCAAGGCACAGCTTTCCAAGTAACAAGTTTTTCGTAGTACCCTGAATAATCAAGTAGGTTGGGTGGAGCGCAGCGATACCCAACAACAAAACGTGAATAGCGATGGGTATCGCGTTGCTCCACCCATCCTACGTTTTTACCAACCATGTTTCAGTTCTTGTCGTTCGGTGAGGAGCAGGAGTGATTCCAAAAAGCTTCATTCAGGATCTGCTCAATCGTATCGACATCGTGGACGTGATCGAGCGCTACCTTCCGCTCAAGAAGGCCGGTGCCAACTACGTCGCCTGCTGCCCCTTCCACACCGAAAAATCCCCGTCGTTCACGGTCAGCCAGTCCAAACAGTTCTACCACTGCTTCGGCTGCGGCGCGCACGGCACTGCCATCGGCTTCGTCATGGAACACGCCGGCATGGGCTTCGTCGAAGCGGTGGAAGAACTGGCCCGCAACGTCGGACTTACCGTTCCGCAGGAAGCCTCCAACGTGCCGCAACGCAAAGTCGCGCCCGATCTTTACGACCTCATGCAATCCGCCACGCGTTATTACCGCGAACAGCTCAAAAAGACCCCACGTGCAATTGAATACCTCAAGGGCCGCGGCATGAGCGGCGAAGTCGCCGCGCGTTTCGGTATCGGCTATGCGCCGGACGATTGGCAAAACCTGAAAGACGCCGTGCCCAACTACCAGGACGCCAGCCTCGTCGAAACCGGACTCGTGATCGCGGGCGAAGAAGGCAAGCGCTACGACCGCTTTCGCGACCGCATCATGTTTCCCATTATCAACGTGCGCGGCCAGGTCATCGGTTTCGGCGGGCGCGTGCTGGACAAGGGCGAGCCCAAATATTTGAACTCGCCCGAGACCACGCTATTCGAAAAAGGCCACGAACTCTACGGCCTGTACCAGGCGCAAAAAGCCATCCGCGGGCACCAGCGCGTCGTCGTGGTCGAAGGCTACATGGACGTGGTGGCGCTGGCGCAGCACGGCGTGGAATATGCCGTCGCCACGCTGGGCACCGCCACCACGCCGTATCACGTGCAAAAACTGCTGCGCCTGAGCGAACAAGTGGTGTTCTGCTTCGACGGCGACCGCGCCGGGCAAAAAGCCGCCTGGCGCGCGCTGGAAAACGCCCTGCCGCAACTGCAGGACGGCAAACGCCTCGGCTTCCTGTTTTTGCCGCCGGAGCATGACCCCGACAGCTACATCCGCGAATACGGCACCGAAGCCTTCGAGCACGAACTGGACAACTCCCTGCCGCTCTCCGGCTACCTGCTGCGCGAACTCACGGCGCAAGTCGACCTGGGCACCCAGGAAGGCCGCAGCACCCTGCTCAAGAACGCCCAACCCTTGCTCACCGCCATCACCGCACCGGCCACCGCCCTGATGCTGCGCAAGGAAGTGGCCGCATTGGCACGCGTGGAGCAGGCGGAGCTGGAAGCGCTTTGGGCCATCAAACCGATTGCCGCGCCGCAACGCGCCGCGCCGCCCAAAGCCAGGCGTGCCGCGCCTTCCGGTGGTTTGCGCATCCTGCTGCGTTGCCTGGTGATGAAGCCGGAACTGGCACGCGAGTTACCCGGTGAAATGCATGTGGATAGCGCGGATGGCGCCGCCATCGCAGCGCTGGCCGACTGGCTGCACGAGTCGGCAGACGAAACCACCACGGCCGCGATGATTCAGCATTTTCAGGGCACGGTGCACGAGCCGGTATTTGCCACCGCGCAGGGCGAAGTCATGCAATGGGGCGAAGAATTCGATGTTGAGGCCGAGTTCTCGGGATCGCTGCGCAAGATGCAACTGGATGCAGTGAATGCCGAGATTGCCATATTGGAAGCCAATGGGCTCAAGAGCCCAGCGGAACAGGAGCGATACAAGCAACTTAGCGAGCAGCGCAAGCAACTAAAAGCCCAAAATAGCTGAAAAAAGAGGCATCAGGCACGTAAATTGCAGACATAGCCAAATAGAGAAAACGCGGCTAAGTTGCGGAAATGTTATGAAAATCGGGTATAATCCGCGCCCTTCTCGGCGGCACCACTCAATTTGTGTGTGCCGCGTTTTTCGAGTACGAATCAACTTTGGGAATCCTCATAATGGTGACTCCGCAACAAAAGAAAAAAACCACCCCTGCAAAACAGGCCACAGCTACCACAAAATCCGCAGCAAAGCAGTCAGCAAAGCAAACAGCAAAGCAGACAGCAAAAGAAAAAGCCAGGGAAAAGGCTGCTGCTGCCGCTGCTGTTGCTGATCCTTCGCAGGACATCGAAGCGCGCCGCACGCGACTGAAAGCGCTGATCCTGCTGGGCAAGGAACGCGGCTATCTGACCTTTGCCGAAATCAACGACCACTTGCCGGACATGCTCGAAGTCGAGCAGGTCGAAGGCGTGGTGAGCATGATCAACGACATGGGCATCACCGTGTGCGACGTTGCGCCGGATTCCGAATCGATGGTGATGAATGAAACCACCCCGCCGGTGGCCGACGACGATGCGGCAGAAGAAGCCGAAGCCGCCATTTCCACTGTCGATTCCGAATTTGGACGAACCACCGACCCGGTGCGCATGTATATGCGCGAAATGGGCGTGGTCAACCTGCTCACGCGTCAGGACGAGATCGAGATCGCCAAGCGTATCGAAGACGGCCTCAAGCACATGATCCAGGCGATTTCCGCCTGTCCGGCCACCATTGCCGAGATTCTGGGTCTGGCCGGCAAAGTGGCGCAGGACACCATGCGCATCGACGAAATCATCGACGGCTTCATCGACACGGATGAAGGCATTGCCGTCAACGAACCTGTATCTGCTTCCTCGGACGACGATTCGTCGGAAGACAACGACGGGGAAGACAACGACGACGAATCGGAAGATGACAGCGAAGCTGTAGCTGCCGCCAATCTGGCCCAACTCAAAGAGGATGCGCTGGAACGTTTTGCCGTCATCAATGACCTCTTTACCAAACTGGGCAAGGCCTACGAAAAATACGGCTACCGCAGCAAGCAATACGACAAGCTGCAAATACAGATATCCGACACACTGATGCAATTCCGCTTCTCCGCCAAGCAAGTGGACGCCCTGTGCGAAACCATGCGCGGGATGGTGGAAGAAGTGCGCGCCTGCGAGCGCAAGATCCAGGAACTGTGTGTAACCAAGGCACGTATGCCGCGCACCCACTTCATCAAAGTGTTTCCGCTCAATGAGGGCAACCTGAACTGGGTCAAGCAGGAAGTCGCCGCCAGGAAACCCTACAGCGAAACGCTGTCGCGCTTCCAGGCCGCCATCGTCGACCAGCAAAAACAGATGCTGGCGCTGCAGCAACGCGTGGGTATTCCCATTCTCGACCTGAAAGAGATCAACAAGCAAATGACCAACGGCGAAGCCAAGGCACGCCGCGCCAAGCGCGACATGATCGAGGCCAACCTGCGTCTGGTGATCTCCATCGCCAAGAAATACACCAACCGCGGATTGCAGTTCCTCGACCTCATCCAGGAAGGCAACATCGGCCTGATGAAGGCCGTGGACAAATTCGAATACCGTCGCGGCTACAAATTTTCCACCTATGCCACCTGGTGGATCCGCCAGGCCATCACGCGCTCCATCGCCGACCAGGCGCGCACCATCCGCATCCCGGTGCACATGATTGAAACCATCAACAAGATGAATCGCATCTCGCGCCAGATCCTGCAGGAGACCGGGCAGGATGCGGATGCCGCCACCCTGTCCAACAAGATGGAAATGCCGGAAGACAAGATCCGCAAGATACTCAAGATCGCCAAAGAGCCTATCTCCATGGAAACCCCGGTGGGCGACGACGACGATTCGCACCTGGGCGACTTCATCGAAGACGCCAACTCGCTGGCGCCCGTCGAAGCTGCCGTCTACGACAGCCTGCGCAACGTCACCAAGGACATCCTGGACAGCCTCACCCCGCGTGAAGCCAAAGTGTTGCGTATGCGCTTCGGCATCGAGATGAACACCGACCACACGCTGGAAGAAGTCGGCAAGCAATTCGACGTCACCCGTGAGCGTATTCGCCAGATAGAAGCCAAGGCCCTGCGCAAACTGCGTCATCCTTCGCGCTCGGAAAAACTCAAAAGCTTTCTCGACGGCGACAGCTAAGTTCACGGGCCCTTAGCTCAGTTGGTTAGAGCAGAGGACTCATAATCCTTTGGTCCACGGTTCGAGTCCGTGAGGGCCCACCAACAAACAAAACCCGCCATACGGCAAAGTATGGCGGGTTTATTCTTTGTTAATCCGGATGTTTCGTTTGCCCTGGACTTGCGGCCTGTTAGCTCATGGCCGTTATCAATGCAATCTGTATGCTCATCGTAAGGAAAAATCCGGCTGCCCATACCAGGCACTCGGTGAACGAACTGTGGTAATTATCGTCTGGTTCTTTGAAGAATAATATTCCAATTGTCATGATAAAAGCGCTAATCAGGATAGTTATCAACAAAGTTTGTTGTGACATTAACCAACTCCAAAAAGTACCAAGTAACATTTGAAATCCACATGACGAAAAATATGCGTTGCAGCATGTCATGTCCATATGCCGAAAGGTCTAGATAACGGCCTAGTCTTGTCCTGGAGAGAACTATATCTTTTGCGGGGGGGTGAAAATAAATCAGGCGGTTATGCCCGACGATGGTTCGAGCCTGTCAATGCCGCAGTAAAGTCGACTGATATTATTTTTTCGATTCGGAATTGCCGGGCTTGCTGCGTTTTTTAAATTCTGCGAGTAGTTGTCCGAAGAGCGTCCTTATCCACCATGGTTTTTTCGCTTCCTCCAACTCGATATTCTCGTATTCCGCGATCACCTGCGCACCCAGCAACAGCAGCGTGGCGCCCACCTCAAAGCCCAGCATCACCACAATCGCCGTGGTCAGCGAGCCGTAGACCACGCTCACCTGCGACAACGAGCCGAAATACCAGCTCAGCACATGGCGGATCAGCTCCCACAGCAGCCCTGCCGTGATGCCGCCGATCAGTGCGTGGCGGGCCGTCAGCCTGCCCACCGGCATGAAATAGTAGATCGAGGAAATAAGCAGTATCTCCGCGATGACCCCGGCGATATTGGTCAGCAGCTGCGAAAAACCGCCCAGCGACCACGTATGCCCGAGCAGCACGAGGTTCTCGCCGCCCAACGCCAGCAGATAGACCATCACGAACGTCCCCACGAACAGGGCCGCACCGATGAAAAAGTTATACATAAAGGGCAGCAGCAGGGAAACGAACAAAGGCCGCCGGGATTTTTGCAGGCGGTGCAGGAAGATCACCGAGATCGCGCTCTCCAGCACCCTGAAGCCGAGTGAGCTGAAAAACAGCATCGTCACCAGCAGCACCCAGCCGATCAGCTGCCGGTGGTCCAGCAGCGCCTCCAGCTCCGCCAAAACCGCATTGTTCTCGCCCGGCACCGCAAACTCCAGCGCCTTGGCGATCGTCGCCAGCAACACGCCCTGGTCGATCACATGCGACAGCACGATCACCATCAGGATCAGCAGCGGCACGATGGACAGCAGCGCGTAATAAGCCACCGCACCCGCCAGCAGCAGGCCCTGGTTCGCCTGGAACGCCCGCAGCACCCGTAGTGCAAAGGCAAGGGGGTTCTTGAGAACATAAGTGGTGCGCGGGTCGATGAGTTTCATGGGCAGTCTCAAACTGAATTATCTCAAAGCAGACTTGGAAAAAACGCCTGCGAATTAAACAGCGGAAAAAATTGTATACACCGTTTGCAGTTAGCGCCAGCGAGGCGCACTTATCTCCGCACTTATCCACAAAAACTGTGAATAACTAAATTCCAGACCTGCGCAAATTTCCCACAGATGCGACACCACACTCTCTGCCTTGCAAGGGGAGGGCCGGGGTGGGGATGAAACGCGAGTATATATGCAATTGATCGTATACCCCCCGCCCGGATGGGGGTTTGACACCGAACAAACCAGCGCGCAGACTTCTGCGCGGTCGCAATCACCACCAGCAAGGCAAAAATCCGGCAAACGATTTCACCGTCAATTAACAAAAGGAGCTAACCATGGCAACCAGATGCGTAATCAACGTTGATCTTGCAGATGTATGGGAAGAGCGCGGCAGAAAAAAATACATCCGCACGCTGGCGTGGGGCGACGAAGTGACCGTGCTGGCGCAAAAATCAACGCATATCGAGATCGCACTGGTCGCATACAAACAATACAAGGATGGCAGCATCCTCCCGGACAACATGAAAGGCTACATCGAGCCCTCGAAATCATCCGGCGTGAAAGCCGCCGAGACCATACGCAAGTTTTCGGAAAATGAAGTATTGCGGGTGAACTTCGTCGATGTGCAGCAGGGCGATGCCGCAGTCATCGAATCGCCGGATGGCAAAGTGATCCTGGTGGATGGCGGCGACAACCAGATGTTTGCCCGATACCTGGCGGGCCGTTTTCGCGGCACCTCGCTGAGCAAACCCAAAGACATCGAATGCATCCTGGTATCGCATGGCGATGCAGACCACTTTTCCGGCTTGCCCGAAATATTCGAATCGGAAGACAACGGCAACAAGAAAAAGAAACTGTACATCCGTCCCAAGCGCATATACCACAACGGCCTCGTAAAACGCCCCTCGAGCATAAACAAACGCAGAGTGCCGGAGCGTGAAATGCTCGGGCCCACCAAACAAACCGCAAATGGCCTCTACATCGTCGGGCTGGAGCAGGACCTGCTCAAAGTCGACGACGCGAAAATGAACAAAAACTTCCTGGCCTGGAAGAATGTCCTCAAGGAATACAACAAACGTAGCAAGATCGAATTCCGGCGGCTGGAATTCGGGGATACAGAAGCATTCGACTTCTTCAACACCGACGACATGAAGATCGAAGTTCTTGGCCCCAACACAGAACAGATAGGCGGCAAGCCTGCCCTGAAATTCCTGGGCAACCCGCCCAAAGGACCAAGGATAGGGCACGAATCACTGGATACCGACGGCAAGGCATTCAAGGGACATTCCGTATCACACACCATCAATGGCCATTCCATCGTATTCCGCCTCAGCTATGGCGGATTCAGCTACCTGTTTGCCGGCGACCTGAATGACGAAGCCAGCCGCTTCCTGGCCAACCAACACAACCTGGGCACACTGAACCTGCGCTCGGAAGTGCTCAAAGTGCCGCATCATGGCTCCGCAGATTTCTCGGGCGCCTTCATGCAGGCCGTGTCGCCCGTCATCAACGTCGTATCCAGCGGCGATGAAAACTCGCGCAAGGAATACATCCACCCGCGCGCCACTCTCATGGGCGCGCTGGGCAAATGCTCCCGCGTACCGGAGCCCCTGATATTCGTGAC
>JBNKBO010000048.1:0-18117 GCA_050287265.1 Sideroxydans sp. | reverse complement strand
GATGCCTACCGGCGCGAACTGCTGAGCGATGTTGAGCTGGGCCTGGGCAATGCGATTCATGTCAACGCCTACCGCATCGCCGGACTGGTACCGGGGTCGCTCTCGCTCGTCCTCGCCGACCACATGGCGTGGAGCATGGTGTTCATCATCACTGCGCTGTTCATGCTGCCCGGCATGGTCATGACCCTGATGGTAAGCGAGCCGCACCGCGCCTCGCCCCCCAAGACACTACGTGAAGCAGTCGTCGAACCTTTCCACGAATTCATCACGCGGCATGGCTGGAACAGTGCATTGCTGGTGCTCGCCTTCCTGCTGTTCTACAAACTGGGCGACAGCATGTGCACTGCGCTGGCGACACCCTTCTATCTCGACATGGGGTTCAGCAAGACCGACATCGGCCTCATCGCCAAGAACGCCGGACTGTGGCCGTCCATCATCGGCGGCATGCTGGGCGGGCTGTGGATGGTAAAGATCGGCATCAACCGCGCGCTGTGGCTGTTCGGCGTGGTGCAGATCGTATCCATCTTCGGCTTCGCCTGGCTGGCTTCACACGGACATTTCGACAGCATCGGCGCTGCCGAGCGCACGCAGCTTGCCATCGTCATCGGGCTGGAAGCGCTGGGCGTCGGCCTCGGCACCGTCGCCTTCGTCGCCTTCATCGCGCGCACCACCCATCCGGCCTACACTGCCACCCAGTTCGCGCTGTTCACCAGCCTGATGGCCATCCCGCGCACCTTCGCCAATGCGGCGACAGGTTGGCTGGTGGAAACGATGGGGTGGATGAATTTCTTCCTATTGTGTGTGCTGTTGGCGATACCGGGGATGCTGTTGTTGTTGAAGGTTGCGCCGTGGAGTGAAGGGCAACACAATAACTGCGTTTGATTTGGATCGATTCGAGCTTTAGATATTTATTGCTGGTAACTTTTCCAGATGTTCCCATTATCTTTAAATGAAAGTAACGAATAATGCCTGTTCCAATTGAAGTAAACGAATTAATACAAACAAGCGGAAATAACTTTCATGCAAAAGTAGCGCGATGGTTTGTTGCACATGATTGGCATGTCGTCGTAAGCCCATATTACATGGATCAGACGCTAGGTAAGGCTCGTGAAATAGATTTGATTGCTGAAAAAACTTGGTTTATTCCCGGCCCGTTTGAAAAACCTGCGGGAACTATAGCGATACGACTATTTGTTGAATGTAAATTTGTTGCTGCATATTCCGTTTTTTGGTTTGCAAATAAAAATATAAACTCTGCAAAGGAACTTGTGTGCTCATCGGGAGTATTTAGGGCAAGTAACATTTACACTGACAAACATCACTATCTTTCAAGCAGCCCGCGCGTTGCGAAACTGTTTGCAACAAACAATAGTAAGCAGTTTGAAAATGAACCTTTCTACAAAGCACTAAATCAAGTCCTAAATGCCATGGTCTCAATGCGAGGCCAACCGGTGTCAACATCTTCACAAACTGGAAGCGGAATTACCCCTACCGCATTATTTCAATTTCCAGTTGTCATATGTAATTCATTTGACAAAATTTTCGGCGTTGATTTCTACACGGAGTCAACGCCTGAGTCTGTACGTGAAAATTTTCAGCTTGAGGTTCAATATGCTTATCATGACCGGTATGAGAATCAACGTGATGATTATTTCCTGGTAGATTTTGTGTCATATGAAAAGTTGGATCTGTTCTCAGCAGCCTTAGATGCAGATGGAAAAGCTGCTGCCGCACTTGCTAGTAATATCTAATCCAGTAGGATTGGGTTGAGCAAAGCGATACCCAACCTACAAGCTGCATTTTCCCAATAACATCTGCACCGCCATCGCCCTGATCAACGCCATCGGCATGTCTGACTGCGTATCATGCGCAGACGGGAATAACGAACATTCTTGTGCGGTTATTCCCTGTAATCCACCATCAGCGGCGCGTGGTCGCTGAAGCGCTGTTCCCTGTAGATGCCAGTCGCCTGTGCTTTGCCGGCAATGCCGGGTGTAGCGATCTGGTAATCGATGCGCCAACCCACATCTTTTTCCCATGCACGGCCACGGTTGGACCACCAGGTGTAGGCTTCGAGTTCGGGGTGCAGTTTGCGGAAGACGTCGACGAAACCGACCTCGTTGAACAACTGAGTGAGCCAGGCGCGTTCTTCCGGCAGGAAACCGGAATTCTTTTTATTGCCGCGCCAGTTTTTGAGATCCTTTTCGGTGTGTGCGATGTTCCAGTCGCCACAAACGATGACTTCACGGCCGCTTTGTTTAAGCGCGACTAAATGCGGCAGGAAAGCATCCATGAACTGGTATTTCACGGCCTGACGTTCTTCGCCGCTGGTGCCGGAGGGCAGGTAAAGCGAGACCACGCTCAGATTGCCGAATTGCGCTTCGATATAGCGGCCTTCGGCATCGAACTCGGAAATGTTCAGGCCGACGATCACATTATCCGGTTTGGTTTTGCTATATATGCCGACGCCGCTGTAACCCTTCTTCTCGGCATAGTGGAAATAACCGTGATAACCATGCGGGGCCAGCATGTCAGGTGTCATGTCCGCTTCCTGCGCCTTGAGTTCCTGCAAACAAACGATGTCGGCAGCCTGCTGCGGCAACCAGTCGAAGAAACCTTTGTTATTTGCAGAGCGGATGCCGTTTAGATTTACAGTAATTATTCTCATGTTTCTCTCTTTGTCGGGTGGCGGGCATTATAATGTGTGTAGTCCACGGTGCCCGCTTCGTCATTCCCGCGAAGGCGGGAATCCAGTGGTGTTATTTGAAAAGCATTTTGTTTTGCTGGATTCCCGCCTTCGCGGGAATGACGATCTGCCAATGTGCCTGCATCAATTTTGGAGAGCTAATGCACGCTTACCGCCAGGATTTCATCCGCTTCGCCGTCGCGCAAAATGTGCTCCGTTTCGGCGAGTTTCAGACCAAGGCCGGACGCTTGTCGCCCTATTTTTTCAATTCCGGGCTGTTCCAGGACGGTGCAGCCTTGCGTGAGCTATGCCAGTTTTACGCACAGGCCATTCTTGCTTCGGATGTGCAGTTCGACATGCTGTTCGGCCCGGCTTACAAGGGTATCCCGCTGGTAGCGGGCACTTCCATCGCGCTGGCGGAGCAGGGGCGTAACCTGCCTTATTGCTTTAACCGCAAGGAAGCAAAAGACCACGGTGAAGGAGGGAATACTATAGGTGCGAAGCTGCAGGGAAATGTCCTCATCATCGATGATGTGATTTCGGCGGGCACTTCGGTGCGCGAATCCATCGAACTTATTCGCGCTGAGGGAGCCACACCGTGCGGTGTGGTTATTGCGCTGGATCGCATGGAACGCGGCCAGGGGGAATTGTCTGCAACGCAGGAAGTCAAACGCGATTATGGCCTGCCCGTCATTTCCATTGCTGCACTGAATGACTTGCTTGGGTATTTGCAAGGGCAGGCGGAATTGGTGCAGAATCTACACGCAGTTGAATCTTATCGCGACCGTTACGGAGTAAACGATGAATAAAACCAGCTTCCTGATTGCAGGTACCGCTCTTTTTGCAGCCATCAGCTTTAACGCCGATGCCAAGCTTTACAAGTGGGTGGACAAAAATGGCAGAACGCATTATGGCGAAACGATTCCTCCCGAATATGCCGATCGTGACACCAAGCAGCTCGAAAACGGTCGCGTTACCGACCGTAGCGAGGCCTTCGATACAGAAAAGAAGAATTCGGCAAAAAAGGAAACTGCAGAGGATAAGGCAGCCGAAGAAGCACGCCGTCGTGACCAGGCTTTGCTGAACAGCTTCACCAATGAAAACGAAATCGATCTTTCGCGCGACCGCAGCCTTTTGCAAATTGAAGCGCGAATCAACAGTTATCAAACCCTGATCAAATCGGCTCAAAGCACTTTAGCTGATCTGCATAAAGAAGCTGAAGCGCGTACAAAAAAAGGCTGGTCAATTCCCAAATCACTGACTGATGACATCGCCGACGCAGAAGCACGCGTCAGTAAACTTCAAACGGGTCTGGAAGACAACCAGAAAGAATTTGAAGCTGTGAAAGCTCGTTTCGAAGCTCAAAAATTGCGTTTTCGCGAATTGAAGGGCAAGTCTCCCAAAAACAGATAACTATATTGCAACAAAATCGCAGGCAGTTTCATCGTAACGCAGCAACTGTCCGTATTTGATATCGAAATACCAGCCGTGCAGGTTTAATACTCCTTGTTCCACGCGTTCACATATCCAGGGAAACGTCATCAAATTTTTTAAAGACACCAGGATTGCGCGCTGTTCGCAGGCGCGCTCCTGTTCTGCCAGCGGCGCATCGGGTATTGCAGCCATTACTTCCGCGCGTGCACTTTCCACCAGTTGCATCCAGTCCCCAATGTATGAGCCCGATGTGCCAACCCCGCCAGGTTGGACCAATGCATTGATACCGCCGCAATGCGCATGACCGAGCACGATGATGTGCTCAACCCCCAGGGTACTGACTCCATATTCGATGGCGGCTGTTGTGCCGTGATGACCGCTGTGTCCCTCGAGCGGCGGGACCAGATTGGCTACATTGCGGATGACAAAAAGATCGCCCGGGTCGCAATCGAACACCAGCGCCGGATCCACACGCGAATCGCAACAGGCGACGACCAGCGTTTTGGGCGTCTGGCCTTCCTTGACGAGTTGCTGGTAAAGACTGTCGTTGTGTTCGAAATGCTGTTCCCGGAAACGCTGAAATCCTTCTATGAGATTGAGCGGAAGATTGCTCATGCGCCCGTCAGCAGCCGCTGGGCTTCGCGGTATTTGTCGGCAGTTTTTTGCAGCACGTCTGCCGGAACCTCGGGAGCAGGCGGTTTCTTGTTCCAGCCGGAAGATTCCAGCCAGTCACGTACGAACTGCTTGTCGAAACTCGGCGGGTTGCTGCCGACCTTGTACTGGTCCGCAGGCCAGAAGCGCGAGGAATCGGGCGTGAGTGCTTCGTCGATCAGGTACAACTTGCCTGCGGCATCGGTACCGAACTCGAACTTGGTGTCGGCAATGATGATGCCTTTGGTGAGCGCGTAATCCGCAGCCTGCGTGTAGAGTGCCAGTGTAGCGTTCTTTACTTGTTCCGCCATATCCGCACCCAGCAGTTTCTTTGCTTCCTCGAACGGGATGTTCTCATCGTGCGCGCCTGCTGCGGCCTTGGTAGACGGTGTGAACAAGGGCTCGGGCAGCTTCTGCGCTTCCTGCAATCCGGCCGGCAACTGGATGCCGCATACAGCGCCGGTCTTCTGGTAATCCTTCCAGCCGGAACCGACCAGGTAACCGCGCACGATGGCCTCAATGGGCAGCGGCTTGAGCTTTTTCGTGACGAACGCCCGGCCACGTACTTGCGTTTTTTCCGCTTCGGTCTTCACCACGGATTCGGGGTCGATGCCGGACAGGTGATTGGGGATGACATTCGCCAGCTTCCTGAACCAGAAATTGGACACCGCTGTCAGCACTTCTCCCTTGCCGGGGATGGGTGTGGGCAGGATCACGTCGAAAGCGGATAAACGATCTGTCTGCACAATGAGCAGATGGTCGGCATCCACTTCGTAAAGGTCGCGTACTTTGCCGCGGTGCAAAAACTTGAGACTGGGGAGGCTGGATTCGTGCAGTGCCGTCATATTTTCAACTCAATGGTGGAAGCGTGGTTGCCGCAACTTTTTCTGCCTGTTTCTTGCGGTAATCAGTGAGTTTTTGCGCCAGACTTTTGTCGTTCAGTGTCAGCATGGACACCGCGAACAGCCCTGCATTGGCTGCACCCGCTTCGCCAATAGCAAACGTCGCCACCGGAATGCCTTTGGGCATCTGCACGATGGACAGCAGTGAATCCATACCCTTCAGGTATTTGGAAGGAATGGGCACGCCCAGCACCGGCAGCGTGGTCTTGCCGGCAATCACACCGGCAAGATGCGCCGCACCGCCTGCACCGGCGATGAAACACTGCACGCCTTGTGCGCTCATGTCCTTGATGTAGTCGAACAGCAGATCGGGCGAGCGGTGCGCCGAGATCACGCGCGAATCGAATGCCACGTCGAAATCCTGCAATGCTTTCGCCGCCTGTTGCATGATCTCCCAGTCGTTGCTGCTGCCCATCACGATTGAAACGAGCGGTTTGCCCATCTGTTCCTCCGTTGTGTTCCGGAATGCAAGAGCGAAATTTTACCTTGTTACGCGTTCCTGTGGTAACTCACCACGCGCTCGACCTCGTTCTTCGAACCGAGGATGACGGGTACGCGCTGGTGCAGGCCGCTGGGTTTGATATCCATGATGCGCTCGCGGCCGGTGGAGCTGGCCCCGCCTGCCTGTTCGACGATGAACGACATCGGATTGGCCTCGTACATCAGGCGCAGCTTGCCTGCCTTGGCCGGGTCCTTGGTGTCGAACGGGTACATGAAAATGCCGCCGCGGGTGAGGATGCGGTGCACTTCGGCGACCATGGAAGCGATCCAGCGCATGTTGAAATTCTTCTCGCGGCCGCCGTCCTTGCCTTTCACGCATTCCTCTACATAGCGCTGCACGGGTGCTTCCCAGAAACGCTGGTTGGACATGTTGATGGCAAACTCGGCGGTATCGGCCGGGATGGTCATTTTCGGATGGGTCAGGAAGAAATCACCCACATCGCGGTCCAGCGTAAAACCGTTCACGCCGTTGCCGCTGGTCAGCACGATCATGGTGGCCGGGCCATACAGCGCATAACCGGCGCACACCTGTTTCGTTCCCGGTTGCATGAAATCGGCGGCGGTCGGGTTGGTCACGCCATCGGGACAGCGCAGGATGGAGAAAATGGTACCGACGGAGATGTTCACGTCGATGTTGGAAGAACCGTCCAGCGGGTCGAAACAGATCAGGTACTTGCCTTTGGGGTATTTGGCCGGAATGGGATAGATTTCATCCATTTCTTCCGACGCCATCGCGGCCAGGTGGCCGGCCCATTCATTGGCCTTGATGAAGACTTCGTTGGTGATGACATCCAGCTTCTTCTGGGTTTCACCCTGCACGTTCTCGCTGCCCGCACTGCCCAGCACGCCGATCAGCGCGCCCTTGTTCACGTCATGCGCGATCTGCTTGATGGCCGAGATAACGTCGTTCAGCAGACCGGTGAAATCACCGCTGGCACTGGGAAACTGGCGTTGTTCTTCGATGATAAATTGGATAAGGCTCTTGCTCATTTACTTCTCCGATGAATATTTAAAATGCAAAACCATCGTCCACTAAAAACACGAAAATTAATTATGACAGGCTCCCTCTTCTGCTTTCCCTCAGCACCATTTTCTTGCAAGCAAGAGTACGTGGGTTTTGTTCGTGCATTTCGTGTTTTTCGTGGACAAGTGCCTTTTCAATGTTTGGCTGCAAATCCGAAAAAAGCGCCCCCAGCGAGTGGGGGCGAAGGCGTGCCTTGTCAGCTGCTCAGCCTTTGATGCCGAGCTTTTTACGCCAGTCGGGGAATATCTGGTCCGCATCTTTCGGGAAGGACTCGAACGCGCGGGCAAATTCCTTGTGCGTCTTGGCCCATTCGATCGGGTCGGCTCCGGCTTTCCAGCATTCGTAAGCCTGACGCAATGACTTGGCACCGGCAGCCGGCGAATCGATGTGGCCATAGGAACCGCCACCTGCGGTGTTGATTACGTTGCCGTGGCCCAGGTTTTTAAAGAAGCCGGGCAGACGCAATGCGTTCATGCCGCCGGAAATGATCGGCGTCGTTGCCTTTACGCCATACCACTTCTGGAAATAGATCGGGCCTTGGCACTCGTCGCGCTCGATCATGTAGGCGATGATCTTGTCGTCGCCTTCGCCTTCCATCTTGCCGTAGCCCATGGTGCCGACGTGGATGCCGGAAGCACCTTGCAGACGCGACATCTTGGCCAGCACAAAAGCGGTGTAGCCGCGCTTCGCCGAGGGCGAGGTGACTGCGCCGTGGCCGGCGCGGTGATAGTGCAGGAACTGGTTCGGATACTGGCGGCGCGCAGTCGTCACCATGCCGGGGCCACCCACATAACCGTCGACCAGAAAGGCCAGCTTGTTTGCGTCGGGACCGAAAGTTTCCAGCGCGAAGTCGGCGCGCGCCATCATTTCATAGTGATCGTCGGCTGTGATGTTCATGGAGAACAGTTTGGCTTCGCCGGTTTCGTCCATGGCGCGCTTCATGGCATCATAGACCAGCGGCATAACCTTCTTCACCGGGGCAAATACCTGGTTGCCCTGCGGCTCGTCGTTCTTGATGAAATCGCCGCCGAGCCAGAACTGGTAGGCCGCCTTGGCAAAAGGCTCGGGACGCAGGCCGAGTTTCGGTTTGATAATCGTGCCGGAAATGTAGCCGCCGTCCTTGACCGGGCGGCCGAGGATGCGCCACAGCTCTTCGATGTTGGTGGCCGGGCAGTCGAACTGGCGGATGGCTTCTTCGGGCACATAGAAGTCGATCATCTTGGCATGCTCGATGTCGCCCATGCCCTGGTTATTACCGATGGTGAGCGTGAGGAAGGACACCATCATCATGCGACCGTCGGTGACGTTGCGGTCGAATAGCTCCAGCGGATAGGCGATGCGCATGTCTTCAGTGGCTTCGTCGATGTGGTAGACCAGCGCATCCACGCCTTTGGTGAAATCGTCGGTGGTGGAAACTTCCACGTTGGTGCCGGTGGAAGACTCGGCCGCAAAGTGTGCAGCAGCTTCCAGATAGCCGGTACCGGCCTTGGGTTTCATCTTGTAGGCGCACAGGATGTGCTTGCCGTTCTTGATTAAATCCTCTTCCTTGAGGCTGAGATCGGAATAACGGTTGGATTGGTCCATGTGTTTCTCCTTGATTGTTGAATTCGTTGGCAGTGGCTACGGAGCAAACTATACGCCCCATGATCATAAATAACAGTCAAATATATTTATCAGTATCATAAGCAATACTTATGATATAAATTGTCCATGTTGCCTATCTCCATTCGCCAGCTTCAGGTTTTCGAAAGCGTTGCGCGCCATCTCAGCCATTCGCGCGCCGCAGCAGAGCTTTACCTGTCGCAACCTGCCGTCTCCATGCAGATCAAGCAGGCGGAAAGCGCGGTCGGTCTGCCGCTGTTTGACCAGATCGGCAAGAAGTTGCACCTCACTGCCGCCGGAAACGAACTGTTGCGCTATGCGCGCTCGGTATTGCAGTTGATGCAGGAAATGGAAACCGTATTCGACGAGATGAAAGGACTGGAGCGCGGCCACCTCAATATCTCCGTAGTCAGCACTGCAAACTATTTCATGCCGCAATTGCTGGCGAAATTCATCCGGGCGCATCCCAAGATACAAGTCAGCCTGTCGGTAGCCAACCGCGATGCCGTCATCAGGCAACTGAAAGAAAACACCGCCGACCTCGCCATCATGGGACAACCGCCTGAAGGTACAGACATGCGCGCCGAGGCTTTCATGGAAAATCCGCTGGTCGTCATCGCAGCACCAGACCATCCTTTGACCAAGGCCGGCAAGATACTGCCCAGGCAATTGGCCAGGGAAACCTTCCTGTTGCGCGAACAGGGCTCGGGCACGCGCGGGGTCGTCGAGCGCTATTTTGCAGGCCACAAACTGGCATTACCGGCGCATATGGAAATGGACACCAACGAAGCAATCAAGCAATCGGTTCAGGCAGGAATGGGCATCGGCATCATCTCGCGTCACGGCATCGAAATGGAGCTGGAAACAAATCGGCTGGTAATCCTTGATGCGGATCGTTTCCCCATCGTACGCCACTGGTACATTGTGAACCGCAAGGACAAGCGGCCATCGAATGCGGCACAGGAGTTCGAGCGGTTTTTACTGGAAGAATCGCAAAGCATGAAGGCGTAGAAATATATACGCTTTTACATTCCTTTTACATTCGATAACTGTATCCCGCCAATATTCAGTTCACAACACAGCGGACAAAATCCCTGTCATGCCGTCCATCGCTGAGTTTGTCTGATTAGCCGTGACCCAGGCGCTGAAAACGAAAGGTCATGCACCGCTTATCACCGTATTTGCCCCTTTTGTCGGCAACAAGTGGAAACATTTGAATGCGCGTCCTACTATCCTGACATCTATCTGGAGAGCGCGATGAAAATGCAAAAAGGTTTTTCACTGATTGAGCTACTGGTCGCTTTGGCGATTATCGGGATTTTGGCGGCTGTCGCGCTTCCCGCGTACCAGGACTATGCAATGCGCGGCAAATTGATCCAGGCCACGACAGCCTTGACAGATGCCCGAATCAAATACGAGCAGTTCTTTCAGGACAATCAAACATATGTGGGTGCTGACGCAGCGTACTGCCCCAATGACACGACACTTTTCACCTATGTCTGCGCTCCTCCCACACCGTTAACTTATTTAATAACTGCAGTTGGCCAAAACACCATGGTGGGCTTTAGCTATTCCATTGACCAGAATAACGGCAAAACCTCGAATACTCCCTGGGAGCCAGGCCTTACATGCTGGATCACAAGAAATGGAGAGAAGTGTTGAACTCTTTACCTGAAATCAGACAGTCCGGTTTCACGCTGGTCGAGATAATGATCGTCATTGTAATTCTGACCATCATGGCAGGGCTGGCTGTACCCAGCTTTCAGGTCATGTTACAGAACACGCAGATACGTAATGCGGCCGAATCCGTCCTGAGCGGTTTACAAAGGGCACGTGCGGAAGCCGTGAATCAAAACACGAATATTGAGTTCGTGTTGGGGTGGACCGACGTCCCTTGCGCAGGTTTAACTCTGGTTACTGATAATTGTGCTTCCTGGCAAGTGCGATCGGTAGGCGGTGGCACAATTTATACCCAAGTCAATAGAAATGAAGGCTCACAAAACGTCTCGCGCCTGGTAACGCCCGCTGGTTCAAACACCATCACCTTTGATAACACTGGACGCCGGCTCCTGCAAAATGATGCTACTGCCGTGGGTGGTGTTAACCCGATTCTCAGCATCACCTTCAGTTCAACGGTTCTGGCGCCAGCTGACAGCCATAACCTGCAAATAGACATCAGTTCTGGCGGCGCTGCCAGAATGTGCGACCCCAGTATTCCTGCCAGTGTTCCGCCTACTCCGCGTAATCCGCGCGCCTGTTAAATGGAGACCATGCCATGAAACAAATTTCCTTTTCCACCAAGTCTGCACAACGCGGTATGGTGTTAATTGAAGCGATGGTCGCTATTCTGCTTTTTTCCATAGGCGTGCTGGCTGTTGTCGGCCTGCAAACGACCATGCTTCAGGACGCGGGCTCTTCCAAATACCGCACCGATGCCAGCTATATCGCACAGCAACAGTTAGGACTAATGTATGCCGACCTGAACGGCACACTTGCGGGTAACTACAATGGTACCGTGCCTGTCAGTGACTTGCCTTACGGCAAAATGAAAATTTCTCAAGATGTTCTCCGCGGCCCCTACCGTATTGTTATCACATGGACACAACCGGGTGATTCGACAGAACATAATTACTCCGTGCTTGCTGACATTTCTCCTTCCTGCTATGTCGGCATAGATCCAGGGTGCACATAATGACATCACACAACCACACTCAGCTGTTTCGTTTTACGCGTCCTTCGCAGGCCGGTTTCACCTTGGTAGAGCTCCTGGTCGGGATGGCTATCGGTTTGCTTGCCACGCTTGTTGTGATGCAGGTTTTTTCCGTTTTTGAAGGGCAAAAACGCGCTACCACGGGAACTGCCGATGCCCAGACCAATGGCAACATCGCGCTATACCATATTTCCCGCGATCTGCAACTGGCAGGTTACGCACTCACAAATACAGGAGAAGCCGGAACTGCTGACTCGGCACTGGAGTGCGCAAGTCCGGTAGCCGATTTTTCATCTTTTGGGGTGGCTGCACCAGCAGTAAACCTCGCTCCGATTACCATTGTCGATGGCGGCAGCGGCATCGGCGGCGACAGCATCACCATACGATATGGCACTTCGCCCATGGGTGGTATGCCTACTACAATTTCCGGCCCAATGTCTGTTACCAACGATGTACCCGTTGCCAGCAACCTGGGCTGTACCGCAACTGGAAATGATGTTGCGCTGGTCATGAATGGCGCAAATTGTGCCCTGACACGTCTGGCTTCCGGCGTACAGGCGGCCAACACACTGACTCTTATCGACAACAGAGCGGCTACCGTAGCAGGTGCCGCTGTCCAGGGAGCCAAGGTTTCCTGCCTGCGTGAGTGGACGCAAAATACTTATGTAGTGGATCCGCTCAATGACAATCTGTTGCTCGGTGCTGATCCCATTGTAGAGGGCATCGTCAACATGCAGGCGCAATATGGTGTTTCCGCAGTTGCATCTGACAACCAGATCACCGCATGGGTCAACGCCGACGTCGCTCCCTGGAACAATCCCGGTCTCGCCGACCGCAACCGGATCAAGGCTGTCCATATTGCGATCGTGGCACGCAGTGCTGCACGTGAGGAGGCTTTTCTGACTGACGCCACATGCACTACTGCAAAGCTTGTCGTCAATAATGGACCATGTGCGTGGGATGACACCAATGTCGACCCTGCACCAGCGATCGACTTGAGTATCGGCGATCCCGACTGGCGGCATTATCGTTATCGGGTTTTCGAAACCATTATTCCTCTGCGCAATGTGATCTATGCAAGGAGCACGCTATGAAATATTTTCCAGCAAATAATGTTGCTCTTTTACGGTACTGGCCTATGCGCACCGAGGGCGGAATTGCGGCAAAACAGCCATCCCGTACATCACCGGCATACGTTTTGAAGCAACGTGGCGTGGTCCTGTTCATAACCCTGATTGCTTTGCTTGCCATGTCCCTTGCCGCTGTTGCTTTGATACGCTCGGTAGATACCAGCGCCATGATTGCAGGCAATCTGGCATTCAGTCAGGCTGCGACTATTACCGGTACTGCCGAAATCGAATCGGCGATAACCGTGGTGACAAATCTTGAAGTCGGCAGCGGAGGGGCAGATGTTAAAACCGATCCAGCCCACCTTCTTAACAATAACGATCCCGCCAATGGCTATTACGCTTCTGTTGACCCAAATGTTGACCTGACAAACTCCCTTCAATTCGACTGGACCCTCCAAGCCTCCGCGGAAGTAAATGATGGCTACGGGAACCGCAAACGCTTTGTCATTCATCGTCTTTGCCGTAATGCGACACCAATCGATCCTATCCTTAACGATTGCCTGTTCGCCCCTGTTCAAGCAGAAGACAAGAATTCGCAAGCAGTTGTAGGGTCTGACGAGGTTTGCGTATCCGGCGTTGCTGGTGGCTGCTCTTCCTCATCCAGTGAAACGGTCCAATATCGTATTACCGTCCAAACCCAAGGTCCAAAGAACACTGTAGGTTACGTACAAGCATTTGTCTATTAGGAGACCACCATGAAACGCACTCCGGAATATTGCTCACCCTTCCGTCACTTGCTGGGCTTCGCGTTTGCTGCAGCTCTCACCCTGCCTGGTCCATCACTGGCTGCCGGTCCTGTTTTGCTGGCAACTGAACCGCTGACCTCGAGTACGGCGTCCAACGTAAAACCCAATTTGATGTTCATATTCGACGATTCTGGCTCGATGGCGTGGGACTATCTGCCCGACTGGGCTAATGACAGCCATCCGGTTTTGGGAACCAATTACAACAACATGCCGGAACTCTTTACGAATAGCGGTTTTAATGGCGTTGCCTACAATCCGGCGATCACCTATTCTCCACCGGTTTATTACAATGCTGCGGGGGGGCTGGATACAACCACTTATCCCAGCTATACGACGTGGACAGCCGTAAAAAGAGACGGCTATGGTGTGCTTTCTACCAGCACTGACAACCTGGTCGGCAATACTTCCTACTATACCTTTACGGACGGTGAATACTGTTCAACATTAAAAAAGACCAATTGCGTACCCGCCACCGCAGCCGCTCCTGTTGCCGGATACGACATTCCTGCCGGATTGCGCTGGTGCGACAGCGCGGCGCTCAGCAACTGCCAGAGCATCAACAATTCCACTTTCAGGTTCCCGCGCTATCCGGGAGGCAGTGTGCCGGCTACCGCAACAATCAATATAACCGGTTCGGGATCGGCAACCAGCATCACCGTCAACGGATTCGAAATATTGTCCGCACCTCAGTCCAGCGGCAACAGAAACACGCTTGCATCCAGGATCGCGAACAGCATAAACAACTGTACCTCTGCGATTAGCGGAAATTGTACGATTGCAGGTTACAGCGCCTCTCGTTCCGGCAGGGTTGTCACGATCAGCGCGCCACTAGCGCTTGGCGCAATTACCTATCTGCCTGTTGATGCCGGCACAATGTCCACGAACATCACCGCCTTCTCCGGCTTCGTTACGGTGCCCGGTACCAATGATTTAACCAATGTTGTTTCCACCACTACCACATATCCCAAAGCCACGACCCGGACCGATTGCGCAGGCACGACTTGTACCTATGCCGAGGAAATGACCAATCACGCCAACTGGTGGGCGTATTACCATACCCGGGTGCAGGCCATGAAGACCTCGGTCAGCCGCGCCTTCAAAACACTCGACAGCAATTATCGCGTGGGTTATAGCACCATTAAAGACACAGCAGCTACTGCTGGCTCGACATTCCTCGATCCCGACACTTTCGAGTTGGCACACAAAAACAAATGGTTCGATACGTTATTTGCCACCGTTGCAAGTGGCTCTACCCCGCTGCGCGGCGCTTTGTCGAGAGCAGGCCAATATTATGCCCATAAAATCGGTCCGGTGGATCCGATACAGTATTCCTGCCAGCAGAATTTTGCCATTCTATCCACGGACGGTTACTGGAACACCAATAACGAAACGAGCACCTTTGGCCCTTATGGCGTGGACGGTGCGCTCGTAGGCGATTGGGATAACGCTGCACCGACGTCTTTACCCAGTGACGGAATGTATCAGGGGCCCACGGCCACTTCCAACACGCTGGCTGACGTTGCCAAGTATTATTACGAGACCGATTTGCGCGACGCTACCCTTTGGGGCAACTGTGCCGGGGCCAGCAGTCCCGATTTCCCCTCGGGCAATCCCAATGTATGCCTTGGCAATGTATTTACCAGTACGACCGATACCGAAAACGAACAACACATGACCACGTTCACCATGGGTCTGGGCGCAGATGGCGTGCTGAATTTTCAGTCTGATTACGACACTGCGTCTTCCGGGGATTTTTACGATCTCAAAAATGCCCTGGGTTCACCTGTTGTGTACTGGCCACGGCCGACATCCAACTCGTCCAGCACTATCGACGATCTCTGGCATGCTGCAGTAAACGGGCGAGGAAGCTATTTCAGCGCCAAGGACCCGGATGCAATCATTTCCGGCTTTAATGAAGCCCTTTCTTCCATTACCGCCAAGCTTGGTTCAGCCGCAGCCGCTGCTACCAGCACGCTAAATCCGGTTTCCGGTAACAACTATGCCTACCTTGCCAGCTACACCACGGTGAAGTGGACAGGCAATCTGGAAGCGCGAATTATCGACCCCAATTCCGGCGATGTATCCACTACTGCAGACTGGTGCGTAGAAAATATCCTGCAGGATACCTGCCTGGAGGCGAACAAGCAGGAAATCCCCCCCGGCTCCGGATTCTGGAGCTGCGTCGTTCCCGTTGCCACCTCCGCAGACTGTCCAGCTCCGGGCTCATACGCTGCGGGCCCCCCAAGTACCTGCACCACTTCGATAACCAATAAGTGCACCGGCAGCATGACGCGTCCACCCACAGTGAACCCCATGGTTAGCGCAACTGGCGACAACAGGACTATTTACACTGCACCGGATGGAGCTACTTCTGTATTGCCAGGCCAGAACCTTGTCATGTTCGACAGCGCCTATGCGGCTGCGAATCCGGCCAGCTTCAACCCCAGTACCGCCACTCCTCCCGGTCCCGTCGACGGGCTCTCGCAGTGGGCCACCATTTCCTCTGCGCACACTGCCGGTAAATTGATCAATTATTTGCGCGGTCAGACGGGTTATGAAGTTACTCCCTCTAACCTCCCTGCTGATCGACTGTATCGCAAACGCAATACAGTGCTGGGTGACACGCTGGAATCGCAACCTGCATTTATCGCCAATCCCGTATTCAGTTATGTCTATGCCGGCTACCCTCAATTCAAATCAAACTATGCGAGCCGGAATGGAACTGTGTATGTGGGAAGCAACGATGGCATGTTGCATGCTTTTGTTGGCAAGACTGTCAGTCCCGAAATCGGCGGCAAAGAACGTTGGGCATACGTGCCGAGCATGTCTATTCCCAATATGTGGAAGCTGGCTGATACGAACTACAGCACCCAACATTCCAATTTTATTAACGGAAGCCCGGTCATCGCGGATATATGTGTAGCAGCAGATTGTTCTATTGCGACTGCTGCCGATTGGCGGACTATTCTCGTCGCCGGCCTGAACGGCGGCGGGCGTGGTTATTTTGCGCTGGACATCACCGATCCCGCTAAGCCGATCTTGTTGTGGGAGTTCACAACGACTAAAGGCATCGGAACAGTGCAGGATGATGATCTCGGCTACAGTTTCGGTCGCCCCGTCATTACCAGAAAGGCCACGGGCGAGTGGGTCGTAGTGGTCACATCGGGCTACAACAATATCAACCCCGGCACGGGCGGTGGCTTCTTGTTTGTTCTGAACGCCGCTACCGGTTCTATTGTCGGCAAATATCCCACCGGCGCGGGTAGCACAGTTACGCCAAGCGGCTTGAGTGGTGTCAGTGTCTGGAATGAGGCACCGGGTGGCAACGAGGGTCAGTATGCATATGCTACCGACTTGCAGGGAAATATCTGGCGCTTCGATATCACCACTGCCACGGGTACGAGCCCGCTGCAGTTTGCCACGTTGAAAGACAGCGGCGGACAAGCCCAGCCCATTACCACTGCGCCCATTCTCGGTTTGTTCAAGGGCCACCGCTTAATCATCGTCGGAACCGGAAAATATCTTGAAGTCAGTGACCTGACGAACGTCCAGACGCAGAGTATTTATGCAATCAAGGACGTTGGTGCGGCGGCTACCTGGCTGGATAGTCCGCGTACGTATACAGGGTCAGCGGTCAATCCGAACATGATACAACAGACAATCACCCCTAGTGGCAGTGTCCGGACAGGCTCGAAGCTCCCGGTCGATCTCGACACCGACCTGGGCTGGTTTATTGACTTGCCAGACTCCTCGACCGGTTCGGAACGGGTCAATATTTCTTCCAAACTGGTACTGGGAACCTTGCTGGTTCCAACAATTGTTCCCTCGTCAACCGTCTGCTCTCCAGGGGGATATGGATGGTTTAATTTCTTCGATTATTCGAATGGTTGGCCGATTCCGGGAAGCAACAACAATGAGAATGTTTCGATTAAAAAAGATTCTCCGATCGTCGGTTTCAATGTCCTGTTTATCAAGGGAAAACCCGTTGTGCTGACAGTAACGGCCGATGGAAATTTTGATAAGGATCCGGGTGTTGTTTTCGGCATGCCTTCTCCTGAAGGATTTTCAAGGCACAAAAGCCTCTGGCGAGAGTTGTTGCCACAATAGAAATTCGCAGCTTGACTGTACACAAAGCCCCACCAGTTGGGGCTTTGTTTTTTTCAATCTCTCCGGTCGACCATGGTCTGGTGCATGTATTGATCGATGGACTGCTGACTGCTCAGTGCGCTTCCCTCTGTACGGTTTTCAGTAAAATGAGATTGGAATTCACAACCAGGATTTTTTGCATTGGTGGCGTCTGGTAAAACCGTGCCGGCTTTTGCCAGGTCAGCTGATCCGGACATCGATCACTCGAACAGATTGATTTTGTACATCCATCTCCTCCTTTCACAGTTTTCCTCGTCAATACAAAATGCCCTTCCAACTCGCGCCGGAAGGGCATTATTTCTGGTGTTGCCTGAAACAGTGATTACTTGACGATCGGATTCAGTTCACCCTTGGCATAACGTGCCGCCATTGTTTCCAGCAAGATCGGCTTGATCCTGGCAGCCTGGCCTGCGCAGCCGAAGGCTTCGTAACGCGCTTTGCAGATTTCCTTCATGGCCTTGGTGGTGGCGGCGAGGAATTTGCGCGGGTCGAAGTTTTTGGTGTCTTCTGCCAGGTGGCGACGCACCGCGCCGGTGGAGGCCATGCGCAGGTCGGTGTCGATGTTGACCTTTCGCACGCCGTGCT
>JBNKBO010000047.1:0-18430 GCA_050287265.1 Sideroxydans sp. | reverse complement strand
CTTGCTGCTGTTGGTTTCGGTATCGGAATGGAAACGTGTGATCTCCGGTTTAGGAATGAACCACAGTACCACCGCAATGGCAACAAAAGACAACACGCCGACCAGTTCGAACATGCCGGACATGCCGATATGTTTGTACAGCAGCGGCGAGAGAACCATGGAGAGCGAGAACGACACGCCGATGGTGATTCCGATCAGCGCCATCGCCTTGGTGCGATGCTCTTCGCGTGTCAGGTCGGCGGTCAGCGCCATCACCGCTGCATTGATCGCCCCGGCGCCCTGAATCACCCGCCCGGCAATAATCACGTAGATATTGTCTGCCGAAGCCGCAAGGAAGCTCCCCGCCGCGAACAGTAATAACCCGGTCACGATCACTGGCTTGCGCCCGTAACGGTCGGACAACCACCCCGCCGGAATCTGCAAAATCGCCTGCGTCAGCCCGTACGCGCCCAGCGCTATACCGATCAGAAAATGGTTTTCACCGCCCGGTAATTTCTCCGCATACAGCGCAAACACCGGCAGAATAATGAACAAGCCCAGCATGCGCAGGCCATAAATACCCGCCAGGCCAATACTGGCACGGCGCTCGAGGGGAGTCATCGCGGAATCTGAAACGGACATGAAGCTGGGCGTGGTGATTTTCAAAGGGGCGTATCTTAACAGGTCTGGCAATTGCCCCAACAGTGACTTGTTTTCAATCCGTATTGTGAGCCTTGATCTGGCGGGTTGGGAAAACAGTCATTTTCGCGTATATTGTCAGATCGTTGTCAACTTCGCAGCCTGGAATGGAACAAATAAGAATTCGCGGTGCGCGCACCCATAACCTGAAGAACATCAATCTTGATCTGCCGCGTAATCAATTGGTAGTCATTACCGGCCTTTCCGGCTCGGGCAAGTCCTCACTCGCGTTCGATACGCTTTATGCCGAGGGGCAGCGGCGTTACGTTGAGTCGCTTTCGGCCTACGCACGGCAGTTCCTGCAGTTGATGGAAAAGCCGGATGTAGACCTGATCGAGGGGCTTTCGCCCGCCATCGCCATCGAGCAAAAAGCGACTTCGCATAACCCCCGCTCCACTGTGGGTACGGTGACCGAAATCCACGATTATTTGCGTCTGTTGTTTGCACGTGCAGGCGACCCGTTTTGCCCGCAACATGACATTGTGTTGCAGGCGCAGTCTGTAGGGCAGATGGTAGATGCCGTACTTGCGCTGCCGGAGGATACGAAGGTGATGATCCTGTCGCCGCTGGTGGTGGAACGCAAAGGTGAGCAACTCGATTTGATCGACGAGTTGCGATCGCAAGGCTTTGTACGTCTGCGCGTGAACGGCAAGGTGTGCGAGATAGACAATCTGCCGAAGCTGGACAGAAACAAGAAGCACACGATCGAAATTGTGGTGGATCGCCTGAAAGTATCCGCCGAGATAAAGCAGCGCTTGGCCGAATCTTTCGAAACGGCGTTGCGCCATGCCGAAGGGCGCGCGCTTGCAGTGGAGATGGATAGCAATAAGGAGCATTTGTTCTCGGCCAAATTCGCATGCCCGGTCTGCAATTATTCCTTGCAGGAGCTTGAACCGCGCCTGTTTTCGTTTAACAGCCCGATGGGTGCTTGTCCCAAGTGCGACGGCCTGGGAGTGATTACTTTTTTCGATCCGCAGCGTATTGTGGCTTTTCCGCAACTCTCGTTGAGCGGCGGCGCAATCAAGGGCTGGGACAGACGCAATCAGTTCTACTACCAGATGCTGGATAGTCTGGCAAAACATTACGATTTCGACCTGGAGCGTCCGTTCGAGAGCTTGCCGGAGAAGATTCAGAAAGTGGTTTTGTACGGCAGCGGGCGCGAAGAGATTTCCTTTTCTTACCTGAACGAACGCGGCAAGAAAATATTGCGCGAGCATGCCTTTGAAGGCATCGTGAACAATCTGGAACGACGTTATAGAGAGACCGATTCACCTACGGTACGCGAGGAGTTGGCTAAGTATCTCAACGGCTGTACCTGCCCGGATTGCAAAGGCACGCGACTGCGCGAGGAAGCCCGCCATGTGCGCGTGGCTGAGCGCACAATCTACGAATTGAGTGCGCTGCCGTTAAAGCAGGCACTGACTTTCTTCCAGGGAGTTTCATTGCCCGGCAACAAGCAGGCCATCGCCGAAAAGATCGTACAGGAGATCGCCAACCGACTCACTTTCCTCAATAACGTTGGGCTGGATTACCTGTCGCTGGACCGTTCTGCCGAGACGCTCTCCGGCGGCGAAGCACAACGCATCCGTCTGGCATCGCAAATCGGCTCCGGATTGACCGGGGTGATGTATGTGCTGGATGAACCCTCCATCGGTCTGCACCAGCGTGATAATGATCGTTTGCTGGATACGCTGAAACGCTTGCGCGACATGGGCAACAGTGTGATTGTGGTGGAGCATGATGAAGATGCCATCCGCTCCGCAGACTATGTCGTGGACATGGGGCCCGGCGCGGGTGAGCACGGCGGCAGGGTTGTAGCACAAGGCACGCCGGACGAAATATGTGCCAACAAGCAATCGTTTACCGGCGATTACCTGACCGGGCGACGCAGCATTCCTTTGCCAAAGAAATATTACAAGCCGGATCCCGAGCGCCGCCTGAAAATCATCGGCGCCAGCGGCAACAACCTGAAAGATATCACGCTCGACCTGCCCGTGGGCCTGCTTACCAGCATTGCCGGCGTGTCGGGTTCGGGCAAGTCCACATTGATCAACGATACGCTGTACCATGCCGTGGCAAAACATCTGTATGGTAGCAATGCCGAGCCTTCGCCGTATCGTGAAATTGAAGGCCTGGAACTCTTCGACAAAGTCATCAACGTCGACCAATCTCCCATCGGACGCACACCGCGTTCCAACCCCGCGACTTACACCGGACTGTTCACACCGATACGCGATTTGTTTTCCGGCGTGCCGATGGCACGCGAACGCGGCTACGGGCCGGGTCGCTTCTCTTTCAATGTAAAGGGCGGGCGCTGCGAGTCGTGCCAGGGCGACGGCGTGATCAAGGTTGAGATGCACTTCCTGCCCGACGTATATGTGCCATGCGATGTGTGTCACGGCCAGCGTTACAACCGCGAAACGCTTGAGGTACTGTACAAGGGCAAGAATATCCATCATGTGCTGAACATGACAGTGGAGCAGGCGTATGAATTCTTTTCTGCAGTGCCTATCCTCGCCCGCAAACTGCAAACATTGCTTGATGTGGGTCTGGGGTATATCACGCTGGGGCAAAGCGCCACCACGCTCTCCGGTGGCGAGGCACAGCGCGTTAAACTGTCGCTTGAACTCTCCAAGCGCGATACCGGGCGCACGCTTTATATTCTGGACGAGCCGACCACCGGCCTGCATTTTCATGACATTGATATGCTGCTCAATGTCATCCACAAGCTGCGCGACCAGGGCAACACCGTGGTCGTCATCGAGCACAATCTGGATGTAATCAAGACCGCCGATTGGGTTATCGACCTGGGCCCGGAAGGCGGCGACGGCGGCGGCAATATCGTGGCACAAGGCTCGCCCAGAGACATCGCGGAGAACCCGGACAGCGTAACAGGGCCGTATTTAAAGGCGCTGCTGACGAAAAAAACGCGAATCCGTTCGTCCTGAGCCCGTCGAAGAATTCACCAAAACGGCGAGCTTGTTTCAGAATACAGTGGGAAAGTTATGAAGGGACTTCTATTCGCCTGTTGCATGATTCCCGCCTTGACGGCACAGGCACTCGATTTTGATACAAACGAGATGGTGGACGCTCACAATCGCTGGCGCAAGGCGGTAGGTGCACCGCCGCTCACTTATTCCAGCAGGCTGGCCGCCTCGGCGCAAGAATGGGCAAACCACCTGAAACAGAATAATCACTGCCGCATGCAGCACAGCAAACCTGATAATAAATACGGCGAGAACTTGTACTGGGCAAGCGCGATTAGATGGTCTAATGGCAAACGTGAACTGCAAAAAGTCAGCCCCAGAAAAGTGGTGGATGGCTGGAGCAGCGAACGTGCCGACTACGACTACCAGAGCAACAGCTGCGCCCAAAACAGGATGTGCGGACACTACACACAAGTCGTCTGGAAAACCACAACCACGGTAGGATGCGCCATAGCAGTTTGCGAGGAATCACGCGAGCAGGTCTGGGTTTGCCGCTACCAGCCGTCGGGCAACTGGATCGGGAAAAAGCCTTACTGATTCCGGATTTATACTTCCAGAAAACAACAAGGCCGGATAAATCCGGCCTTGTTTATTTGTGGCTTGTTGCGAACGAGGCTGCTTATCCGCCCGCTTCCACCGGCTCGGCATCGGCCGGACGATCCAGCAATTCAATCAGTGCCATCGGTGCATTGTCGCCCTTGCGGAAACCAAACTTGAGGATGCGCGAGTAGCCGCCGTTGCGGGTTGCATAGCGCGGACCGAGTTCGTTGAACAGTTTGCTGACCATTTCACGATCGCGCAGACGAGCAAATGCCAGACGACGATTGGCCACACTCGGGTTCTTGCCCAGTGTCAGGATGGGCTCGGCAACACGACGCAATTCCTTGGCCTTGGGCAGCGTAGTTTTGATGACTTCGTGGCGCAGCAGCGAAACGGTCATGTTGCGCAGCATCGCCAGACGGTGGCTGCTGGTGCGGTTGAGTTTTCTAAGTCCTAAACGGTGACGCATGATTTTCCTCTCTTGCTATCCAGCCTCGCGGCTGGAGGCGCTTATTTCTCGGACATTGCCGTCCAGTTTTCCAGCTTCATACCCAGCGACAGGCCATGCTCGGCCAGCACTTGCTTGATCTCGTTGAGCGATTTGCGACCCAGGTTAGGGGTGCGCAGCAGATCCGCTTCGGTATTCTGGATCAGGTCGCCGATGTAATGGATGCTCTGTGCCTTGAGGCAGTTGGAAGAACGAGGCGTCAATTCCAGATCGTCCACCGGACGCAACAGCATCGGGTCAACCTTGGGTGCAGCAGGTTTCTCGACCGGAGCCGGGGTGCCTTCCAGGGCTGCAAACACGGAGAGTTGATCCACCAGGATACGTGCGGCATAACGGATGGCCTCTTCCGGATCGATGGCGCTGTTGGTTTCGATTTCCATGATCAGCTTGTCAAGATCGGTGCGCTGCTCCACACGCGCGCTCTCAACCGCATAGGTGACACGGGAGATCGGGCTGAACGATGCATCCAGCGCGATATGCCCGACAGGACGGGTTGCGCCGGGTTGCATGCGCGAGATGGCGGAAACGTAACCGCGACCTTGCTCAACCTTGATTTCCATGTCCAGATTGCCGCCTGCTGTCAGGTGAGCAATTATATGGTTCGGGTTAATGACTTCGGTATCGGCCCCGACTTCGATATCGGCAGCTGTCACCACACCCGCGCCGGATTTGCGCAAATGCAGCGTCGCTTCAGGTGTGTTATGCAGCTTCAGTACCAAACCCTTCAGGTTCAGCAGGATTTCGACCACGTCTTCCTGCACACCGTCGATGGATGAATATTCGTGCAATACGCCCGCGATCTTGACTTCCGTCACGGCATAGCCGGGCATGGAAGAAAGCAGAACACGGCGCAGGGCGTTGCCCAGCGTATGCCCGTAACCGCGCTCGAAGGGTTCCATCACCACACGGGCCTGGGTATCGGAAGAACGCTGTACATCAATGATACGGGGCTTCAACAAATTTTTGTTAGGCATATCCTACTCCGTATGGATTACTTGGAATACAACTCGACCACGAGATGCTCGTTGATCGTTGCAGGCAATTCGGAACGCTGCGGAACCGCTTTAAAAGTTCCCTTGAACGCCTTTGGGTCTACTTCGATCCATTCCGGGAAACCGCGCTGCTCAGCCGCCAATATTGCCGCTTTCACGCGCAACTGGTTCCTGGATTTTTCCGCAACTTCAACCACGTCACCGGGACGCACCTGGAAGGACGGAATATTTACACGCTTGCCGTTCACCAGAATGGAGTTGTGACGCACTACCTGACGCGCTTCAGAACGCGAGGCACCGAAACCCATGCGATACGAAACATTGTCCAGACGCGATTCAAGCAGTTGCAACAGGCTTTCGCCGGTAATGCCGCGAGATTGTTCAGCGCGCTTGTAGGTCAGACGAAACTGGCCTTCCATCATGCCGTAGATGCGACGCAGCTTTTGCTTTTCGCGCAACTGGCCACCGTATTCCGACTGGCGCTGGTTCTTTTTCTGTCCATGCTGGCCTGGCGGATAGGCGCGACGATCGACCGAACATTTGTCGGTAAAGCATTTCTCAGCTTTGAGGAACAGCTTCTCGCCTTCACGGCGGCACTGACGGCATTTTGCATCAAGATTTCTAGCCAAAACTATACTCCTTAGATACGACGCTTTTTCGGAGGACGGCAGCCGTTGTGCGGCACCGGCGTAATATCCGAAATGCTGGTTATTTTGAAACCTGCGGCATTCAAAGCACGCACAGCAGATTCGCGGCCGGGGCCGGGACCCTTGATACGCACTTCCAGATTCTTGACACCGCATTCAACAGCTGATTTACCCACTGTCTCGGCTGCAATCTGAGCCGCAAACGGTGTACTTTTGCGTGAGCCCTTGAAACCCTGCGAACCACTGGTAGACCAGGCCAAGGTATTGCCTTGACGATCCGTGATGGTCACGATGGTGTTGTTAAAGGAGGCGTGTACGTGCGCGATACCTTCGGCAACGTTTTTCTTGACTTTCTTGCGCACTCTCGTGCTGGGCTTTGCCATGTTTTCGTTCCTCTACTAAATTACTTCTTCGCGCCGGCGATGGACTTGCGCGGACCTTTGCGGGTACGTGCGTTGGTGCGGGTACGCTGACCACGGCACGGCAAACCGCGACGATGGCGCAGACCGCGATAGCAGCCCAGGTCCATCAGTCGTTTGATATTCATGGAAGTCTCGCGACGCAGATCACCTTCCACATTCAGTTTGGCGACTTCCTCGCGCAGCTTTTCCAGATCGGAGTCGCTGATGTCCTTGACCTTGGTGGAACTGACCACCCCGGCAGCAGCACAGATCTTCTGCGCGCGTGAGCGTCCAATGCCGTAAATCGCAGTCAAAGCGATTTCAGCGTGTTGATGATTCGGAATGTTTACACCTGCAATACGAGCCATACAGCTACCCTATTCATTCAAAAGTCGTAAATTGTACCATCCAGCGGCGATTTTACTCAATCAGCCCTGGCGCTGTTTGTGACGTGGATCACTGCTGCAGATCACGCGAACCACGCGATTGCGGCGTATGATCCTGCAATTACGGCACACCTTTTTCACGGATGCTTGTACTTTCATTTGCTTCTCCTTGCTTCTCTCAGCTTACTTGGCACGAAATACAATACGCGCCCTGCTTAAATCATAAGGCGACACTTCCACTGTTACCTTGTCGCCTGGCAGTATGCGGATGTAATGCATGCGCATCTTGCCTGAAATATGCCCCAGCACTACAAATCCATTTTCCAGCTTTACCCTGAACGTTGCATTCGGCAACGACTCCTCAATCTCACCCTGCATCTGGATGACATCTTCTTTCACCATATTTCTTCTAACGCGTGATACCGGCCTTAAAGTTGGCCTTTTTCAACAGGTTTTCATATTGGTGCGACATCAAATACGACTGCACCTGCGACATGAAGTCCATTGTCACCACAACCAGAATCAGCAGCGATGTGCCACCAAAATAGAATGGCACATTCCATTTCACCACCAGAAACTCCGGCAACAAACACACCAGAGTGATATATACCGCACCGACCATGGTCAGCCGCAGCATGATCTTCTCAATATATTTCGCAGTCTGCTCACCTGGACGAATACCCGGCAGGAATGCGCCGCTCTTTTTCAGATTATCTGCCGTATCTTTCGGGCTGAACACGAGCGCCGTGTAGAAGAAACAGAAAAACACAATTGCCGCCGCGTAGAACAACACATAGACCGGCTGTCCCGGCGACATCATGTCGCTCACATCCTTTAACCAGGTCATACTCTTGCCGGAACCGAACCAGCCTGCCAGCGTCGCCGGAAACAAAATAATACTGGAAGCGAAAATCGGCGGGATCACCCCGGCCATGTTCAGCTTCAACGGAAGATGCGAACTCTGTCCACCATACACCTTGTTACCCACTTGACGCTTCGCATAATTCACCAGAATCTTGCGTTGTCCGCGCTCGACAAATACCACCAGCGCCGTTACCGCGATCGCCCCAAAAAACAGCGCCAGCACCAACGGTATGGAAAATGCACCGGTACGCGCCATTTCCAACGTATTACCAAGCGCACTGGGCAAGCCTGCTGCAATTCCCGCAAAAATGATCAGCGAAATACCGTTACCCAAACCGCGCTCGGTGATCTGCTCACCCAGCCACATCAGAAAAATCGTTCCGGTTACCAGTGTAATCACCGTTGTCATCTGGAACATCATACCCGGATGCAATACCAGACCGGCCTGGGATTGCAATGCCACCGAAATCCCGAATGCCTGAAACAATGCCAGCACCAGGGTGCCGTAGCGGGTGTATTGCGTAATCTTGCGGCGCCCTGCTTCGCCTTCTTTCTTCAACTGCTCCAGTTGCGGCACGGCAATCGCAGCCAGTTGCATAATGATGGATGCCGAAATGTACGGCATGATGCCCAGCGCAAAAATCGTAAAGCGGGACAACGCACCGCCTGAGAACATGTTGAACATGCCCAGAATACCGCCTTTTTGCGTATTGAACAGATCCGCCAATACATTCGGATCAATTCCCGGCACCGGAATATGCGCTCCAATGCGGTAAACAATCATTGCAAACAGCAGAAACCAGAGTCGCTTCCCCAGATCGCCATACTTGCTTTTGCTGACAGGTTTAGCCACGTACCATCCTTACTCGGTGATGCTGCCGCCGGCAGCTTCCACTGCAGCGCGTGCACCTTTAGTCAGCAACAGGCCCTGCAGCTTGACAGCGCGCTTGAGCTCGCCCGACAGAATCACCTTGGCGCTCAATGCCCTGGCCGATACCACACCAGCCTGTTTCAGCGCCAACAGATCAATGACCTCAACCGGCATCTTCTCCAGATCGGACAAGCGCACTTGCGCTGTATCGTTGCGTGTCAAAGAAACAAAACCGCGTTTCGGCAGACGGCGTTGCAGCGGCATCTGGCCACCCTCGAAACCGACCTTATGGAAACCACCGGCACGTGATTTCTGTCCCTTGTGACCGCGACCTGCAGTTTTGCCCAGACCGGAACCAATACCGCGACCAACGCGGCGTTTGGCATGTTTGGAACCTTCAGCAGATTTAATTTGATTGAGTTGCATTTAAGCCTCGCACTTGACCAGGTAAAACACCTTGTTAATCATGCCACGCACTGCCGGTGTATCTTCCACTTCAACAGTATGGTGCATACGACGCAGCCCCAGACCGCGCACGCATGCACGATGGGCCTCTTTGGTTCCGATGACGCTCTTGACCAGCGTCACCTTCAATGTTTTTTTGGTTTGCGCCTTCTTGGTTGCCATAACTTACCCCGTGATTTCTTCTACGCTTTTGCCGCGCTTGGCAGCGATCTCAGCTGGCGAATTCAGCGACTTCAAGCCGTTCACCGTGGCACGAACCACGTTGTAAGGATTGCTGGAGCCGATACATTTGGCCAGCACGTTGCGCACACCGACCGCCTCGAACACCGCACGCATCGCGCCACCCGCAATAATGCCGGTACCTTCGGATGCCGGCTGCATATACACTTTTGCAGCACCGTGCCGACCCATCACTGCATGATGCAGCGTTCCGTCCTTCAAATTCACTTTAGCCAGCTTGCGACGGGATTCTTCCATCGCTTTTTGCACAGCCACCGGCACTTCCTTGGATTTACCCTTGCCCATGCCGATACGCCCGTCACCATCGCCCACCACGGTCAGTGCGGCGAAGCCCATGATACGACCGCCTTTAACCACTTTGGTGACTCGATTTACAGCAATCATCTTCTCGATGAGGCCGTCGCCCTTGTCTTCATGCTGCTGATTCTTGCCTTGTTGTGCTTTAGCCATGATTCACCCCAGAATTAGAACTGCAAGCCATGTTCGCGCGCGGCATCTGCCAGCGCCTTGATGCGACCATGGTACTTGTTGCCGGAACGGTCGAATGCTACTGCCGTCACACCTGCGCTCTTAGCCTTCTCGGCAATACGCTTGCCCACTGCCGCCGCTGCCGCTGCATTTCCGCCGTTGCCTACAGTCTTGCGCACTTCCGCTTCCAGCGTGGAGGCGCTTGCCAGCACCTTGCCGCCATCGGCAGAAATAACTTGTGCATAAATATGCAGATTGGTGCGATGAATCGCCAGACGCACTGTCTTTTGCTCGGCGATTCTTGCCCGGGTTTTGCGTGCTCTGCGCTGTCGCGCTTCATTCTTGTTCAACATATCAACCTCGATTATTTCTTCTTGGTTTCTTTCAGGATCACCACCTCGTCGGCATAACGCACACCCTTGCCCTTATAAGGCTCGGGTTCACGATAAGCGCGAATCTCGGCGGCGACTTGTCCGACTTGCTGCTTGTCAACGCCGGTCAACACGATCTCTGTCTGGCTTGGCGTTGCCACTTTCACTCCTTTGGGCATCTTGTGCACCACGGGATGCGAAAAACCCAAGGTCAGGTTCAACGTTTCACCTGCCGCCTGGGCGCGGTAACCCACGCCAACCAGCGTCAATTTGCGCTCAAAGCCCTTGCTCACGCCGGTGACCATATTGGCCAGCAGTGCCCGCATCGTACCGGACATGGCATTGGCTTGCGCAGATTCATTGGCGGCCTTGCACAGCAGGACGTCGCCCTCTCGCACGACAGATACATCACCCTTCAGTACCTGTGTCATGGTACCCAGCGGGCCTTTGATCGATATTTTATCGGCAGCAACCGTCACTTCAACACCAGACGGAACCACAACAGGATTTTTAGCGACTCTAGACATGTTCCCTCCTTATGCGACGATGCACAGCACTTCGCCGCCGATGCCATTGGCGCGTGCTTTGCGATCCGTCATCAGACCTTTAGAGGTGGAAACGATCGCGATACCCAGGCCGTTCATCACCTTGGGAATATCCTCGCTACCCTTGTACACACGCAGACCTGGACGGCTCACGCGCTGTATCTTTTCAATCACCGGGCGATCAGCATAATACTTGAGACCAATCTCAAGCGTAGGCTTACCTTCGTTCTCGGCAACCTTGAAACCTTCAACAAAGCCTTCATCCTGCAAGACCTTGGCGATTGCCACCTTGATCTTGGAAGAAGGCATTGCCACCGTTATTTTTTCCGCCATTTGCGCATTGCGAATGCGCGTCAACATGTCGGAGATCGGATCACTCATGCTCATAGATTCACCCTTACCAGCTTGCCTTGACTATACCGGGGATTTCACCGCGCATCGCGTACTCACGCAATTTGATACGCCCCAAACCGAACTTACTGAACACGCCACGAGGACGTCCGGTCAGCGCACAACGGTTACGCAAACGCACCGGGCTGGAATCGCGCGGCAATGCTTGCAATTTTTGACGCGCCGCAAAGCGCTCTTCATCGCTCAGCGACATATTTGTAATGATGGCCAACAAGGCGGCGCGCTTGACGGCGAATTTCTTCACCGTATCGCGTCGCTTATGTTCGCGGTTAATCAGGGATGTCTTAGCCATTTCGCCCTCAGTTCTTCAGTGGGAATTTGAATGCCAGCAGAAGCGCCTTCGCTTCTTCGTCGGTTTTTGCCGTGGTCGTGATCGTAATATTCATGCCACGCAGCGCGTCGATCTTGTCGTAATCGATTTCCGGAAAAATAATCTGCTCTTTGATGCCCATGTTGTAATTGCCACGACCATCAAAAGACTTGCCAGAAACTCCACGGAAGTCACGGATACGGGGGATAGCAACCGACACCAGACGATCCAGGAATTCATACATGCGCTCGCGGCGCAATGTTACTTTACAGCCGACAGGATAATCTTCGCGAATCTTGAAACCCGCGATGGATTTCCTGGACTTGGTCACAACCGGTTTCTGACCCGCGATCTTCTGCATATCAGCAACAGCGTGATCCATCACTTTTTTGTCAGCCACCGCTTCGCCCACACCCATGTTCAGCGTAATCTTTTCGATGCGAGGCACTTCCATGGGTGATTTGTATCCAAATTGCTTCATCAGCCCTGGTGTTACATTTTTTTTGTAGTAGTCGTATAAACGAGCCATGCTCTTACCCCTTACGCAATCACTTCGCCGTTGGATTTGAATATGCGCACTTTGCGACCATCCTCCAACTGCTTGACGCCCACGCGATCTGCCTTTTTGGTAGCCGCGTTATAGATGGCGATATTCGAAATATGGATAGGCTTCTCTATTTCCACGATCCCGCCCGATGTACCTTTTGCCGGATTCGGCTTCTCGTGCTTCTTGACCTTGTTTATCCCGGCCACCAGGACGCGGTCGTTGTTCAGCACGCGCAACACGTTACCGCGATTCCCTTTGTCTTTACCGGTGATGACGATTACGTCATCGTCCTTTTTGATCTTGTTCATGATTTTTCCTCGACTGCCGCTTACAGCACTTCCGGAGCCAGAGAGACGATCTTCATGAAGCGCTCATTGCGCAGTTCACGAGTCACAGGCCCGAAAATACGGGTGCCGATCGGCTCCAGCTTGTTATTCAGCAACACGGCCGCATTGCCATCGAATTTGATCAAAGAACCATCGTTACGGCGCACACCCTTGGCCGTGCGTACCACCACGGCACTGTATACTTCGCCCTTTTTGACGCGCGAGCGAGGTGCTGCATCCTTGACGCTGACCTTGATGACATCGCCAACGCCAGCATAACGGCGCTTGGACCCCCCCAACACCTTGATGCACATGACTGCGCGCGCCCCGGTATTGTCGGCCACATTCAAAACAGATTGCATTTGTATCATTTTTCAATCTCCAACTTTGTCCGCCTGTGGCGGCTAGTTTTGGAACCCGTTTGGGTCAGACCGCCGCAAGCAGCGGAAAATATCCTTGCTTCTCGCACGATCTCCCGGAGGGAACCGAGCCTTAAAACGAAGCCGCGCATTCTATGCAACCTTGCCACAATGCACAAGCTTTATTATCCTGACACTAGATTTCGCTGGCCTTTTCCAGCAACTTGGACACGCGCCAGGCCTTGGTCTTCGACAGCGGGCTGCTCTCTTCGATAGTGACCACATCACCCTGATTAAACTCATTATTCTCATCATGTGCGTGGTATTTCTTGGACACTCTCACTACTTTGCCCAACACCGGGTGTTTGACCTTTCGCTCGACCAGCACAGTGACAGTCTTGTCCATCTTGTTGCTGACCACGGTACCATTCAACGCACGTTTCAGATTCGTTGCACTCATTGCTGCACACCCTTCCCGGTCAATACCGTTTTAACGCGCGCGATATTACGGCGCACCTTGTTCAATTGGCTGGTATTGCTCAATTGCTGAGTCGCCGTTTGCATACGCAGGCTGAATTGTTCCTTGCTCAGGGACAACAGCTCTTGTTGCAGATCGGCCACCGATTTGTTTTTCAGTTCGCTTGCCTTCATGATCATGCCCCTACCTGTCTAACGACGAATGTGGTCTCAATAGGCAGCTTGGCAGAAGCCAGACGGAACGCCTCGCGTGCCAACACCTCACCCACACCGTCCATCTCGTAAAGCATCTTGCCCGGCTGAATCTCGGCAACGTAGTACTCCGGATTCCCCTTGCCGTTACCCATACGCACTTCGGCTGGCTTCTTTGAAATTGGCTTATCCGGGAAGATGCGGATCCAGATACGTCCACCGCGCTTGATGTGGCGGGTCATCGCACGACGCGCCGCCTCGATCTGACGCGCAGTCAGACGTCCGCGACCCACAGCCTTAAGGCCGAACTCGCCAAAACTGACCTTATTGCCGCGTGTCGCAATACCGGTATTGCGGCCCTTCTGTTCCTTGCGGTACTTTCTTCTAGCTGGCTGTAGCATGCTTTGCTCCCGACGACTTTCTCACTTTCTTTTCCGGCTCAGCAACAACAGGAGGCACCACGGCTTCCTGCTGCGCAGTCTGATGCTCGCCCTTATAGACCCAGACCTTAACGCCAATCAGACCATAAGTTGTCAGCGCCTCGGATGTTCCATAGTCAATTTCTGCACGCAGCGTATGCAATGGCACACGGCCTTCGCGATACCACTCTGTACGCGCAATCTCGATCCCGTTCAGGCGACCCGCACTCATGATCTTGATGCCCTGTGCACCCAGACGCATCGCATTCTGCATTGCACGCTTCATGGCACGACGGAACATGATGCGTTTTTCTAACTGCTGAGTGATGGAATCAGCGATCAGTTGCGCATCCACTTCCGGCTTGCGCACTTCCTCGATATTCAAACTTACATCGGGCAAACCCATGCGTTTCTTCAGTTCGTTACGCAGCAACTCGATATCCTCGCCCTTCTTGCCGATCACCACCCCGGGACGTGCCGTGAATATGGTGATCTTGGCATTCTTGGCTGGCCGTTCGATAACGATCTTGGAAACGCCGGCACCAGCCAGCTTTTTCTTCAGATAGGCACGCACTTCGATATCTTTGAGCAAAAGCTCGGTAAAGTTCTTGCTGTTGGAATACCACTTTGAAGTCCAGTTCTTCTGAACACTCAGGCGGAATCCAATTGGATGAATTTTCTGACCCATGCTCTAGCTCCCGACGGTAATCGTTATGTGGCAGGTTTGCTTCTCGATGCTGTTGCCACGGCCTTTGGCGCGCGGAATCATGCGTTTCAGGGAAGCTCCCTTGTCCACGTAAATGGTGGATACTTTCAATTCATCGATGTCTGCGCCGTCGTTATGCTCGGCATTGGCAATCGCGGAATCCAGTGCCTTCTTGATGATGCCCCCGCCTTTTTTCGGGCTGAACGTCAGGATGTTCAGCGCTTGTGCGACAGGCAAACCACGGATCTGGTCAGCGACCAGACGGGCTTTTTGTGCCGACAGGCGAACACCACGGATGACTGCTGTTGTACTCATCATGTCTCCTTATTTCTTCGCGCTGGATTTTTTATCAGCAGCGTGACCTTTGTAGGTGCGGGTCAAAGAAAATTCGCCAAGCTTGTGTCCAACCATGTTCTCGGAAACGTATACCGGCACATGCTGCTTGCCGTTATGCACCGCGATCGTCAGACCAACGAACTCGGGCAACACGGTAGAACGACGTGACCAGGTTTTAACCGGGCGTTTATCGTTTGTTGCGCGCACTGCTTCCACCTTCTTCAGCAGATGCAGATCGACGAACGGGCCTTTTTTAACTGAACGTGCCATATCTTGTTACCCCTTATGCCTTGAAGCGACGGCGCACGATCATGCCGCTAGTCCGCTTGTTACGACGTGTACGGAAGCCTTTGGCCGGCACACCCCATGGGCTGACCGGATGACGGCCCGCCGCAGTTTTTCCTTCGCCGCCACCGTGCGGGTGATCGACCGGGTTCATCACCACACCGCGCACCGTCGGGCGGATACCGCGCCAGCGATTTGCACCGGCCTTGCCGATGGAACGCAGTGAATGTTCGCCGTTACCCACTTCGCCGATGGTCGCGCGGCAATCGATATGCACCTTGCGAATTTCGCCGGAACGCAGACGCAATTGAGCGTAGCTGCCTTCGCGCGCCAGCAATTGCACCGAAGCACCCGCAGAACGCGCCAGTTGCGCACCCTTGCCGGGCAGCATTTCAATCGCGTGAATCGTTGAACCGACCGGAATATTGCGCAACGGCAATGCATTGCCCGGCTTGATCGGGGCTTCCGAACCGCTCACCAGCTGCGCACCAGCAGAAACGCCCTTGGGCGCGATGATGTAACGGCGTTCGCCATCCGCATACACCAGCAACGCCAGATGCGCGCTACGGTTCGGGTCGTACTCCAGACGCTCGACCTTGGCCGGCACACCGTCCTTGTTGCGCTTGAAATCGACGATACGGTAATGCTTCTTATGCCCGCCACCCATGTGGCGCGTCGTAATGTGGCCGTTGTTGTTACGTCCGGCAGTCCTGGTCTTCTTCTCCAGCAACGACGCTTCAGGCTTGCCCTTGTGTAACTCCGGAGTGACCACGCGCACGACTGCACGCGTTCCCGGAGATGTCGGTTTGAGTTTAATCAGTGCCATGTTTTACCCCTGCTCGCTTGCAGCAAAGTTGATCTCCTGACCGGCTGCCAGACATACGTAGGCCTTTTTCCAGTCCTTGCGGCTGCCCATATAGCGGCCGAAACGTTTTTGCTTGCCCTTGACGTTGTTGATCTGCACGCTATCAACCGTCACGTTGAACAACTTCTCTACGGCGGCCTTGACTTCCGGCTTGGTCGCATCGGATGCCACACGGAAAATCACCTGCTCGTTCTTCTCCGCCACGAAAGTCGCTTTCTCGGAGATCTGCGGCGCCAGCAAAATATTCAGCAAACGCTCTTCATTGAATTTTTGTTCGCTCATGCCAGCATCTCCTCGATTTTTGCGATCGCGCCGCGCGTCAACAGAACCCTGGGGAAACGCACCAGACTGACCGGATCGGCTTGGTGGGCTTCCACCACCAATACGTTCGGCAGGTTACGCGACGACAGATACAAGTTCTCGTCCATACTGTCGGTGATGATCAGCACGCGATCCAGCCCCATGGCCTTGATCTTCTGCGCCAGCAATTTTGTCTTGGGTGCTTCGACAGACAATGTATCAATCACGCTCAGACGATCATCGCGCACCAATTGCGAAAATATGGAAGCCAGACCCGCGCGATACATCTTGCGATTGATCTTCTGCGTATAGTTTTGATCCGGGCTGTTCGGGAAAATCTTGCCGCCGCCGCGCCACAATGGAGTGGAAGCAGTGCCGGCACGAGCACGGCCGGTACCTTTCTGGGCAAACGGTTTGCGCGTGGATTTTGCGATCTCGCTACGACCCTTCTGCTTGCTGCAGGCCGAACGCGCATTGGCCTGGTATGCCGTCACCAGTTGATGCACCAGCGTTTCGTTGTATTCGCGACCAAACAGGTCGTCGGAGGCATCCATACTCTTGCCAGCCTTGCCGTTTTCTTTAATGACCTTTAGTTCCATTATGCCCCCGCTTTCACTGCCGGACGCACGATCACGTCACCGCCGGGCGCGCCAGGTACGGCGCCGCGCACCAGCAACAACTGACGCTCCGCATCGATACGAACGATTTGAAGATTTTGCACGGTACGCTGCACATCACCCAGGTGACCCGTCATGCGCTTGCCCGGAAACACGCGTCCAGGATCCTGCGCCATACCGATGGAACCGGGTACGTTGTGCGACTTGGAGTTGCCGTGCGTGGCGCGACCGGATTTAAAGTGGTAGCGCTTGATAGTACCGGCATAACCCTTGCCGATTGTCACGCCTGTGACATCGACTTTCTGACCAACCTGAAACAGATCCACGCCGACTTTGCCGCCAGGTGTCAGGCTGGCAAGTTGTTCCGGCGTGGCGGTGAATTCTTTCAGAACGCTACCGGCCTCGACACCGGCTTTGGCGAAATGCCCCGCAGCAGCCTTGGTTACACGGCTTGCGCGGCGCGTTCCATACGCGACCTGCACAGCGCTGTAACCGTCCGTGGGAGCGGTTTTGATCTGGGTAACGCGATTGTTGGACACGTCCAGCACGGTTACCGGCAACGAGGCACCCTCGTCGGTAAAAATGCGGGTCATGCCAATCTTGCGACCGACAAGTCCTAAGCTCATTTTGTATTTCCTTTTTATTAAGGGGCTGACTTCAATTGGTCAGCCGATTATGTATTGCAACAACAATCCTGCTTACTGCCAAAACCACAAAAATATCTATTGCAATTTGATTTCCACATCCACGCCAGCTGGCAGGTCCAGCTTCATCAGCGCATCTACGGTCTTATCCGTCGGATCCACGATATCCATCAAACGCAGATGGGTGCGAATCTCGAATTGATCGCGCGAAGTCTTGTTCACATGCGGCGAGCGCAATACATCGAAACGCTCGATCCTGGTAGGCAAGGGAACCGGGCCCTTGACTACTGCACCCGTGCGTTTTGCCGTATCCACGATTTGCAACGCGGACTGATCGATCAGACGATAATCGAACGCCTTCAGGCGGATGCGAATTTTTTGACTTTGCATAATCTTCTCTTGCTTCTATGCGGCACAGGCCGCTGGTTTAAAGAACGAAAACGCGTGGCCGCAGCCACGCGAGGGCGCGCATTGTATGCTTACTCGATGATCTTCGCAACCACACCTGCGCCGACGGTACGACCGCCTTCGCGGATCGCGAAGCGCAGACCTTCTTCCATCGCGATCGGGTTGATCAGACTCACCGTAATGCTGACGTTGTCGCCAGGCATCACCATTTCGGTGCCGGACGGCAATTCCACCGCGCCGGTCACGTCTGTCGTACGGAAGTAGA
>JBNKBO010000046.1:0-19880 GCA_050287265.1 Sideroxydans sp. | reverse complement strand
ACGCATCTGGCGCAACACTTTGTCGTGAAAACTTAGCTTGCTGTGCGCACCTGCACCAATGCCGAGATAGTCGCCAAACTGCCAGTAGTTAAGGTTATGCCGCGATTGTCTTTTGGGCTGCGCAAATGCCGAAGTCTCGTAATGAACGTAGCCGTGCTTGGCCAGCAGCGCCTCGATGGCCTGCTGCATATCGCTGCTCGCATCATCGTCCGGCAACGATGGCGGCTGGTGCGCGAACAAGGTATTTGGCTCCAGCGTCAGGTGATAGCAGGAAAGATGTTGCGGCCGATATTGCAGCGCCATCTGTACATCCTGCAACGCCTCGTCCGGCGTCTGCCGCGGCAGTGCATACATGAGATCAAGATTGATATTGTCAAAATGCTGTTGTGCCATTTCAATGGCGCGTTTCGCCTCATCGGCGGTATGAATGCGCCCCAGCGCCTGCAGATGCTTATCGTTAAAACTCTGGATACCGAGTGACAACCGGTTCACCCCCGCCTCTTTGAACAGTGCAAACTTGTCCGCTTCCACTGTGCCCGGGTTTGCCTCCAGTGTGATCTCGGCATTGATATCCAACGGCAGCAGCATGCGCACCTGGCGCAATATCTCCGCCACGGCCTCGCCGCTCAACAGGCTGGGCGTGCCGCCGCCGAAGAACACCGTGTAAATCTTTCGTCCCCAGACCAGCGGCAGCGCCAGCTCGATATCTCGCACCAGCGCGGCGACATATTCTTTTTCCGGGAGGCCGCCACGCAGTTCGTGCGAATTGAAGTCACAATACGGGCATTTGCGCATGCACCAGGGGATATGTATATATAAGGACAGCGGTGGCAGCACCTTGAAATTCACCGCCTGCGACTTGATGCCGACGGGTTGCAGGGGATGGGCAGACATGACCGGCCGCGCAGCGTCCTAGTGTTTGAGCTGCAGTTTTTCCAGCAGAACCTTGAGCGCCTTGGCACGGTGGCTGATCTGCGCCTTTTCGTCGGGCGTCAGTTCCGCACTCATACGGCCCTGCTCGGGAAGCCAGAACATCGGATCGTAGCCGAACCCCCCGTCGCCGCGTTCCTCGTGCGCAATCTCGCCCCACCACTCGCCTTCGGCGATGATGGGTTGCGGATCGTCGGCATGACGCACCAGCACCAGTACACAATAATAGTGTGCGCGGCGATCGATCACACCTTGCATGTCCTGCAACAGCTTGTCGTTGTTGCGGCGGTCAGCTTGCAGCCTCATTTCTTCTCGCGACAATCCAGAGGGCAATGATTCGGCGGCACTGCGGCTGCTCTCGCAATCGGCTGGCTTCGCCATAACCAGCGACTTGGCGCGCGTTGTTGGCGCGCTTAGTCGAATGGCTAGTTGTTCCACCAGTAACGTGTCGCAGCCGCGCTTCTCCTCCGCATAGCGCGCCGATTGCACGCCGGGCGCACCACCCAGCGCTTCGACACAAATGCCGGAATCGTCTGCCAGCGCAGGCAACCCACTTTCGCGGCTGACGTGGCGCGCCTTGGCCAGCGCGTTCTCGACAAAGGTGCAATGCGGCTCCTCCGCCTCGGAGATGTCGAGTTGCGCCTGCGTAAGCACCTCGATACCGAGCGGTGCGAGCATCTTTTCGAACTCGCGCAGTTTGCCGGGGTTATTGGAGGCGATGACGAGCTTGTTCATTTACTCAGCGCCGTCCGCTGCATCTCGGCCAGTTGCACGATACCGTCTTTTGCCAACTCCAGCAGCGTATCCATCTCTTCTCGCGAGAAGGGATGACCTTCCGCCGTGCCCTGCACTTCAACAAAGTGTCCACTGCCCAGCATTACGACGTTCATGTCGGTGTCGCAGTCGGAGTCTTCGAGATAATCGAGGTCGAGCACCGGCGTGCCCTGGTAGATGCCGACTGAGATGGCGGCGACCGTATCTTTGAGCGGATTCTCTTTCACCAGCCCTTTGCTCATTAGTCCATTCACTGCATCCTGCAGCGCAACAAAGGCGCCGGTGATACTGGCAGTGCGCGTGCCGCCGTCTGCCTGGATTACGTCACAGTCGAGCTGGATGGTGCGTTCGCCCAGTTTTTTCAAGTCCACCACGGCACGCAGGCTGCGCCCGATCAGGCGCTGGATCTCCTGCGTGCGCCCGGATTGCTTGCCCCTGGCGGCTTCACGGCCCATGCGCTCGCCGGTAGAACGCGGCAGCATGCCGTATTCGGCGGTCACCCAGCCCTCGCCGCTGCCTTTCTTGTGCGGCGGTACGCGTTCTTCCACGCTGGCGGTACAAATTACTTTGGTATCGCCGCATTCGATGAGTACGGAACCTTCGGCATGTTTGGTGTAATGACGGGTGATACGAATTGCACGAAGCTGGTCTGGCTTACGCTGACTGGGACGCATAACGGGAACCTCGGAAGAATTGGAAAACAGCAGGATTATAACGGACTTGCTCAGAAATCCTCGGGGGTGGGGCGTTCGTCCAGCATGATGCACACCGGTTTTTCGCTCTTATGCTCTTCCTCATCGTCGCCTATACGCGCAACTACAGCAGTAGTATTGTCGGCCCGCATCGCCTCGCGTTGTACTGCCATATCGATCAGATCATCCAGCCTTTCCGACACGTCAGGTGCGGAGGAAAGCTTCGCCATCTCGTCATCTTCCAGCGGACTCCAGAAGCCGTCGCTGCACAGCAGTATCGTATCGCCCGATTGCACGGCAAACGGGTGCGAAACATCAACATAAAACATGTCTTCCACGCCACCCAGACAATTGGTGATTTTGTTACGGTCGGGATGCGTTTTCATCTCGTCTGGCGTGATAATGCCCCAATCTGCCCACTGCTGAACCACGGAATGGTCATGCGTTACGTCAGCCACGGCATCCTCGCGCAACAAATAAAAACGGGAATCTCCCGCATGCGCCCACCATATCTGGCCTTCTTGCACGAGTGCCGCCACGCAGGTGGTACCGGGACTCCCGCCCAACTCCTGTTCGCGCGCATAAGTAAAGATGGCCTCATGTCCGGCGCGCATCGTAGCGCGCATGAATACTTCCGGTTCCTTCACGCGCGCCTGTTCGAGACGACTGAATGCCTGCATAAACGAATGGACAGCAATCTGTGCCGCCACTTCTCCATGCAAATGTCCGCCCATGCCGTCCGCCAATACCAGCAGCAATGCCTCGTCGGTATAGGCATATCCCACACGATCTTGATTATATTTGCGGCCACCGATCTTACTGGCCTGATGAACGGCAAACCTCATCATTTTCCTTGATTTATTATTTTTGCCCCCGTTTACGAACGGAAGCGATACTCAATCGTAATATAATGCGCTGCATTCAGTTGGTTTTTTTTCCGGGAGTACACCATGATTTACAGCATGACCGGCTTTGCCTCCGTCGCGACCGAGCTGGAGACCGGTTCGCTTACACTGGAGCTGCGTTCGGTCAATCATCGCTACCTCGACCTCCAATTGCGCATGCCGGATGAACTGCGTACCCAGGAACCCGCCTTGCGTGAAGCCATTGCCGCACGTTTGAGCCGGGGAAAAGTAGAATGCCGCATTAACCTCGCCACACGCCAATCCCGCCGGGAACCGCCCCGTTTGAACCAGGACATGGTTCAGCAGCTTGCATTGTGGAACTCACAGGTACGTGAAGTTTTGTCTGAAGCAGCCCAACTCAGTGTGGCTGATGTGTTGCACTGGAGCGGCGTACTTGAAAGTCCAGCGCTCTCCGCAGAGACCCTGCAGGCAACTTTACACAATCTGTTGCAACAGGCATTGAAGGACTTCGCCGCCGCACGCCAGCGTGAAGGCGAGAAGCTCAAGGCATTCCTGCTTGAGCGCGTGACACAAATCGAATCCCTGCGCATCGCAGTTGCGCCACGCGTCCCCGCCGCCATCGCAGCTTACGAAGCCAAATTGCGCGCACGCCTGTTCGAAGCGCTGGGCAGCGAGGATGACGAGCGAGTGCGCCAGGAAATCACGATGTACGCCAGCAAGATCGATGTGGACGAAGAGCTTTCACGCCTGCAAGGCCATCTCGCTGAAGTCAAACGCGTGCTCGACAAGGGTGGCGCCGTCGGCAAGCGCCTTGACTTCCTGATGCAGGAACTGCACCGCGAGGCCAATACGCTGGGCTCAAAATCCGTGGACGCCGAAGTTTCGCGCACGGCTATGGAAATCAAAATCCTCATTGAGCAGATGCGCGAACAGGTTCAGAACATCGAATAGCGGAACAGGAGAACATCATGTCCGGCAACCTTTTCATTATCAGCGCGCCTTCCGGCGCAGGCAAATCCAGCTTGGTCAGTGCGTTGCTCAGCCGCAACAAGCAGATATCGTTATCTGTCTCTTACACGACCAGGACACCGCGACCGGGAGAAACGGACGGCAGGGAATATCACTTCGTCAGTCGGGACAAGTTCATGACCATGGCACAACAAGGGGATTTCCTTGAGAGTGCCGAGGTTTATGGCAACTTCTATGGCACTTCTCAGCCGTGGATAGAGAAGCAACTTGCTGCCGGCCACGACATCCTGCTGGAGATCGACTGGCAGGGTGCCGCGCAAGTACGCAAACTGATGCCGCATGCCGTTTCCATATTCATCCTGCCGCCGTCACTGGAAGCGCTCGAAATCCGCCTGAAAGGACGCGGACAGGACAGCGCAGAAGTGATCGCACGACGGCTGCATGCCGCCCAGGAGGACATCTCCCATGTGGCCGAGTTCGACTATGTTATTATCAACGACAAGCTGGATGAAGCACTGCATCAGCTTGATGCCGTCGTCATCGCCAACGGGTTGCGGCGTGACAGCCAGCTTTCCCGTCACGCAACACTCATTAATCAATTGCAGAATTAGGAGCACATCATGGCACGTATCACCGTAGAAGATTGCATGCAACACATCCCGAACCGCTTTGAGCTAACGCTGGCAGCTGCCTATCGTGCGCGTCAGCTGGCCAACGGCGCTGGCTATCTGGTTGAAAACACCAAGGACAAAGCAACCGTTGTTGCACTGCGCGAAATCAGCGAAGGTAAAGTCGGCATTGAAATTCTGAATCGCGGCATGGCCTGATCGTATGCCGCCGGGATTTGCCGGCGGCTCTCCCGTCACATGTCCCATGTCGCATACCGATGCTGAAATACTCCTTCAAGAGTTATCCGCCTATCTGAAGCCCAAGGATGTGGCGCAGATCAAATCTGCGCTTGTTTTCAGCAGGAACGCACACAAAGGGCAATTGCGCGAATCCGGCGAACCCTATATCTCTCATCCCATCGCAGTAGCCCGCATTCTTACTCCGTTGCATCTTGATGCGCAGGCGATTACCGCCGCCTTGCTGCATGATGTCGCAGAAGACTCCGGCATCAGCATTGAGGTACTTTCCAGAAAGTTCGGCAAGCCTGTTGCCGAACTGGTGGACGGCCTAAGCAAGCTGGACAAACTGAAATTTGACACCAGGGAAGATGCTCAAGCCGAGAATTTCCGCAAAATGCTGATGGCAATGGCGCGCGATGTGCGCGTAATTCTCATCAAGCTCGCTGACCGTCTGCACAATATGCGCACACTGAATTCGGTTTCAAAAGAAAAATGCGAGCGTATTGCGCGCGAAACCGTGGACATTTACGCACCTATCGCCAATCGTCTCGGCCTTAACAATGTTTATCAGGAGCTGGAAGATCTCAGCTTCAAGTCCCTGCATCCGAACCGCTATGCGGTGCTGTCGAAGGCATTGAAAGTGGCGCGCGGCAACCGGCGCGAAGTGGTTAGCAAGATACTGGAAGCGATTCGTCAGCGACTGGACGAAAACCATATCAAGGCGGAAGTCCGAGGCCGCGAGAAGCATTTGTATGGCATTTACCAGAAAATGCAAACCAAGTCGCTGGCCTTCGCGCAGGTGCTGGATATATACGGTTTCCGCGTTCTGGTTGAGGATATCCCTTCGTGCTATCTCGCGCTCGGCGTACTGCATAGTCTTTACAAGCCCTTCCCCGGCAGATTCAAGGATTATGTTGCCATCCCCAAGGCGAACGGATATCAATCGCTTCACACTGCGCTGTTCGGCCCGTTCGGCACCCCCATTGAGGTACAAATACGTACCCACGAAATGAACAAGCTGGCGGAAAGCGGGGTAGCCTCGCACTGGCTTTACAAATCATCCGATGCGCAGATCAACGACCTGCATCAGAAGACGCATCAGTGGCTGCAAAGTCTGCTGGAAAGCCTCGCCCAGAGCGGCGATTCAGTCGAGTTCCTTGAGCACCTCAAAATAGACCTGTTCCCTGACGAAGTGTATGTATTCTCGCCAAAGGGAAAAATTTATGCGCTTCCGCGCGGAGCAACCACAGTCGATTTTGCCTACAGCGTGCATACCGACATCGGCAACCGCTGTGTAGCAGCCAAGTTAAATTCGGAACTTGTTCCGCTGCGTACCGAATTGCACAACGGGGACCGTGTCGAAATTATTACCGCTCCCCTCGCCCACCCGAACCCGGCATGGTTAAGCTATGTCGTCACCAGCAAGGCGCGTGGCGAAATAAGGCATGCGCTTAAATCCATGCATCTTGAAGAATCGGCCCGGCTTGGCGAGCGTCTGCTTGGGCAGGCGCTCAGTTCTCTCGGCTTAAAGCTGCAGGACATTCCCGACATGTGCTGGGAACGCGTACTCAAGGAAAGCAGCGCAAAATCCCGTCAGGAAATATTTGCCGACATCGGACTCGGACGCCGTCTGAACATGGTTATCGCAAGACAACTGGCAAAGATGAGCGCAGGTGAAAACAATCAGCCCGAATCGAGCTCCAGCGGCATTATCACGCTGCTGGGTACTGAGGGTATGGCAGTGCAATACGCCAAGTGTTGCCGTCCCATCCCCGGCGATCCCATCATCGGCGTCATTAGAAGCGGCCAGGGGCTCATTGTCCATACGCACGACTGCCCTTCGCTACGAAAAGGAAAGAACAACAGCGAAGAATGGATGGATGTTGTATGGGACAAGAGCATCAGCAAGCTTTTCGAAGTCAGCATCAAGCTCATTGTTGCCAACCGGCGCGGCGTATTGGCCAAAGTTGCAGCCTCCATCGCTGATGCCGATTCAAACATCGAAAACGTGCACTTCACCAGTGAAGGCGAATACACAGCGCTTTATTTCACCCTGCAAGTCATCAATCGCCATCATCTTGCCAGCGTCATGCGCAGTTTGCGCAGAATTCCTGAGGTGATACGCATTACCCGTGTAAAGAATATTCCAGCCTGAAACCAAATGAACTGCAGCCGGTTTCCCGTATCATTGTCAGCCATCATCTCGGCAACGAGATGTCCATTGCAAAAGCCAGCAAACTATTGAAGTAGCGATTACTTCACTACAGACAGATCATTTTTCCCGATCGAGCTTCCCGCCATGCTGTTGCAGCAATTCCAGCATGGCTGCAGCCTTATCCAGTGTTTCCTGATACTCCGCGTCGCATTGTGAATCGGCGACCAGACCGCCTCCAGCCCAGCAGCGCATCACATCTTTCGAAAAAACCATTGTTCTGATGGCGATATTGCTGTCCATATTGCCGTCGTGCCCCACATAGCCGATGGCACCGCAGTACACTCCCCTCCTTTGTGGTTCTAGTTGTTCGATGATCTCCATCGCACGTTGTTTCGGGGCGCCGGTGATGGACCCGCCTGGAAAACAGTCTTTAAATACATCGAGCGCATCCCGTCCCTGCCTCAACCTGCCTTCTACCGTACTGACCAGATGATGGACGTTAGAAAAGCTTTCCACTTCGAAAAGTTTCGGCACACGCACCGAACCGGGTTCACAGCTTTTGCTTAAATCGTTGCGCAGCAAATCCACGATCATCAGGTTTTCGGCCCTGTCTTTGGGATGCCGAGCCAATTCTTCGGCCAACAGTCCATCTTTTACACTATCGGCACTGCGGGCGCGCGTTCCCTTGATGGGTCTCGTTTCCACCCGCCCCTGCTGCACCTGCAATAGTCGCTCAGGAGAAACACATAGAATCTTGATTTGCGGCCAATCCAGAAACGCAGAGTAAGGCGCCGGACTCAAATGTCGCAGCGCCAGATAGGCTTCATATGCATCGCCGGATGCCTGGGCTGCGAAACCTTGCGCGAGATTGACTTGATAACAGTCGCCCTCGCGCAGATAGTGCTTTACAGCGTCAAATGCGTTTCGATATTCGTCCGGGGTGAAGTTGGACACTATCTTTCCCAGTATATTGAAAGGCACCCTCTCCTCTGCATTTCTGCGGGATTCCACCAAATTCAGCCGCCCCAGTATTAATGGCAGCACTTCTGCTGTCTCTGCATAGCGTTGGCGCGACACGAGTCTTGCACTCAGTTCATGATGATCAATGATGATTGACCAGTCATATATTCCGACCTCCATTTCGGGCTGTTGCTCGGTGTTAATCGAGTTTTCGGGAATGTTGTGGAAACGACGGGCAAGGTCATAGCTCCAATAGCCCAGCACACCTCCGGAGAAAGGAATATCGGGTATGGGCACGAGATGATCACCAAGATGACTTCTGATCAGCGCAAAAGGGTCATCTCGCCAAAGGCTCGTGCCGGAGGATCCGTGGACTTCAGTCTGTTTGCCTTGTGTAGTCAAGGTCACGACTGGTTGGGCAACAAGGATATCGAACCGCCCTCTGCCGCCGCTATCCAGCCATGCCGCCAACGGCAGATCACGGATTGCGGCAAAGTAAGCACTGGCATCCGCAAGGTAAGGTAAAGGAAAGCTATGCAGCATCAATGATAAAATCGTATTTGTATATATATGGAAAATTACACATGACCACCATCGTTGCAGTAAAGAAAAATGGTTTTGTCGCCATCGCGGCCGATACGTTGACCACCTTCGGCAATACCCGCCTGCATGCCTCGCAAGACGCCTCGCACGACAAAATCCTGCGCATCAGCGACAGTTATGTCGGGGTCTGCGGCAGCGCGGCGCATCACCTCGTCCTGTCCAGTCTTCTCTCCAAAACACCGGATGTTCAGCTTAACAGTAAGGAGGCTATTTTCGAAACGTTCCGCAAATTGCATCCCATCCTTAAGGAGGAATGTTTTCTTAACCCCAAAGAGGATGAGGAAGACCCTTATGAATCAAGCCAGATTACCGCGTTAATCACCAATGCCAGTGGAATTTTCGCAATTTATTCCATGCGCGAGGTTTTCGAATACACCCAATACTGGGCGATCGGTTCTGGACATGAGTTTGCACTAGGTGCAATGCATCAAGTCTACGCGCGAAGCGAGAATGCAATGGATATAGCGCAAGCGGGGGTAGCGACAGGGATCGCTTTCGACAAGAACAGCGACTCACCCGTAACCATATACAGTATAAAACTCGCCTGAGCGACATGTTTTGAGCTGAAAAGAGCAGAAAAAAGCGCTTCACTTTTTTCGAGGGAACAAAACCCCTCCAGTGTTTTGGATATTTGTTTGCCATCAGATTCGACAGGGGATACAACCCCCTCCACATAACCGTGGCAAAATTTCAGACTTAGTCGTCAGATAGCGGTGCGAGCCTTTGCACTACGCAGACCAACTACAGATACGCCAAGCAAACAACTGAACGTTTCTTAGAGGGGACAAGCCCCACGCACTTATTATTAAGTGCGAAAAATAATACCACCGAGCCTGTCCGGCTCGCTATCAGACAACCGTGAATCAGCCCCTGCCTTACAGCCTAACCGGGGCTGCCTTCACAGCCTCCCACCACATCAGTTCGGCTTGTTGATACCGGGTGTGGGGAAAGGCCAAGTCGCAGCCGGACGCACTGGTGCTGGTGCAGAAGGAGCCAAAGACACCGTTGGAGCAGGCTTAGCTGCTACCGCTGGCTTCTTAGCTGCTGGCTTCTTCTTGGCTACAGCCTTCTTGGCAGCCGGTTTCTTCTTAGCTGCTGGTTTCTTCTTGGCTACAGCCTTCTTGGCAGCCGGTTTCTTCTTGGCTGCTGGCTTCTTCTTGGCTGCAGCCTTCTTGGCAGCCGGTTTCTTCTTAGCTGCTGGCTTCTTCTTGGCTACGGCCTTTTTAGCAGCTGGCTTCTTCTTAGCTGCTACTTTTTTGGCTGCGGGCTTCTTTGCAGCCGCCTTTTTTGCTGCCGGTTTCTTCTTTGCTGCTGGTTTCTTCTTTGCTGCTACCATTTCAACCTCCTTACGTGGTGAAAGTTAACAAAAGACTACTACTACACCCCCAGCACACCGCAAGGCGGCATGTCTGAAGCTCTTGCAACAAAGGCTGCATACGCAGCCTTTATCAACAACTCTAAACCCGAGACTCCATACCACCCTCGCGATACTCGACGAATCGTGTCTCGAAAAAAATATTTTTTCTGCGACCTGACATCAAACTTGTACGTAACATGCTTCGCATATTAGCCCTTACCAAAATAATTTCAAGTCTCAATCCCAAGATAACGCTCCACCTGTCTGATATTCGGTTACCCGGGTCTCAAAGAAATTCTTTTCTTTCTTGAGATCGATAATCTCTGACATCCATGGAAACGGATTGGTCGCCCCCTGATACAGCACGTCGATGCCGATCTGCTGGCAACGACGGTTTGCTATAAAGCGTAAATATTCCTTGAACATGCCCGCATTCAGACCCAGCACGCCGCGCGGCATGGTGTCTTCCGCATATCGATATTCCAGTTCCACGCCCTTCTGGATCAGACCGCGTATTTCCTCACGGAAAGACGGTGTCCACAGATGCGGGTTCTCCAGCTTGATCTGGTTAATGACGTCCACACCAAAGTTCAGGTGCATGGATTCGTCGCGCAGTATGTATTGATATTGCTCGGCAGCTCCGGTCATCTTGTTCTGGCGACCCAGCGCCAGGATCTGTACAAAACCAACATAGAAAAACAGGCCCTCCATGATGCAGGCGAAAACGATCAGGCTGCGTAGCAATTTCTGGTCATTTTCCGACGTGCCTGTCTTGAACGCCGGGTTGGTCAGCACATCGATGTGCGGCAGCAGGAATTCGTCCTTGTCACGAATACTGGCCACCTCATGGTACATATTGAAGACTTCGCCCTCGTCCAGCCCCAGACTTTCCACAATGTATTGATAAGCATGGGTATGAATGGCTTCTTCAAACGCCTGACGCAGCAAATACTGTCGGCACTCCGGATTTGTGATGTGGCGGTAAGTGCCCAGCGCAATATTATTGGCAGCCAGACTGTCGGCCGTGCTGAAAAAACCCAAATTACGCATCACCACCCTGCGCTCGTCATCGGTCAACCCATTGGGATTCTTCCACAACGCGATGTCGGCCGACATATTGACCTCTTGCGGCATCCAGTGATTGGCACAGCCAGAAAGATATTTTTCCCACGCCCACTTGTACTTGAACGGCACCAACTGGTTCACGTCGGCACTGCTATTGATAATGCGCTTGTCTTCCACGCGGATGCGTCCGGTGGAAGTCGATGCAATGGTATAGGCAGACTCATTGAGATCAGCTTTCATTGCCGCGCCAATCCCCATCGGCCCTGCTCGCATACCTGCCGGGACTTCTGCAGAGGATATATCGTCTTCAAAATTCAGCATCGCTATTCCTTTTCCTCTTGATACTCGCCACACAATGCGGCAAACCAATCAAATTCACTACTGGCAAACTCCGTACAAACCGGTTGTGGTTTCGGCCACCCCTTTCGGGGTTTAACCTGCTTCGCAGGTTAGCCTTCACCGCAACCCAGAGTGCGCACCTGCCTACTGGCAGGCTTCGCACTCTGGGTTGTCAATCGAACAGAACTTTGTTTCTTCAGCCGTATCACTCGCCCCGCTTGATACTGCATTCAACGTTCCGGCGCGCGAGGTGGACTTTTCCGCCGATGTCGCGCCCATTGCTCGCAGGTAGTAAGTGGTCTTCAGGCCGCGCACCCATGCCAGCTTGTAGGTTTCATCCAGTTTCCTGCCTGATACGCCCGACATATATATATTGAGCGATTGTGCCTGGTCTATCCATTTCTGGCGACGTGAAGCCGCTTCGATCAGCCAAGACGGCTCTATTTCGAATGCCGTTGCATACAAGCTGCGCAATTCAGCCGGAATGCGGTCGATCTTGGCCAGACTGCCATCAAAATACTTGAGGTCAGCAATCATGACCTCGTCCCACAAGCCCAGCGCTTTCAGGTCGTTTACCAGATGATCGTTGATGACGGTGAATTCGCCCGACAGGTTCGACTTTACAAAAAGGTTTTGGTATGTCGGCTCGATACATGCCGACACGCCGATAATGTTGGAAATGGTTGCCGTCGGGGCAATGGCCACACAGTTCGAGTTGCGCATGCCGTTTTGCCGGATGCGGGCACGCAAGGCGTCCCAATCCAGGCTGGACGACATATCCACTTCGACATAGCCGCCACGCTGCTCGCGCAACATTTCCAGGCTATCCTGCGGCAGGATGCCTTTATCCCACAGGCTGCCGCGATAGCTCGCGTAGCGCCCGCGCTCTTCCGCCAGTTCCGTCGAAGCCCAATAGGCGTAATAACAAACCGCTTCCATCGAACGGTCGGCGAATTCCACCGCAGCTTCAGAAGAATAGGGAATGCGCAATTCGTGCAGGCAATCCTGGAAACCCATGATGCCCAGCCCTACGGGGCGGTGCTTCAAGTTGGCATTGCGTGCTTTTGCCACGGCGTAATAATTGATGTCGATCACGTTATCCAGCATGCGCATGGCGGTGGTCACCGTACGCTTGAGCTTGTCATGATCGATCTGCCCGGCTTTGGCGTGTCCTTTGGGATACAGATGCGCCGCCAGATTGACCGATCCGAGGTTGCACACGGCAATCTCACTATCCGATGTATTCAGCGTGATCTCGGTGCACAAATTGGAGCTATGCACCACACCCACATGTTGCTGCGGGCTGCGAACATTGCACGGATCCTTGAAAGTAATCCAGGGATGTCCCGTTTCAAACAACATGGTCAGCATCTTGCGCCAGAGCGACTGTGCCGACACTTTCCTGAACAGTTTCAGTTCACCACTGGCGACCTTGGCTTCATAGCCCAGATAAGCCTCTTCGAATTCCTTACCGAACTTGTCATGCAGGTCCGGGCAGGTCGACGGTGAAAACAACGTCCATTCGCCCCCCTCCATCACGCGCTTCATGAACAGATCGGGAATCCAGTTCGATGTATTCATATCGTGTGTGCGGCGCCGGTCATCGCCGGTGTTTTTGCGCAACTCCAGGAATTCTTCCAGATCCAGGTGCCAGGTCTCCAGATAGGCACATACTGCCCCTTTGCGCTTGCCGCCCTGATTAACAGCCACAGCCGTGTCGTTCACCACTTTCAGGAATGGCACTACGCCTTGGGACTTGCCGTTGGTGCCCTTGATATAGCTACCCAATGCACGCACATTGCTCCAGTCATTTCCCAGACCGCCCGCAAACTTGGATAACAATGCATTCTCTTTCAAGGCTTCATAGATGCCGTCCAGATCATCCTCCACCGTAGTCAGATAGCAGGATGACAGCTGGGAACGGCGCGTACCCGAATTGAACAGGGTCGGCGTAGAACTCATGAAATCGAAACTGGACAACAGGCGATAGAACTCGATGGCGCGCTCATCGCGGTTGATCTCGTTCAGGCTCAGCCCCATCGCCACGCGCATGAAGAATGCCTGCGGCAATTCGATACGCCGATTATCCACATGCAGGAAGTAACGGTCATACAGCGTCTGCAAACCCAGATAATTCAATTGCATATCACGACCCGCATCCAATGCCTGAGCAAGGCGCTCAAGATCGAAACCCTCCATCTCCTCATTCAACAATTCTGCTTCAATGCCATACCTGATGAACTTCGGGAAATATTCGGCATAGCGAGTTGCCATGCTGGCCTGAGCCACCTCTTCGCCAAGCGTCTCGCAAAAGATATTGTTAAGCAGCAAACGGGCAGTAACAAAGCTGTAAGCCGGGTCTTGCTCAATCAACGTGCGTGCCGAAAGAATGGTACATTTGCGTACTTCTTCAATGGCAACCCCGTCGTACAGATCCTTCAAGGTCAGTTTGAAAATCTTTTCCACATCGACCACCGAACCCAATCCCGTGCAAGCAGATTCGATTTGTGCAGCCAATCCTGCCATATCCAGCGGACGGATCACGTCGCCGTCTTTCACATTCAGCACATATGCCGATTCAGCCTCTCTTTTGCTTTTTGAGCGCTCTTGCGTGCGCTGTTCCCTGTACAGCACATAAGATCGTGCCACGTCGTGCTCGCCTGAACGCATCAGGGACAGCTCGACCTGATCCTGTATATCCTCAATATGGAAAGTCCCACCATGCGGCTGACGGCGAACCAGCGCATTCACAACGTTTGCAGTCAATTGCTCGACCAGCTCGCGCACACGCGCGGATCCTGCCCCCTGCCCGCCGTTGACGGCGAGGAATGCCTTCGTCATTGCGATGGAAATTTTGCCCGGCTCGAATACAACCACTGAACCGTTGCGACGAATAACCTTGTATTGATCCAAAGACAAACTGCTGGGAGAGGCGACAGATTTCGAATCTTGATGTTTAAGCGTGGATGGAACAGCGGTGGAAACACTATTTGAAGCAAGCAGCATACAACTCTCCCTTATTTGCGCAAGGCAAATCCGGCAAAAAGCCAAAATCAGCCAGAAACCCAAAACCACTACATCTAGTGGTTCAACCCCAAGATTTCTACTGATTCTAGTGCATCACTGAATTTATGCAAGAAGAATTTTTACCTGCTTTCTGATTTCACCCGGAGAGGTATCCGCAAAATTTCCAGCTTCGTTAAAATCAGGTGAAAACAAGAATTCATTTCAGACGATTTGTATATTTTACCCAGTCGAAAAATGGCCCGGGGTCAGTCTTGCGCCCGGGCGCAATATCCGAATGTCCTACGATCTCGCTTATGGGGTAGATGCGCTTTAAACGCCTCGTCAACCGCGCCAGGGCGGCATACTGGCGCTCGGTGTAAGGCTCGATATCACTGCCTTCGAGTTCGATACCGATGGAGAAATCATTGCAGTTCGAAAGTCCGCGCCAGGTCGAAACGCCCGCATGCCAGGCGCGCTTTCCACAGGAGACAAATTGCATGACCTGCCCGTCGCGCCGTATCAGAAAATGGGATGAAACCCGGATACCTTTGAGTTGCTCGTAATAGGAATGCTCGGAATGATCAAGCATATTGGTGAAAAAACGCTCTATCGCATTCCCTCCGTACTCATTGGGAGGCAGGCTGATACCATGAATGACCAGAAGTTCGATGGCGGTTCTGGCAGGTCGTGCATCGTGATTGGGCGATGCCACACGGCGTACTCCGCTTAGCCAGCCTTGGGCATCCGGCTTCAATCGACCTTGTCCTCGTCCGTAATAGAGAGCCGCTCCATACGATAGCGCAAGGCCCTGAATGTCACCCCCAGGATTTTGGCGGCGGCAGTGCGATTGAAATGCGTCTGGTGAAGCGCTTCCAGAATGGCTTCGCGCTCTATCCGATCAAGATAGTCTGTTAGCGGATACTTGCCCGTTCTGCCTGCCTCGTCCTCTCTTTGCTGGGACGGCATTGGCATCAATTGCAAATCCTCGGGTGCAATAACGCCATCCTGGCAGAGAGCGAATGCACGTTCGACGATATTTTCCAGTTCGCGCACATTGCCGGGAAAATCGTATCCGGCCAGTGCGCTCAGTGCCTCGGAAGAAAAACGAACATCCGAATTCCCGCATAGCCGCGCCAATATCTGGCTGGCAATCTCCGGAATATCCTCCCGCATCTCGCGTAAAGAGGGCATCTGAAGCGAAATAACGTTCAGGCGGTAATATAAATCCTGCCGGAATACACCCATTTGCACACATTTCGCCAGGTCATGATGCGTAGCACTAAGGATACGTACATCTACCGGCTCCTCCTGTGTCGCACCGACACGACGCACTTTCTTTTCCTGAATGGCCCGCAACAATTTGACCTGCATGTTGACTGGCAGATCTGCAACTTCATCCAGCAGCAATGTGCCCTGATTCGCCGCTTGAAAAAACCCTTCCTTATCCTTGTCCGCACCGGTAAAAGCGCCTTTGCGGTAGCCAAAAAACTCGCTTTCCATCAGATTTTCCGGAATTGCCCCGCAGTTCACTGCAACGAATGGCTGTTCGCTCCGGGCGCTTTTTTCCACAATCAGACGTGCTGCCAATTCCTTCCCGCTGCCGGATTCACCGCTGATATGCACAGGCGCCTGACTGCGCGCCACGCGCCCGACCAATTCGCGCACTTGCGCCATGGCCGGCGAATTGCCCAACAAGACCCCTTCTCCCTGCTTGGCCCTGGCATTGACATTGGAAGCCGGCAATCTGAGTGCGGATGTAACCAACGTACGCAACTGATCCAGTGCCACTGGTTTGGAAAGATAATCAAATGCCCCTGCCTTAAGCACCGCGACCGCATTCTCCAGATTGCCATGCGCCGTAATCACGGCCACCGGCACATCCAGACCCTTCTCGGAAATATATCGCACCACTTCCAGCCCTTCTCCGTCCGGCATGCGCATGTCGGTAAGACACAGATCGAAGTTTTCGGTATCAAGGCGCTGTTTGGCCTGCTGCACGCTGCTTGCGCGTACCACTTCCAGCCCCATGCGTACCAGCGCCAGTTCCAGCAACTCGAGGATATCTTCTTCGTCGTCGACTACAAGCACGCACGGAATATGTCTGGGCTCAGGGCTCATCATTGCTCCCGAACAGGATGCGGAAGCATGCCCCACCATCCAGCGCCCGCTTGTATTCGATAGTCGCCCCGTTCGCCTCGCATAACTCGCGTGCAATATATAGCCCCAGACCGGTTCCCCCCTCATCCGTGGTAACGAATGGCTCAAAAAGTTTTTGCAGCAAGTCACCCGCTACCCCAGGCCCATCATCCGACACTTCCAGCACCGTTCTCCCGTCTTCGCTGGCGGTACGCAAGCGGACGCTTCCCGATTGCCGCTGGCTGAAGCGCAATGCATTGCGGCATAAATTCCACATCACTTGTTCAAAATGCCCGCGATCAAAACGCGCCTTGCCTGCCGGATCGACACGCAACTCGAACACTGAACGCGACACCTGCTCTACCTGGCTCAGATTTTCGAGCACTTCCTCCAGGCTCGCCGCCAGATTTATGGTCTCTGCTTGCAGGCGATCGCGACGGTTGACCTGCATCACATCCTGAATAATGCGGTTCAGGCGCGCGGTGTTATCCAGAATGATCTGAAACAGGCGCGCCTGCGATTCGTCATGCTTTTGCTCCTTGAGCAATTCTGTCGCATAGCTGATAGACGACAGCGGATTGCGCACCTCATGCGCAATATTTGCGGTCAGCCGTCCCAGCGCGGCCAGCTTGACTTGCTGGGCCTGTTCTTGCACCCGCTGCACATCTTCCAGCACCACCACCGCCCCCCAGAACCCTTCGCGCTGAACCGGGAGAAAACGTACGCGCACCGGATGTGAAGTACCAGGCAAGCGCAGCACTTCGTTGCCCAGCGCCTTGTTCTGCCGCCAGGCAGCAAACATCGCTTCCAGTAACGGGGAACATTCGGATAAATGAGATTTGCGGCCCTCCGTAAAAGTATATCCCAGCAGCCTTTCGGCCCCGGGATTGGATTGACGCACCATTCCGCGCTCGTCCACAACTAATACACCATCCGGCATATCCTGAATCATCAAACGATTGGCCTCGGCCATATTGGAAAGATCCACACCGCGCAAAGAAGCCAGTTTCTCGTTGGCAATGGCATACCGGGACAGCGCGTGTGCCAGCCAAGCCACCGCAAAATAGGAAATACTCAGGATGCCTGCCTGAAAGTACTCTGCTGCAGACGCTTCCAGGGTCAATATCGCATAGCTGTGTTCCAGCAGCACGGCTATGCTGGCAAGCGCGGCATAAAGCAGGGTGATGCGACCGCGACTGATCATGCCCGCCAGTGCCAGCGACACCAGCATCAACAACCCGATATTGCTTTGAACCCCCCCGCTGAAATAGACCAACAGTGCAACCGCGACAATATCGGTGCAAACCTGAAACGCCAGTTGCAGCCCAGCCCGTGGCTTGCGCAGATGGACTGAAATGACAGAAGCCAGCACCAGCAAGGTATATACGGCACTGACCCAGAAAAACCATGATTGATATTGCGCGCTCAGCGACAGCGCACTGCCGAAGATGGCCGCCATCAACAGCAACAGCCCGCCCAGAATCAGACGATACAGATTGAAAAAGTTTATGGAACGCCACAGACTTTCCTGCGACAACGGTGCTGCCGCCTGCAAGAAAGGAAAAGTACCGGCTAAAGTTGGACTATCCCGCATTGCGCCTACCTGAAGGAGTGCTCGCGGCGATGCGCATCGCTGCAATAATAATTGCCGCCCGCAGGAACGCTTTCGCTTTTAGGCAAATGCAGGCCGCAATGCGCACAACGCACCATTTCCTCCGCTGAAGCAGATGCGTCCTGTCCGGACGTTCGCCTGCGAAATGATCTCAGCAACAGGTAGACGGCCACAACAACTGCCAGCAGAAAAAGTAAGCGACTCATGCGTCTTACTCCATGAACGCCGCACACAGGCGGCAAAATATGGTCGGGGTGAGAGGATTCGAACCTCCGACTCCTGCGTCCCGAACGCAGTACTCTACCAGGCTGAGCTACACCCCGAATCGGTAAAAACTAAAATTGCCGCGTTGCGGCAAAGTGAGCCAATTCTAGCAGACACTGTTTGTATTTAGAATCGGCCAGTGAAGCGATGGCAGCGCAAGCCCGCTCTGCCTCGAGCAAAGCCTGTTGACGCGTAAACTCAAGCGCGCCAGTCGCATGAATGATCTCCAACACCCGGGGAAATTGACCCATATCTCCCTGCTCGATGGCACGCCGCACAACGTCCGCCTGTTCCTGTGCACCTTGCTGAATCGCATAAATCAGCGGCAGGGTAGGTTTGCCTTCGGCCAGATCATCTCCGAGATGCTTTCCAGTCTGGACCTCTTCGGCGGAATAATCCAGCACGTCGTCGACCAGTTGAAACGCCGTACCGAGATGCATGCCATATTTCGACACCGCCTCCTCGTCCGCAGCAGAGGCCTGGCTCAGAATAGCCCCCAATCGCATCGCCGCCTCGAACAACTTGGCAGTTTTGCAATGAATCACTCGCATATAGTTGGGGATGTCCACACTTGCATCATGGCAGTTGAGCAATTGCAGCACCTCGCCCTCGGCAATGATGTTGGTCGCATCGGCCAGGGTTTGCATCACGCGCATCTCGCCCACGTCAACCATCATCTGGAAAGCGCGCGAATACAGAAAATCGCCGACCAGCACACTGGCTGCATTGCCGAACAGCGTATTGGCCGTTTCGCGGCCGCGTCGCAATTCGGACTCATCCACCACATCGTCATGCAACAAAGTAGCCGTGTGGATAAATTCCACAACCGCCGCCAAATCAAAATGGTGTTTACCGGCATAGCCAAAAGCTTGCGCGGAAAGCAACACCAGCGCCGGGCGCAAGCGCTTGCCGCCGCTATTGACAATATATTCGCCAACCTGGTTGACCAATGCCACCTCGGAGTGCAAACGGGCGCGGATCACAGAATCCACTGTCAACATATCCGAAGCGATTAATCGCCGTAAATTTTCCAAAGAGACTTCCTGTTCTGAAAATAAGGGAAATGACTCGGCACATTGATGCGCTCTTTTTGGGGCGTGCATTGTCGCATAAACTGGCGCTGGCGGATAAGCACTTGTGATTATGGAGCTTTTTACTGGCTGATCAGATTGTCAGTATGGCAGCGGGGTGTCTTCGTCCGTGGTCAGGGTTGCATCTGCGGCAACCGTGGCGTCGTTTACTGCCGTGATGCCCAGCATGACGGTGGCGGTGTTGGAATCCAGCGTGCCGTCGTTGACCTTGTA
>JBNKBO010000045.1:0-20004 GCA_050287265.1 Sideroxydans sp. | reverse complement strand
GCGTTACCCCGGAATCAAACCAGACATCCAGTGTGTCGGAAAGCTTGCGGTAATGCGCCGCATCGTCGCCCAGCAGCTCGGCGCTGTCCAGCGAGAACCACGCCTCAATACCGGATTTCTCGACGAGTCTGGCAACCTGTTCCAGCAATTCGGAAGTGCGCGGATGCAGCGCCATGGTTTCCTTGTGCACAAAAAACGGCATCGGCACCCCCCAGTTGCGCTGGCGTGATACGCACCAGTCGGGACGGTTCCTGATCATCGCTTCGAGGCGCGCGCGGCCCCAGATCGGGAAGAACTCAGTCTGCTCGACTGCTTTGTTCGCCAGGTCGCGCAGTGGCATCTCCGCCAGGGCTTTGGTGTGGCGCGCAGCGCGAACCAGTTCTTCGCCTCCAACGGAAGAAGCATGGGCAACCTGTCCCATGCCGATGAACCACTGCGGTGTGGCACGGAAGATGATCGGGGTCTTGTGGCGCCAACAGTGCGGGTAGCTGTGTTTCACTTTTTCCTGGTGCAGCAGGTGCCCGCTCGCTTCCAGTGCCTGCAGCACGATGTCGTTGGCTTTCCACACGAACATGCCGGCCAGCGGCGTATTGCCGACTGCAGGCGTGGTCGAAATGAACTTGCCGTCATCGCCCACGGGGTTTTCGCTTGGCAGGTTGTACTTCTGTCCCACCACATAGTCGTCCACGCCATGTGCCGGTGCGGTATGCACCAGCCCGGTGCCCGCCTCCAGCGTGACGTGTTCGCCGCAGATCACGGGCACGATGCGGTCGTAGAACGGATGCTGCAAGGGCAAGCCTTCCAGCGCTGCACCATGACAAGTGGCGGCGAGTCCGTCACCACGGTCGTTGTTGCCGCCAACCCGGTAACGCTTCAGGCAATCGGCCGCCAGATCGAAAGCAAGGATCAGGTAGCCCTTCTCGGTTTTGATCAAGTCATACTCCAGCGCCGGATGTACGCTCACGGCCTGGTTGGCGGGCAAGGTCCAGGGCGTGGTGGTCCAGATCACCGCATATACCTTGGCGGAACCGGGCAACGACACGCCGAAGGCTTTTTCCAGCGCATGCTTGTCCTTGACCTCGAAGCCGACATCGATGGCGGATGACACCTTGTCCTCATATTCCACTTCTGCCTCGGCCAGTGCCGACCGGCAATCCAGGCACCAGTTCACGGGTTTGCGGCCTTGGTACAGGTAGCCGCGCTCGTTGATTCTGCCGAGCGCGCGGATGATGTCTGCCTCATTCTGGAAATCCATGGTCAGGTAGGGACGATCCCAGTCGCCGAGGATGCCAAGGCGGATGAAGTCCTTTTTCTGCCGCTCGACCTGCGCCGTCGCGTATTCGCGGCACAGCTCGCGAAACTGCGCAGGTGGGGTGCCCTTGCCGTATTTCTTTTCCACGTGCAGTTCGATGGGCAGGCCGTGGCAATCCCAGCCCGGTACATAGGGCGCGTCGTAACCCGCGAGCGTTTTCGATTTGACGATGATGTCCTTTAACACCTTGTTGACCGCATGGCCCAGGTGGATGTCACCGTTGGCGTATGGCGGGCCATCGTGCAGGATGAATTTTCCCTTTGGGTGCGGCGCCTTGCGGATGCGCTGGTAGCGCTGCTGCGCCTGCCATTGCGCCACCATCTGCGGCTCGCGTTTCGCAAGGTCGCCGCGCATGGGGAAGGCGGTGTCGGGGAGATTCAATGGATACTTCTTCTCGGACATCTCTATAACTCCAGATTTCATCTTCTTAAAGGGTACATCTGACAATTCAATCAAGCCGATGATGGCAAGGCGCAAACGGGCGAAAAAGCGGAGTTTACATGCAGTAAATGAGCATTTTGAGCCCGTTTGCAACGCCGCCAGCGCGGCTTCAGTGGATTGTCAGATGTGCCCTTCACTCATGTTCAATAAACCATCTCTTCGCATTTTCCACATCCAGCGCAATTTGCTGCTTTAGCGCTTCCACTCCGTTGAATTTCTGTTCGTCGCGCAACTTCTGCAAAAATTCCACACGCAAGTGCTTGCCGTAGATCAGCTGCGCAAATTCAAACAGGTGCACTTCCAGCACATATTGCTTCTCCTGCTTTAGCGTCGGCCGAATGCCCAGACTCGCCACACCCTGCAGCACACCCAGCCCCTCGGCATGCACCAGCACCACAAAGACCCCCTTGAGCGGCGGCAGGTTGTGCTTCATCTGCACGTTCGCGGTGGGATAACCCAGCTTGTGCCCCATACCGTCGCCATGAAACACGCGCCCGCTGATACTGTAAGGACGCCCCAGATATTCTTTCGCCTTGCGTATCTGCCCTTCCGCCAATGCTGCGCGAATGGCTGTGCTGGAAATCCGCACGCCATCGTGCAGTACGCTGTGTACCGCTGCAACTTCGAAACCGCGCTGCATGCCGATCTTTTGCACCAGCGCAAAATCCCCCGCCCGCCCGCTGCCGAAACGAAAATCGTCGCCGATCAACACAAATTTCGCATGCAGCTTCTCATGCAGCGCATGGATGAACTCTTCTGCCGGCTTCCTGGCGAACTGCGCATCGAATCTGCACACATGCACGCGATCCACGCCCATGGTGCTGAAAAGTTCCAGTTTTTCGCGCAGACTGGTCAGGCGCGCAGGAGCCTGTTGCGGGGAAAAGAATTCTCGCGGGTGCGGCTCAAAGATCACCACCGAGGTCTGCAAACCGCGCGGCCTGGCCGCTGCACTGAGTTCGTTGAGCATCGCCTGATGACCAAGATGCACCCCATCGAAATTACCGATGGTAACTGCCGCAGTTTGGGTGTTTGAAGTGTAAAGTCCGCGTAGAATATGCATAGGGCGCGGATTATACCGTGAGATGCGCCGCTCACGCCGCACAACCAAGGAAAAACCATGCTGGAGTACCCCCAGGTCGCTCTCGATTTCATGAACCGCGACCACGCAGAATTTGTCACCATGCGCAAAAAACTGCTGGACATGATCTCTGCCCAGGCATCCGAACAGGATGTGGATACCTTGCTTGACGAAGTACTGGCGCACACCCGCCGCCACTTCGCAGAGGAAGAGCGACTGATGCAGGCAAACCATTTCCCGCCCTACGCCATCCACAAAGGGGAGCATGAAAGCGTACTGGCCGACATGTCCGTTCAAATCGAAAACTGGAAACAGGGACGCGACCGGACAACGCTAAGCGACTGGCTTGATCGCAAAGTGGGTAACTGGTTCGTTACTCACGTCGGCACCATGGACCTGGTCACGGCTGAATTTATCGCTTCCCGTCAATAAACCCGGCCCCCATACAAGATCGGGATATCGCACCGCAGCTACGCCGTTCCGCCCACTGTCAAACCGTCAATCCGCACCGTCGGTTGACCCACACCGACCGGTACGCTCTGTCCTTCCTTGCCGCAGGTTCCAACACCCGGGTCAAGCGCCATATCGTTGCCTATCATGGTGACGTGTGTAAGCGCCTCGGGGCCGTTGCCGATCAGTGTTGCGCCTTTCACGGGGAAAGCGATTTTTCCATCTACGATCATGTAAGCTTCGGTAGCAGAAAATACGAATTTGCCGTTGGTAATATCCACTTGTCCGCCACCAAAGTTGGCGGCATACAGACCATGCTTGACCGAGGCAATGATCTCTTCCGGTGTTTTGTCGCCACTCATCATCATGGTATTGGTCATACGCGGGATAGGGATATGCGCAAACGATTCGCGCCGTGCATTGCCGGTCACCGGCACCCCCATCAAACGGGCATTCATCGTATCCTGCAGATAGCCGCGCAAGATGCCGTCTTCGATCAACACAGTGCGTTGGGTCGGGTTGCCTTCGTCATCCACATTGAGCGAGCCGCGCCGGTCCTTGATCGTGCCGTCATCCACCACGGTGACACCTTTGGCCGCAACGCGTTCGCCGATGCGACCGGAAAAACTGGAACTTCCCTTGCGATTGAAATCACCTTCCAGCCCGTGCCCCACTGCCTCATGCAGCAAAATGCCCGGCCAGCCGCTGCCCAGCACCACCGTCATGTTGCCTGCGGGCGCCGGACGCGCATCCAGGTTGATAACGGCCTGGTGCACAGCTTCTTTGGCGTAGCGTTGCAATATCTCGTCGCTGAAATAGTCATAGCCGAAGCGTCCGCCGCCGCCCGCCGAACCCTGTTCCCTGCGTCCGTTACTCTCGACGATCACTTGCAGTGAGAGGCGCACCAGGGGGCGGATGTCGGCACTCATCAAACCGTCGTTGCGCGCCACCAGTACCACGTCGTATTCGCCCGCCAGATTCGCAATGACCTGGGTAACTCGCGGATCCAGTGAGCGCGCCAGTTGTTCCAGCCGTTCCAGCAGCACTACCTTCTGCTCGGCTTTCAGGGTGGCGATGGGATCGTGGGGAAGATAGAGTTCGTGTGCCTTGCCTGCATGCAAATGCGCCGCGACTTGCTTGCCACCCTGGCGCGCAATGGCACGCGTCGCCAGTGCGGCATCTTCCAGCGCGTTGAGCGTGATGTCGTCGGAATAGGCAAAGGCGGTTTTTTCACCGCTCACCGCGCGCACCCCGACACCCTGATCAATATTGAAACTGCCGGATTTGACGATACCTTCTTCCAGCGACCAACTCTCGGTCCGGCTGTATTGAAAATAAAGATCGGCGTAGTCCACCCGATGCGCGAGCATCTTGCCGAACACTTGCTCCAGATGACCTGCTTCCAACCCGTGCGCAGTGAGCAATGCTCGCTGCGCCAGTTGCATGGGTGAACTCATACGGCGCAGGACAGCGTACGGTGTGACAGCACAGGCAGGCTGTTGCGCAGACTGGCCTGATAACCCGGATTGACATCCGCGATGACCACGCCTGAGCCGCGCTGCAATTCGTCCATGATGCGCCCCCACGGATCGACGATCATGCTGTGACCATGCGTCTCGCGTCCACTCACATGGTAGCCGCCCTGGGCAGCAGCAATGACATAGGACAGATTCTCGATCGCGCGTGCACGCACCAGCGGTTCCCAGTGTACCTTTCCGGTGGTCGCGGTAAACGCAGAAGGCAACACGATAATATTTACATCCTTCATTGCACGGAATATTTCAGGGAAGCGCAGGTCGTAACACACCGCCAGGCCGATGCGTCCGAAAGGGCTATCGACCACCACAACCTTGTCACCCGCCTCAATCGTGCTGGCTTCGCTATAGTGCTCGTTGCCCAGCGTCAGGTTGAACAGATGAATTTTGTCATAACGGGCCACTTGCTCGCCTTTTTCGTCGAATACCAGACAGCTATTACGCACCTTGTCCGGCGTCGTAGCCGCCAAAGGCAGTGAACCGATCAGCCAGATTTTGTGCTTGCGTGCCGTTTCGCTCATGAATTGCTGTATCACCCCCTGTCCCGGTTGCTCGCAAATACTGACCTTATCCTGCTCTTTCATGCCCATGATGGCGAAGAACTCGGGCAGCACCACCAGTCTGGCACCTTGTTCAGCAGCGGTGGCGACCAGACGCCGTGCCTCGCTCAGGTTGCCTTCGACGTTGGGGCCGGATGCCATCTGAATGGCGGCAACCTTGAATGCATCAAGTTGCGCAGCGATGCGGGATTGGGTGTTATCAATGGAAGACATGGTTCGTTGACTCTCAATATTCTGGTTATTCGGAATTTATTTTATTTATTCAAAAATGTTACTGTCCGGGAACAGCCACTGGCTGAGGTTTGACCTTCTCAACCTTCGGATCAACCCAACTGCCACTGACATTGTATTCAGTTGACGCCAGCTTATCGAGTGGATCCTGCAAAATCTTGTTCGCCAGCAAAACGCCCACTCCCACCACAGGGCCGGCGGCAAACGACAATACCGACACGTTATCACTGACCGTCGGCAAGATGCGCACTTTCAGTTCCTGCGTTTCATGAACCAGGTCGACCTGCCCGGACATAGTGACCTTGGCGCCCGCTCCGGATAGTTTCATATCGTCCGTCAGCAGCAGGCCATTGACGATCTGCGCATTGCCGGTGATGCTTTCAAACTGAAAACCTTTGCTGAACACATCGGTAAAATCGAGCGAGAGGCGCTGCAAACTCAACACGCTAAGCAATTTTGCCGCCCCAGGATCGACCTTGAGGAATCGTCCCTTGCCGACCTTCAATTGCAGTGTCCCGTTCAGTTTTGGATTGCTGAAGGTACCTGGCGCACCTGCCCAGTGCAAATCGCTCTCCAGCGAGCCGCTGCCGTCTTTCAGGCTGTCCGGATATCCGGAGCGCGACATTATCCTGCCCGCATCGCTGATATTTATGCGCATTTTTACCTGAGTCTGCTCGGGAATGGCCTGCCACTTGCCACTCATGCTCAGCACGCCATCAGGATTGGTAAGCTGCAGGTGATCCAGCAGTACATTGCCCTGATCTTCACTCAAATGCATTTCCAGCTTGCCAAGCTGGCGTCCCTTGTAGGTAAGCTCTTCTACCGCCATATCCACTTCGGGGAAAGCGTGATTGTCTGGCGGTGTTGGTACGGCATCAGTAATCGCGGTCATTTGTGGCGCCTCGCTATGGCCTTCGCCCAGCATCGCATCATTGAATCGTCCCAGTAACTTGCCGTTGCCTTGTGGTTGCCAGATCAGGTCGCCATTCAACTCCCTGGAGGCAAGGCGCAAGCTGATCAGTCCGTTGCGCCCACTGCCCTTGATTTTCAGTTTGTTCACTGTATTGCCGAAACCGGTCATTTTATCCACGACAACATTGATACCGGCAATATTGGGTATCACGGCCTTACTCTCGGATGACAAACCCAAACCACTCCAGCCTTCCATGGACAGCAACGGCAACCTGCCGACTATTCTTATCCCGTCGCTGCCAGTTCGCCTTGCTGTACCACCAAAGACAACGCGCCCGCTACGAATATTCCATGCATCATCCGCTTCCCGTTGACGCAGCAACTTTGCATCAATCAGCGATCCAATACTCAAATCCAGTCTCTGTTGCCGCGAATCGATGCTTTTCTGCTCATAGTGCAGCGGGACATTTTCACTGGAGATTTTTGACAAAGGGATCGGCAGATCAGATTGAATTCCTTGCAGATCGGAATCCACTGTCACATCGACCTGTTTGTTCTGCACGCGGACATCGGCTTTCCAGTCAGCGGTGCCATGCACGCGTTGCAGCAGCGGATGCGGCGCCAGCGTGTTCAGATTATCCAGATCCAGCGTACCCTGCGCTTTGGTCAGCAGCGCGCCATCCTGGCTCTGCACCAGCAGATGTGCCGTACCACCAAGTATCTGGGCATTGATATCGCCCGCATGCACCGACGATTCCGTAAACATCAGGATACCGTTCACCTGTCGCAACAACGGAACGTAGTCGCCAAAATCGACTTCGTTGTTTGCAAAATGGTAGTCACCTCGGACTTTGACCGGCGCCTCGCCGTTCAGCGGAATATCAAGTTGCAAGTTCAGCTTGCCACTGCCGTTCGCTTTGATACCTTCGGTAAAACCGTCAAGATAGCCGTTCACCGGACTTTTGAGGATGTAATCCAGGCATTGCTGTGTCGTGTCTTCCGCTTCGCCGCGCACTTGCAACTGAGGATTGCTGACCAACAGATCGGGAATGCTCGCTTTGACATTCTGCAGATGTGCACCCGCAGTCGTCGCCGCCGCTGATCTGATTTCCAGTTTCTTGCCGGTCATCAACAACTGCATCTGCGCGTCCTCCAGGCGCGGCCATCCCTCGACGTACTCCATCACCACACCCTTCGCCCGTGCTTCCAGACGAAAGATGCCGCGCACGTTGCCAACAAAGGGAAAATTACGCAAATCGCCACGTAGCCGCACCCTGAACATATCCGCCTGCCCATCCTGCAGCGCCGCCTGCAACCAGCTACGTGTTTGCACGTTCACCGCTGGCACCGGGGTATAGCGGCCGGTGCGCTTCACCGCTACGTGCGTCATATCGACTGTGGCATCCACCGAGCCCGGGCCGTCCGGGTCGAACTGATAGCTGCCGTATATCGTTCCTGCAAGATCGGCGTTGGAAAGTTCGGCGCTACTCAGCCTGATCTCCAGACCCCGCGAGTTATGCAGCCAGCCAAGCCGGGCCGTTAGCTTGTCGAATGCCACCGGTTCGGAAAACAGCTGCGGTGCATCAAGAGAAAACTTCACACTATCCAGCGTAAGCGCGCCACCGCTGTCCGTCCCGTCTACATTTCCGGTCAACCCTGAAAAGCCAGGCACATCGCCGACGCGTTGCATCGACATACCTTTGAAACTTGCCCTGATTTCATAGCGAGAGATGTTTTCAAAACTGCCTCGCCAAAGCGCTCGCAAGTCGGTGACCTCGCCGCGTGGACGCGCGCTAATCCAGCGCTCCTTGAATTCATCGCTCAGCGGCAGATAACTCATCATTCTGACAAAACCGCCCAACCTCAGGGAATTTGCCCTGATTTCTCCGGAAGAATACTGATCGCCCAGTTTCGCCTGCAGACGCAGATAGAAATCGGTAGGCTTCAATTCAAAACCATCGCGCATACGCAGTGCCAGCTGTTGGGTCGACACTTCAAAACCGCGTTCCAGCGATTGCCAGCCGATACGCCCACGCAGTTCTGACAGATCGAGTTGCGGCAACTCATCCGACAAACGTGCCTGCACGCCAGCCAGCGCGACATCGGCATGAACACTGCGCAACTTCCCCTCATAGAAACCCAACCACATGCGTAGCGCCCCTTTGCCGCGCCTGATCGCATTCGGCAACTTCACCCAGGACTTCCAGGCCTGCACATCGGCATATTCAAGTTGCGTGTAGAGTTCTCCGCGCCAATCACTCAAATCCGAGAAACTGTCTCCGGAAAAATTGCCGCGGACATCCAGCCTGGAAGCCAATCTGGCAGGTGCGGAAGCCCGTAGCGCGAAACGGTGTCGCCAGCGCCTGTTATCGACGCTCAAATCGACTTTCTCCAGCACCAGCGTCGGCGCGGCACGCAATTCATCCTGCCAAGTGATACGCGCATTGCGAATGACAACAAGGGATTGATGCAACATCCAGTCTGAATTGACTTGCTCGTCGGCTGACTTTTCCCCAAGCGCAATTCCCGCTACATACATATGGCCCTGCTCATCGCGGCGAACCGACAAATCAGGACTGTCGATCAATATGCTGTAGAAACGCAACTCCAGCGTGGGCAAACTCGTCCATGCCACCGTATTTTCCAGACGCGGAAGACTCAAAGCGACCTTGCCTTGCTTGTCCAGTATCTGCACATCGGACAGCAGCAGACGTGGACGCAGACCATTCCAGTCCGCCGCGATCCTGCCTACAATCAGGGGTTGCCCTATAGCTGAGCTTGCCGCGGTGGTAATCTGGTCGTGATAGCGTTCGATATCGGGCAATACGCGATAGCGCAAAGTCAGCAACAGCAACGCTCCGGCAATCACCAAAACAAATAGAAGTTCCAACGCAATGCGACTCAGCTTTCCCATGCCGCGCCAAGCCAGCAGTAAAGAACTTCTCAGCATAGTAACAATACTTGGTGAAATTCGATTAAGGAGGGAGGCAGTGCGGACATGAAAAACCTATAATACAGTAAAGATCAGTGCAGACATTTTAACCCGAATCCTCGCCATGAATAACGCAAACCCTCGTTTCCCTGCTGAATTTGATGAGCTGGTTAAACGCGCCAGGCACTGCAGCCGCTTTCTCGCCCGATTGCTGGATGCGGAGCCGGAACTGCTGGACTGGCTGCACCAGCATTTCCGCACCCCTTGTAGTGACAAGATTATTCGATTTTGGTTCGACGAACTTGCAGCGATCGATGAGCAGCAACTTTACAGAGCGTTGCGAATCCTGCGCAAACGCGTGATGCTGCATGTCTTGACGCGCGACCTGAACGGGCTTTCCGATCTCAACGAAGTGATGCGCAGCATGACTGCATTGGCGGAACTCAGCCTGCAGCGGGCACAGGCATCGATCATGCAAAGCATGGTCGAGCAATTCGGGCATCCTGTCGGCGCCGAGAGCGGCGCTCATCAGGAGTTGCTGGTCATAGGCATGGGTAAACTGGGAGGGGGCGAACTGAACGTCTCTTCCGACATTGATCTGATCTTCGTCTACCCGGAAGACGGCGAAACGAACGGTTCGCGCTCACTGAACAACCACGAGTTTTTCAACCGTCTCGGACGCAGACTGATCGCCATGATCAACGATCTCACGGCAGATGGTTATGTTTTTCGCGTGGACATGCGCTTGCGCCCTTACGGCGATAGCGGCCCGCTCACCATGAGTTTTGCCGCACTCGAAGAATATCTGATATCGCAGGGACGTGAATGGGAGCGCTATGCATGGATCAAGGCGCGCGTCGTCTCGCCGGAGAACAGCAAGCATACTGTCGAGCTGGAAAACCTCGCACAGCCTTTCGTTTACCGCAAATACCTGGATTTCGGTTCTTTCGATTCAATGCGCAAACTCCATGCGCAAATCCGGGCCGAAGTTGTGCGCCGCGATCTGTTTCAAAACATCAAACTCGGCCCTGGCGGTATCCGCGAGGTTGAATTCATCGCCCAGGTATTCCAGTTGATACGCGGCGGTCGCGACGCGCGTTTGCGCATCCGGCCTACCCGGCTGGTGTTACAGCAACTGGCACAGGACGGAGAACTCGGTACTGAAGTGGTCGCACGGCTGGATAGCAGCTATGTTTTTCTGCGCAACCTCGAACACCGCCTGCAATACCTTGACGATCAGCAAACCCAGGAACTCCCGGAAGGTACTGAACAGAAACGCATTATCGCCGATGCGATGAATTTTGCCGACTATGATGCCCTGCTCGCCGCCCTGGCTCCGTCAAGGGATTTTGTCAGTCAGCAATTTGAAGCCGTATTCGGCGAAAAGCAGGAACACGCCGGACATATATGGTGGCACGAAGATACGACGAAAGAAGAATTGTCAGCAGCTCTCACGACACTCGGCTACCGGGATGACGGCAGCCTGGCTGAGAATTTGCTGCAATTTCGTACCGGCACCCGCTATCGACAATTACCGGAGAACAGCAGCCAAAGGCTGGATTTACTGCTCCCCCGCCTCGCCGAACTTTGCGCAGAGACAGACAACCGCGAAGAAGCGTTGCGCCGCACCGTTGGCCTGCTTGAGGCTATCGCCCGCCGTTCATCCTATATTGCTTTTCTCGCCGAATATCCACTTGCCCTGCCGCGTCTGGTGCATCTGCTCTCAGCCAGCGCATGGGCGGGTGAATACCTGACACTGCACCCCATTCTGCTGGACGAGCTGCTGGATACACGCGAACTTTATGTTGCACCGGACTGGTCGGCGCTGGATGCACAAATCACCATTCTGCTTCGAGCGCATACCGGCGATACCGAACGCGAGATGGATACTTTGCGTCAATTCCAACAATCGCAAACCTTTCAGCTTCTGGCGATGGATCTGCAGGGGTTGCTGCCCCTGGAAAAGCTCAGCGACCACTTGAGCTACCTCGCAGACCTCGTCTTGCGCCATGTGCTGCGCCTGTGCTGGCGCGATGCACGTAAAAAACACCGCGAACATCCGCAATTTGCCATTGTTGCCTATGGCAAACTGGGCGGACTGGAACTCGGCTATGCTTCCGATCTCGATCTGGTTTTTCTCTACGACGACGATCATCCCGAAGCGGCTGAGATTTACGCCCGACTGGCGCAACGCATCAACACTATGCTCTCCAGCTATACCTCATCCGGTCGTCTGTACGAAGTCGATCTGCGTTTGCGTCCCAACGGCGATAGCGGCCTGCTGGTCAGCTCTATCGCCGCTTTCGAAAACTACCAACGCAATCATGCATGGGTTTGGGAACATCAGGCGCTGACACGCGCTCGTTTTTGCACTGGGGATGAAGCCCTCGGCGCACAGTTTGCAAATATCCGTGAAAACGTACTGCGCCTGCCGCGCGACCCTGCCAAGCTCCGTCAGGAAGTCGTGGAGATGCGTCGGAAAATGCACGACGGCCATCCGAACAACACCCCACTATTCGATATCAAACAGGATAGCGGCGGCATGGTGGATATCGAATTCATGGTGCAATTCATCATACTCGCCCATGCTGCCACCCATGCGGAACTCACGGCGAACAAAGGCAATCTGGCGTTGCTGGATATCGCGGCAAAACTGGATTTGATCGATGGAGAAATCAGCAGCAAGGTGCGCGAAATTTACCGGGAACTGCGCCGCATCCAACATCAAATGCGCCTGAACAACCAGAACCCCTGCCGTATCGACCCAGGTCTCATAGATACAACCCCTGTCGTGAAGCTGTGGCACACGCTTCTGCAGCAGGACTAGTGTGGAGCGCTTCCAGCAGTGGGCAAGCGGAATATGTTGTTGCTCTCGTCCGGCTCTGAAGCATGATTGACGCGACCGATCAAGCGATACGACGTCATCTCTCCCTTGCCTTTGATGTTAATCACATTGGGCGGCTCGAACAGGAAATCCAGACGTAAACGGTTGTAGGTCAACTTGTCGGTCAGAATATTGCCCTCCTTCGCGTCATCGGTCAGACGGCTGGCAATGTTCACCGTATCGCCCCATAGATCGTAGATAAAACGTTTGGTGCCGATCACGCCTGCTACAACCGGGCCGGTCGCGATGCCGATGTGTATACCCAGACTGCGCTTTGCAAGGGCAGGATGTCTGGACACGAAATCCAGCATTTCCATCGCCATGTTGGCCATATCCTCGACATAATCCGGACGTTCCCGCGACAGACCGCCCACCACCATATAGGCATCGCCGATGGTTTTGATTTTCTCCAGCCCGTATTTTTCTGACAGATCGTCGAAACCGGAAAATACGGTATTCAGCAGCTCGACCATCCTTTCCGGTGACATCTGCTCAGTGAGCTGGGTGAAATTTACCAGATCGGCGAACATCACGGTGACATCGGCGTAACCATCGGCAATCAGGCCCTGGCTATTTTTCAAGCGTTCGGCGATATTGGAAGGCAACACATTGAAAAGTACACGCTCGGACTTTTTCTGTTCTTCCGCAAGCAAGGCATGCTGCTGGTCAAGCTGGTTTTTGATCTTTTCGGTCTCGATCACGAAGAACCGAACCAGAAAATACAGAATGGATGACATTGCCGTAAAGTTGAGGGCAAAAAATAACCCTATAGTATCCATCGGAATACCAGTGGATGTTCCCACGCTCAGGTAATAATCGAAGAAACCGGACAATACCGTCATCACGATGTAGGCAAAAAACCACGGAATGGACTCTTTCCAGCTCGAGACTACCAATGCGCCGATCGGCGCCAACAAAGCCCACAGCGCCACGCCGCTGGAAGTCAGTGAACTGCCGATACTCCACTGCATGATGAAGGGCGCGAACAGGAACAGGGTAAGCTGCACAAAGCGCAGCACTTTGAAATTGCGGGTACGCGCATAGTAATACAGCGACCCGACGGAAATGATCTGATAGCCAAGCGGGACATTGCTGGAAAAATTGATTCCCATCATCCAGTAGATAGCCAGCCACAGCATGACCCCTAACGTCATGAAGGCAGCCGCAAAAATGAGCAGACTCTTGCGCAGTTTTTCTTCCTGCGTGTCCATCATTTCCGGTTTGATTTCATTAGAATTGATGTGCTCCAGCATAGCACCCCCGGATATCCTCCTGTCCAACTTGCACGATGATTACATGAACCAGCCGCAAATGAAATACGCAATAAACATGGCGCAAAGCCGGAGTTCTACTGCTGCCCTTCATAATCGGTGCAGAACCAGCTAGAATCCACGACCTCACAACAACAATTCTCGAGTCAAGGAAATCACCATGTCCATGTCCGACCGCGACGGCTTCATCTGGTACGACGGAAAACTCGTGCCCTGGCGCGAAGCCACCACTCACGTACTCACCCATACCCTGCATTACGGCATGGGGGTGTTCGAAGGGGTGCGTGCGTACAAAACCACACAGGGAACATCAATATTCCGCCTGCAGGAGCATACCGACCGTCTGTTCAACTCGGCTTTCATCTTCAAGATGAAGATGCCGTTCGATAAAGATATCCTCATGGAAGCACAAAAAGAGGTCGTACGCGCCAATAAACTGGAATCCTGCTATATCCGCCCGATCGTGTTCTACGGCTCGGAAGGCATGGGTATCGCCGCCACCAACATCAGCGTGCATGTTGCCATAGCCGCCTGGCCCTGGGGCGCCTATCTGGGGGAGGAAGGCATGGCCAAGGGTATCCGCGTCAAAACCTCCAGCTTTACGCGCCACCATGTGAACATCAACATGTGCCGCTCCAAATCGGTTGGCACTTATACCAACTCCATCCTCGCGCATCAGGAAGTAGTGCACGACGGCTACGATGAAGCCCTGTTGCTGGATGTGGACGGTTATGTAGCCGAAGGTGCGGGCGAAAACATCTTCATCATAAAGAAGGACAAGCTATATACGCCCGACCTGACTTCCTGCCTGGAAGGCATCACGCGCGACTGCATCGTCACGCTGGCAAAGGATATGGGAATCGAACTGATCGAAAAACGCATTACGCGCGACGAAGTGTATTGCGCAGATGAAGCTTTTTTCACCGGTACTGCTGCCGAAGTGACGCCTATCCGCGAGCTCGATACCCGTACCATTGGTACGGGCAATCGCGGACCGATCACGACCAGGTTGCAAGCAGCTTTCTTTGACATTGTCGCCGGAAAAGATACCCGGTATTCCAATTGGTTGGCACACGTATAACAACTCTAAACAGGTGGAGAGTATGTCCAGTAAAAACATCAAACAACAGTGCGTCGAAGTCAGTGCAGAGGCTTTACCCCTGTTCTGTCCCACGCCGTCGACCAACCTTTTGAGTGCGCATCCCCGAGTTGCCATCCCGGTAGAAAAACTGGGTGAAGCGCGCTGTCCGTATTGTGGAACGTTGTTCAGGTTCAAGGGAGAACTGCCACATGCCCATCATTAAAGCGCAATCCAGTTTCTCTCACTAATTCGTGGAAAAAATTCTGATCATCGCGCCAAGCTGGGTTGGCGACTGCATGCTGATGCAGCCCATGCTGCATCGCCTGTTGCAGCACTACCCCGGTGCGCGCATCGATGTGCTGGCTCCGCCGTGGACCGAGAAGTTGCTGCGGCAATTCCCCGAGATCAACGACGTTATCTGCAATCCTTTCCCTCATGGCGAATTTGATTTTTTCGGCCGCCGCCGTCTTGGTATGCAATTACGCGATGCGCTCTACGACAAAGCCTTTGTCCTGTCCAACTCATGGAAATCCGCGCTGGTTCCCTTTTTCGCAAATATTCCTGTGCGCACCGGCTATGTCGGCGAGATGCGCTATGGATTGCTCAACGACGCAAGAAAATTAAACAAGAAACAATTGCCGTTGATGGTTGAGCGCTTTGTGCAACTTGCCGAACCACCCGGAAGCGAGGTCACGCCCCAGGTTTCCCATCCGCAACTTCAGATTAGCGAAACCCAACGTCAACAGGCACTCGCTAAACTGGATTTGACGCTGGACAAACCCGTTGCTGTGTTCTGTCCCGGCGCTGAATACGGTCCGGCAAAACGTTGGCCCGAATCTTACTATGCGGAACTGGCCCAGCTTTTGCGGTCACAAGGCTATGCGGTCTGGCTGATCGGATCTGCCAAAGATGCCCAGGTTGCCGAAAAGATCGTCGCATTGGGCAATGAACCCTGCCGCAATTTGTGTGGCAGTACTGATCTTGTCGAAGCCATTGCGTTGCTGGCAAGTGCCGACCTGGTAGTCAGCAACGACTCAGGATTGATGCACATGGCTGCCGCACTCAACAGGCCCATGGTAGCGATCTTCGGCTCCAGCAGCCCGCAATTCACACCTCCATTATCGGACAAGGCGCAGATACTCAAAATCGACCTGCCGTGCAGCCCATGTTTCCAGCGCGAGTGCCCTCTTGGACATTTCAATTGCATGATCAAGATCCCGCCGAAAGAAGTACTGCGCCATCTCCCCATCCATGCAGCAAATTAAGCATGGCAAGCATCCCGAAAGAGATATTCAAGGCGTATGACATACGCGGTATTGTCGGTAAGACTCTGACCAACGAAATCGTCGAAGCTATCGGACATGCCATCGGTTCGGAAGCCGTTGCACGGGAACAGCACAGCATCGCCATCGGCCGCGACGGACGCCTGTCCGGCCCGGAATTCGCAAAGGCGCTCGCTCGTGGTATCCAGAAAAGCGGCATCAACGTCATGGATGTAGGCAGGGTCGCCACACCCATGACCTACTTCGCCGCCTTCCAGCTCAAGACCGATTGCGCGGTAATGATCACTGGCAGCCATAACCCGCCAGAATACAACGGACTGAAAATGGTGCTGGCGGGTGAAACACTGTCCGGCGAAACCATACAGAATTTGCGCCAACGCATCGAGAAAAACGATTTGGCACACGGCAACGGCAGCTATTCGCAATATGACATCGCACCGGAATATCTCGCCCGCATCATCGACGACATCAAGCTGGCGCGCCCGCTGAACATTACGGTCGATTGCGGCAATGGCGTGGCTGGCGATTTCGCGGCCAAGTTGTATCGCGGCATCGGTTGCAACGTCACCGAACTGTTCTGTGAAGTGGATGGCAACTTCCCCAACCACCATCCCGACCCGTCCGACCCGCACAATCTTGAAGACTTGATCACGACGCTTCGCGGCGACAACAGTGAACTGGGTCTGGCATTCGACGGGGACGGTGATCGTCTCGGCGTGGTCACAAAGGATGGTCGGATCATCTTCCCTGACCGCCAATTAATGCTGTTCGCTGCCGACGTATTGAGCCGCAATGCCGGTGCTGAGGTCATCTTTGATGTGAAATCCACGCGCAATCTGTTTAGCTGGATACGCGAACACGGCGGAAAACCCACCCTGTGGAAAACCGGGCACTCACTGGTAAAAGCCAAGATGCGTGAGACAGGCGCGTTACTGGCCGGCGAAATGAGCGGCCATGTCTTCTTCAAGGAACGCTGGTACGGCTTCGACGACGGGCTTTACGCGGGCGCTCGACTGCTGGAGATATTGAGCAAAGTGGCCGATGCAAACGCCGCCCTGAATGCCCTGCCGGATGCAGTATGTACCCCGGAATTGCACATAAACACCGCAGAAGGCGTTAACCACAGCCTGATCGCACGGCTGCAAGACGAAGCCCGCTTCACCGATGCCAAAGACATCATCACGATTGATGGACTGCGGGTGGAATATACCGACGGTTTCGGCCTGATGCGCCCCTCCAACACCACGCCGGTAATTGTGTTGCGCTTTGAAGCAGACAATGCAGCTGCTTTACAACGCATTCAGAATGATTTTCGCAGGGTTTTGCTGAAAGCTGCACCCGATCTAGCGTTGCCGTTCTGACAAAGCACTGTCAGGGATGTGAAACACAGACCCAGCCCAGACCCGCAGCCTGCCAGGACGGTGTCACACTGATACAACTTGGGAATGAGAATGATCCAGACCCTTGCCGCTAAGCCAGCCAAGCCCAGCGAGATCACGCAAGAGCCGGGTAAATTCGGTTAGATCACCCGGTCGTTTAACGAAGCTGTTCGCCCCCAGCTGATAACTTAGCACCACATCAGCCGGTTCATGCAATTCTGAATACACGACGATGGGCACAGTTTGAAGGCGTTTTTCCATGCGCAGGGTGCGCAGCACTGCCAGACCGGCCAATTTTGGAAGTTTTAAATCCAGCAAGATCATGCGCGGCATTGAATAGCCACGTTCGATGGTATCGTTTAACCATTCCAATGCCTCGGTGGCATCGCGCGCAACCGCCAGATGCAACTTCTCCGGACAACTTGCCACAGCCTGCTGTATCAGGAGAATTTCAGCCTCGCCGTCTTCAACCAGTAAAATTGTTTCGTTCTCTTGTCTGAGCATTGCCAGCTTACCCTTGGAATTATCAGCCAATACGCAATGCAGCCGCCACACTCATCGCGTTCAAGCATCCCTGTAACCCTACACCAGCCGTGCGTGCCTTGGCAACCGGGCAAGACGATAAATAAACAGGGATTATTGGTCTATTTCCGGACAATGACGGCAATCAGCCATTCGGGGTCAACAGGTTTCTATTCAGGCGGAAATGACGATCCGGCATTGGAACTACCGTTCTGAGTTATTGCCAAGACTTGCCAATTCTTCTTTTGTCTTGTTTTTCCGCATCCTGCGGCGTTGATCCAGCCACCATGCAAGTATCGGGAGCATAAGAACACCACCGGGCATCAGCAGCGGAATCAGATAGGGACTTAAGTGGGATAAAGCACGCAGGTCTCGAAGCAGAATCTGGCGATCTTCCTTGCTCCATTTTTCGCCATTGCGGGGTTTCATCAGGATAGGTAGCAATCCTCGCATCTGAAAAAGCTCGTTTCGGATGTATGCTCGTTCGCTTTCCTGCACCGAACGCACATTTGACCACCAACGCTGTAATGGCAAGAATATACTTCTCTGGTTTGGTTCTGTCATTCGCCTGCCGAAGCCCCTCTGTTCATCATGCCGTAACGAATGCTGGTGCAGTTCCCTGATTGGCCGGCTGCACGCCCGGGTTCTTACTATAGCTTAGCTTTCACCCAATCTGTTACAGATGCCAGTGCTTTTGCCAGATATTCCGGTTGCGTGCCGCCAGCTTGCGCCATGTCCGGTCGCCCCCCGCCCTTACCGCCAACCTGCTGCGCGACAAAGTTTACCAGTTCGCCCGCTTTCACCCTGGCGGTCGTATCCGCAGTTACACCCGCGATCAGGCTTACTTTACCATCGGCAACCGAAGCCAGCACGATGGCGGCGCTCTTCAGTTTATCGCGCAGCTTGTCCATGGCCTCGCGCAAGGTAGCGACGTCGGCGCCATCCAGTCTGGCGGCCAGCACTTTGACGCCCTTGATATCCTGAGCCTGCGCGACCAGTTCATCGCCCTGCGCCGAAGCCAGCTTTGATTTCATCGTCGCCAGTTCTTTTTCCAGCAACTTCACGTTGTCCATGATCTGTGCCACGCGCGCAGAGGCTTCCTGTGGCGATGACTTCACTGCATCGGCCACTTGTTGCAATTGTTCTTCCTGCTGCTGCACCAGTGCCAGCGCACCCTCGCCCGTCACCGCTTCCACGCGGCGCACGCCCGCCGCCACGCCACTCTCGGCCACGATCTTGAACAGGCCGATGTCGCCGGTACGCTTCACATGCGTCCCGCCGCACAGTTCGATGGAGGAACCGATGTTCAGTACGCGCACCTCATCGCCATACTTTTCACCAAACAGCATCATCGCACCGGTCTTCTGCGCTTCCTCGATGGGCATCACGCGCGACTGACATTCATCATTCGCCAGAATCTCGGCATTCACGATGGCTTCCACCTTGCGAATCTCCTCATCCGCCATTGGCTGCGTATGCACGAAGTCGAAGCGGGTCTTGTCGGCATCCACCTGCGAACCTTTTTGCTGCACGTGCGTGCCCAGTACCTCGCGCAGCGCCTTGTGCATCAGGTGCGTTGCCGAGTGGTTGCGCATTGTATGGTTGCGCGCCGCGACATTCACCTTCGCAGTGACTTCGTTGTTCACGGTCAATTTGCCGGTCTTCACCACGCCGTGATGTCCGAACACCGTCGCCTGTATCTTCTGCGTATCTTCCACCGCGAAGATGCCGTGCGTGCTGCGTAGTTCGCCGCTATCGCCGACTTGGCCGCCGGATTCGGCATAGAACGGGGTGTCGTCCAGCACAACCACGCCGAGGTCACCCTCGACCAGTTCTTTCACCTCGATGCCGTCCTTGTATAGCGCGAGAATGTTGCCCTTGTGCTCCAGCGTGTCGTAGCCGTGGAAGGTTGTTGCCGGGCCGGAATATTCGAGATTTGCCGCCATTTTGAACTTCCCTGCGGCACGTGCTTGTTCTTTCTGCAGCGCCATCGCGGCGTTGAATGCGGCGTCATCCACTTTCACACCACGCTCGCGGCAGATGTCGGCGGTGAGGTCTAGTGGAAAGCCATAGGTATCGTGCAGTTTGAATGCAAGCTCTCCGTCAAGAACACGCCTGCCATCACCAAACCCA
>JBNKBO010000044.1:0-20792 GCA_050287265.1 Sideroxydans sp. | reverse complement strand
AATCCTCGCCCACACCGAGGTGTGGGCGCAACGTGTCACTACGCCGGGTGTTTCCACAATATTCCTGTTTCAATCCTCGCCCACACCGAGGTGTGGGCGCAACCATTCACGCTGACAAACCGCGACGCGGCAGGCTTGTTTCAATCCTCGCCCACACCGAGGTGTGGGCGCAACGTCAAGAGCTTTGCAATACCTTTAATTTTGACATGTTTCAATCCTCGCCCACACCGAGGTGTGGGCGCAACTCGTCAATACTGCAGCTAGATCCGGCATCGCCGGTTTCAATCCTCGCCCACACCGAGGTGTGGGCGCAACACCGATATGCATTTTGAACGATCCCGACTTGTAGTTTCAATCCTCGCCCACACCGAGGTGTGGGCGCAACAGTTCGCGCGTAACGCCATAACTTCTAACGCTATTCTGCGAACTTTGCGCGAACCTGGAAAAGATAACTTTCAAGGCGTCGTGCAATCTTTCTATCTGCAATGAGATTGTTATTCCAGACAGTATGTTACGCAATGCGCGAACCTTGCTGGTTTTGTCTGTTGCTTGTGGTTCGCGCATGTTCATATGACTAATGGTCCTTCAAAATCCACGGCTTTGAAATGGCCGTGCTCCTTGACGTGCAATTCTACTGGTTCGGTCAGACGATATAAACGCAGGCAGTCTTCTTTTTCATTGATCTCGGCGAGCAGGTTGCGTTCCAGTTCTTCATATTGCATCTGGTTTACACGGCATTCGAATACGGACTTCTGTACGCGCTGGCCAATGCTTTCGCATACTTTGGCTACGCGGCGCAAGCGGCGGCGGCCTTCCTTGGTTTCGGTGGATACGTCGTAGGTGACGATGATGAGCATGTCAGCGGGCCAAAAAAGGAAGATAGGTTTCAGTTTCGCCACGTATATGGCGTGCCAGTAGCCGTGCCTGAATTTGTGGGAGCAGGCCGATAGGAATTTTGGTTTCCAGCAGGGGGTGGGTGACTTCTTCCTGCTTGCGTTCCTGATAGGCAACGACCACCGTACGTCGCGCATCGCCCTCCAGCGAAACCGCACCTCCTTCACGTTCCACGAAATCATCTTTACCGATCTGGCCCCGGTTGATGAGTGTGAGCACCAGGCGGTCTGCCATGATGGCGCGGAATTCTTCCATCAGGTCAAGCGCCAGTGCGGCGCGACCGGGACGTACGGCATGGAGAAAGCCAAGCTGCGGGTCGAGTCCGACGGCTTCCAGTGCTGAGCGGCAATCATTCATCAACATGGAATACAAGAAAGAGAGCAGGGCATTGATGCGGTCGCGCGGTGGGCGGCGGGTACGGCCATCCATGCCGAAATGCGGGCGGGCATCACGCCTCACCACGCTATTGAGCGCCGAGAAATAGACCTTGGCTGCGTCGCCTTCAATGCCACGAACGCTGTTGAGATCGGTAGCGAGGGGTAGATTGCGAATTGACGCGCGCAGTGCGGTTGCCGCGGCGGTAAGAGCCTTGCCATCTGCCTCATCGCTGGCTTCGCGAGCCCCGCGCAGCAGTACTTGGCGCGCATTGCGCAATTTTCCTGCGATCATGGCGCGAGAGGCATTCAGTGCGAAGTCCGCACTGCTCGCTTGCCGATGTTGTGCCTGCCTCAGCAGGATGTTGCCGGTAACCGCACCTTCCAGCCGTGCCTTGAAGCGGCCATTTTGATCCAGCAGCACCAGCCCGATACCGTCGTCAGCGCAACGGTGCATCAATGCGGGTGAAACCATGATGTTACCCAGACATACCACGCTGCCCAGATGATGCAGCGGCACCTGCATTTTCTTCTCGCGCTCAACATCCACCCGCAAGGTGTCGTTCTCCAAATGCAGGTAGGAGTGCGGCGTCATTACATAGAGGGTGTTGAGTATCTGGCGTGCCATCAATCCTCCGGATCGAAAAGCGATTGCTCAAGGTCGGGATGAGCGGAACAGCGTGCCATCGCCTGAGGCTGACAGATGTCGTTCAGTGAGCATTCCTTGCAGCGCTGATCGTTTACTGGGGGTGGCAGTTTGCCTGAAGCCAGCATGGCACGGATGGCAGCAATGGTTGCTTCAACTTGTTGCCGCAATTCCGGCGTAATGGCCACCTCGCGGCGGCGGCGCGAGGTGTGGTGGTAGATAGCGCCCTTTAGAACCGGCTTGCCAAACATTTCTTCCAGGCATAGGGCTTGCGCGGCGAGTTGCAGATCGTCATGCACCTGCAATTTCTTTCTGCCGTGCTTGTATTCCACCGGATAGATATGACCATCCGGGTGGAATTCCACCACATCACATTTGCCAACCAGTCCGAGCCGATCAGACCACACCGGCAAGGCTCGCTCGCTTCGCACACCTTCAAACGATTCAAACCCTGGTTCGTCCACCCGCACGTGGGCTGCATTGCCGCGCATGGTGTGCACGTTCTCGTCGAACGCTTGTTCCAGATGAATCAATGCACACTGGCGCGGGCAATAGCTCCAGTGTTGGAGGGCGGAGAGCATGAGCGGGTCTTCGGGTTCACCGCTCATACTTCTATCACCCAACGATACGTTGCAGTGCTACGCCCTGTGGCAACCCGCCCTCATCTACTGCAACAGTGTAATCGCCGAAGTCGCGTGGGACGGAATCTTCATTTTTTAGCTTGGGCTGGATGCGTGCGAATAGGCTGTGTGCCGGAGCATTGCCTAACTGGCCTTCGTGCTTGAACACATACAGCCCTCGCGTTGACATCTCGCCGCGAGCGGCGGAGCGGTCATGCTCGAACATTTGTGCCAGCGATTGCCACAGCAGTTCGAGGTCTTCCTCGCCGAAGCCGGTCTGGTTGGCGAGGTGGGCGGAAACGAAACCGTGGGCGACGTAGAGGCCGTAGGGGACGGTGAATTTGCGTCCCATGGTGCGGTTGTCACCGTCCTGTTTCTCGGCTTCTGCTGCTGTGGCAACGGCCATGCGGGTGATGGAGTGTTCTTGCGCCACAACGGGATCGACCGAGCGGGCGAAAGTCAGTTGCACGGGGCCGCGAACCTGGCCGCAATTCGCTTCTTTCAGGCTCATCACCGCACCGAATGTTCTGATGTCGTAAAAGTTTTGGCACATCCATGTCTTCGCAGCACCAACATCATCACCGCCTTTTCTTTTTCCATCCTTGCCTTTCGGGTCGAGGCCCAATGCCAAGTATGCTTTTTCCTGTTGGTTGGTGAGAATGGCCTTTTCTTTGACATAGATGTCGAAAGGGGGCTGCTCACCTTTGACGATGCCGACGAAGTTGCGCACCTTGCGCTTGAGGCTGACATCCGTCACCAGCCCGCGCCCGGTTTCCGCATCCACGCGTGGCAGGTTGCCCGCATCCGGGTCGCCGTTTGGGTTGCCGTCTTTCACGTCAAAAAGCAAAACGAAGTCGTAACGATTATTCAGTGCCATGATGATTACTCTCCCTTGTTGGTGGATTCGGATTTGGTGAAGAAGGCTTGCCGCTGGTGGTAGTAGCCGATGGCGAAGCGTCCCTGGTTTTGCAGGTCGAGATGCGCCGGAAAATCGGCGATGCCGTCCATGATCTGCCCGAGCAGTTTTTCGTAATTGACTGCTTCGCCTTTGTTGTCGAGCTTGGCGAGGTGATGGTTCTTCAGCTTGAGCAGCGTCGAGAAGACCGTAACTGGCGTGCTGGATGCCGCGCCGTAATAGCGGTCGCGGATCGTTGCGTTGAGATTGGGGCTGGCCCGCTCTTGTATGCGCTCCAGCACCGCGAACAGTCGGCCCAGCCGGTAGGCGGTATTCGTGTTGTTTTCGTCAAGTGACACCTTGAGTTCCTCCCTTCCTATGTTTCGATTGATACACGCTTTGATGATCGCGGCGCGCGGGTAAGTGATTTCCTGCTCTGCGCGGATGCGGCGTATCGCACCGGAGAGCAGGGTTTGCGGGTACGGCAGATTTTCGATTACGCTGCGCATCACCTCGCCGCCGAGGTTGGGCGGCGTGTCATAGCTACCATCACTTTTCTTTCGGCTGTTGGACTTTAGAATTGCCGATAGCGAAAGCGTTTCCGGCTCATGCGGTGCATGATCGATGCGCAGGTCGTCGAAATGGCGGCGGATGTTGACAGCTAGTTCACCTACCGTTTTGACATGCCAGAAGCGCACGGCGATGCGGGCGGCGTTTGGGGCGAGTCCCAGCACATAGAAACGTGTGCCGTCGTCCTCGAAACTGCCTGCGCCGGATTTCGGTGCGTTCAGCAAGGAGGCAACCGCCGACGTTCTGAGGTCTGGATTGTCCTTGTCCAGTTCGCCGAAGAGGCCGGGAAACATTTCCTCCATCGGATGCCCAGGCGTCGCGGCCCAGAACACCGTCGAGGCGTCACCTACCTGCATGCGTTGTTTCGAGCCTTTCGCCAGCAGGTGGTTGAGCGCGGTCGTGTAGGCGAAGACTGCGCGCTTGCCAACGGGAGCATTGAAACCTTGCTCTTTGCCATATGAGTCATAGCCAGAGTCCTTTTGAAAGGACACCAGCATCGCGCCTGTGCTTTTCGCATCCCGAACGCCAGATATTGGTGGGTGAGTCCGCTTGATGACATCAGTCTCTCCAGAAACCAGGCAGAAAGCCGTCTTTTCGTCTGTTTCGTCCTCTTCTCCGTGCAGTGCTTCAACTACGGTTTCGCGTTCGCAAATCGGGTTGGCATCTCCTTCAAGTCGGAATGTCAGGTTGGCTCCGCTCTCCAGTATCTCCGTCCACAACGGGTGTTCGAATACTTTGGTAAAGTCGCCGCGTTCGAGGAATGCCAGCACAGCGCAGATTCCCGAATCTGTGGACTGATGGAGTCGGTCTTTCAGTGTCTTCAGAAATGCTTTCCGCTGATTTATGAGGCGCAGAAGGATGGCTTCCCGCTTTTTGTCGGTTTGAGCTTGAGTAAGTTTTTCTTTGATTTTCTTCGTTTCGGCACCGAAGATATATTCGGGGTTATCCCAAAGCAAATTGGCAGATACGCCAGATGTACCTTCTGCGGTTTGCGGCACGAGATAGGTCTTGGCAACCTTCTTCTTGCCTTCACCTTCGCGCGTGTCATCCAGCCCAGCGAACTCGCCTTGTGCCGTCAGCACTACCAGAAAGGGAATTCCCTTGTGCTCAAACCCCGGCGGCGCAAGGTCGCTGTCCGGCATGCGGGTCTTGCGCTGGTAATACTCATTGAGTGCTTGCAGGATCATCCTCGCACCTCTTCGCTATTCCACGCAGGGACGTTGAGCACGCCATCGGCAAGCTGTGCACGGAAGAAGCGCGGCTGCGGGTCGGCTGCATTGGCGTAGTCCATGTCATGCAGCATCCAGCCCAAGTCGCGTGTTTCCTCGATGGCGGCGGGTTGTGGTTGTGTCGTATCGACCAGTTTGAAATCGCATGCGAATTCGCGGCAGCCGAGATAGGGCTGATTCACGCATTGCCCCTTTTCGGCGCGGCGCTCGAACATGTCGAGGAACTTGCCCGGCGTGTTGTTTTCTCCGGCATTGGGCAGTAATTCGAAATGCGCATGGATGCGATAAGCCACATCGCGCAAGAAGAGTCCGGCGCGCTGCTGACGTTCATCCTCAATGTTCAGCCCGAGATTGCCGGAACCTTTGTTCATGGCCTCCTGCGCATTGCGCACCGAAACGACCGCACCGACTTCGTTGCGCCGGATGGATACCCAGCGGATAGGCTTGAGCACTTCGATCTTCTCGACGTGCCAACGAATGGCGGGTTTCCACAGGATGGATTCGAACACCGCGCGGGCGGACGATGGCGTCATCACGTCATAACTCACGCGCTCGACCTTCATTTCCGGGCGGGTGAAGCAGGCGAAATCGCCGCTGACTTCAAGACAATAAGTTCTCATTTCCTCCCCTTGCTTAAACGACGCCTTGCGCCGGATCAAAAACGACATCATTGCTCATTAATAGCCCCAATTGAGCGTGGTAGAGCGTATCGGAGTGTTGCACATAATTCCCAGGGAAAATCTCTCGTATATCCCCGCTTGCCAACAGCTTCTTGCATTCATGCTCGCGGATGTTGACCGTGTAGCGTTGCAGGCGGCGCAGGATACCTCTTCGCTCACGGGGCGCCATGTCCCGGCTGGTTTCGAGTGCAGCGATGAGCTGTTCGCTTGCACCGTAACGCACCATGACGGCGGTCTGGCCTTCTTCCTTGATGAGGCGGAATTTGTCGGCGGCGGTGCGGAAACTGAATTCGCCTTTTCTCGCTTCGGCCCGGTTGTGCATGTCCAGCAGGCCCACGATGTTTTCTTCGTCCAGGCTGTTGAGGCTGGCGTAGTAGTGGCGGAAATAGGCCTCGAAGCGTTCGCGTGTGAGCGGGGCGCCTTCGGTTAGACGCATGATTTCCTGCCCGCTTTGTTGTGCCTTGCGCAATAGGCCGGGGGCCGCAGGTTTTGGCGGTACGAACACGACGACCTTGCCCATATCCGGCAATGCTCCCTCGCGGTTACAGCGTCCGGCGGCCTGCGCCACGGCATCCAGCCCGGCCAGCGCGCGATAGACCACGGGGAAATCCATATCTACCCCGGCTTCGACCAACTGCGTGCTGACGACGCGCGTGGGGATGCGGTCTTTCAGGCGTTGCTTGATGTCGGCGATGACTTCGCTGCGGTGCTGTCCGCACATCAGCGCGGAGAGGTGGATGGTGTCCTTGGGCATCAGGGCGTGCAATTCGCGGCAGTCCTTGCGCGAGTTGACGATGCACAGCACCGATTCATATTGCTGCAATTCGCCGGCGACGGATTCCCAAGTGCGCGATGCGCTGAAATCGTCCGGCAATTCGGTTTCGACACGCTTGAGGTCGGCATATAACTGTCCGGGCTCATCCATCAGTTCGCACACATTCTTGAGTCCCGCGAATTTTGGTCGCGGCGAGAAGGCGGGCTGGGTCGCGGTGGAGAGTACGAAACTCACCTTGTAGTTGTGCGACAGGTCTTGCATCACATGCAGGATGGGCGCGAGGAATTCCGGCGGCAGCAATTGCGCCTCATCCAGCACCACCACGCTGTTGACGATGTTGTGCAGCTTGCGGCAGCGGCTGGTTTTCGCGGCGAACAGCGATTCGAAGAACTGCACGTTGGTGGTGACGATAATGGGTGCATCCCAGTTTTCCGTGGCGAGGCGCGAACGTGAATCCTCCTTGTCCGGGTCAAGATTGCTGTGGTGCTCGATGACGTTTCCCTCGCCGAATATCTCGCGGAAGATGTTCGCTGTCTGTTCGAGGATGCTGGTGTAGGGGATGACGTAGATCACGCGATTCTTGTTGTGATGCACGGCATGGTTCAGCGCGAAAGCCATGCTGGATAGCGTCTTGCCGCCGCCGGTCGGCACGGTGAGCGAGAACAGGCCGGAAGGCATAACGGCCTTTTCACGGCACTGGCGCAGCACCTCGGCGCGAATGCGGTTAACCTTGGAGTTGCCGCCTTTGTTCGCCATGTACTGGTCGAATGCCGAAAGTAGTTCATTTAGGGAGGGATGGCCCGCGCGCAATGCTTGTCGGCGCTCATCCATAAAGGCTTCCGTATCGAGGAAGTCAGCATCCACCAGACAGGAAAACAGCATCCTGATCCATAGCGCGAACGAACCATTTTGAGGAGGCAATGATGCCGGAACTGACTGATCGAGCAGGTTTGCCGTCGGTTTGGAGAGCAATGCTTCCTTCAAATAGCCTTTCGTCTTGCCGCCTTCCAGTCTTTGAAAAAGCGAGGCGGACTCTCCATTCCAGTCCGGCAGTCCGGCGTGATGTCCGGCAATCAGGTAGGCGATGATGCGTCCTGATGGTCCCAGCTTTTCGATAGCGTGTATAGCTCCGGCAGTGGAGTGATCCACGCGCCCCGGCGCGCCCTCAATGTGAGCCTCGGCATCGTAGCCGCTGACGGACTTGATGTATTTCTGGAATTTTTCGCGAAACTTGCCGAGGTCGTGCCACAGCCCGGCAAGCCGTGCCCAGTCCTGGCTATAGAAGACGGAAGCGAACCTCGCAGCGAGTTCAGCAACCGCCAGTAAATGCTCGTCCAGGAAATGCTCGATCCATTGTCCATCCGGCAATTGCCGTACGTGGGCCAGTGGCCGGTTTGCTGGCTGGTTGGTTATATCGTTCATCGCTGCGTTGCCCAGTCCCCGTTGAATTACTTTGAATGTCTACTTTTCTTTACCAGCGTGTCGCCTTTGCTGCGGTTAACGGTGGTATTCAACGCCTGGAGATTTCGGGTTGCATCGGAGCCGCCACGGGACACGGGTTTGATATGGTCAACATCCCAACCCATCGTAGAAGACTTGCCGTGTGAGGGTTTGTACATGAGATTTCCATAGGTGTCTTTGCGGTAAAGGTCGGGGTCTTTGCCGCGAACGGTTTGGGCACTGTTCCAGACTTTTTCTCTTTGTTCTTGCGTTGCCATTTGTACTCTCCTAAATAATGAAAAATATTATGGGCCGACCAAGTCGGCCTTAGCGTTTATTATCCATACCCACAAGCTCAGAATCTGAGCCTCTGCCCCTCATCTCCCATATTTTTTTAACGCCCCCCGCAACTGCTCCCTCACCTTCACCTTCAAAGCCTCCGGCTCCATCACCTCCACCTCCGCTCCATGCTTAAGGATGTCCATCACCAGTTCGCGCGGGTCGGAGTAGGGGAAGCGCAGTTCGTAGCGGCCATCTTCCAGCATGCGGCCTTGTTGCTGTGGATGCCATTGTTCTTCGGCCACCCAGCGGGCGCGTTGCGGACTGAATATGAGATGGGCGGTGTGTTTGGGTTTGCCACCGAAGATGCCGTAGCTTTCGGCAAAGTGTGCGTTCAAGTCTTTTTCGGCGATGTCCCGGGCGCGCTTGTCCAGTGCCTTTGCTTCGCGCAGGCGATCCAGGGCGAAGGTTCGTAGCGCCTTGCGTTCGTGACACCAGGCATCCAGGTACCAATTGTCGCGGTAATGGACGAGGCGTTGCGGCGAGACCGTGCGGCGCGAGGATTCATCGTTGCTGCGTCCATGGTAGAGGATGTCGAGACGCTGCCGGTTGAGCAATGCACCGGCCACGGTCTGGAAATGTTCGTCTGATGTGTTGCGTCCCGCCATGCGCAGGATACGCACACGTTTGGTGACTTCGGCGCTGTCATGTGGGCCAGCGGCGAGCAGTTTTTCGATGAGCGTCTTGACTGGTTTGAGGTGGCTATCGAACAGGCCAGGCTGCATTTGTTCCAGCAGGTGTTGGGTGGTGAGCAGAGCGTGCAGTTCGGCGGCATTGAACCAGACGCCGGGCAGTTCGAAGTTTTCGCCGTTCTGCCTGTCATAATAATAGGCGTTGTTCTCGCGGTCGTATTTGATCGGCGCGTTGAAGAACTGGCGTAGTTCCCGGATGACACGATTGACTGTGGCGCGAGAGCAATCTAGTTTCTGCATCAGTACTTTATGCGGCACGGGATAGCGGCGAGCAGAGATGACTTGATGAAGCTTGTAGATGCGTTGCAATTGATTCATTGCTCCCCTTTCAGAATCACAAATCGAGTGTATTTCGCGCATCTTTGTGCGCTGTCTTTCTCTCTCCTTGTGCTTCCTTCCGGAAGGGGTTTTATTGGTACGCTTGCGCGCTTGTTGTTGGATACCCTTGGCGGATTCTAACCGAGGTAGGTGGGATGGGCTATTGTCCAATTGTTTTGGTCAAATGATCTGCTAAAACAATTTCAATCTTTTTGCGTTTCACACAACCCGAACCGTGCAAATAGCTTTGCCAGACCTGTCGTCAACAATCCATCAGGAAACTGAAGCCTTGAGCGCGCATGGCTTGCCGTTATAATGTCCCGACATTCCCACTTCTAATTCGCCCATGTACCAGAGCTATTTTGGTCTCGCCGAGGCGCCATTTTCCATTGCGCCGGATCCACGCTATCTCTATATGAGCGAGCGCCATCAGGAGGCGCTCGCTCATCTGTTGTATGGCGTGAATGGCAGCGGCGGGTTTGTGTTGCTCACCGGTGAGGTGGGGGCGGGCAAGACGACGGTATGCCGCTGCCTGCTGGAGCAGATTCCCGAATCCTGCGATGTGGCTTATATATTCAATCCGCGGCAGACGGTGGAAGAGTTGCTTGCGACCATTTGCGCCGAATTCGGCATCGCCGTTCCTCCCGGCAATACCAGCATCAAGGTGTTCGTCGATTGCATCAATAGTTACCTGCTTGATTCCCATGCAAAAGGCAGGCATGCGGTGCTGGTCATCGACGAGGCGCAGAACCTTTCCGCAGATGTGCTTGAGCAGATGCGGCTGCTCACCAATCTCGAAACCAACCAGCGCAAGCTCTTGCAGATCATCCTGCTCGGCCAGTCCGAACTGGCTGAGATGCTGGCGCGGCCCGAACTGCGGCAACTAGCGCAACGGGTTATCGCACGTTATCACCTGGGGCCGCTGGCCAGACAGGAAGTCGCTGCCTATGTGCAGCATCGCCTCGAGATTGCGGGAACAGAGCGTGCGTTGTTTCCGGATTTGGTGATGAGCCGTCTCTATCGCCTGAGCGGCGGCACGCCGCGCGTGATCAATGTGCTTTGTGATCGGGCGCTGCTCGGTGCTTATGTGCAGGGCAAGGAGCGGGTCGATCATTCGACGCTGAAACAGGCGGCACGCGAGGTGTTTCATCTTCCGGAGAAGCGATCCCGCCGCATCGTGCTTTTCCTGCTGGCGGGTTTACTGGCTTTCGCGGCGCTGTTGGCATTGTTGTACAGGCCCGCTGACCAATCCCCGGCCCCAGCTACCGAGCTTGCCAAGCCGGTTGCGCCAATGGCGGAAGCTCCGGCGACGCTGATATGGCCAGCCGCAGAGCCGCTTGCGCGTAGCGAGGAGATGGCATACACCGCGCTGTTTCGTGCATGGGGTGCGGACTATGAGGGAGGGGACGCGTGCCTGCAGGCCAATGCCATCGGTTTGAGTTGCCGTAGCGCACGCGGCGGGCTGGATGAGCTGCGCCAGTTGAACCGGCCTGCCGTGCTGGAGTTGCGCGATAAACAGGGCGGGAAATTTTATGCCACATTGACGCTGCTCGATGATCGGGTTGCCGTTTTCAATGTTGCCAACGAAACCCGGGCGGTGGCCATTGGGGCGCTGGCAGAACAATGGGCGGGTCAATATACCCTGCTGTGGCGTCAACCGCCGGTGACAGCAGAGCAGATACGGCCGGGCGATCGCGGGCCGGATGTGGAATGGCTGCGCAATCAGTTTGCGCAAATCAATGGCAAGGCGGCGGAGCCTGTCTCAGATCCGGTGTTCGATGCGGCCATGGTGCGGCAGGTCAAGCAATTCCAGCTTGCGCATGATCTTCCTCCGATCGGCATCGTCGGTCCCCAGACCATGCTGCGCCTGAGCGGGCTTGCAGATAAATCTGCGCCCAGGCTGGTTACCGGAAAAGGGAGTAAGTAGGCATGTCGTATATTCTGGATGCGCTCAAAAAGTCCGACCAGCAACGGCAGCGCGGCGCAACGCCAACGATACCGCCGGCGCAGGCGGCGGTGGCTGCGCCCGGAAAATCTTTTTCCGTGTATTACGCGGTGCTTGCAGTTGTTTTGCTTTGTGCGGGCATTGCCATCGGATGGTTGCGCCCGTGGCAGGAGGCGCAAACGGTGGCGGAATCTTCCGCCGTAAGCGCGGCAATTCCGGAACAGACCTCGCCACGCCCTGTTCAACCTGTTCCGGTGGAAGCACCAGTGCAGAAATTGCCGGTACCTGTTGCGCCGGTCATAACTCAACAAGCACCGCCCAGTCCGGTGAACACCGAGCCGGAACAGGAAGCGCTTCACATATACGAACTACCGTCCGCAATTCAGCAGGCGCTGCCGGACATGACGATCCAGTTGCATTCCTATTCCAGCAAACCCGAGAACAGTATCGTCAGCATCAACTCGCGCATGATGAAAGAAGGCGAATCCCTGGAGCCGGGACTCAGGCTGGAACAGATCACGCCGGATGGCGTGATATTCAGCTACAAGGGCTATCGTTTTCAGCGCGGTATCAGGTAAAGATTGATTACCTTACTGAAACAGCCCCCCTTTGCAAAAGGGGGGTGTGGGGGGATTTGAGGGAGGGTGATGTGTCACGATTTTAAATCCCCCTTCCGTCCCCCTTTTTCAAAGGGGGAGACTGTGCGGTGGATGTAATCTTGGGTGGCGCACGGTTCTGTTGGCTGCTTCCTGATAGCCAGGATCAGATCTGTTTCTTCTGTCCTGCGATCTGCTGAAACAGCTTCAATCTCCGCTCGTCTATCTTTCCTTCTTCTGCCGCTTTGCGTATCGCGCAGTCCGGCTCGTGCGAATGGCTGCAGTTGGCGAAGCGGCACTGGCCGAGGTAGGGGCGGAATTCCGGGAAGTTGCTTTCGATCGCGGCGAAATCCAGGTGATGCAGGCCGAACAGTTGCACGCCGGGACAATCGATTAGATTGCTGGTGACGTTCAGGTGATACAGGCGCGCGTGGGTGGTGGTGTGTTTGCCGGAGTCGAGTGCAGTTGATACTTCGCGCGTCGCGGCCTGTGCTTCGGGGATGACGGCGTTGATGATGGTTGATTTGCCCATGCCGGATTGTCCGACGAGTACGCTGGTATGGCCCTGAAGGGATGGCAGCAGCGGCGCGACGTCCTGTTTGGCGGAGAGTTCCAGCACGCGGTAACCGGCTTTCACATAGGGGGCAAGTTGCGCGCGTGCCGTTTCGATTTGCGGCAGGTCGCATTTGTTGAGCACGATGAGGATGTCCAGGTCCTGTTCATGTGCGGCGAGCAGGCAGCGCGCCAGCAGTTCGTCGTTGAACGAGGGCTCGACGGCGACAACGATGATGATCTGGGTGACGTTGGCGGCGATGATTTTCTGCTTGTATGCATCGGAGCGATAGAGCAGGGTGGTGCGTGGTGCAATACTCTCGATGACGGCCTGGTCGGTGCTGGTGCGTTCCAGTTCCACCGTGTCACCGCACGCGACTTCACTTTTTTTGCCGCGCGGAACGCATTCGAGGATTTCACCGCCGGGCAGTTCGGCTAAATAGTGGCGCCCGTGGGCGGCGACGATGAGGCCTTGCAGTGATGTATTTGCCACGGATTGTTATGAACCGTTCTTAGTCCCTCTCCCGCAGGCGGGAGAGGGGTTGGGGTGAGGGGCGTTGATTTGAAACTGAGCTTGCATATATTCATCAACCCTCATCCCCAGCCCTTCTACCAAAGGCAGGCAATCCACTATCCAGCAAGCTGGATGTGGAGTTGACACTCCCGCCTGCGGGATAACCAGCGACTTGGCTGGCGTTCTTTGCCAGCTTAGTCGAATGGCTAGTAGTCCCACCAGAAGGGAGAAAAACATCGACGCAAGATGAATGTTAATGAAATTCTGGCTCAAAGCTTGAACAACCCATCCACTTTCGCGGCGCAGATGAAGTCGTTTTCGGACAGGCCGCCGATGGCGTGGGTGGAATATTCCACGCGGCATTGGTTATAGCCGACCGTCATGTCGGGGTGGTGGTCTTCCCGGTGCGTCATCCAGGCCACGGCGTTGACGAAGGCCATTACCTGATAGTAGTTCTTGAACTCGAAGGTCTTGGCGATGCGGTTGTCGTTGAGCTCCCAGTTGTCGAGCTGTTTGAGCAATGCGCGCGCTTCATCGGTTGTCAGCGGAGGTACGCCACCCTCGCAGGGTTTGCAGTGCTTGTCGTTCAGGTCACAGACGTCAGCCATGATCGCCTCCTCATTTGAAGTGGTAATACTGCTGGTTCAGATAGGCCGCGAGGTCCAGCTTTTCCTGCGTTGTCAGATTCTTGCCGATGGCGCCGGAGCATTGCTCCATCCGGTCGATGAGGAGGTTTGCGCCGGTCACGATGCGATCCGGGCGGGTGTAGATGGCGGTGCCATCGCCTCCCATTTTGCCTTTATGGCAGCTGTTGCAATCGTATTTGACGATCAGTTCCTTGCCGTTTTCGGCGTTGCCTTCGGCGAACGGTGCAGCCTGTGCACTTGTGGCGGCAAGCATGAGCAGGAAGAAATATTTTTTCATTTGGCAGCCCCCAGTTTTTGCAGGTGCGCGATGCGGATCGGGGCGGGTGGATGCGATTCGTAGAAAGTAGCGTACAACGGATCCGGGGTCAGTGTCTTGGCGTTGTCCTGGTACAGCTTGACCAGCGCATTCACCAGTTCGTTTGCGTCGGTCTGTTGTGCGGCATATTCGTCTGCCTCGAATTCGTGTTTGCGCGAATAGGCGGAAGCGATGGGGTGCAGCAAAAAGGTAAATACGGGCAGCACCATGAAGAACAGCAGCAGCGCCAATGCGGTGGACTGGCTGGTTACGCCCAGTCCCTGGAAGAACCAGGGGGCATGCAGGAGTTGCGCCAGCAGCCACAGGAATCCCAGGCTGAGCGCAAAAGTGTAGGCAATGCGTTTCAGTACATGACGTTTTTTGAAATGTCCCAGTTCATGCGCCAATACGGCGTCGATCTCGTTCGGGGTGAGGCGTTGCAGCAAGGTGTCGAAAAAAACGATGCGCTTGGTCTTGCCGAAGCCGGTGAAGTAGGCGTTGCCGTGCGTGCTGCGTTTGCTGCCGTCCATGACGAACAGGCCGCTGGCAGCAAAGCCGCATTTTTTGAGCAAGGCTTCAATGCGTGCTTTCTCCGTTTCGTCTTGCATCGGCTCGAATTTATTGAACAGCGGGGCGATATAGGTAGGATAAATGAACAGCAGCAACAGGTTGAACGTCACCCACACGCCCCATACATAGAGCCACCACAGGTCGCCCATAGCGGACATCAGCCACAGTACCCCGAATAGTAGCGGCAGGCCGATGGCGGCGCCGAGTAATATTCCCTTGAGGGTGTCGATCAGGTAAAGCTTGAGCGTCATTTTATTGAAGCCGAAGCGCGCTTCGAGATTGAAGGTGCGATAGAAATTGAAGGGCGATTCAAGTATCGATTGCAGCAACATTACTGCGACGATGATGGCAACGCCCTGTACCAGTGGCCCGTCGAACGCGGTAGATGACAAATCGCTCAGCCACTGGATGCCGCCGCCCAGGGTGAAGGCCAGCAGCAGGATCGTGTCGAATATGATATTAAATATCCCGAGTTGAAGCAGTGCGCGGGTGTAATCGGCTGCCTTCTGGTGGGCGGCAAGGTCGATTTTCTCGCGGAAGGCGGCGGGCACTTCGCCCCGTCGTTCCGCGACATGGTCGAGCTGGCGGTAGGCCAGCCAGAGTTTGATGATGCCATTCGTGAACAGCGCTGAAATAAAGAGAGCAGTGAATTGGTGAGCGGTCATATCGTTGGATTGCGTGGCTATGCTGTGCGACAATGCGCCACACTTTTAATAATGGGAACTGCTGCAGATTATGGCACAAAACCAAAACAACCTCGTCTGGATAGATATGGAAATGTCGGGGCTTTTGCCTGATACGGATCGCATTATCGAGGTGGCGTTGGTCGTGACCGATAGCGACCTGAATACCGTCGCAGAAGCGCCTGTGCTGGTGGTGCATCAGCCGGATAGCGTGCTCGACGGTATGGATAACTGGAACAAATCCACCCATGGCAAATCCGGCCTTATCGACAAGGTCAAGGCTTCGACGCTCACGGAGGCGGAGGTGGAGGAACAGATGCTGGAATTTCTCAAGGAACATGTGCCGGCACGCATCTCGCCGATGTGCGGCAATTCCATCTGCCAGGACCGCCGCTTTCTGGCGCGCTGGATGCCCAGGCTGGAAGATTATTTTCACTACCGCAATCTGGATGTGAGTACACTCAAAGAACTGGCCAGGCGCTGGAAGCCGGAAGTGGCAAATGGCCTGAAAAAACACGGTAAACATGAGGCATTGGCGGACATCTATGAGTCCATCGCCGAAATGAAGCATTACCGGGAGCACTTTATCAAGTTGTAGCGAGTTCGACGGGCAGGTACTGAAGGTACGGGGAGCAAGGGAATGAATGCTTTTGTCAATGGCTGGCGCGCTGCGGGTGTGCAGGAAAAACTGCACATCCTGATTCAAGGTACGCTCATCATTCTGTTTTTTTTCCTGATGGAGTGGATGATCGGGCGCTTTGAGATGCAGATCGAGCGTAGTGCAGAGATGCGCGCCGAGGAGACTGCCAACGGGTTGATCAACGGCATGAACATGCTGATGCTCACCGGAAAAATTACCGATCCCGAGAATCGCAAACTGCTGTTGAATAAAATGTCGCTGTCGCGCGGTGTGGTCGAGTTGCGCATCATCCGTGGCCGGGCGGTGGTCGAGCAATTCGGACCGGGATTGCCGGAAGAAGCACCCGTGGACGACCTGGATCGCGAAGTGTTGAGTACCGGCAGGACGTTATTTCGCAGGCTAACCCTGGATAACGGGCATTCGGCGCTGCGTGTGGTAGTGCCGTTTATCGCCAAACGGGATTTTCGCGGTACAGATTGTCTTGCTTGCCATAGCACTAATGCCGGCAGTGTGAATGGGGCGGCCAGCGTGATCCTCGATCTGTCCGATGAGGATTCACAACTGAACGAGGTCGAGGATTGGCTGTGGATCGGCCATATCGTTCTGCAGGTTCTGCTGTTGATCATCATCTCCCTGTTCGTGCGCATCGTCATTGTGCGCAACATCACCAGACCCATCAAAAATCTCCAGCGTACGATGGCGGATATTCAAACTGACCTGGATTTTTCCAGGCGTGCCGAAGAAGATGTGCACAATCCGGATATTGGCGAGATGGCACGGAACTTTAACCTTCTTGTTGAAAAGCTGGAGCATGCCAACGAGCGCTTGCAGTTGTTTGTCAAAATGTTCGATAACAGCAGTGAAGCGATTCTGATCACCGATGCAAAGCGCAAAATCATCGCGGTGAACCCGGCCTGCTACATGATTACGGGCTATTCCGAGGAGGAACTCATTGGAAGAAACCCGAATGTGCTGAAATCCGGGCGGCAGGACACGAAGTTTTACCAGGCAATGTGGCAATCCATCAATGATACCGGTTTGTGGCAGGGTGAAATCTGGAATCGGCGCAAGAACGGGGAAATCTATCCGGAGTGGTTATCCATAGGCACCGTAAAAAATTCGCAGAACGAAATCATCAATTACATCGCCGTGTTTTCCGATATCACCAAACGCAAGGAAGACGAGGCACACATAGAACATCTGGCGCATTACGATTCGCTTACGCATTTGCCGAACCGTGCGATGTTTGCGGATAGTCTGAAGCATGCGCTGGTGGACGGAATTCGCTACAAAAAGAAAACAGCACTGCTATTTCTTGATCTGGACAGATTCAAGCATGTGAACGACACGATGGGACATGTGGCCGGAGACATGCTGTTGCAGTCGGTCGCCGAGCGTCTGAAATCCTGCGTGCGCGAATCCGATACCATCTGCCGTCAGGGCGGCGACGAATTCATGATTCTATTGCCCGACGGGAGCGGCGCAGAAGATGCTGAAAAGGTCGCACGCAAGATCATCAGCGTAATGGAGAAACCACATCAGATCGGGGAGGAAAAAGTGGTTATTTCCTTCAGTATAGGCATAAGCATTTGCCCCGACGATGCGACAGATGAAGAGACGATGATCAGATATGCGGATGATGCCATGTACATGGCCAAGGATAGTGGCAGGAACAATTTCAAGCGCTACGTTAAAACCGATAGCCAGACTTGAGTTATTGCCCGGAAACGGGATGACGGTGACGATCCACCCAGTACCCCCATGCTACTAGCAGCCATTGCGCTTGACCCACCCAGGCAATGGCAGTGGTACTGGGGGGTGGCGCGCCGAATGCGTTACCGATCTGAATCAGCAACAGCGTGGCGATCAATGACCACAGAGCCCATTTTCCTGTTGTATCGCTCGCCTTGGTGCTGCGCAAGTACAGCCAGATACACGCCGCAAAAATCACCAGTTCCAGCATCATTGCGATGAGGGGAGAAGACCAGACACTGAAGCCCAATAACGGGCTGGAACCGGGGTAAAGCGGCAAATCGGGATAATGCACCACAAGATCAAGCAACCAATGGCTGACGACGGCAAGGCCGAGCACTACAGCACCGATGCGGTTCCGGCGCGCAATGAAATAGGCGGTGGCAAAGAGTAGCGCCCAACCGATGACGGTCAGCAGACTGTGGGACCAGGGGTAGTGTACGAAATCCAGTGGCGGTTGCCGCGAACCGTCGGTGATGATGTTCACGCGCTCGATACCGAGCAAAAGCAATGTCGGCCAGATCAGATCGATGAATTGCGCGGCCAGAAGCAGTGTGCCAAGCGAAACCCTGGGGGCGGCGGCTTTTGCACCAAAGCCGATTCCAAAATGGGCGATAAACATTCAGTCATTCCTTTAACTTGGATTCAATTTGTTATTGTTTTGCACCCAGCGCCAGGGCACATGACCTGCTTTGTTCCAGTTCCGTAGTATCCGGCTCGATCAGCCAGCCTTGCAGATTGTCCAGCACCAGGTCGGTCAGCGCATGCATCCAGTCGTTGCGGTCGTTGAGGCAGGGGATGTAGCGATAATCGCTGCCGCCCGCGTGCAGGAATTCTGCTTTTCCTTCGAGCGCGATCTCTTCCAGCGTTTCCAGACAATCGGCTACAAATCCCGGGCAGACTACATCCACACGTCTGATTTTCTGTTGGCCCCATTCCTTGAGCGTGGCGGAGGTATAGGGTTGCAGCCATTTCGCCCTGCCGAAACGCGACTGGAAACTGACAGTGTATTGTTCCGGTTTCAGCCCCAGTTCCTGTGCCAGTAAACGGCCTGTCTTGAGGCATTCGCAGTGGTAAGGATCGCCTTGATCAAGTGAGTTTTGCGGCAAACCATGAAAGCTCATCAGCAGCTTTTCCGGCCTGCCGTTCTTCATCCAGAAATCATTGATATTGTTCGCCAGTGCCTTGATGTAGTCGGGGCGGTCATGGAAATGTTTGATGGTGCGCAAGCCAGGTGTATTGCGCATCTTTTGCAACTCGCCAAACACAATGTCGTTCACCGTGGCGGTGGTGCTGGCGGCGTATTGCGGATACATCGGCACGACCAGGACGCGTTGGCAGTTCTGTTCTTTCAGTTTGCGCAGCACGACCGGTATCGAAGGGTTGCCGTAGCGCATGGCAAAGTCGACGACGAGCGGAGCCCTGGTGCGCTGGCTGAGGTAGCCCTGCAGCAGCACAGTCTGTTTTTCGGTATAGACGCGGAGTGGCGATCCTTCCTCCATCCAGATGCTGGCGTACTTGGCAGCGGATTTCTTCGGGCGTGTGTTGAGAATGATGCCATTCAGGATGAGCCACCAGATGGCCCGCGGCATTTCCACCACGCGCGGGTCACCGAGAAATTCCTTGAGATATCTGCGCACGGCCTGCGGCGTGGGGGCATCCGGCGTGCCGAGATTGACCAGCATAATGCCGGTCTTTTGCGGGGTGCCGTGGGTGTGGGTAGGTTCGGTGATGTAGGTCATTGGGGTTTGTTGTTTGTTTTGTTAATTTTGGGGAAGGGTAAAGGGAGAAGGGGGAAGGGTACGGCAGCAGGACGCGCTACGAACTTTTCCCTTCTCCCTTCCTTCTTCCCCCTTCCCTTTATTGTTGCGACAGCGCATTACTCAGCAATTTTGCAGTGATGTCCACAATAGGCACAACCCGTTCATAGTTCATGCGTTTGGGACCGACCACGGCAAGTGTACCGACGATCTGTCCGTCTGAAGTGTAGGGCGCGCTTACCACGCTGCATTCATCCAGTCCCGTCAGGCCGGATTCGTTGCCGACGAAAATATGCACCCCCGGGGCATGGCGGCCTGCATCCAGCAATTGCAACAGTTCGGTTTTCCGTTCGAACATGTTGAACAGGTTGCGCAACTGGGTCATGTTGGCGGCAAGGTCGTTGATGTTGAGCAGGTTGCGCTCGCCGCTGATGACATAATCCTCGTTTCTGCGTGCGATGGCTTCATCGCTTGCGGTCATCGCTGCGCTCATGAGTGCGGTCATATCGTGCTGCAACTGGCGCAGTTCGTTCTGCACGCGCTGATGGATGTCGCCGAAAGCGAGGTTGGCATAGTGCTGGCTCAGGAAATTCCCGGCCTCGGTGAGTTGCGTCTGGCTGTAGTCCTTGTGCGTTAACAACACGCGGTTTTCCACCTCGCCGTCCGGCATTACGATGATGAGCAGCACGCGTTTTTCCGACAGGCGCAGGAATTCGATCTGGCGTACGGTGATACTGGCGCGTTTTGGGGTGGCGACCACACCGGCAAAACGGGTGAGTTCAGACAGGACATTGGAAGCCTGGGTCAGCAAGCGGGTCGGGTTGGCCGGCTGTAACTGGCTTTCCAACTGGTGCACGCGGTCTTCGGACAGGGGCTGCACCACCATCAGCGTGTCTATGAACAGACGGTAGCCTAACGCAGTAGGCACGCGCCCGGCCGAGGTGTGCGGGCTGGTAACCAGGCCCATTTCTTCCAGGTCGGCCATCACGTTGCGAATGGTGGCGGGACTGACTTCCAGGCCGGAAAACTGCTGTAGCGCGCGCGACCCCACAGGCTGTCCGTCGCTGATATAGCGTTCTACCAGGGTTTTGAGCAGGATTTGCGCACGATCGTTAAGCATGTGACGAATTCTAACATCCCGGTAAAACGTGACTGTTGACAGACTTTCCTTCTCTTGGTTATATTACTGACCAGTCAGTCAGTAATGGAGAAATTATGAACAATAGCCAAAATCAAGGGACACCAGTGCGACAGCGCCGCAAGGAAGCCCGTCCAGCCGAATTACTGGCCGCTGCGCTCGATCTGTTTGTCGAACGCGGTTTTGCCGCGACCAAGCTGGACGACGTCGCGGCACGTGCCGGGGTGT